>JAHZBA010000034.1 GCA_019423635.1 Clostridiales bacterium
CGATGAGGCAGGGGTTGTTCTTGGTGCGGCGGGAGAGGATCTGGATCACCCGCTGAATCTCGCTGTCCCGGCCGATGACCGGGTCCAGCTTGCCGTTTCTGGCGTCGGCGGTGAGATCCCGGGTGAATTCCCGCAGGGTCTTGGCCTTGCCGCCCTCCTCCCGGGGGGCGGCGCCGCTGCCGCCGCGGCTGTCTCCGGCCCGGCTCCGGGGCTTCTCGTTGAGTTTTTTCATCAGGGCGGTGTACAGCTGCCGGGCGTCCACGCCGGCGGTCCGCAGAATCCGGACGGCCATGTTGTTGCCCTCCCGCAGGAGGCCTGCCAGCAGGTGCTCCGTGCCGATATAGCCGCTGCCGCCCCGGACGGAGTCCTCCATGGCGATCTCCACCACCCGGCGGGCCCGGGGGGTGAGGCCCTGGGCGGGATTGCCGCCGGGGAGCCCCGCCCCCACGCTGGTTCGGAGAATCTCCACCAGCATCTCATCGGTGAGGCCCGCCTCTGCCAGGACGGTATGGGCGGCGCCGTCCTCCTCCCGCATCAGTCCCAGCAGCAGGTGCTCTGTGCCCACATATCCGTGTCCCAGCTCTCCCGCGGCCTCCTGGCTCAGCCGCAGGGCCTCCTCGGCCTTGGGGGAAAATCTATGCTCACTCATAATTTTACGAATTCCTTTCTTTTTGGTCGGTTTGGGGAGGGTCAGGCTTTGTGCTCGGCCTCCATCTGGCGGAGCTGGTCCCGGATCTCCGCGGCCCGCTCAAAGTTCTCCTGGCGGATGGCCTTTTTCATCTCCATCCGCAGCGCGTTTGCCTGCCGCAGGCGGGAGAAGCGGTTCTCCTCGGGCTTGTCGGCGTGCTCCTCAGCCGGCTCCTTCTGCTCCGCCGGGGCGGCCCCCAGGGCGGGCATCTCGGCGAAGAAATCGTCGAAGGGGTTCTCCAGCATCCGGCCCATGAGGGTGGGGATGGGGGTGAAGAAGTCGTCCAGGAAGCCGCCGCCGAAGAGGCTGTTCCGGCCGAAGAAATTTTGCATCATGGAGCGGTTCTGCGCCGCCAGGCGCTGGGTGTAGCCCAGCTTCTCGGCGCAGTCGGCGCACAGGTGCTTCTCCTCGATCTGGCCGTTGATGTTGCTCCGGTAAACAAAGGTGACTTCATTGTTGCCGCAATGTTCGCATTTCATAATGGGTTCCTCCTAATATTTTCATTTTTATTGTATGACATTTGACTGGTTTCATGCGGCGCGGCCTACGGCCGCCGCTCCGAACCGCAGGGGCTCTGCCCCCGCACCCCGCAAACCTTTGTAAAGGTTTGATCGAAACTTTTTTCTTCTAAACCTGAAGGATCAGCACCTGCTTCATCAGATCCGCCCGCACCTGGTCCCGCAGCTCCCGGGGCACCGCGTTCAGCGCCTTGTCCCCCAGGGCCGCCAGCAGCGCCTGGCCCACGGATTCCTCCAGTGCCCCGGACTGCACCAGGTTGCTGAGAATCGCCCGGGCCGAGGGCAGATCCACCTGTCTGCCCAGGGAGTTGATGACGTGCATCAGCAACGTCTGCCGGTCCACCTGCACCCGGGTGATCCGGATGTACCCGTTGCCCCCCCGGCGGCTCTCCACAATGTAGCCCCGCTCCGGCGAGAACCGGGTGCTCATCACATAGTTGATCTGGCTGGGCACACAGTTGAACCGCTGGGCCAGGTCGCTGCGCTGGACCTCCAGCACACCGTCCTCCGCCTCGGCCAGACTCTCCTGCAGAAAGCTGGCAATCAGATCTGAAATTCCCACGGGCCACCATCTCCTTGTAGGCATTTTTGACTTTGACTTTCTTTGATCTATTGTCTGAGGACAGTATACCACGGTCTTCCCAAATGTCAAGAGTTATTTTTTGACTTTCTTTGACCAAATTGAAAAGAAACTGTGAACAGCGCAGAGCGGGAGGGCGGAGAGAAGAAAATCAAAAAATCCTCGGGGAATCTCGCGCCCCCCTCTTGCTTTTTCCAAATTGTATGGTACAATGAATGCACAAATCGAATGGAGGTGCTTCCCATGGCTTACAAAATCACGTCTGCCTGCGTGAGCTGCGGTGCCTGCGCGGATGCTTGTCCCGCCGGTGCCATCAGCCAGGGCGACGACCAGTACGTCATTGACGCCGGTGCCTGCCTGGACTGCGGTTCCTGCAGCGACACCTGCCCCAACGGCGCGATCGTTCCTGAGGAGTAATTCAGGAATACATAAGAGCCCCGTAAGCACAGGCTTGCGGGGCTTTTATCATACCGGACCGCGCAAAGGGCACCGTTTTATGAGAGGAGGCGCCATGGAACACTGGGAATCCCTCTGCCCCGGCGGACTGCGGTTTGTCTACGACGACGCCCTCTTCCGTCCGGGCACCGACACCTTTCTCCTCTCGGCCTTTCCCCGCCTGGGGCCGGGCCTCCGGGTCTGCGACCTGGGCTGCGGAACGGGACTTTTGAGCCTGCTCCTGCTCCAGCGGCAGAGGGAACTGCACGTCACAGGATTGGAGCTCCTGCCGGAGGCGGCGGAGCTTGCAAAGCGGGCCGCGGCGGAGAATGGCCTGGGGGAGCGCCTGACCGTCCGCCTGGGGGACCTGCGGGAGGTCCGGGCGCTGCTGCCTGCGGGGCGGTTTGACCTGGTGGTCTGCAATCCGCCCTACTACCCGGTGAGCAGCGGGTGCCTGCCCGGGGCTGCGGCCCTGCGGGAGGCCCGCAGCGAGAGTGCCTGCACCCTGAATGACGTCTGTCGGGCCGCGTCGTACCTGCTCCGCTGGGGCGGGGCCTTCTGCCTCTGCCACAAGCCGGAGCGGCTGGCGGATCTGTGCTGCGCCCTGCGAGAGGCGGGCCTGGAGCCCAAACGGCTGCGGGAGGTCTGCCGGAGCGCGGGCCGCGGGCCCTCGCTGGTGCTGATGGAGGGCCGCCGGGGCGGGCGGCCGGGCCTGCGGGTGGAGGCACCGCTTCTGCTGGAGCAGGCGGACGGGTCCCCCACGGCGGAGCTGGACGCCGTCTATTTTCGAGGACAGGAGGATGCGCTGTGAGCGGAATACTCTATCTGGTGGCAACCCCCATCGGAAATCTGGGGGACCTCTCCCCCAGGGCCCTGGAGACCCTGGCGGCCGTGGATTTCATCGCGGCGGAGGACACCCGGGTGTCCATGAAGCTTTTGAATCACTTCCGGATCAAAAAGCCCCTGGTCAGCTACCACGAGCACAACCACGTCACCGCGGGACAGGCCATTTTGCAGCGGCTGCTGGCGGGGGAGTCCTGCGCCCTGGTCACCGACGCCGGCACCCCCGCCGTCTCCGATCCGGGGGAGGATCTGGTGCGGCTGTGCTGGGACAGCGGTGTGGCGGTGATGGCCATTCCCGGCTGCTGCGCGGCGGTGAACGCCCTGGCGGTCAGCGGCCTGCCCACGGGGCGCTTTGTCTTTGAGGGCTTTCTCACCGTCAACAAAAAAAGCCGTCGGGAGCGGCTGGAGCAGCTGAAGGACGAGGAGCGGACCATACTCTTTCACGAGGCGCCCCATAAGCTCCTGACCACCCTGGAGGACCTGCGGGACGCCTTTGGGGCGGACCGCCCGGTGACCCTCTGCCGGGAGCTGACGAAGCTCCACGAGGAGATCCGGCGGACCACCCTAGGGGAGGCCGCCGCCTGGTATCAGGAGAACCCGCCCAAGGGGGAATTTGTGCTGGTGGTGGCCGGTGCGCCGCCCCGGGAGACGCCTGCCGTGACCGTGGAGGACGCGGTGGCCCAGGTGCTGGCCCTGCGGGATCAGGGAATGCGGCTGAAGGACGCCGCCCGGGAGGTGGCGGCCCATACGGGACTCAGCAAAAACGACCTCTATACCGCCGCCCTGGAGCGGCCCGCCCCTTCTGAGCGCGGGATTTGAGCCGCCCCGAAAGGGCGGGGAAACGGCGCGAATGGGGGGCTGAGATGCCTCGGCAGAGTAAAAAAGCTCCGCGGGCCACCGGTGTGGTCCGCGGGAGGACAGAGAGTGGTTGCAGCGCCTCCGCGGAGTACCCGCGGGGGCGCTTACCGATGTTAGGCGTTTTTAAGCTCGCGAAGACACCTGGGACATACATTCTTACCTTTGAACTCCGTGACGTCTTTCACCGCGTCGCAAAAAATACAGCTGGGCTTGTATTTTTTCAGAATGACGGACGAGCCCTCCACATAGATTTCCAGTGCATCCTTTTCCGCAATGTCCAGGGTTCTGCGCATTTCGATGGGCAGGACAATCCGCCCCAGCTCATCAACTTTCCTAACGATACCTGTCGATTTCACAGTCGTTCTCCTTTCCCAAGCATGATTTTGACACTTTCTGACACCTTACCATAACCTGTCGCTCTTAGAATCGATGCAACCATACCATATTTTGTCATGTTTTGTCAATTTAAGTATGAAAAGTTCAAAAATAGTTAACAAATTTGGAAGGAGTAGGGAATTATGGCCATGGCCTGGGTCTGGACGGGGATGGTGGTGCTGTCTCTGGTCTTTGGAATCGCCTCCGGGACGCTGGACGCGGTAGCCGCCGCGGCGGTGGAGGGAGCCGGCTCCGCCATCGAGCTGAGCATCTCCATGGCGGGGATCATGTGCCTGTGGAGCGGGGTCATGGAGATCATGAACGCCTGCGGTCTGGCTGACAAGCTGGCACAGGCCTTCCGGCCGCTTCTGCGGCGGCTGATGCCGGAGGCCTGCCGGGACCAGGAGACCATGGCCGCCATCTCCGCCAACGTCTCAGCCAACCTGCTGGGACTGGGCAATGCCGCCACGCCCCTGGGCATCCGGGCGGCCAGGCGGATGGCGAAGGGCTGCGGGGGCGTGGCCAGCGACGAGCTCTGCCTGCTGGTGGTGCTGAACACGGCCTCCATCCAGCTGCTGCCGGCCACCATTGCCTCCCTGCGCGCTGCCGCCGGCTGCAAGACGCCCTTCGACATTTTGCCGTCGGTGTGGTTCAGCTCCGCTCTGTCGGTGACGGCGGGCCTGGCGGCGGCCTGGCTCCTCTCCCGCCGGGGAAGGAGGCGGCTGTGAATCTCAGCTCCCTGGTGATTCCGGTGCTGCTCTCGGCGGTGGCGGTGTACGGCATGGGCCGGAAGGTGGACGTTTACGGCGCCCTGACCCACGGGGCCGAGGAGGGGCTGACGGTCCTCTTGCGGATTGTGCCCGCCCTGGTGGGACTGCTGACGGCGGTGAGCATGTTCCGGGCCTCCGGCGCCATGGAGTTCCTCTCCGGCCTGTGCGCCCCGGCGTTGGACCTGCTGGGGATTCCGCCGGAGACCACGCCGCTGATGCTGATCCGCCCGGTCTCCGGCGGCGGCGCCCTGGCCGTGGCCGGAGATCTTCTGACCACCCACGGGCCCGACAGCTACGTGGGGCGGGTGGCCGCGGTGATGCTGGGCAGCACGGAGACCACCTTCTACACCATCGCCGTCTATTTCGGCTCCGCCGGAATCCACAAGACCCGCCACGCCGTACCGGCCGCCCTGGCGGCGGATCTGACGGGCTTCTTTGCCTCCGCCCTGGCGGTGCGGCTGTTCTTTCCGTGAGAGATCCCTGATGAAATTCGGCCCGGACACATCTGCGGCCGCGGCGGAAAGGGCGAAACGAACCCCGGGGCCCCTGGAGACATCTGCCTCCGGAGCCCCGGGGTTCGTCCGGCCGGGAAAATCAAGCCTGAGGTTCCCTCCGTTTATTGATAGTTGTGGTTTAAGAACATGGCCTTGACGGCAATGACCTCGTCGTACTCCGCCTGCTCCACCTCGACGCTGGAGTTCAGGGCCTTCAAATCCTGCTTCACCAGCTCCAGCGCCTGGTCCGGCAGCTCCGCCCGGCCGGCCTCAATGACCCGCCGCATCCGCCGGAGGACCACCGGGTGGGCATAGCGGGCGGGGAGGGGGAAGGGCTTGTGGTCCCTCAGAAATTCCTCCAGGGCCTGCTCGGCCCGCTCCGCGCGGGACGGAATAGCTTCTTCCCGCTTCTTCATCCTGCCGCCCCGGCGGGTGGAGAGAATGAGGTTCAGCTCCCGCAGCTGCCGGGCGGACTTGCTCAGCTCCAGGTACAGGTCGGGGCGCATCTCCAGGACGGCCTCCGCCTCCTGGAGCGTTTTCAGCGTCTGCCGGGCCTCCCCGGTCAGCTCCGGACGGGGCCGTGCGGCCTGTTCCCGCTCCTTTTCCGCCAGACGGGCCTCCCCCGCGGCGCTCACCTGCCTGATCTCCGGATGGCGCTGCTTCAGGCAGGCCAGCAGCTTGTCCACCTGCTCCTCATATTTATAGGTACACTGCTTCTCCTTGCCGCCGTCGTACTCCACCACCAGGTAGGGAATGGAGGCAAAAATGCCCTTGTGGGAGAACCCCCCCTTGCTCATGGCGACCCGTTTGTAGACCCGGGTGATGCCGCCGTAGGGCAGGTAGTACCGGCAATTCAGGTAAAAACTGCTGAGGTACAGGGCCCTCTCCCCCACCCCGCAGGGGCCGAAGCGCTTGCAGGACTTCCGGTCCGCTGTCAGAGTGTCCCGGTCCAGGGCCTCCCGGCCCAGCTGTACTGGTTTGAAAATCATAGCTGATCCCCTTTGATCTGTTGTTGGATAACTGTCCGATAAACTGGAAGTTGCTGCTTATCCAATTACGCGTTTACGTTCTTGGAAAATTAAAAATCACTTGAGCATATTTACCTTGCCTGTCAATACATCAATTTTTTCTGATAAATAATTCCCTGTATTATGAAAGTCTTTTATTAGTTGATTGTTTTGGTTGGCAATATAAAATAACATCACAATGATAACCAAGAGCAAGATACAAATAATTATAAATTGTTTTTTACTCATAATTTGCAGCCTCCACAAATGCCCGATTTATTGCTCCGATTTTATCACGGCCGATTTCAAGCGTCAAGCAGAATACCAGCCGCTGCCGTATGGGCAGCGGCTGGTGATTGTCTGTGTACGGACGGTTTAGGCCTTGGCAGCCTGCTTTTTCGTGGCGCGGATAAAGATGAACAGCAGGGCCGCGGCGAAGAGAATGCCCACAGGATAGGCCAGAGCGGTGTTGTAGGCCACCAGCTTCCGGGCGCCGTCCACCACCTCGTGCTTGTTCAGCAGCTGGCCCAGGCACTCCTCGCCCAGGATGAAGTAGGTGCAGGACACGGCGCTCATGAAGGTGGCGGGCACGGCGGTGATCCAGTAGTTCTTCTTCTGCTGGAAGAGGTACATGCTGGCCGCCCACAGCACGATCATGGCCAGGGTCTGGTTGGACCAGCTGAAATAACGCCAGATCACGTTGTAGTCGATCTTGCCCAGGGCGTTGCCAATGCCAAGGATGGCGCCCACGCCCAGCACGGGGATGCAGAGCTTGAGACGGTTGGCGTAGGACTTCTGGTCAATCTTCAGCCAGTCGGACAGCGTCAGACGGGCAGAGCGGAAGGCGGTGTCGCCGGAGGTGATGGGGCAGGCGATGACGCCCAGCATGGCCAGCACCATGCCCACAGACCCCATGGTCTTCTGGCAGATGTCGTAGACAGCGGTGGGGCCGCCGGCGCCCATGGCCAGAAGCTCCGCGCCCTCGTAGATGGAGCAGCCCGCGGCGGCCCAGATCAGGGCGATGATGCCCTCGGAGATCATGGCGCCGTAGAACACCATGTGGCCCTGGCGCTCGGACTTCATGCAGCGGGCCATGAGGGGAGACTGGGTGGCGTGGAAGCCGGAGATGGCGCCGCAGGCCACGGTGATGAACATGAAGCTCCAGATGGGCGTGCCGGAGGGGTGCATGTTATAGAAGTGATCCCACAGCTCGGGGATGACGTAGTTGGAGTTGGTAAGTACGCCGAAGGCCACGCCGATGGCCATGATGATCAGGCAGATGCCGAAGATGGGATAGACCTTGCCGATGACCTTGTCCACGGAGACGAAGGTGGCGATGAAATAGTAGATCAGAATGAGGATCAGCCAGAACATCTTGTTGGAGAGAATGCCGCCCGCGTTCTGGCACAGCAGCTGCAACAGTCCCGCGGGACCCACGGCGAACACGGTGCCCACCATGATGAGCAGCACCACGCTGAACACGCGCATGACGTTCTTCATGCCGTTGCCCAGGTAGATGCCGGTGATCTCGGAGACGGAGGCGCCGTCGTTGCGCTCGGAGAGCATACCGGCGAAGTAGTCGTGGACGCCGCCGGCGAAGATGGTGCCGAAGGTGATCCACAAAAAGACGCTGGGTCCCCACAGAGAACCGGACAGCGCGCCGAAGATGGGGCCCAGGCCCGCGATGTTCAGCAGCTGTACCAGGAACAGCTTCCACTGGGGCATGACCACATAGTCGATGCCGTCGTTAATCCGCACGGCGGGGGTCTCCCGGTCGTCCGGGCCGAAGGTGTTGTCAACGACTTTGCCGTAGATAAAGTAGCCGCCGATCAACAGGGCCAGACAGATGAGAAAGCTTATCATTGCAATTCCTCCCTTTCTGAGTTGAGACATGTGCTGCGTTGTCTGATGTCTGCAAAAGACACATGACCTCACTTACGGCTCCTATTATAGACCGTCTTTCCGAGAAATCAAGTGGGAAATGCCACATTTTTGTTAAACGGTTCACAAAAAATTCACGATTTTTTCGGCCGATTTCACAACTGCGCCAGGATCGCCCTGGCCCGCTCCGCGTCCTCTGACGGAACATCCAGGAAGTACATCTCCCGGTCGATGCTGCCCTTCGGGCCGAAATTCCGGATATCCAGCTTGCAGCCGCAGCCGCCCACGGGGGGCTCCGCCTCATAGTGGCCCAGCTTGACGCCCCGGATGCCGGCGGCCAGCAGAGCTTCCCGGGCCGCCTGGCAGGCGGCCTTGTCCTGCTTGCGGAAGACGGTCTCTTTTTTGGGGAACAGTGCCATAGTGAATTCCTCCTTAGTTCAGATCATAGGGTGCTGGTCTCTCAGCCCTCCAGCTCCCGGATTGCCTCTTGAATCAGGGTGCCCGCCCCGGCGGCCAGCTGGTCCATGGAGCGGATGCGGGCCAGGCTCCGGCCGTAGATGGTCTCCGCCGCGGGGATGCTGGCGGAGGGCCCCATGAAGATGGCGCCCACCTGGATGCCCTGGAGCCGCAGGGATCGGACCTGCCTGGCGGCGTCCTCCGCCGCGGGGGCGTCGGCGTAGTCGCGGCCGAAGGGATACTCCTTGCAGGGGGGGATGCGGAAGCTGTCGTTGGGGCTGGCGTCGGTGAGGAGCAGAAGCAGCCGCCGCTGCTCCGGGGGACAGCGCAGCAGCGTTCCCGCCGCCCGCAGGGCCAGGCCGTCCCGGTTCCAGCCGGAGGCGAAGTAGCGGAAGACGTTCCGGCTGGGGCCAGCGAAGTCCTTCAGCACCCGCAGAACCGTGTAGCCCCGGAGGCTGCAGAAGCCGGATACCCGCACGGCGATGCCGCACCGCCTCAGACTCTCCGCCAGAATATAGCCCTGGGCCGCCAGGATCTCCTGGCAGTGGAGCCGGGAGGCGGAGGCGTCCAGCAACAGGTCCACCGCAAAGCCGGGCCGGGGATCGGCGGAGGAGCGGGTGAAGATGCGGCCGTCGGACAGCACCGCCCCCCGCCAGACACGGCTGCTGTCCAGCTGGCCGGACCGGGCGGTGGTCCGGCCGGTCTGGCCGTGGACCTGGAGGCAGTTTTGGATCTGCTCCGTCAGATGGCGGATGGCGCTTTGATAGAGGGCGCTGTCCGCGGTGAAGGCCTCCCGGTTTCGCCGGGCCTGGAGCTGAGCCTGCTCCGCCATGCGGCGGGCCTCGCCGGTTCCGGCCTGCTGGGGGTTTGGTACGCCGGCGGTGTACCACAGACGGCAGCCCAGGTGGACCCCGGTGCACAGGGCCTGCTCCGCCATGGAAAGCTCCCGGTCCGAGAGGAGGGAGGGGCCGAAGCAGGCGGCGATGTAGCGCCGGTCGGCCCCGGCGTCCTCCCGCAGGGAGAGCTTTGCCCGCCGCGGATCTGTTGCCCGGCCGGCGCCCTCTCCCGCCGGGGCGGTCCGGCCCAGCTCCACCACGTCCGTGTGGACGATCTCCGCCGGGGCCAGGCGGGTCATCACCCCGGCCAGGCGTCCCGTGAGGCGCAGATGCAGGGCGGAGGGCGGCCGGGTCCGCCCGGTGAAGAGGCGGAACCGGGCGAAGATGTCCAGGATCTCCCGGAACAGTGCCTCCTCTTCCAAAGGATCGCAGTCCAGGGCGGCGGAGAGCCGCTTTTCATAGGGGGTCATCACAGGGGGGCGGCGGCCCAGCACCGCCCGCCACCGGGCGGCCTGCATGGCATAGCTCAGCTGATTTTTGGCCATCCACTCCTGGCGGGAGAGGCTGTGCTCCTGGTCGAAGAAGGCGGAGGCCCAGTCCCGGCGCAGGTCCGCCAGCAGAGGGCGCCGGGGCAGCTCCCTTTGATAGACCGCGCTCTCCAGAGCCAGCCAGCAGAGATCGTCCAGCAATGCCTGGCGGCGGTCCCCCGCCCAGCGGGCAAAGAGGGCGTCCGCCTGGCCGTACCACCGGTACGCACAGCCGGCGACGGTGTTCAGGTAGAGGTTGGGGCTCCCGTCCGGGCAGAAGGAGAGGAACAGCGGCTCAAAGCCGTAGCGTCCGGCGCCGTTCCAGACCTGATTCAAAGCCCGGCGCTGGCCGGCGCTGAAGTGGGCGCTCATGGCGCAAAGAGCTGGTCCCGGGTGAGCTGGCCGGAGATCCGGGCGGCCATGACGTCCCGGATCAGCCCCTGCTCGTAGCCGTCGAAGGTCTTGCTGGTGATGCCCATGTCCAGGGCCGCGCCGGAGGGCACGCCGAAGCGCATGAGCTCCAGGGCATCCAGCAGTCCCCGCAGGTCCAGGGCCTTGGTGGAGATCTCGCTGCTCTCGCACTTTTTCTGGAGGTCAAAGAACAGCGCCCCCAGCTGCTGGCGGTACTTCTTTTGCAGGGTGGGGAAGTGGCGCTGGAGGAGCCGGTCCAGGTTCTCCGGGCTGATGGTGGGCATCTGGAGGACCACAAACCGGGAGGCCAGGGCCTCGTTGAGCTCCCGGGTTCCGGCGTAGCCGTAGTTCATGGTGGCGATGAAGCGGGTGGGCGGGGCCATGGGAAAACGCTCATACCCCGGCACATCCAGCACGCGGCGGAAGTCCAGGGCGGAGTGGAGCACCGCCAGGGCCTCGTTTTTGGCCATGTTGATCTCGTCGAGAATCCCGAAGCCGCCATATTGGGCGCACTGGCAGACGGGCCCGGGACGGAAGGTCACCTGGCCGTTCTGGAAGGTGTCCATGCCGATGAGGGCGGCGGCGTCGGTACTGACGTGGAAGGACACGTTCCAGGCCGGCCGGCCGAAGGCCATGGCGAGATTCTCCGCCAGCACGTTTTTGCCTGTGGCCTTGCCGCCGGTGAGCAGCAGATTTTTCCCGCACAGCAGCGCCGCGGCGGCGCACTCCCAGATCTCCCTGCCGTAGTAGTGGAACCGGGGAGCGGGAACCCGCTCCGGCAGCGCCGGGGGGTACGTCTTGCGGAATTGCTCCAGATCCCGCAGCAGCGCGGGGCTGACGCCGTCCTCCTCCAGATATGAAAGCAGTTCCATGCAGAGCCTTCCTTCCGACCCCCCGCAGCCGGGGGCGTGATTTCCCCACAACTATAGTACGGCGGCGGGGGGCTGTCAATGCCTTTTGCCGTGCCGGAGCGTCCCAACGCGCATTTTATTCCGTCCGCCTTTTGGAGGAAAGACCGTGGGGGCGATGTCCTCATCGCCCGGTTCTCCGGGAACACCGGCCTTCCGGCAAAGGAGGAGGGACAGCGCCCATCCCCTGAAAAAAATCTGCCAGAGGGATGCTCCCCGCCGCACACGGGCGCCGGAGCGGGAATTCCCCGGAAAACGCGGCGCCCGCCTTGGAGGACCTCCTGCCTTTTGGAAAGCGCCGGTCTTTCCGCGAAGGGGACCTTGCCAATCCGCGCCGCAGAGGGTATGATAGGGAAAAGGGATCGGGGGGCCGGAGCAGATCCGGATTTGGAAAGAGGAGGACACCTGGATGCAGGAGCGGCACTATGAGAATTTTGACATGACCCTGGAGGAGTGCCGGCAGGTGCTGGACGCCATTGACAACGTGGTGATTGTGGACGCCCAGGGGCGGGTCAAGTACCTGTCTCCGAACCTGATTCCCGTCCTGGAGTCTCTGATGAGCAAGCCGCTTCCCGCCGAGCTTGCCGGGAAGCCCATTCAGGAGGTCAACCCCTTTTCCAAGCTCCCGGCGGCGCTGCAAAGCGGGGCGCCGGCTGAGAACGTCTTCTACTTCTCCGGCGGCGGCACCAACATCGCCCGGATCAAGCCCTTCTATCAGGATGGGAAGCTGGTGGGGGCGGTGGACTACGACCTCTTTGCCAACAGCGTGGATTTGCAGGAGTTTTTAAACCAGCTGGTGGACTACTCGGAAAAGGGGTATCTGAATCTGCAGGACACGGTGGACACGCTCCGCGGGCCGGGGAAGCGGCAGAGGAAGGTGAAGTACTGCGTCACGGACTTCATCGGAGAGAGCGACGCCGCCCGGACTCTGCGCGGTCAGATCATCGGCCTTAGCGAGTCGGATTCCACCGTGATGATTCAGGGGCCCACCGGCTGCGGCAAGGAGGTGGTGGCCCACGCCATCCACAGCATCAGCCGCCGGGGCAGCCGGCCCATGGTGGAGGTCAACTGCGCAGCCATTCCGGACACCCTGGTGGAGAGCGAGCTCTTCGGCTACGAGGAGGGCAGCTTCACCGGCGCCAGCCGGGGCGGCAAGGCGGGCAAGTTTGAGCTGGCGGACCAGGGAACGCTCTTCCTGGATGAGGTGAACTCCCTGCCCTATCACATCCAGCCCAAGCTCCTGCGGGCATTGCAGGAAAAGGAGGTCACCCGCATCGGCGGCAAGCCCCGGCCCGTGGATATCCGGGTCATCGCCGCCGCCAATGAGGACCTGTGGAAGCTGGTGGAGGAGGGGAAGTTCCGCAGGGACCTCTACTACCGGCTGAATGTCATCGAACTGAAGATCCCGCCCCTGTCCCAGCGCCGGGAGGACATCCCCCTGCTGGCCCAGTACCAGCTGAACAGGCTGCGCCACCAGATGGTGACCCGTGTCAGGCATATCTCCAGGGAGGTGCTGGAGCTGTTCATGCAGTACGAGTGGCCGGGCAACGTACGGGAGCTGAACAATATTCTGGAGCGGGCCATCAACCAGTGCAGCGGCGACACCATCCGCCTGGAGCACCTGGGGGAGTTCGCGGCCCGGACGGTTTCCGAGCCCGGAGACATCGACTGGAGCCTGGAAAACCCCCTGGAGGACGTGCGGAGCCGGGCGGAGCGGAACGCCCTGCGCCGGGCTCTGGAGAAGGCCGGCGGAAACCGGACAAAGGCCGCAGCGCTGCTGAAGATCTCCCGCACCAGCTTTTATGAGAAGGCGGAGAAATATCATCTTTGGGAGAATGACCAATCTTCTTGTTGATTTCGCCGAAAGTGCCTCTTCAGAGGCTGCGGCTTTCCGTGAAAGCGCAAACACCCCGGTCGGGGTGTTCGGATTTCCGGACAGGGCGTCCGGAAATCCGAACAGTGTCTTGACAGGCGTGGATTTTTTCAAAAAAACGCAGGAATTTACCAGCTGAGTTGTACGGATTTCCGAACAGCTTCGGCTGGTACATTTTTGCACTTTTTCACAAAACAGCGGAGAAAACCGGTGGATTCCCTGTGGAGAGCGGCAAAAAATTCTGGCACGTTTTTTGCTATATAACTTTTGCGAGTACACACGGCGGGCGCGCAGCCGCCGGGCCGTGTCAGCCCGAAAGGGTGTGACCTCTGCAAATCAGAAAGGAGAGACCAAGATGAGTAACAGCAGCCAGACAAAGACGAAACTGAGCGCGAAGACAAAGCTGGGCTACGGAATCGGCCAGATGGGAGACTCCATCGGCTTCAACGTCTTCTATTTCTTTTTCCTGTTTTTCCTGACAGACGTGATCGGGATCAACCCCTCCGTCGCGGGCTCCATCTCCCTGATCGCCGTGATCTGGGACGCGGTGACGGACCCCATCATCGGCCATATGTCCGACAACCTCCGGGGTCCCCGGGGACGGCGGCGGCCCTTCATGCTGGGGGCCATGATCCCCTACGGCGTGGTGATGTTCCTGATGTTCAACAACATCAACATGGCCGAGTCCGCCAAGAACGTGTACTTCATCGTCATCTCCATGCTGTTCTGGACCTTCTACACCGCCTACGTGATCCCCTACTTCGCCCTGGGCGCGGAGATCACCAACGACTTTGACGAGCGGACGAACCTGCGGGTCTGGGCCAGCTACTTCATGTACGCGGCGGTGATGATCGCCTCCGCCGCGCCGCCCATGATCGTCTCCATCTCCGAAAACGCCGGCATGAGCACCATGCAGGGCTGGCGGAACGTGGGTCTCATCTTCGGCGTCCTCACCGTTCTGGTGATCTTCATCTGCTGGCGGGCAACCCAGGGCCAGGAGCTGCCGGCGGAGACGGTGGGCGCCGGGAAGAAGGAGAACATCATCAAGGCCTACCTGGATATGTTCAAGCTCAAGCCCGTGCTGCCCCTGGTGGCCTCGGTGCTGCTGTGGAGCATGGTGAGCTCCCTGCAGAGCGGCGGCCTGGTGTACCTGATGACCCACAACCTGGACTACGGCGCCTCCCGGCAGTCCGGCGTGATGGTGTTCCTCTCCATCATGGCCATGGTGTGGCTGCCTGTGATTACGAAGCTGGCGGAGAAGTTCGACAAGAAGAAGGTCTATGTCTACAGCATGGCCTTCTCCGGCATTGCCCTGGTGGCGTTCCGGTTCATCGGCTTCCCGGTGTTTGCCCTGCTGCTGGTGGAGATCACCCTCTACTGCTTCGGCAACTCCACCTACTGGACAGTGTACTACTCCATGATGTATGATATCAGCGAACTGGATGAGTTCGTCAACGGCGAGCGGCGGGAGGGCGCCATCTCCGCCCTGATGAGCTTCGGGCAGAAGCTGGGCGCGGCCATCGCCATGTGGCTCTCCGGCCAGCTGCTGGCCCTGGGCGGCTACGGCGTGGCCGGCATGGAGGCCCAGGCCACGTCCATGGTGCTGAACATCAACACCCTGATCCCCGGCATCCTGGGCATCCTGGCGGCGGCCGCGGCCATCACCTATCCCCTGACCCGGGAGAAGTTCGCGGCCATCACGGAGGCCCTGCAAAAGAAGAAGGCCGGCGAGGCCTACTCCACCGAGGCCTTCGAGAAGCTGCTGTAAGGCCCCATCCCCGCTTCGCGGGCGGCTGCGCGCCTGCGGGGCGGGAGGCGGAAGCCCTTGATCCAGTTCAAAGTGAGAAATAGGAGACCATGAAAAAACACAATTTGTACGGATGGTACGTGGTGGCCATCAACGCGGTGATCGGCTGCACCATGTCGGCCGGATTTCCCCAGTCCTCCATGACGGCGGCGGCCCTGGCGGAGGCCATGGGTGTGGCCCAGGATGCGGTGCTGGTGGGGGACACCATCAAGACCGTGGGCATCGTGCTGGCCATGATGCTCTCGGGGATCGCCTACCGGAAGCTGGGACTCCGCCCGGTCTTCCTCATCAGCATGGCGGCGGTGGCGGTGACCACGGCGGTGATCCCCCTGAACCGGAGCCTGGCAGTCCTCTATCTTTTGAAGTTTATTCAGGGCTTTTCCTCCCTGATTTTCCCCCTGTTCCTGATTGTGATTATGGACTGGATCGGGGAGAAGGACCGGGGACTCTCCAGTGCCGTCTACACCGGTGTGTTCTACGGCGGCGCCGGGGTCGGCGGGACCTTCAGCGGCTTTGTGATTGAGAACTTCGGCTGGCAGGCCTCCTTCTACGCTCTGGCGCTGGTCCAGGCGGCGGTGGCGGCGGTGTGGCTTTTCACCGTCCGGGAGAAGGGGGACCGGGGGACGCAGGAGAGCGGAGCGAAGGGGTCTTTCTCCATAGTGCTGAAAAACCCGCTGGTGTGGTTCCTGGTGCTCAGCTTCATCGCCACCACCTGGAGCGTTCAGGCCATCTCCGTGGATATGCCCCTTTTCGGAGCCGCCCTGGGCTACGGGGATCTGGAAAACGGAAAGGTGATGAGCGCCATCTCCGTGGGGATCATTCTGGCCTGCCTTGTCAGCGGGAAGCTCTCGGACCTGTGGGCGGCCCGGCGGAGGAACAAGGCGGCGGCCAGAACGGCGGTCTTTGCCGCCGGATGCATTGTCATGGCGGCGGCCGTGGCCGCGCTGCTGCTGTTGGATCTGACACAGTTTGCGGTGTTTTACGGCGTGGTGCTGTTCTTCTCCTTCGGCGCGGCCTGGGGGCTGGGGGCCTTCTACTGCATTTTGCCGGAGCTCTTCGATGAGGAGACCAGCGCCGTGGCCACGGGGCTCATCGGCGGATTTGGCGATATCGGCATGACCCTGGGACCGGTGGGCGTGGGCATTTTGTGCGGCGCCAGAGGGTTCTGGGATTTGGGCTGGGGACTGTGTGCCGCCGTGGCGGCGGTGAGCTTTCTGGCCTGTATTGCAATCATCGGCAGGACGAAAAAACTGAATCAGCAAAGGAGTTAAGAGATCATGGGAAGATTTTTGAATGTGGGCATCATCCAGATGCCGGTGAGCCGGGATACGGCGGTGAACCTCCAGTACATTGAGGAGAAGCTGGCGGCGCTCATGAGCGGCGTTCACAAGCCGGAGCTGGTGCTGGGCGTGGAGTGCATCGAGTGCTTCACCCCGGAGTATATCCCCGGCCCGATGACGGAGTATTTCGGCTCCCTGGCCAAGAAGTACGGCATCTACTTCATCCCCGGCACCATCTACGAAAAGGACGACAGCCTGCCGGAGGGCATGTTCTACAACACGGCCCCCATCTTCAACCCCAAGGGCGAGCTGGTGGAGATCTACCGGAAGATGTGCCCCTGGCGCCCGGCGGAGGAGCACGCCGCCCCGGGAGGACGCTATGTGGTGTTTGACATCCCCGAAAAGCAGACGAAGGTGGGCGTGCAGATCTGCTACGACATGAACTTCCCGGAGATCTCCCGGGCGGAGACCCTGATGGGGGCGGAGGTCCTGGTGAAGCTGACCATGGACCCCCAGGAGCTGTACCTGCTGAACGAGCACGTCCACTACGCAAGAGCTCTGGAGAATCAGGCCTATTTCATCTCCACCAACGGCGTGGGCTTCTTCAACAACTGCCATCTCTACGGCCACTCCCTGGTGATTGATCCCCAGGGCAAGCTCCTGTGGGAGGCGGACCAGGTGGAGTCCATCGCCACGGTGACGCTGGACCTGGACCTGGTGGGCCGCTGCCGGCAGTACGGCACCATGTTCCTGGACCACTATGTCCAGCACCTGCGGGACTACGCCCTGCCCCCGGTGCCCTACGCGGAGGACTACTCCAAGGCGCCGGTATATCAGGAGCTCCCCGCGGCCCCCGCCAACGCCGCCGAGTACGAGGCGGATGTGCAGCAGATCGGCGTCTGCCAGCTGGGCCGGCTGGTGGAGGATGTCTTCGATGTGGAGGCGCTGGAGCAGAACCTGCGGGAGTTCCTGGACGGAAAGGACCGCCGGCATCGTCAAGACACCTGAACATCGGTATCCCGATTTTCAGGGCGGGCAAAGCCCGCCGGCACATAAAAAACACCGCAGGGAGCAAATCCTTCGATTTGCTCCCTGCGGCCTGTTTTTCAAGACGGGGAATCCCTCCGGCAGTGGCCGCCGGGGGAGGAATGCCCGCCGTTTATACGATGCGGAAGCGGCTGAGAAGGCCGTTCAGGGTTCGGGCCTGGTTGGAGAGCTCCTTGGAGACCGACGCGCTCTTCTCCGCGGCGGCGGAGTTGGTCTGGACTACGGCGGAGATCTCCTTGATCCCGCTTTCCACCAGGACGATCATCTCCGACTGCTGGACACTGGCGGCGGCGATCTCATCCATCAGGGTCTTGATGGACTGGATGCAGTCGTGAATGACCTGCATGGCGGAGACGGCCAGATCGGTGGAGTCTGTCCCGCTCTTTACATCCTGAATGGACTGATTGACCAGCTGATTGGTGCTCTGGACCGCCTTGGCGGACTTGGCCGCCAGATTCCGGACCTCGTCCGCCACAACGGAGAAGCCCTTGCCGGCGCTGCCCGCCCGGGCGGCCTCCACGGCGGCGTTGAGAGCCAGGATGTTGGTCTGGAAAGCGATGTCCTCAATGGTCTTGATGATGGTGACAATCTGCGCGGAGGAGCGGTCGATGTTCCGGGTGGCCTCCGTCAGCTGGTCCATCCTGGTGTTGGCCTCGGCGGCATAGCCGGTGGCCTTGTCCACCAGGTCGCTGGCGTTTTCACAGCGTGCGGTGCTGGTCCGGATCTGGGAGGTGATGGCGGTGACGTTGGACACCAGTCCGTCCACGGAGGCCGCCTGCTCCAGGGTGCCCTGGGAGAGGGCCTGGGCGCCGGTGGAGACCCGCTCTGCGCTGGAGTCCACCTGCCGGGCCACCTGGGAGATGTCCCGGATCACGTGTACCAGGTTGGCGTGGATGGACTGCAGGCTCTCTGACAGGGCCTGGAAATCGCCGATGTAATAGGAGGCGTTCTCTGTGACATCAACGGTGAGGTTGCCGTTTGCGATCTCCCCCAGAATCCGCCCCACGTCGTCAATGGTCTGCCGCAGGCATCCGCAGACACGCTGGGTGGTCTGGGCAATCATGCCGATCTCATCGGAGCGGTGATCGAAGGCCTCCAGTTCCTGGTCCGTGGAGAGGTTCAGATCTCCCAGCCGGCCGATGGCCCGCTCCACCACCATGAGCTCCCGGCCCTCCCGGCGCAGGATCAGAAGGGTGAAGAAAATCACGGCGGCGGCCACCAACGCGCACAGTGCGCCGACAATGAGGCGCACCTTCAGAACAGGGCGGTAGACCTCCGCGGCGCTGTCCCGGACCATGAAGACCCAGCCCCGGTCCTTCAGATACTTGTAGACCACCAGCTGGCGGTCGCCGTTTTCGTCCCGGTAGGAGTAGGTGGCGGCCTCGGTGGAGCCCTCGTCCCGGATGCGCTGGAGGATCTCCAGGTATCCGGGGTCGGAGGTCTCGGTGTTCAGCAGGGACTCGTCCGCGTGATAGAGGTATACGCCGGTATCCACGTTCAGGAAGACATACTCGCTGTCGGGCAGACCCTTGATGTTCAGATCCAGCAGGGAGTCCATCAGGTGGCTGGCATAGACGCCGGCGCCCACATAGCCGATGCACCGCCGGCCCTCAAAGAGGGGGTAGTACATGGACAGAATCATGCTGCCGGTGCCGGGGGACTTCATGATCCCCAGGTTGGTCAGCTGCTGCCGGGCCAGGATGGTGTCCTGGAAGGACTTCAAAGAGTCCCCCGAGCGGGTGGTGATCCCGATGGCCCCCTGGGAGGTGTGAGTCAGCACATGGGTATCGGGGGTGGCGATGTACAGCCCCTCAAAGACCCCCTTCACGGCGGCGAAGTCCTCCGTGTACTTCTGGGCCTCCCGGAGCAGCGCTGGGTCCTCCGGGTTTTGCAGAAGCCCGCGGACCTCGCCGCTCAGGGCGAAGGCCGTCATGTATTCCTCGGCGGAGAGCACATACTCGTTGATGATGGCGGCTCTGGATTCCACGGCGTCGGTCATCTGGTTGGAGATGTCGCTTTTGACCATGGCCGCCGTGTTGGTGGACACGATGAACCAGAGCAGCAGCATACCGGTCAGGGTGATGGCGGTGGTGATGATGCCGATGCGCGTGGCAAGTCTTTGATTCGTCAGAAATTTCATAAACTCTCCTCCAAAGAAAAAAGTTTTTGAGGGCAGAGATATTATGAGGCCGCCGGGCAGGAGGATTTGACGGCGCTCCTTTCAAGAAGCACGGCAGGCCCCCTCCTGAAGAGACCGGGACCGGCGGATTTCCGGTCCCGGCAGCGCAGGGCGGCGGTGTTGAGGATGCCGCGGGACAGCTGCCGGGCCTTTCGCAGCCCACGGCAGACCGCCGTGTCCGCCGGATCAGGGTTCCCCGGTGCTGGCCGCCCAGGAGAAGACGCGGGAGTGCGGCGCCTGGGCTGAATTCTGGCAATTCCTGATTATAGCACGGTGTGAGCGGGATGTCGAGAAACAGTTGATGTGGAAAACGCCTATTTTGCCTGACTGCAAAGGGCTGGCGTTGTTTTTTTGCATGATGGCCGCCTGTGCGCCTGCGGCTTCTTCGCCCGGCTGGCCGCCTCCCGGGACGGTTGGGAGAATCGCCCCAAGCAGCACCTCCCCGGACCGGTCAGGTCCGGGGAGGTGCTGCTTTGCCGGGAGCGGATTTCAACGTGCCGCCGGCCCCTCAGTCCAGGCACCGCCAGGCGGTCTCCAGGGCCACCTCCATCATCTCGTGGAAGGACTCCTGCCGCTCCTGGGCCGGGAGGGCCTCGCCGGTGAAGAGGTGATCGGAGATGGTGAGAACGCTCAGCGCCCGCTTGTGGAAGGCGGAGGCGATCCAGTACAGGCCCGCGGTCTCCATCTCCACCGCCAGCATTCCCAGGTCCCGGGCCTGCCGGTTGACCTCCTGGGAGGGGTGGTAGAAGTGATCGGTGGAGAAGACGCTGCCCACCTTGGTGGAGACCCCCAGGCCCTTGGCGGCGTCCACGGCGTCCGCCAGCATACCGTAGTCCGCCACAGGGGTGAAGGTGCCGGGGAAGGGGAAGGCGGCGCCGTAGCTGGAGTTGGTGGAGGCGGCCATGGCGATGACCACGTCCCGGAGCTTCACCTGTTCGCTGAGGCCTCCCGCGGAGCCGATGCGGATGATGGCGTCCACGTCGAACTGGGTGTAGAGCTCCGTTGCGTAGATCCCCATGGAGGGGATGCCCATGCCGCTGCCCATGACGGAGACCTGCCGGCCCCTGTAGAGGCCGGTGTAGCCCAGCATGTTGCGGACGGTGTTGAAGCAGACGGGGTTTTCCAGGTAGTGCTCCGCCACGTGCCTGGCCCGCAGGGGGTCGCCGGGCATGAGAACGACCTTGGCGATTTCGGCGTTTTCCACGCGGATGCTCTCGGAGATGGAACTCTTTGTCATGACAGTTGATCCTTTCTTAAAAAGTGGAAGCCCTATGTCCGGCGGCCGAACAGCGCCGCCAGACTCTCGGTGTAGGGGGGACGGCAGACGCCTTTTTCCGTGACGATGCCGGAGATGAGGCGATGGTCCGTGACGTCGAAGGCGGGGTTGTAGCACGGGACCTCCGGCAAAGCCATGGGCTCTGCGTACCACTTCTCCCGGATCTCCGCGCCGTCCCGCAGCTCGATGGGGATGTGGTCCCCGTCGGGGCAGCGGAGGTCGACGGTGGAGGTGGGGCCCAGGACGTAGAAGGGGATGCCGTAGTGCTTTGCCAGGATGGCCACGCCGCTGGTGCCGATCTTGTTGGCGGTGTCGCCGTTGGCGGCCACCCGGTCGCAGCCCACAAAGCAGGCCTGGACCCAGCCGTTTTTCATGACCATGGAGGCCATGTTGTCGCAGATCAGCGTCACGTCGATGCCCGCCCGCTGGAGCTCGTAGGAGGTGAGCCGGGCCCCCTGGAGCAGGGGCCGGGTCTCGTCGGCGAAGACGCGGAAGTTCATGCCCTGTTCCCTTCCCAGAAACAGCGGCCCCAGGGCGGTGCCGTACCGGGAGGTGGCCAGGGGGCCGGCGTTGCAGTGGGTGAGGATGCCGTCGCCGTCTTTGATGAGGCTGAGCC
The DNA here is from genome assembly GCA_019423635.1 of Clostridiales bacterium. Taxonomy (GTDB): domain Bacteria; phylum Bacillota; class Clostridia; order Oscillospirales; family Oscillospiraceae; genus Oscillibacter. The sequence continues at coordinate 21,666 of JAHZBA010000034.1, forward strand.
CGTGCCGGGAGATGGCAAGGCACATGGCCATGTCCTCCTCCTGGATGGCCCGGCACTCCCGGCCCAGGAGGTCCAGAATCTCCGGAACGGGCCTGCCGGCGCCGGCGGTCACCACCCGCTCCATGCGGTCCAGGGCCCAGCTGAGATTCACCGCCGTGGGCCGGGAGGCGTTCAGGTACGCCTTCTGCTCACGGAACCGCCGGGCGAAGGCCCCGTACTCCCGCTCCTCCCACTGCCGGGCCAGGGCGTAGATGCCGCAGGCGGCGCAGATGCCGATGGCCGGGGCGCCCCGGACCTGGAGGAGCTGGATGGCGTGGTACATCTCCTCCGGCGTGCGGAGGGTCCGGTACACCGTGCGGTTTGGAAGCTGAGTCTGGTCCAGGATGACGACGCTCTGCTCGTCCTCCCCCAGGCGCACGTTGTCCATGTGGGTGACAGCCTTGGGTGCTTCGTTCATGGAAGGGTCCTCCAATCTTCCCCTCCGGCGGCCGCGCTCCGCCGGGAGAGGACGTTCATTGACAGTGAAATCGAACAAATGTTTCACGTGAAACATTCCGGATAACCCGCGGCTCAGGGGGCGGCGCCGGTGTCGCTGCGCAGAAGTTCTGCCTTGTCCGGGGGGATCTCCGTTCCGCCGCCCATGCGCTCCACGAGGTCGTAGATTCTGGCGGCCTGCTCCACCGTCTCCAGCAGGTCAAAGGCGGCCCAGAGGGAGGGCCCCCAGGCCAGGGAGCCGTGGTTGGCCAGCAGCACGGCGCTGTGGGTGTGGACGAAGGGGCGGATGCTGTCGGGGACCTCCTCTGTGGAGAGCATGGCAAACTCCGTGACGGGCACCTCTCCGAGCCCCGCCACCAGCTCCGCCAGGTAGCGCTCCCGCAGAGGGCGGCGGCAGATGGCCCGGGCGGTGGAGAAGGGGGGATGGGCGTGGACCACGGACTGCACATCCGGCCGCTCCCGGTAGATCATCAGGTGCATTCTGCTCTCGGAGGAGGGGGGCAGGTCCCCCTGCAGGACCTGTCCCTGGAGGTCGCAGAGGACCATCATGTCCGGGGTCATCCGGCCCTTTCCCACCCCGGAGGGGGTGATGAGAATCCGGTCCGGGGCCGTCCGGACGGAGAGGTTGCCGTCGTGGCCCACCACGTAGCCCCGGTCGTAGAGGAGCCGCCCCGCGGCGCAGAGCTCCTCCCGGAGGCGTTGTTCCATAGGACACACCTGCCTTTTTTTGAAGAGATTCCGGAGGGGCCTCCGGCCAAGGCTTACGCATAACAAGATAAAAGTTTCGCCAGCCTTTTCAAAGGCTGCGGGGTGCAGGGGCAGCGCCCCTGCTCGCGCCTCGCAAGGCGCGAAATCCCCCAAAAAGAACCGGTAGAAGAGCGAACAAAACCCCAAACTGAGAGCGCCTTTGCCGCCGGAAGGGCGGCAAACAGCGTCCTCCCTCAGAAGGCCCCCGCCCTTCCTGCGGCTGCCCCGGGCCTCCGGGGAATTTCGGTGGAAATTCAGGGAAACCTGTGGTATAATCACCGGGATTGAAGCCGAAGCGGCCAGGAGGCAGCGTTCCTAAGCGGACGGGATCGCTGCACGCGGGAAGGCCGGTCAGGCCAGATACCGCCCGGCGATCTCCTCCAGGGCGGCGGGATGGGCCTCCCGCCAGGAGGCAAAGCCCTGGGCGGCCGCGGCCCGGCCCACCTCCACCAAAAAGGCGGGGATGCGCTCTTCCAGAATCACGCCCACTTCCCGGCCCATGGCCTCCCGGCCCTGGCGGTCCTCGCCGCCCACAAACAGGGTGAAGGCGGACTGCGGCCTGCCGTCCACCACCTTGGACGCGCCCCGGAAGCCCAGGACCCCGGTCTGGTGGGTGCCGCAGGAGGAAGGACAGCCGGAGATGTGGATCTGGGGCAGGGCGCCGTCGGGCAGCTCCGCCTCCCGGACCGCCGCCACGCAGGCCGCCAGCAGCCCCTGGGAGTCCCGCAGGCCCACCTGGCAGGTGGCGCCGCCGATGCAGCTGACGGAGGTCTCAAAGAGACTCCGGGCGCTGTCCGGCTCCGTCAGGGCCAGGACCTTTTGGGCCTGGGCGCCGGTGAGATTCACAAGGTACGCGCTCTCGTCGGGGCTCAGGCGCATCTCCGCGCCGTCCATCTCCGCCAGAAGATCGCTGAGGGCGCAGAGGATCTCGGGGTCCGGCTGTCCGCCGATGGGATGCCACACCACGGTGTACCGCCCCGGCTGCTTCTGGGGGATCACACGGGGCCCTCCGGCGGTGGTGCCGTCCCCCTCCCGGTCCGCCTGGGCCTCCACGTGGTCGAGGTCCAGGTTCTCCCCGGAGGCGAACACCTCCCGGAGCTTGCCCCGGTAGGCCTCGGCATAGGCCTCCGGGCCGCCGCAGGCGTCCTGCATGTAGCGGGTCCGGGCCTTGCCCCGGTTTTCGTAGTTGCCGTAGGCCCGGAAGGTCAGCCACATGGCCTTGATATAGTAGAGGATCTTCCGGGGCTCCACCCCCTCGGCCACCTTCACGCCGAAGCGGGGGTTGTTCCCCAGGCCCCCGGCGCTGTAGACGTCAAATGTCCCGTCGGGCCGGGCGGCAAAGCCCAAGTCCCGATAGGTGGCGTGGGTGACGTTTTGGGGGGAGTTGGAAAAGCCCACCTTCAGCTTCCGGGGCATCTTCTCCGCCTGGATGAAGGTCATGAGGTACTCTCCGGCGGCCTCCGCCCAGGGCAGGACGTCAAAGTACTCGCCCTCCTCCACCCCGGAGAGGGGGGAGCACATGACGTTGCGGGGGTAGTCCCCGCCGCCGCCCATGGTGACGATTCCCGCGTCCAGGGCGGCCTCCATGATGTCTCCGGCGGTCTGGCCGTCCAGGTCGTGGAGCTGAATGGTCTGGCAGGTGGTGAAGTGGACCCGGGGAACGCGGTATTTTCGGATGACCCCGGCGGTGAAGGCCAGCTTCTCCGGCGTCACCCGGCCGGCGGTCATCCGCAGCCGGAGCATATTGGCCCTGCCGCCCCGCTGGGCGTAGCTGCCGTAGAAGCCGGAAAAGCCCTTGTAGGCGGCTTTGTCCACCTCCCCGGCGTAGAATTCGGCGGTCTTCTCCCGAAAGGCCGGCAGGGTCTTCCTCCAGTCCTCGGGGCGGATTTGTCTCATAGCGGTCCTCCTCTTGTGCCGGAGTCGCCTCCGGCTCGTGATTTGACAGCATCAGCTTACCACAAACGGGGGTCTGAAACAACATTTTTTTCGGAAGGCGCCGGGGAACGGCCGGAAAAAGTTCCGGGGCGGTGCCGGCGGGGACGCCTGTGCCCGGCTTTGGGGATGGAGACAGGCGGACTGTGAGAAATTTTTGGAGAAAGCGGTGGTTTCCATGAAAAAGACATGGGCGCTTGGGGCGCTTGTACTGGCGCTGTGCCTCCTGGCAGGCTGCGGGGCAGGGACGGAGGGACGCGCGGAGGAGGCGGTTTCGCCGCCCCCGCCGGACGCCGTGTCCTTTACCGACGCTCTGGGGTACGAGGTGACGCTGGAGAGCTGGGACCGGGTGGTGTCCCTCTACGGCAGCTTCGCCGAGACGTGGCTGCTGGCCGGGGGAACGCTGGTGGGGACCACCGAGGACGCCGTGACGGAGCGGGGACTGGAGCTGGGGGAGGACACCGCCATTGTGGGCTCCGTGAAGGAGCCCAGTCTGGAGGAGATCCTGGCCCAGAGCCCGGACTTTGTGATCCTCTCCGCCGACACCGCCGGCCACGGCAGGCTCCATGAGGCCCTGACGGCGGCGGAGGTGCCCCACGCCTACTACCGGGTGGACGCCTTCTCCGACTACCTGGAGATGCTGGAGCAGTTCTGCCAGATGACGGGCCGGGAGGACCTGTATGAGCAAAACGGCCTGGCGGTGCAAAAGCAGATTGACGAGGTGCTGGCGGCGGTGGAGGGAAAGCAGGGGCCGTCGGTGCTGCTGCTCCGGGCCTATGCCACCGGCGCCAAGGCCAAGGGGGCGGACAACCTCACCGGCGTGATCCTGCGGGACCTGGGGGCGGACAACCTGGTGAGCCGCTATGAGAGCCTTTTGGAGGAGGTGAGTCTGGAGGAGGTCATCGCCGCGGACCCGGACTTCCTCCTCATCACCACCATGGGCGACCCGGACAAGGCCATGGCCTACATGGAGGAGACCTTCGAGTCCAGCCCCGCCTGGGCGGGCCTCACCGCCGTCCGGAACGGCCGCTGCGTGCAGCTGCCGAAGGACCTGTTCCACTATAAGCCCAATGCGCGCTGGGGGGAGAGCTATGCCTATCTCGCAGAGACGTTGTATCCGGAGCTGGCCGGTCAATTCCAGTAGGGGCCGGGGGCTGGTGCTGCTGGCATTGTGCTGCGCCCTGGTGTGCGCGGCGGCGCTGAGTCTGCGGTGCGGCAGCCAGGATTTTTCCACCGGCCAGCTGCTGGCGGCCCTCCGGCAGGGGGACCCCCAGGACCCGGTCCGGCGGATTTTCCTCCACGCCCGCCTGCCCCGGACGGCGGCGGCCGCCCTGGCCGGGGGCGCCCTGGCCCTGGCGGGGACGCTGATCCAGGCGGTGCTGAACAACGCCATGGCCAGCCCCAATGTGATTGGCGTCAACGCCGGCGCGGGCTTTGCGGCGCTGCTGGCGGTGACGGTGCTGCCGGGGGGCGCGGGGTGGATTGCCGCGGCCTCCTTCCTGGGGGCGCTGGGGACGGCCCTCTTCATCTATGCCCTGGCGGTTCGGGCGGGGCTGTCCCGGACCACGCTGATTCTGGCGGGCATTGCCGTCAGCAGTATGCTCACCGCCGCCAGCAACGCCCTGACCCTGCTGGACCCCGACAGCGCCATCGGCTCCACGGACTTCCTTCTGGGGGGCTTTCGCGGCGTGACACTGGCGGCGGTGGGCCGGGCGGGGCCGTACCTGGCGGCGGGGCTGGTGCTGTCCGCGGTGCTGGCGGTGGAGCTGAACGTTTTGCAGCTGGGAGAGGAGAGCGCCGCGGGGCTGGGGCTCCATGTGGCCAGAACCCGCTTTCTGGCGGTGCTGGCCGCGGCCCTTCTGGCGGGAGCGGCGGTGAGCTTTTCCGGCCTTTTGAGCTTTGTGGGACTGCTGGTGCCCCACATGGCCCGGCGGCTGGTGGGTGGGGACAACCGCGTTCTGATGCCCGCCGCCGTGCTGCTGGGAGGGGCCTTCGTGCTGGTGTGCGACGTGCTGGCAAGGGTGCTCTTCGCCCCCTTTGAGCTGCCGGTGGGCATTGTCATGTCGCTGCTGGGAGGCCCCTTTTTCCTCTCGCTGCTGCTGCGTCGGAGGAGGGGGCGTGTCTATGCTTGAATTTCGGGGCGTGAGCGCCGGATACGGCGCCCAGGCGGTGGTGCAGGGGATCACCTTCACCGCGCCGAAGGGGGAGATCACCACCCTGGCAGGGCCCAACGGCTGCGGCAAGACCACGCTTTTGCGGGCCGCCGCGGGGCAGCTGCCGCTGCGGGAGGGGGAGATCCGCCTGGCGGGCCGGCCCCTGGGGGACTACGGCCGGACGGAGCTGGCCCGGACCGTGGCCGTACTGCCCCAGGTCCGGGAGGTCCCCGCCATCACCGTGCGGGCCCTGGTGTCCCACGGGCGGTTCCCCCACCTGGGATTGAGCCGGCAGATGCGGCAGACGGACCGGGAGGCGGTGGACCGGGCCATGGAGGAGACGGACGTGGCCCGGTGGGCGGAGCGGGACCTGCGGTCCCTCTCCGGCGGAGAGCGGCAGCGGGTGTACCTGGCCATGGCCCTGGCCCAGGACACGGAGCTTTTGCTGCTGGACGAGCCCACCACCTACCTGGACATGGGCTTTCAGTTTGAGCTGCTAGAGCTGATCCGGCGGGTCCGGCAGGGGGGAAAGACCGTGGTGATGGTCCTCCACGACCTGGCCCACGCCCTGCGCTACAGCCAGCAGATCGCCCTGATGGAGCGGGGCCGTCTGGTGTGCTGCGCGCCGCCGGAGGCGCTGCTGGAGAGCGGGGAGATCGACCGGGTGTTCGGGGTGCGGACCTGCCGGGCGGGGGAGGGCATCTGTTTCCTGCCGGAGATGAAAAACAGGTAGGGGCGGACACCGGAGTCCGCCCCTGGGGTCCGCCTGTAAAATCGAACAAATGTTTCACGTGAAACACTCACGCCGGAGGAGGGGGCGGGACCCTCATCAGTCACGGCTCCGCCGTGCCAGCTTCCCCTAAAGGGGAAGCCTTTAC
>JAHZBA010000035.1 GCA_019423635.1 Clostridiales bacterium
GATCTCCGGCCCGGCCCAGGTGTACAGCACGTCGTCCGCCTCCCGGGCGATGGAGCTGCCCACCACATTGACGATGGCCAGGGTCCGGCCGCCCCGGCGCTTGGCCTCCCGCATGGCGGCCATGGTGTCCAGGGTCTCGCCGGACTGGCTGATGACGATCACCAGCGTGTTCTCGTCCACCAGCGGGTCACTGTAGCGGAACTCGCTGGCCAGCACCACCTCCACCGGGCGACGCAGGAGCTTCTCCCAGTTGTACTTGCTGACCACTCCCACATGGTAGGCGGAGCCGCAGGCGATGATAAAGATCCGGGAGATGCTCCGGGCGTACTCCGCCGTCAGGTCCAGCCCCTCCAGCACCACCCGGCCCTCCTTCAGGCGGGGGGAAATGGTGCGGCGGATGGCCTCCGGCTGCTCCAGGATCTCTTTGAACATGAAATGGGCATAGCCGCCCTTCTCCGCGGCGGAGACGTCCCAGTCCACCTGGCTGTGTTCCTTCTCCACCGGCACCAGCTCGTCGTCAAAGACGTCCACGCTGTCCGGCGTCACCACGGCGATCTCCCCGTCGTCCATGTAGATGACATCCCGGGTGTGCTTGATGATGGCCGTCACGTCGGAGGCGATGAAATTACCGTGTTCCCCGCAGCCCAGGATCAGGGGGCTGTCCTTCCGGGCGGCGATGAGGGTGTCGGGATAGTCCGCGCAGAGGATGCCCAGGGCGTAGGAGCCCTCGATCCGCCGCAGGCACCGGCCCACGGCCTCCATCATGTTGCCGCACTCGTTGTAGTGGTACTCCAGCAGCTGGGCCACTACCTCCGAGTCCGTGTCGGAGGCGAAGGTCACCCCCAGCTTTTGCAGATGCTCCTTGATCTCCAGGTAATTTTCAATGATGCCGTTGTGGACCAGGGCAATCCGCCCGTTTTCGCTGACATGGGGATGGGCGTTGATATCGTTGGGCTCGCCGTGGGTGGCCCAGCGGGTGTGGCCGATGCCAAGAGACCCCTCCAGGTCCGCGCCGCCGTGGGTCAACTCCGCAAGGACCTGGAGACGGCCCTTGGTCTTGCGGATCTGGAGGCCCCTGGTCTCCGAGCGCACGGCGATGCCGGCGGAGTCGTAGCCCCGGTACTCCATCCGCTCCAGTCCGTCCAGCAAAATGGGGGCCGCCTCCTGGCGTCCCGCAAATCCGATAATTCCGCACATAAATGAAATCCTCCTGATGAATTTTAAAATCCGCTCTCCCGTCAGGGAACACGGACACAGAGCATCCTCCGCCAGGCCGTCCGCCGGCCTGATAGGAGGGTGCCCTCTTCGTCAAAAGGACAAATGCGCAGCCATTTGCCTTTCATCCGCGGTCACAGCCCCTTTGTTCTGCGGTCGCCCGCATATTTGTCGGCTGTGTTACGCGCCCGCGGGCACGGAAGAGTATCCGCCGAAACCTTCGATTGCCTCTTCCCCTCGTCGTCCCGCACACATCTGTGGGCGGGCACTGGCGCTTTGATGGGTAGGTGAAACCCATGGGCCTCCTTTCGATCTGCGATTTATAGGATTGCGCTGTTTTTGCGGGGGCGCTCGAGGGGGCCGTGCCCGCCTCGCATGGAATCCAATGCCTGTCAATGCCTGCCGTACAGGCATCGGCGCCGCGGAGCGGCAGATGTTCAAGCTGACAGCAGCTCGAACATCGAGGCATTTTCAGGGTACCGCCCCCTGGACCCCCGCCGCCCTGGAAAAGGCGGGTGAGCTTTTTTTCGGGGTCCTCTATGATAAGACTCCCGCAGGAGTGTTATCCAGGTATATTTTCAAAGCGGCGGCAAACGCTATCCAAAAATGGAGGGATTCCGCCTATGATGACCGCTTTCATGCGCACGATCATCCTCTACTTTCTCATTATGCTGGGCCTGCGGCTCCTGGGCAAGCGCCAGATCGGCGAGCTGGAGCCCAGCGAGCTGGTGCTGACCATGATGCTCTCGGATCTGGCCACGGTGCCCATGCAGGACTTCGGCATCCCGCTGATGGCGGGCATCATCCCCATCCTGACCCTGCTGGCGCTGTCCATGCTGCTCAGCCAGCTGTCCCTGGACCACCTGCGGTTCCGGGAGCTGGCCTGCGGCACGCCGGTGGTGCTGATCCGCCAGGGCGTTCTCCAGCAGGAGGCCATGCGGCGCAACCGCTACACCCTGGACGAGCTACTGGAGGAGCTGCGGGGCCAGGGGATCTCCAGCGCGGCAGAGGTGAAATACGCCATCCTGGAGAACTCCGGCCAGCTGTCCGTCCTGCCCTGGACCCGGCACCAGCCTCCCTCCGCCGCCCAGCTGGGGCTGGAGGTGGAGGACGAGGTGACGCTGCCGGTGGTGCTGGTTAACGACGGGCGGGTCCTTGGCAGGAATCTGGCCGCCTGCGGCAAGGACCGCCGCTGGCTCCAGGAGACCCTGGCCCGGGAGGGCGCGGCCTCTCCCCGGGAGGTATTCCTGCTGACCCTGGACGAGCTGGGCCAGGTGTACTGTGTCAAAAAGGAGGCGGCCCCTTGAAAAAACTCATTCCCGCGGCCGTGCTGGCGGCGATCCTGGCGCTGTCTTTGTGGAACGGCGCCGCCATGGCGGCGGACACCGCCCGCTGGCGGGGCCAGCTGGAACAGGTGAACACCCTGATTGACACCGAGTCCTGGTCCGCCGTTGAGCAGCTCCTGGCGGAGAGCTATGCGGACTGGTCCGCCCGGCAGACCTATCTCCACATCGTCACAGAGCACGACGCCGTGGACGACGCGGAGTCCATGTACCGCCGCTGCATGGCCTTTGCCGCCGCCCGGGAGCCCAGTGAGCTGCGGGCGGAGACGGCGGATCTGCGGGATCAGCTGCGGCTGCTGGCGGAGATGGAGCAGTTCAGCCTGGGAAACATCCTGTAAACCGTTTCACGCGGGCGCACCGGTTCTCACTTCTCCGCAAGCAGCTTGTTCAGCTCCGCCATGAAGGTATCAATGTCCTTAAACTGCCGGTACACCGAGGCAAAGCGCACATAGGCCACCTGATCCACGGTCCGCAGCCGCTCCATGACCCGCTCGCCGATGGCCTCCGTGCTGATCTCCCGGTCCATGGAGTTCTGGAGGTCCTGCTCAATCTGCTCTGCGATGCTCTCCAGCTCCGCCAGGGGCACCGGCCGCTTCTCACAGGCCCGGATCATGCCGCCCAGCACCTTCCGCCGGTCAAAGCTCTGGCGGCTGCCGTCCTTTTTCACCACGACCATGGGCAGACTCTCCACCGTCTCGTAGGTGGTAAAGCGCTTGTTGCAGGACAGACACTCCCGCCGGCGGCGGATGCTGGTGCCCTCGTCGGCAGGGCGGGAGTCAATGACCTTACTCTCTCCATAGCTGCAATAGGGACACTTCATAACTCTCTCTCCCATCTTCCGCCGCGGCGCGGCGGTTTCTCTGCTGTGGCGCACAGAATCGCAGGACTCCCGCAGCGAAAAACGCCGCTGCGGCCGTGGACGGCAATGCCGCACAGGGCGCAAGCACCCTGAAACGGATGGGAAACAAACCAGGAACAGCCCCCTCCGGCCATCCTCCCAGGTATTATATCATAGAATCATAAATTTGGGTATCTTTATTTTCCATTTTCAGGGGCTGCACATCTGCCTGTACCCCGGCAGGGCGCTCCTCCCCGGACGCCCCGGCAGCTTTTGAGAAAGCCTCCCGCCGGAAAAGCCCCTCCCAACCACCTTCAGGCGGAGTCAAAGACCGGCCACTCCCTCTGATCGAAACAGTAGACGACATAGAGCTCCTTCCCCAGCCGCCGCAGCCGCGCAAAGCAGAACAGCTGCTCCAAAGGGAAGGCCCGCCCGGGGTCGTAGGGAAGCGCCAGCTCCCGCCGCCCCTCCCGCCGCCGGATCAGCGCCCCCGCCGTCCCCTGGAGCTGCCGCCGGAGCCAGGGGGTGCGGAACAGCTGCTCCGGCTCCGGAGCCGCCTCCCAGTCCGCTCCGGCGGAGGCCGCGGACCGGAGCTCCCCCCGCAAAAGGCTGCCCAGAGGCGCGGTCATGCGCCGGGAGAACCGGCGCCGGATCATCGCCTGCTCCCCGGCGGGCTCCAGAACGCCAAGCCGCAGCTCCCCCTGCTCTCCCACCGCCCAGGCACACCAGAGGCCCTCCTCCGGAAGGCGGCAGCGGGCGGTGAAGCAGGTATACAGTGCCTCCTGCTCCACACACACTTCCCCGACGGACGCGCCGGCCCACAGCAGCGGAAACTTGTCCATAGCGCCCCCTCCTCTTCAAAAAAACACACCGCCTGCGCCATTGTATGCACAGACAGTGTGGTTCATGAGCACCCGGGGCGCTCATGATCTATCTCTATAAGCCGGAGAGGGCCGGATACACAAAATACTCCCCGCCAGATAGGAACAGGAGCACGGTCCGGCGAAAGGCTGGCTTTTCAGGCCCCGTTCACCGGCATGGAACTCAGGGGGTGTCAGGCAATGGTATACCCGCCCCGCACCAGGAGCTTTGTGGTGGCGGCGGTGGCCCGGACGCCCCGGCCCTCGATGGTCATCATGTAGAGGTGATTCTGCACCAGCGCCCCGCCGTTATTCAGGGTGACGGCGGCCGTCTCGTCGATCAGCCCCGGCGCGGAGGGCGCCACGCAGACCGCCGTGCCCACCCGCAGCATCACCTCGCAGCCAAGGCCCCCGTTGAGGGTCTGCCCGCTGGAGAGGGTCACCACCGTAAAGTTGGAGGCGGCGCTTCCCTCTCCGCCCTGACCGCCCAGCAGCTGACTGTTTCGGGCGGCGATCTTCTGGTCCACCCGCTGCAAAACGCTGTTCAGGAAGGTGTCGTTCAGATAGCTCAGCGTCACCAAGGGGTCCTGGCTGCTGCCGGCCGTCCCGGCGGCCATGGTCACCGTGACGTTCAGCAGAGCGCTGAGGGCCAGGAGGACCGTCATCCTCAGAAGCCACCTGTTCTTTTTCATCTATGTACCTCCAACTCTTTTGTATCCCGACCCGCCCGGGGAGTCTCCCGGGCGGGTCAACGAGCTTCCCAAGCCGGCCCGCGGCCGCCCTGGAAGCCATGCTTCCCACGCACACCGGCGGAAAGGAACTCCGCCGTTTCTCCGCCTCCGCGAAGGGCTGCCCGCCGCACCTGCGGCGGAAGCGTCCGCCCCGCTCTTTTGTACGCCGCCTCAGACCAGCTGGTCGTGCGGCAGGCCAAAGCTGACCGCAATCGCCGTATCAACCTTGTTCATCACGTGCTCCTCCACATGGCCCATCCGCTCCCGCAGGCGCCGCTTATCCAGCGTCCGCACCTGCTCCAGCAGGACCACGGAGTCCCGGTTCAGCCCGCAGCTCTGGGCCACCGGGAGGTCGATATGTGTCGGCAGCCGGGCCTTGCCCGTCTGGGAGGTAATGGCCGCCGCGATTACGGTGGGGCTGTAACGGTTCCCGGTGTCATTCTGGATGATCAGGACCGGCCGGACGCCGCCCTGCTCACTGCCCACCACCGGGGAGAGATCGGCATAGTAAATATCGCCGCGCTTGACACTCGTATCCACAAAGTTCACACTCCGCCGAAAGAAGTACCCATCGCCGAGAAATCCTCGGTGAGGCCACTTTCATTCTCCCACGCAGCTCCGGAATTTATACGCTGAAATTCCGGCGTCCCGCCCCGCACTAGTTTATGCATCGGACAGGACCGGCGTACCGCGGAGTGCCGGCCGGACACATGCCGTGCCCGCGGGAAACCGGGATGCCCCGGCGGGTTTCCGCCCCGCCTTGCGCCGGCAGACGCCAGCCGGCGGCCCGGACTCCCAATTTCTTTACAGCAGCAGCCGCAGGCTTCGCTCCACCTCCCGGCCGCTTCGCAGGTACACCCGGGGCACCCGCTTGTTCACGGCGCAGGTCAGCTCGTAGGGGATCGTCTCCAGCACCGACGCCAGCCTTTCCGCCGGCTGACGTACACCGAAGATCTCCACCTCGCTACCGGATCGGACCGTCTCCAGGCCCGTCAGATCCACCATGGTCATATCCATGCAGATCCGGCCCAGAATGGGGGCCGGCCCCGCCTCCGTCTGCACCGCCATGCGGTTGGAGAGGCCCCGGAACAGCCCGTCGCCGTAGCCGATGGGCAGCACGCCCACCCGGGTCTCCCCCCGGGTGCGGAAGGTCCGCCCGTAGCTGATGTCGGTCCCGGCGTCAAAGGTCTTGACGGTGGAGACGCAGGTCTTCAGCCGCATCACCGGCCGCAGCCCCAGCCGCTCCCGGTCCCTGCTTGTCCCATAGAGGGCGATGCCGGGCCGGACCATATCCAGGTACATCTCCGGATACCTGGCCAGGGCGCCGCTGTTGGCGCAGTGGCGAATGGCAAAGGTCCTGCCTTGGCTGGCCAGGGCGTCCAGCACGGACAAAAACACGCGGAACTGCTCCCGGGTATAGCCCTCTTCCTCCTCCCCGTCCCCATCGGACACGGCGAAGTGGGTGAAGATCCCCTCCGGCTCCAGATGGGGCAGGGCGCAGGCCCTGGCGATGGCCTCCACGCCGCCGGCAAAGTGCCCCTCCCGCGCCAGAAAGCCCAGCCGGGACATGCCGGTGTCCACCTTGATATGGACCCGCAGCGTTCCGCCGCAGCCGGAGGCAGCGGCGCTGTAGGCCTCCGCCTCCGCCGGGCCGGAGACCGTCTGGGTCAGCTCCAGGCGGAGCAGCTGCTCCGTCAGCTCCGGCGGCGTGTGGCCCAGGATCAAAACCGGCGCCCGGATGCCGTTTTTCCGCAGCTCCCGGGCCTCATCCAAACAGGCCACCGCCAGATAGTCCGCTCCCAGCTCCTCCAGGCAGCGGGAGACCTGCACCGCGCCGTGGCCGTAGGCGTCGGCCTTTACCACGCCCAGATACCGGACGGCAGGCCCGATGAGCTGCCGGGCCCGCCGGTAATTATGTGCCAGGGCGTCCAGGTCGATCTCCGCCCAGGTCCGCCGCAGTGCTGTCTCTTCCATGGCATACGCGCTCCTTTAAGGTGATGTTTCCTCCAGTGTATCACAAAAAGCAAAGCTCGTAAAGTCCGCTGTCAAAATCGTCTCCCCGTCCACGGCCACCTCTCCCCGCAGCGGCGTTCCGTCGTCCTGCCGCAGCCACACGGTGGAGACGATCCGGCCGTCCTGGGTGCCGGTCTGATCCACGGCAATCCGGAGACACGGCACCTCGTTCCACGTCTCCCGGTTCTCCTCCAGCAGCCAGCCGTCCCGCAGGGCGCTCATCAGCCGGGGAAGGCACGCCGCCGGGCTGATCTCCTCCTCCGTAAGGACGCCGGCGTTCAAGCTGGCTCCCTCATACTCCAGGCGCCAGTCCGTGTCGGTGAGAATGGCCTTCACCCCGGCGATGGTCTCGGGAGAGAGAACCTCCACGGTGCTCTCCCCGCCGGGGAGGTACTCGCACCGCAAGGATGCCTCCCAGGCAAGGCCCGCCTGATCGCAGGAGACCGTGGCCTCCATGGTGCACCCGGCCATGTCGTGATAGCGGTCCCGCAGATCCGCCGCCGTCTCCTCCCCCGTCCCGCCGCCGCAGCCGCACAGCAGCAGGCACAGGGCTATCATTGGTACGCAACCCCATCTGCGCACCGGATACCCTCCTCTTCAATTAGGAATTAGGAATGAGGAATTAGGAATGAGGGGGTGGAATTGATGGAAAAGCCCTGAAATTCCGAACTCCTAATCCCTAATTCCTAATTCAAGAAACGCCCTTGGCATCTCTTGCATCACATCCTCCGGCGTCATGCAGTAGGCTGTCAGCCGCTCCGCCGCCAGGTCCCCCGCCCGGCCGTGGAGCCACACCCCCGCTGCCGCCGCTCTGACCGGCGTGGCCCCCTGGGCCAGGAGGGAGGCGATGAGGCCCGTCAGCACGTCGCCGCTGCCGCCCTTGGCAAGACCCGAATTGCCGGTGGTGTTCACCAGGACTGTCCCGGCGCTGGTGGCTGTCACGGTTTTGTGACCCTTCAGCACCAGCGTACAGCCGTGGCGCAGGGCGAAGGCCCGGGCCGCCTCCGCACGGCCGCCGGTCAGGTCGCCGCCGATCCGGGTAAACTCCCCGTCGTGGGGCGTCAGAACCGTCACCCGGCCCCGCCGCGCGTCCAGACTATCTATATGTCCCTCCAGGGCATTTATGCCGTCGGCGTCCAGCACCACCGGCTTTTCCGTCTGCTCCAGAAGCGTGCGCACCAGCTGTGCCGTGTCCGGGTCCCGGCCCAGGCCAGGGCCCAGGGCCAGCACGTCGCAGCCCTCCAGCTTCTCCAGGATAACAGCGAGGGCTTTCCGCATCTGAGCCTTCCGGTTGAGATGCCCGCCCTGGCCGCCGCTGAGGGGGAAGGGCATGGCTGAGACACACCGGGCCGCCTCCACGGCCCAGATGTCATCCGGCACCCCCAGGTACACCAGCCCGCAGCCGGAGCGCACCGCCGCCTCCGCAGCCAGATAGGGCGCGCCGGTGTACCCCACTGCGCCGCCCACCACCAGGAGTTTGCCGAAGTCCCCCTTGTGGCCGTCGGCCTTCCGGGGCGGGACGGCCGATTCCACGAAGTCCCGCTCCACCGAAGAGACCGGGCAGACGGTCCTTTGCACCAGATCTGCGGGGATGCCGATGTCCGCCACCCGAACGCGCCCGGAATACAGGGCCCCGTCTCCCACGAACTGCCCGATCTTCGACAGGGTGAAGGTGACGGTCTCATCCGCCCGGACGGCGCAGCCCAGCACCCGCCCGGTGTCCGCCTCCACACCGCTGGCGATATCCGCCGCCACCACCTTGCCCCGGCAGCGGTTCATCCGCTCCACCGCCGCCGCGAATTTGGACTCCGGCGCGATCTCCCGGCTGAGTCCCACGCCGAAGAGGGCGTCCACCAGCACATGGCAGGCGCCCATCCACTCCTCCTGCTCCCGGTCCTCCGGGTCAAAGACCTCCAGCTCCACGCCGCACTCGCTGAGACGGCCGGTCTCCTCCATGGCGTCGGGGGTCAGCTTTTCATACTCCCCCACCAGGAACACCCGCACCCGGACGCCCTCCAGAAACAGCAGCCTGGCCGCGGCGATGCCGTCGCCGCCGTTGTTGCCCGCGCCGCACAGCACGGAGACCCGCGCCCTTCCTGGCCGGGCTGGCAGCAGGTTCTCCACGGCCTCCGCCACGCGGGCCGCCGCCCGCTCCATCAGGTCGATGGAGGGGATCTTCCGCCCCTCGATGGCCCGCCGGTCCAGCTCCTGCATCTGGGCAGATGTCGCCAGCTTCATATTGACTCCTCCTGATCGTTCAGACTCTCTGCCGCGATTTTCTGAAAAGCAACGGCCGTTTGGCCTTCCTCCTCCAAGGGGGTCGGGCGGTTTTCGGCTTCTTTTTTGATTATACGGCGGCTAAACCTGCCATGCAACGATTTTCCTCTTTTCTTTCGCCGAAAACCCCGCTATACTGGGGACGCAACCTGAAGTTTACACGTTTTTCTTCAAACGCAACAGCAAATCGCTGGCGTTGCGGCCCTTGCTCCGGTACGCTGAGGGCATCAAACACAAGGAGGATTTCCCTATGTCATTTTCCAAAAATTTACAGTTCATCCGCGCCCAGGCCGGCGTCACCCAGGAACAGCTGGCGGAGCAGCTGGACGTCTCCCGCCAGTCCGTCAGCAAGTGGGAGAGCGCCCAGAGCTTTCCCGAGATGGACACGCTGCTGCGGATCTGTGATCTCTATGATGTAAACCTGGACACCCTGCTCCGGGGCAGCGTGGAGGAGAGCCGGGTGGAGGACACCGCCCAGTACGACCGGTTCATGACCCGCTTCGCCTGGCGGATCGCCCTGGCCACCGGCGGCATCATTGCGGGAATCGGCCTGTGCGCCCTGCTGGAGGCCCGGGGCGTGCCGGAGATGGCGGTGGGCTTCGTGCTGCTGCTGATTATTGCGGTCTGCGTGGTGGTCTTCGTGGCCAGCGGCATCCAGCACGACATCTTCCGCAAGCGCTATCCCGTCATCGCCGACTTCTACTCCCAGGAGGAAAAGGACGCCTTCCACCAGAGATTCGTCTGGCACATTGCCGGCGGCGTGGGCGCCATTCTCTTCGCCGTGGCCCTTTTCGCGCTGTTCTTCTCCGTCTTTCCGGAGGAGGAGCCCTACGAGTCCTACGGCATGGCCTTCTTCCTGTTCCTCATCGCCGGGGCGGTGGTGAACTTCATCTACGCCGGCATCAACGACGACAAGTACAACATCGCCAAGTACAACCGGGACAACGCCCCCACGCCTGAGGCCAAAAAACGGCTGAACCTCATCGGCACCATCCAGGCCTCCATGATGCTGCTGGCCACGGCGGTCTATGTGGGTCTGGGGCTGACCCGGGACCTGTGGCGCACCGCCTGGTGGCTCTTTGCCGTGGCGGGCATCCTCTGCGGCGTGGTGGCGGTGGCGTTGAACCCCTACAAGGGAGAGGACTGAGCCGCGGCTCTTTTGCAGGGGCCAGGCTCTGTCCCGGTCCGTCCTCCGGAGACCTGGCTGTGAGAACGGGGCGGGCACAAAGGCCCGCCCCTGCAGGGATTCCGCGGCAGGCATGGAATTGGGGGATTATCAAACGCGCAATGGAGCCCTTTCCTATAAAACAAACACTTGCAATTCCCGTTTTTTTATGGTATAAGTGGTACTTGATATCAGCGATGAACGGGAAAATAACGGATTCCGCAGCGCTCCAGAGAGGACAGGCCGCCGGCTGCAAGCCTGTCCGCGCCGCGCCGTTTGGTTCGCCCGGGAGCCGCCGTGGAGACACGGCCGGTCACCCGCCGTTATCGGGGCAGCAAGTGCGCGCGGAAGGCTCCGCGCGAATTTTGGGTGGTACCGCGGAGGGGTTGCCTTTCGTCCCAAGGTTTGGGACGAGGGGCTTTTTGTTTTGTGCACAGAGGAAGGAATCATTCATGGCCAGACAGGAACGGACCCTGACCCCCGCCGAGACAGCCCGCAGGGAGCGCTTTGACGCCCTCTGCCGGGAGATGGCGGAGGAGGGATACGAAAAAACAGATCTGACGGTCGGCATCGTGTTTGCCAACGCCGCCTCCATCTTTTTGATGCTGCCCTTCGTCCTTCTCTTTTGCATCTGGTATTTCCTCGTCAACGCCTCGGCCGCAGGCGTCATCTCCTCCGGCGGCTATCTGCTGTTTCTGGTCCTCCTGGTTCTTCTTGTCGTCCTCCACGAGGGCATTCACGGCCTGACCTGGGGCATGTTCGCAAAGGGACATCTCCGCAGCATCTCCTTCGGCGTGATCTGGAAGTATCTCACCCCCTACTGCACCTGCGCCGAACCCCTGAGGCGCTGGCAGTACGTCCTGGGCACGGCCATGCCCACCCTGATTCTGGGGTTTGGGCTGGGGGCGGCCTCCGTCGGCCTGGGACAGCCGCTGTTCTTCCTCCTCTCCGTCATCCTGCTCTTTGGCGGCGGCGGGGATTTCCTCATCATTTTAAAGGTTCTGTTCCACCGCTCCGGCGGGCGGGATATGGTCTGCTGCGACCACCCCTATGAATGCGGTGTGGTGGTCTTTGAAAAGAGTTCGCAAAATCATTGCAGATAAAGGAGCATCCGACATGAAACAACAACTGGAAGCCATTCACAAGAGCGCCCTGGAGGCCCTGGACAGCATCCAGGCCTCCGCCGAGCTGGAAGCCCTGCGGGTGAAGTACCTGGGTAAGAAGGGGGAGCTCACCGCCGTTTTGAAGCAGATGGGCAAGCTCTCCGCCGAGGAGCGCCCCGCCATGGGCCAGCTGGCCAACGACATCCGCGCCAGCCTGGAATCCGCCATTGAAAAGCAGGCGGCTGTTCTCTCCCAAAAGGCCCTGGAGGCCCGCTTGAAGCTGGAGACCGTGGACGTCACCATCCCCGGCAGGCGGCCGGAGCACGGCCACAAGCACCCCATGTACACGGTTCTGGATGAGATGAAGGAAATCTTCTTGAACATGGGCTTTGAGATCATGGACGGCCCGGAGATTGAGCAGGCGGACTACAACTTCACCAAGCTCAACGCCCCGGAAAACCACCCCTCCCGGGACTGGACGGACACCTTCTACCTCCAGGAGGACTCCTCCGTCCTCCTGCGGTCCCAGACCTCCCCCATGCAGATCCGGGCCATGGAGGGCTATGGCGTCCCCATCCGCATGATCTCCGCCGGGCGGGTATACCGCAAGGACGAGGTGGACGCCACCCACTCCCCCATGTTCCATCAGATCGAGGGGCTGGTAGTAGACAAGGGCATCACCATGGCGGATCTGAAGGGCACCCTCAACGAGGTCATCCGGGAGATCTACGGCCGGGAGACCGTCACCCGCTTCCGCCCCCACCACTTCCCCTTCACGGAGCCCAGCTGTGAGGTGGACATCCAGTGCTACAAATGCGGCGGCAAGGGCTGCCCCACCTGCAAGGGCGAGGGCTGGATCGAGATCCTGGGCGCGGGCATGGTGCACCCCAACGTGCTGCGGAACTGCGGCATCGACCCGGAGGAATACTCCGGCTTCGCCTTCGGCATGGGGCTGGAGCGGCTGGCTTTGGGACGGTACAAGATCTCCGACATGCGGCTGATCTTTGAAAACGATGTGCGGTTCCTGGAGCAGTTCTAGGGGCGTAAAGAGGGGACTTCGTCCCCCCTTTAGATTCCCCCCACCAGTGACG
Organism: Clostridiales bacterium; assembly: GCA_019423635.1. Lineage (GTDB taxonomy): Bacteria > Bacillota > Clostridia > Oscillospirales > Oscillospiraceae > Oscillibacter. The sequence continues at coordinate 12,637 of JAHZBA010000035.1, forward strand.
CCGCGTCACTGGTGTGTGCGCCCCAGGGGCGCACGGGTCGGGGTATTTTCGGCAGGTACACGCCCTGCCGAAAATAATTGAAATGTATTTCCCCGCTGAAAGCGGGGAAACCAGGGGCCGCGGCCCCTGGACCCCGTGGACCAACGTCATTTTGATACTGCTTCTATCCTTATTGATTCAGGAGGAATATATAGATGAAACTATCCCGTAAATGGTTACAAGAATTCGTGGACATCGGCCCGGTCAGTGACCGGGACTTCGCCGAGGCCATGACCATCTCCGGGTCCAAGGTGGAGATTACCGAGGATCTGGGAGCTGAAATCCAAAATGTGGTGGTGGGCCGCATTGAGAAGATGGAGCGCCACCCCGACTCCGACCACATGTGGGTGTGCCAGCTGGACGTGGGCCAGGCCGCGCCCGTCCAGATCGTCACCGGCGCCTGGAACATCCACGAGGGCGACCTGGTGCCCGTGGCCCTGCACAAGTCCACCCTCCCCGGCGGCAAAAGAATCGAGAAGGGCAAGCTGCGGGGCGTTCCCTCCAACGGGATGCTGTGCTCCCTCAGCGAGCTGGGGCTGGACGAGCGGGACTTCCCCTACGCCGTCATCACCCCGGCGGCGCTGCTGAACGACTACAAACCCATTGATCCGGAGAAGCCCTCCATTCCCGCGGACATCCAGCCGGGGCACAAGATTTTCGGGCCTGTGGTGGCTGCTGAGGTGCTGGAGTGTATGCCTCTGGGGGACGGCACCTACCACACCTGCATGATGGTGAAGGACGCCACCGTCTGCCCGGACATCCACTGTGACAACGTCCATGTGGGCGACATGGTGGCCTACAATGAAAAAACTGACGACATCTGCACCCTGGCCGACCTCCACGCCGAACAGCGGGAGTTCCCCCACTGCATCCCTGACGGCATCTTTGTCCTCCACGAGGACTGCAAGCCCGGAGACAACATCAAAAGTGTCACCGGTCAGGACGACCACGTGGTGGAGTTTGAGATCACCCCCAACCGGCCCGACTGCCTCAGCGTCATCGGCCTGGCCCGAGAGGCGGCGGCCACCTTTGACAAGCCCCTGACCCTCCATGACCCGGTGGTAAAGGGCGGGGCCGACGGCTCTCTGCCGGACCTTCTGGACGTGGACACCCCCGACCCGGATCTCTGTCCCCGGTACACCGCCCGGATAGTGCGGGGCGTCAAGATCGGCCCCTCCCCCAAGTGGATGCGGGAGCGCCTGCGGGCCATGGGGGTCCGGCCCATCAACAACATTGTGGACATCACCAACTACGTCATGCTGGAGTACGGCCAGCCCATGCACGCCTTTGACTACCGCTATGTGAAGGGCGGGAAAATCGTGGTCCGCCGGGCAAGGGACGGCGAGGAGCTCACCACCCTGGACGGCAACGTCCGCAAGCTGGACCACGAGATGCTGGTCATCGCCGACGACACCCGGGCCGTGGGTCTGGCGGGCGTCATGGGCGGACTGAACAGCGAGATCGTCGCCGACACCGCCGATGTGGTCTTCGAGTCCGCCAACTTCGAGGGAAGCTGCATCCGCAAGACCGCCCTGGCTCTGGGGATGCGGACGGAGGCCAGCGCCAAATTTGAAAAGGGGTTGGACATCCTCAACACTCTCCCCGCCGTGAACCGGGCCTGCGAGCTGGTGGAGCTCCTGGGGGCCGGCGAGGTGGTGGACGGCGCCATCGACATTTTGAACTACGTCCCCCAGCCCCGGACACTGCCCCTGGAGCCGGACAAGATCAACGCCCTGCTGGGCACCGCCGTGCCGAAGGCCGAGATGGAGGCCACGCTGGAGAAGCTGGGCTTTGTCTTTGAAACCGACGAAAAATCCTCCGTGGAGGTCCCCTCCTGGCGGGGCGACGTGGAGGGCATGGCGGACCTGGCGGAGGAGGTGGCCCGGTTCTACGGCTACAACAACATCCCCGACACCCTCTCCTCCGGCCTGAATGAGCGCCGGGGCTGGAACCTGGTTCAGCAGGTGGAAAATGACGCCGGCGCCCTGTGCCGGGCGGCGGGATACAGCGAGATCATCACCTACTCCTTCATCAGCCCCGCCTACTACGACAAGATCAACCTCCCGGCGGACTCCCCGCTCCGCAGCTCCATGAGGATTCTGAACCCCCTGGGGGAGGACACCTCCATCATGCGCACCACCACACTGCCCTCCATGCTGGAGATCCTGACCCGGAACTACAACTACCGCAACAAATCCGCAAAGCTTTACGAGCTTGGCCGCACCTACTTCGCCAAAAACGACGGCTCCGGCATGGCCGACGAGCCCAAGGTATTGTCCCTGGGGGCTTACGGCGCCGACATGGATTTCTTCGCCCTGAAGGGCGCGGCGGAGTCCGTGCTGGCGGGTCTGCGGATCGGCAGTCTGCGCTTTGAGGCGGAGCAGAACAATCCCTCCTACCACCCCGGCCGGTGCGCCAGGGTTTACAGCGGCGAGACGCTGCTGGGCGTTCTGGGGCAGATCCACCCCTCTGTTTCCGCCAATTACGGCGTGGACTGCGAGCTCTACGCCGCGGAGCTCCGCTTTGACGCCCTGCTGGAGAGCGTGGGTGGCCGGCCGGTGTACCAGCCCCTGCCCCGCTTCCCCGCCGTCACCCGGGACATCGCCGTGGTCTGCGGCAGGTCCGTCCCCGTGGGGACGCTGGAGGAGTGCATCCGCCGGGGCGCGCAGGGCCTTTTGAAGAAGGTCACTCTGTTCGACGTGTACACCGGCGCGGGGATTCCCGAGGACAAGAAAAGCGTGGCGTTCAATCTGGAGCTCCGCTCCGACGACCGCAGCCTCACCGCCGAGGAGGCAGACGCCGACGTCCAGCACATCCTGGACCTGCTGAAATCCGAGCTGGACGCCGTCCTGCGCTGATTCGGCCTTTGTCTCGGCCTTTGTAAAGGCCGGCGAAACTTTTTCCTCGCTCTGGAGTCCGGCAATGAACCAAGCCCCTGCGACGGCAACGAAGCATCCGCTAACTTGCTGTCGCAGGGGCTTGGTCTATCACCTAAACTCTGTCACGTGCGAAAGTCCGTTTGGTTCTTTTCTTTCAAGAAAAGAACTCAAGAAAAGAACTAGACGTAGCTTTGGCTGGTTACATCGAAGACGCCTCGGGTGGTGATCCGCAGGGAGGGGATCACCGGCAGGGCCATAAAGCTCAGCGTCATGAAGGGGTCGATGTCCCGGGAGACCCCCAGCCGGTGCGCCGCCGCCTTGGCACGCTCCAGCTTCTCATTGACTACCTCCAGCCGCTCGTCGCTCATGATGCCGGCAATGGCCAGGGGCACCTCCGCGGCGGGCGCGCCGCCGTCCCACACCACAATGCCGCCGTTCAGCTCCGCCACCCGATTCACCGCGGCGGCACAGTCGGCCTCATGGGCGCCCACCACAATGATGTTGTGGGAGTCATGGGAGATGGACGTGGCCACGGCGCCGGATTTCAGGCCGTAGCCCCGCAGGTAGCCCACGCCGATGTGGCGGGTGTTCTTGTGCCGCTCCACCACGGCGATCTTCAAAAGATCCCACTCCGGGTCCGCCCGGTCGGCGTAGCCGTCGTCGGTGGTGGTGATCTCTCCGCCCACCACGCCGATGACGCCCCGGGGACGGTGATCCGAAAAGTCCGCTGCCGTCAGCTTCCCCAGGTGGAAGGTGCTGTGGGCCCGCTCCAGCAGGTACGGCTCCACCCGGGGCAGGGGGAAGTCCCGTATCCGGCCGTCCTCCACCATCAAGCGGCCCTTCTTGTAGACCCGCTCAATGTGAAAGTCCTGGAAATTGTCAATCATCACAAAGTCCCCCAGATACCCCGGCGCAATGGCCCCCCGGTTATTCAGCAGGAAATACCGGGCGGCGTTGTGGCAGGCCACCTTCACGGCAATGATGGGGTCCACCCCCAGAGCGATGGCCCGCCGGACAATGTAGTCGATGTGGCCCTTTTCCAGCAGGTCGCTGGGGTGCTTGTCGTCGGTGCAGAACATGCAGCGCTCGGCGTACTGCTCACACAGCAGCGGCGCCAGCGCCTCCAGATTCCGGGCGGCGGTTCCCTCCCGGATCATGATGAACTGGCCCCGCTCCAGCTTGGCAATGGCGTCCTGGAGGTCGTGGCACTCGTGGTCGGAGTACACGCCGGCGGCAATATAGGCGTTGAGGTCGTTGCCCTGGAGATCCGGCGCGTGGCCGTCAATCTTCTTGTGGTGGGCCTGGGCCGCCACGATCTTCTCCACCGGCTGGTCGTCCCCGGCCAGAATCCCCACAAAGTTCATCATCTCCGCCAGCCCCTGGACTCTGGGGTGGTCGTAGAAGGAGTCAATCGCCCGGTAATCCAGCACCGCACCCGCCTCGTCCAGGGGTGTCGCCGGAACACAGGAGGGCAGCATAAACCGCACGTCTACCGGCAGGCCCTCCGTAGCCTGGAGCATGTACTCAATGCCGTCGGTGCCCATGACATTGGCGATCTCATGGGGGTCCGTCACCACCGTGGTGGTGCCGTGGGGCAGTACCGCCCGCACAAATTCCCCCGGCGAGACCAGGGAGCTCTCCAGGTGGATGTGGGCATCCAGAAAGCCGGGGAGAACAATCTTCCCGGTGCAGTCATGCTCCTCCTTGCCGGAGTAGGTCCCCATGCCCACAATGAGCCCCTCGGCCACGGCAATGTCGGCCGTGCACAGGCGGTTAGAGAAAACATTGACATACACGGCGTTTTTCAGCACCAGATCCGCCCTCTCCCGGCCGGCGGCCGCCTCGATGATGCGGCGCTTTTTCAGCAGCTTCCGGTTGATCTTGCCCGCATAGCTCTCTGACATGGAACCACTCCTCCTTGTTTTTTGATGTTAGATATTATTTTTTCTAATGCTTAGCATCTCAAAAAATAATATCCATTGCAGAGAGTATACGCTAAAACCACCCGTTTGTCCAGAAAAATCTGGCATCTCCTGTCAAATTACTGATAGCGGTACTGGTTCCGGGTATATTCGTCCACGCACTTGAAAAACATCTCCCGGTCCCGGAATTCCAGCAGCTCAAAGCCCTCCTCCGGGTGAAAGGAGACAATGCGGTGCCGGGTGTCCACCCAGATGCGCCAGAGCGGCGGGTCCTGCTTGGTCATGGGAAGCCTCCTGTCTCTTTTTTCTTCCATTTTATGCGATTTTCGCATAAAAATCAATATGCGATTTTTGCATATCCTAAAATGGAGAAAAAACGGGGAGGAACGGCCGGTGTATCAGCGTCTGCGGAATCTGCGGGAGGACCGGGATCTGAATCAAATGGCGGTGGCCGAGGTGCTGCACGTGTCTCAGACCACATATTCCCGCTATGAGAGCGGCGCGCTGGACATTCCCAGCGGGGCCCTGATCGCCCTGGCGCTTTTTTACGGCACCAGCGTGGATTATCTTCTGGGGCTGACGGATCGTTTCAGACCCTATCCGCGGAGCGGAGGACCGCGGTGAGGGGGCCATACCCGGCCGCCGCCCTCTCCCTCTCAAATTTTATTGGGAATTCCTTGCATTCTGCATTGACATTTTCTTCAAAACTCAGTATGCTTTTTCTAACATCATCAAAGGAGCTTCCTTATGATTTCTTTGGAACAGTTCAAGACCGCCCGAAAGGTCCTGCGGGGCGTGATCCGCAGCACCAACCTGATCGACTCCCCCGCCCTCTCCAACAGTGCGGGCAACCGGGTCTATCTGAAGCCGGAGAATATGCAGGTCACCGGCGCCTACAAGATCCGCGGCGCTTACTATAAGATCAGCACCCTCTCCCAGGAGCAGCGGGAGCGGGGACTCATCACCGCCTCCGCCGGCAACCACGCCCAGGGCGTGGCCTACGCCGCCCAGGCCGCCGGCGTGCCCGCCGTGATCGTCATGCCCGTCACCACGCCCCTGGTGAAGGTGAACAACACCAAGGACTACGGCGCGGAGGTGATCCTCCACGGCGAGGTCTTTGACGACGCCGCCCAGCTGGCCGCCCAGCTGGCGGAGGAGCGGGGCCTGACCTACATCCACCCCTTCAATGACCCGGACATCGCCATCGGCCAGGGCACCATCGCCTACGAAATTTTCCAGGATCTGCCGGACGTGGACCTCATCCTGGTCCCCGTAGGCGGCGGCGGACTGTGCGCCGGCGTGGCCACTCTGGCAAAGCTCCTGAATCCCCATGTGCAGGTCATCGGCGTGGAGCCGGAGGGTGCCGCCTCCATGACGGCCAGCCTGGAGGCCGGCCATGTGGTCACCCTTCCCTCCGCCAGCACCATCGCCGACGGCACCGCCGTCAAAACCCCGGGAGATCTGGTCTTCCCCTACGTCCGGGACAACATCGACGGGATGATTACCATCCCCGACAGCGAGCTGGTGGAGGCCTTCCTGGACGTGCTGGAGCGGCACAAGATGCTGGTGGAGAACTCCGGTCTTCTGACCGTGGCCGCACTGAAGCATCTGGACTGCCGGGATAAAAACGTGGTCTGCATCCTCTCCGGGGGCAATATGGACGTCATCACCATGTCCTCTCTGGTGCGGCACGGCCTGATCCGCCGGGAGCGGATCTTCACCTTCTCCCTGATGCTGCCGGACCGGCCCGGTGCCCTGCGCCAGGTGGCCGACATCCTGGCCCGCAACAACGGCAACATCGTCAAGCTGGAGCACAACCAGTTCGTCAACATCAACCGCCAGTCCGGCGTAGAGCTGAAGGTCACTCTGGAGGCCTTCGGCCACGACCACAAGGAAGAACTCCTCGCCGCCGTGCGGGAGGCGGGCTACGATGTAAAAGTCGCCCCTGTTCCGGATTTTTAGAGAACTTCCGAAATCCACAGCGCCGCAGCCGGTTTTGCCGGCTGCGGCGTTTTTGGCCCTTCCTCACCCTTATCGAATTTTTGTTCGATTTCCTCTTGACAAGAACGCCCGTTCGAGTTATGATAGGTACAGAACAAAAGTTCGAAAAAGGAGGATGTTTTCTATGATGACCGGCTGGACACTTTTCTTCATTCTGGTGGGTGTGGCCTTTCTGACGGCTCAGCTCTTCCGGATCATTGACATCATCGAACAGCCCCGGTCCCGCCGCCGGCGTTCCGCGATCCGCTGAAAAACGGCATGGATGTCCTGGAAAAGCTGACCATCCTCACGGACGCCGCCAAGTATGACGCCGCCTGCACCTCCAGCGGCGGCACCCGAACGGCAAAGAGGGGATACATCGGCAACACCTCGTCCTCCATCGCCGGGTGCTGCCACACCTTCTCCGCCGACGGCCGGTGCGTCACACTGCTGAAGGTGCTGATGACAAACCGCTGCGTCTATGACTGCAAGTACTGCGTCAACCGCCGCAGCAACGACACCCGGCGAACGGCCTTCACCCCGGAGGAGCTGGCGGACCTGACGATCCAGTTCTACCGCAGGAACTACATTGAGGGGCTGTTTCTCTCCTCCGGCGTCCTCCGCAGCCCGGACCACACCATGGAGCTGATGATCCGCTGCCTGCGGCTGCTGCGGGAGACCTACCGCTTCAACGGCTATATCCACGCCAAAGCCATCCCCGGCGCGGCGCCGGAGCTGGTGGAGCAGCTGGGACTGCTGGCGGACCGGCTCAGCGTCAACATCGAGCTGCCCTCGGAGGCGGGGCTGAAAACCCTGGCGCCGGACAAGACCAAGAGCGCCATTCTGGCTCCCATGCGGCAGATTCAGCTGCGAAACCGCCAGAGCCGGGAGGAGCTGGTGAAGTACCGCCACGCCCCCAGGTTCGCCCCGGCGGGCCAGAGCACCCAGCTGATCGTAGGGGCCACCCCGGACTCGGATTTTCACATTCTGCGGCTGACCCAGGGGCTGTACGACCGCTACCGGCTCAAGCGGGTGTTTTACTCCGCCTATGTGCCGGTAGTGGAGCACACACTGCTGCCCGCCAAGGACGTCAAGCCCCCCCTCCTGCGGGAGCACCGGCTGTATCAGGCGGACTGGCTGCTGCGGTTTTACGGCTTTCGGGCGGAGGAGCTACTGGATGAGGATCACCGGAACTTTGACCCCCGGGTGGACCCCAAGTGCAGCTGGGCCCTGAGTCATCTGGACTTTTTCCCCGTGGAGGTCAACACTGCGGACTATGAGACCCTCCTCCGCATTCCCGGCGTAGGTGTCACCTCCGCCCGGCGGATTCTGACGGCCCGGCGGGTGGGGCGGCTCCATATTGACGACTTGAAGAAGCTGGGTGTGGTGATGAAGCGGGCCCAGTATTTTTTGACCGCCTCCGGCCGTGCCGCCGACGGACTCCGCTTCACGCCCGACAGCCTCCTGCGGGGGCTGATCGCCCTGGAGCAGCCGCTGCTGCCCCAGCAGGAGGTGGTACAGCTGTCCCTCTTTGACTCTGTTGGATAGGAGGACCCCATGCTGATCTTGTTTTTTCTGCCGGAGCGCTTTGCCGGCTGGGAGGCGGCCTACCTCTCCTCCGCGCTGACCGCTTTCGGTCACACGGTCCGGACTGTCTCCTGGGAAACCGCCCCCATTCACTCCCTGGGCGGCTTCACGCTCCTGCCCGACTACGCCGCCGCAAATCCCCCGCCGGAATTTGACGGTCTGGTGCTCATCGGAGGGGATACCTGGCGCGGCGAAACCGCGCCAGAGATCACCGCGCTGATTCAAAAAGCGCTGGCGCGGCACCTCCCTCTGGGGGCCATCTGCGACGCCGCCGGCTTTTTGGGCACCCTGGGCCTTTTGAACCGGGTCCGCCACACCTGCAACGATCCCGCAGAGCTGAAACGATGGGCCGGAGACCACTACACCGGCGAGAGGCTCTGCCTCCCCCGGCAGGCCGTCCGCGACGGCACCCTGGTCACCGCCAATGGAACGGCGGCTCTGGAATTTGCCAGGGAGTACCTGCTGGCCGCAGACGCCGCTCCGCTGGAGGAGATCTCCGCCTGGTACCAGTTCCACAAGCTGGGCTGCTGCACCGCACCGCTGCCGGGGATGTAGAGATGGAAGTTGTCTACACCTACGACGGCAGCTTTGACGGCCTCCTCTGCTGCATCTTTGACAGTTATGTAAACAAAGAAATCCCCGCCGCCATCACCAGCGACGAGGACGAGGTCCCAATGCTCTTTCTCTCCCGCGCCATTGAGACGGACCGGGAACACGCCGTTCGGGTGCTGCGGAAGGTCTCCACCTGCTCTCCCTACGCGGCCAATCTCCTCCACAAGGGCTATCTCACCTGCCTGCCGGACCGGGAGATCTGCCTCTACCGGATGGTTGCAAAGCTTTTGCGGGAAGGGCCCGGCTTTTTGCGCAACCAGGCCGACGAAACGCTGTACCCTGTGTGGAAGGCCGTCCGGCATCTGAACGGGGAGGCGCATCTTCTGAAGGGATTCACCCGCTTTTCCCAGCTGGGATCGGTGCTGGGCGGGGAGATCGCGCCGAAGAACCGCGTGCTGCCTCTGCTGCGAAGCCACTTCTGCGCCCGGTACCGCAACGACGCCTTCTTCCTCTACGACCGCACTCACCAGGAAGCGCTCTTTTACGCCGCCGGCAAGTCCGTGATCCGCCCCCTGGAGGACTTCCAGATGGCGCCGCCGGACGAGACCGAGGCCCGGTACCGCACCCTCTGGAAGTGCTTTTATGACACCGTCGCCATCCGGGAGCGGTACAATCCTAAGTGCCGGATGACCCAGATGCCCAAGCGCTACTGGGGCACCATGACAGAGTTTCAGGGGCCGGAGCACTTCAAAGGCTCTCCCGCATCCGGGTCAATCCCCGGCGCTCCAGCCGGGAGACCTGTACCTGGGATACCCCCAGAATCCGGGCGGTCTGCTCCTGGGTCAGACCCTTGAAGTAGCGAAGCAGGATGGTCATCCGCTCCTTCTCCGGGAGACTGTCAATGGCCTCCCGCAGGGCAATCCGCTCCACCAGCGCCTCTTCCGGGGCCTCCGTGCCAAGCATCCCCTCCAGCGTCAGCCCGTCCGCCGTCTCCTGCTGGAGGGACTCCGGGGTATCCGTAGCCAGCTCAATCTGGGCGATCTCCTCCGGCGAGAATCCCGTGGCCTCCGACAGCTCTGACAGCACCGGCTCCCGGCCCAGCTGATGCCGCAGCCGTTCCCGGGTGCTGTAGAGGGTCTGGGCCTGCTCCCGGATCACCCGGCCCACCTTCACGGCGCCGTCGTCCCGGAGAAAGCGGCGGATCTCCCCGGCAATTTTCGGAACGGCATAGGTGGAAAAGCAGGTGCCATAGTCAAAGTCAAAACCCTGCACCGCTTTCAAAAAGCCGAGGCACCCCAGCTGGTACAGGTCGTCCGGGTCCACGCCCCGGCCGTAGTACCGCCGCACCACGCTCCAGATCAGACCGTTGTTCTCAATCACCGCCTGCTCGCAGGCGTCCCGGTCCCCCTCCTGGGCCGCCCGCAGCAGCTCCAATGCCGCGCTCATTTTGCCGCTTTCACCCGGGAGGACAGCTTCTTTTTCATCACCACACTGGTGCCCTTCCCCGGCACGGAGCGGACGTTCACGCGGTCCATGAAGCTCTCCATGATGGTAAAGCCCATGCCGCTGCGCTCCGCCCCGCCAGTGGTGAACATGGGCTGGCGGGCCTTCTCCACATCTGCAATCCCCCGGCCGTGATCCCGCACCGTCAGCTCCAGCACGTTCCCCGGGCAGATCCGGATCTTCACCAGCACCTTGCCGATCACATCCGGATAGCCATGGACGATGGCGTTTGTTACAGCCTCGCTGACGGCGGTCTTGATGTCCTCCAGCTCGTTGAGGGTGGGGTCCAGCTGGGCGGCAAAGCACGCCACGGCGGAGCGGGCAAAGCCCTCGTTGCTGCTGCGGCTGGAGAACTCCAGCGTCGCCTCGTTGTCTGCCTTGACTTTCATTATGTAAACCTCCTTTACTTGATGGTGACCAGCCGGCCGACCCCGGCGGCGTCCAGAACCCGGCGGGCCTGGGCCGGAACGCTGCGGACCAAAACGCTTCCGTCCAGCAGCTGCATCCGCTGCTGCGCCCGGAGAATCAGCGCGATGCCGGAGCTGTCCATGAAGGTGACGTCCGCCAGATCCAGCACCAGCCGTTTCGGAAGCGCCGCGTCCACCGCCAGCTCCATCTCCCGCAGGGCGTTTCGGGCGCCGTGGTGGTCCAGCTCCCCGGCAAACTCTAAAAGGAGGTTCCGGTCCGCACTTTTTGCTCGTATTTCCATCATTGTTCCCTCTTTTACGCGCAGATTTGCAAATCAGACAAAAAAATCACCGCAAGGCATGTCCCTTACGGTGATGATAGCATGTCCCGGTTTTGACATTCTGTCGAAACCAAGACTGCGCTTCTATTTTTTTGGTTTTCTGCGGAGTTTCAGGGAGATCCCCGCCTCCCCGGCCGCCGCCTGACAGAGGTCCGCCGCCAGGACGGCCCGCTCCCGGAGCGGCAGCTCCGATTCCGCGGCCAGCCGCTTTTCAATGGGCCGCAGGGCATCCAGCTCCAAAAGATTCACCGCGGCGGCGAAGAAGCTCTTTCGCCTGCCGTCGTTGCAGGTGGCCAGAAGGTACTGCAGGAGCGCCTCCTTTTCCATCTGCACGGCCCCGTAGGCCTCCGGGCCCAGCCGGCGGTGCTTTTCCATGTCCGCCCGCCGGTTCCGGTGTGTAATGAAGCTGTCGTACTCGTCGGCCTTCTCGTAGCGGGCACAGGGGTACTCCCCGCACTGGTAGCAGTACGCCATGCCGCCGCGGTCCAGGCTGCACCGGGCAATGGCGCAGCTCTGGTTCCCCGCTCCCCCGCCGCAGCCGGGGCAGTATCCGTCCAGACGCATGGTACACAGTCCGCAGTTCAGCCCGCAGAGGGAGAACCACCGGTCCTCCCGACAAAATCCCTTCATATCCCGCTCCCTTCAAGGGGGCCGGGTCCCTTTCGGACCCGGCCTCTTCCTCTGTCTCAGTTACGCCTGCATGGCCCGGGCGGACTCCTCCAGCTTGGCAATGAGCTCCCGGAACCTGGCGGCTTTCTCCCGCTCCACGTTCACCACCGCCTCCGGGGCGCGGGAGACAAACTTCTCATTGGAGAGCTTCTGCTCCACGATCCGCAGGCCGTTTTGGGCCTTCTCGATCTCTTTGCCGATCCGCTCCAGCTCCGCACTCACATCCACCAGCTCGCTGAGGGGCAGGTAGGCCGTGGCGTTGTGGGTCACCACCGTCACCTGGCCGGCGGTGTCGGCGGGGGCCGCATCGACAAAGCGCACCTCCGAGGCGTAGGCCAGCCGCTGGAGGAAGTGCAGGCCCTGCCGGTAGATCTCCGGCGAGGCAGTCACCAGCAGCACCTCCGCTTTCTTGCTGGGGGGCACGTTCATCTCCGCCCGGCGGGCCCGGATGGCCTTGATAGTGTCCATCACCGCCTCCATGGCAACCTCCTCCGTTGGGAAGTTCAGCGCCTCCTGATACTCCGGCCACCGGGAGGTCATGATGAACTCCCCCTCGTGAGGCAGGGCCTGGAAAATCTCCTCGGTGATAAAGGGCATGAAGGGGTGCAGCAGCTTCAAAAGCTCCGTCAGCACGTAGCACAAAACGTTCTGGGCCGTCAGGCTGGCGGCCCGGTCCTCCCCGTTCAGGCGGGTTTTGGTGAGCTCAATATACCAGTCGCAGTAGGTGTCCCACAGGAAGTCATAGACCTTGGCGGAGGCCACGCCGATCTCGTAGCTGTCCAGATTCTCCGTGACCTCCCTCACCAGGCGATTCAGCTTGGAGAGGACCCATTTGTCCTCCGGGGCCAGCTGGTCCGCCGCCGGCAGGGCGCAGTGGTCGATGGTCAGGTTCATCATCACAAAACGGCTGGCGTTCCAGACCTTGTTGGCGAAGTTCCGCATGGCCTCGCACTTTTCCGTGTAGAAGCGCATATCGTTGCCGGGGCTGTTGCCGGTGATGAGGTTAAAGCGCAGGGCGTCCGCGCCGTACCTCTCGGCGATCTCCAGGGGGTCAATGCCGTTGCCCAGGGACTTGGACATCTTGCGGCCCTTGTCGTCCCGGACCAGACCGTGGATGAGGACGGTGTGGAATGGAATCTTCTTCATCTGCTCGCAGCCGGAGAAGATCATCCGGGCCACCCAGAAGAAGATGATGTCGTAGCCGGTGACCATGACGGAGGTAGGATACCAGTAATTCAGGTCGGCGGTCTGCTCCGGCCAGCCCAGGGTGGAGAAGGGCCACAGGGCGGAGGAGAACCAGGTGTCCAGCACGTCCTCCTCCCGGGTCAGGTGAGTGCTGCCGCACTTTTCGCAAACGGTGGGGTCCTCCCGCTTCACGTTGATGTGCCCGCAGTCGTCGCAGGTCCAGGCGGGGATCTGATGGCCCCACCAGAGCTGACGGGAAATGCACCAGTCATGGCAGTTTTCCATCCAGTTGGTATAGGTCTTGGAGAAGCGCTCGGGGACAAATTTCACTTCGCCCTCGTTCACCACCCGCAGAGCCTCCTTGGCCAGAGGCTCCATCTTCACGAACCACTGGGCGGAGATCAGGGGCTCCACGTCGTTGTGGCAGCGGTAGCAGGTGCCCACGTTGTGGTTGTAGGGCTCGGTCTTCACCAAATAGCCCTGCTCCTCCAGGTCCTTGACAATCTGCCGGCGGCACTCGTAGCGGTCCATCCCGTTGTAGGGCCCGCCGTTCTCGTTGATCTTTCCGTCGTCACCAATACAGCGGATGATCTCCAGATTGTGCCGCTGGCCCACCTCGAAGTCGTTGGGGTCGTGGGCGGGGGTCATCTTCACCGCGCCGGTGCCGAAGCCCAGTTCCACGTAGTCGTCGGCCACAATGGGGATCTCCCGGTTCATGATGGGCAGGATGCAGGTCTTGCCGACGAGATGCTTGAACCGCTCGTCCTCCGGGTTCACGGCCACGCCCGTGTCGCCCATCATGGTCTCAGGGCGGGTGGTGGCGACGACCAGATCCCCGGAGCCGTCCGTCAGGGGATAGCGAATATACCAGAGGTGGCCGGGCTTGTCCTGGTACTCCACCTCCGCGTCGGAGAGGGCGGTGATGCAGTGGGGGCACCAGTTGATGATCCGGCTTCCCTTGTAGATGAGGCCCTTGTCGTAGAGCTCGCAGAAGGTCTCCCGGACGGCCTTGCTGAGCCCGTCGTCCATGGTGAAGCGGGAGCGGGACCAGTCGGCGGAGATGCCCAGCTTCTTCTGCTGCTGGACGATGCGGCTGCCGTACTTCTCCTTCCACTGCCAAACCCGCTGGAGGAACTTCTCCCGGCCCAGGTCGTAGCGGCTGAGGCCCTCCTTGGTCCGCAGCTCCTCCTCCACCTTCACCTGGGTGGAGATGCCGGCGTGGTCCACACCGGGGACCCACAGGGCGGCGTAGCCCTGCATCCGCTTGAAGCGGATGAGGATGTCCTGGAGGGTGGAGTCCATGG
>JAHZBA010000036.1 GCA_019423635.1 Clostridiales bacterium
CCGGGTACTCCGCCGTGATGACCCGGCCCTCGTGGCGGTGCTCGTCGATGCCGAAATCGTAAGTCACCGCCAGGGGCTCCCGGCGGGTGAAGATCGCCGTGCCGGAGTAGCCGGCCTTGTCGGCGCAGTTCCAGAAACGGAAATACCCCGGCAGGTCAAATTCCGCCTGCTCCGGGCGCATTTTTGTCTCCTGGAGGCAGATCATATCCGCGTTGGCCACGGCGCAGAAGTCCAAAAAGCCCTTCCCCAAACAGGCCCGCAGGCCGTTGACGTTCCAAGATACCAAGCGCATCGCATAATGGTCCTCCTGTCTCTCATTTTGATACGTAGTATAGCGGATTTTTCCGGGAAAAACAAGGCGTCGGACGGGGGAGCGGGAAATTGACAAAGGGTAGGGTGTTTGGTACAATGTATTTGGAAGGGAATCCCGCGTCAAGCGCAGGCGGTTGGTTACCTCCTCCGAAAGGAGATTAACGGGGCCCCCGCGAAACGTAAGCGAAGCGGGTTTCGTGGGGAGAGGAAAAAGGAATGGAGCGGGCGTAGTTTTCGCCGGAGGCGGAAACGGAGTGGAGCGGAATTTCTTTCGACGATATGCGGATTACGCTACATATCGGGGACTTTACAGTCACGATCATCGTAAAACGCAGAAACCGCCACCCTGGCCGGTGACGGTTTCTATTTCTTAGAAGACGTTAACAACTAGGGCTAACCGCTTGCGGCGGGGGACCCTTCCACCCTCATGATACCATACTTCTGACAAAAGTCAAGGCAATCCTGAGACATCCCGCAAGGACAGACAGGAGGTCTCCCATGAATCGGGAACGCGGCACCAGAGATATGACAACCGGCAGCCCCGCGGGGCACCTGCTGGCCTTCTCCCTTCCGCTGCTGGCGGGGAGCTTTCTCCAGCAGCTCTACAACATGGTGGACAGCTGGGTGGTGGGCAACTACGTGGGGGACTCCGCCCTGGCCGCCGTGGGGGTGGGCTTCCCGGTGGTGTTCATGTTCACCTCCCTCTTCATGGGCCTTGCCAACGGCGGCACGGTGGTGATCGCCCAGTTCTACGGCGCCGGGCGGATGGACCGGGTCCGGGACGCCATCGACACCATCTACACCGCCTTCGTCTGCGCCGCCGTGCCCATCACGGCGGTCTCCGTGCTGCTGGTGCGGCCCCTGCTCCTCCTGCTCCAGGTGAAGCCCGACGCCTACGGCGACGCCTGGCTGTATCTGACGGTGGTCTGCGCCGGGCTGGTGGGGGCCATCGGCTACAACCTGAACGCCGGCATCCTGGGCGGCCTGGGGAACTCCCGGACGACGCTTTTGTTTCTGGCGGTCTCCTCGGTGCTGAATATCGTGCTGGATCTGGTGCTGGTGCTTCTGGGAGGCCTGGGGGTGCTGGGGGTGGCTCTGGGGACCATCCTTGCCCAGGCGGTCTCCTGGCTCTTCGGCATCTTCTACATCAACCGCCGCTATCCGGACCTTGCCATCCGCCCCTTCTGCCGCCGCTTTGACCGAACCCTCTTCCGCCAGATCATGGGCATCGGCCTGCCGGCGGGCATCCAGATGTCCCTGGTGGCCCTGGGCTCCATGGCGGTGATGGGAAAGATCAACGCCTTCGGCAAGGAGTACACCGCCGCCTACAACGTGGGCTCCCGGCTGGACCAGCTGGGCTTTCTGCCGGTGCAGAGCCTGTCCAACGCCGTCACGGCCTTTGTGGGCCAGAATGTCGGGGCCCGGCGGATGGACCGGGTCCGGCAGGGCATCCGGATCACGGTGGGGGCCGCCCTGGTGTGGTCTCTTGTGATGCAGATTCTGATCCCCCTGGGCCCCGTCCTGGTGGCCTGCTTCTCCGACACGGCCCTGGTCATTGAGGCGGGGGCGGTGTACCTCAGGTGCATCATGCCCTTCTACCCGCTGTTCTCCGTGATGTTCTGTCTGAACAACGCCATGCGGGGGGCGGGGGACAGCGTGTTCCCCATGGTGGATGTGATCCTGTCGCTGATCCTGCTGCGGGTCCCGGCGGTCTTTTACCTGGCGGACCACTACGGCCCGGACTATATGTACTACGGCATCGGCATCGGCTGGGTGCTGGGATTCTCTTTGTCGGTGATCTACTACCTCTCCGGGCGCTGGAAACGGAAGGGGAGCCTGGCGGAGCAATAGAGGGCGGAGGCGGCAGTATGCTTGAGTTATTGACAAGCAATCACTTTGAGAAAATTCTGGATCTTTTTGACGGCACGGAGCGGGAGATCAAAATCATCAGTCCCTTCCTGGCGCTGTCCATGGCGGAGAAGCTCTGCGCCGCCGTCAGGGACAGCGGGGCGTCCTGCACCCTGATTACCCGCTTATATCTGGAGGATCTGATTGCCCGGGCCAACAGCCTGGACGCCCTGGAGCTGATGATGCGGCAGGGAATTGAGATCTGTCTGGTAAAAAGGCTCCACACCAAGCTGTATCTGTTTGATACAGATCATGCGATCCTGGGCTCCGCCAACTTTACCAACGGCGGATTCAAAAGCAATCTGGAGCTGTCGCTGCTGATCAGTGAAGAGCCCCGGATAATCGGAGAGCTGCACGGCTATTTTGACGGCCTTGTGAAGAGGCTGAGGTGCGAGGAGGGCGGCAGACTGACCACAGCGGTTCTTGAGGAGGCACGGAAGGCATACAGCGCGTTATTCTATTCCAAGACGAAGGGCGGCTCCACTGCCGTCCACAGCTGGAAAATGTACGGCGCGGCCCTGGACCAGAAGAGCAGGCTGGCGCGTCAGGCGGATCTGGAGGAGGAGTTCGCCCGCTGCAGAGAAGAGCAGGACCTGGTCTGCACCCTGTTCCAGGAGGCGGAGCGGCCGGAACAGATCCGGTATCCCTTCAACATCTGGCTGAAATTTATCGGTGAGGGAGACAACCGTCTTCCGCCGGACCAGCCCTTCTCTGTGACTGCGGTGACAGAGGGCGGACGTACCCTGTGCCTGTCCAACTACTCCTTCAGGGCGCGCTCCGTCAAAGACGGTGATGAGATTTACTTGGCGGCGCTGACCACCAACCACGATGGAAGAAATCTGCCCGTCATCGTGGGCCGGGGACATCTGGCCGGTTTTTCCGACCGGAATCGGGTATCCGATTCCATGCTGCGGCAGCACGGCTGGATGGAGCACTATCCCTGGTATTGCATCATCAAAGACTGCGAGGTGCTCAACGCGCCGGTCCGGGAGGGTGTCTCCCTGGACACGGTGTGGACCGTCTTGCGCTCCGACACCTACCTGGCCTCCTTTGGCCGGAACGAGGACATCCCCACTGTGGCGCGGAAACACTATCAAAGAGCCCATATTCGGCTGTCCGGAAACGCAAAACAGGAGATCGACCGGAGGCTGGACCAGCTGATCGCCCGGTTCGGCGCACTCCGCTATGTGTCGGACCCTGAATGACGGAAAATTTTCACCGGCCAAAGGGAAATCTAATACAGGGACAGCTGTCAGCTGTCCCTGCGCCATTTCCTCCCAAACGCGGACAGGGTAAAATACGCCGCGGGACACGCCTGAAAACCGCGGGGCTTGACGGGCGGCGAGCCGGCGTGGTATTCTGATGAACAGCCCGCCGCCTGGCGGAGCAACGGAAAAAAGGAGCTGTGTCTTATGAAGCGCATACACTGTGATCGTGTGGGCTGACCGGGAGGTCAGAATCACACCATCCAGATGACCTCCCATAGAATTCAATCATTCTATCAGGAGGAACCATCCCATGAACCGGGAGAACAAGAAAAAGACCTTTGAAAAGGGGTATTACAAAACCCACTCCTGCAAGGAGACCTTTCTCTGCAAATTCTGCGGCTGGCCTGTGGGCCCGGAGGGCGCCGGAAGCGGACACCGCAACCACTGCCCCAACTGCCTGACCAGCCTCCATCTGGACATCGAGCCGGGGGACCGGGCGGCGGACTGCGGCGGGCTGATGGAGCCGGTGGCGGTCTGGGTCCGCAAGGGCGGCGAGTGGGCCATCATCCACCGCTGCAAGCGGTGCGGGGCGCTGTCGTCCAACCGCGTGGCGGCGGACGACGATCCCATGAAGCTGCTGTCCATCGCGGCGCGGCCCATGGCTTCCCCGCCGTTCCCCATCGAGCATCTGTGGAAGCGGGCGGGGTTTGCTGAAGACGAATAAGAGGAAGCGGGCGGGCTGCCACAGCCCGCCCGCTATGTATTACGCGGCTTTTCGCGGTTCCTGCACATACTGTTACCCTGGGCCATCCTCCATGGAGTTCCCTCCCCCGGATCACCGGATCTCACTCCTGCGGCGGCTCCTCCTGCGCAGGATCTGCCCATTTTGCGGCCCCGCTCCATGCAAGATCCTCTCCGCAGGGCGCCCGGAGAAGCCGGCCTGGACCTCACCCTCGGTGCGCCGCCTGGTTCCGGGGCATTTCCGGCAGAAGCGGCGGGCCGGGTCGTCCCGCCCTACAGATCCAATTTGTGAGACGGGCGAGGCTCTTGGCTTTGGGAGTGTCCGATTCGAAGATATTTTGTAGGGGCGGATATCATCCGCCCGTCCCGCGGGAGAACCGGTATGGGGGATCAATGCCCGTCCAAGGGGAGGTCCGGTGTTCGTGGGGAGACGGGCGGCTGATAGCCGCCCCTACAGCAGCGTTTCATGAATATGCGGACGTAATAAACTGCACGTTTGGACACTCCCCTGACGTTCCGCCCCTTGAAGCTCCCGAAAAAATATGCTATATTAAAAAATACTGTGAATATCCGGTCCGCAAATACCGGCGCCCTTTCATTCGGGGCCGCCGCGAAAAAGGAGAAACCCCCATGGAGAAAAAGAAGTTCTATATCACCACCCCCATCTACTATCCCTCGGACAAGCTCCACATCGGCCACACCTACTGCACTGTGGCCACCGACGCCATGGCCCGCTACAAGCGCCTCACCGGCTGTGACGTGTGCTTCCTCACCGGCACCGACGAGCACGGCCAGAAGATCGAGGACAAGGCCAGGGAACACGGCGTCACCCCCAAGGAGTATGTGGACAAAATCGTGGAGGGCCCCGGCGGCGTGCTGGACCTGTGGAAGCTGATGAACATCTCCAACGACCGCTTCATCCGCACCACCGACGATTACCACGTCTCCGCCATCCAGAAGATCTTCAAAAAGATGCACGACAACGGGGACATCTACAAGGGCACCTACAAGGGCAAATACTGCAAGCCCTGCGAGTCCTTCTGGACCGAGAGCCAGCTGGTGGACGGCAAGTGCCCCGACTGCGGCCGGGAGGTCCAGGACGCGGAGGAGGAGGCCTACTTCTTCCGCCTGAGCAGGTACGCCGACCGCATCCGGGACCTGCTGGAGAACACGGACTTCCTCCAGCCCCGCAGCCGGGTCAACGAGATGGTGAAGAACTTCATCGACCCCGGCCTGGAGGACCTGTGCGTCTCCCGCACCAGCTTCACCTGGGGCGTTCCGGTGGACTTCGACCCGGGCCATGTGGTCTATGTGTGGGTGGACGCCCTGTTCAACTACACCACCGCCCTGGGCTTCCTCAACGACAGGTACGACGACTATGACAGGTTCTGGCCCGCGGACTACCACTTCGTGGGCAAGGAGATCGTGCGGTTCCACTCCATCATCTGGCCCGCCATGCTCATGAGCATGGACATGCCCCTGCCCAAACACGTCTTCGGCCACGGCTGGCTCCTGCTGGACGGCGGCAAGATGAGCAAGTCCAAGGGCAACGTGGTGGACCCCTATATCCTGGCGGAGAAGTTCGGCGTGGACGCCCTGCGGTTCTTCCTCATGCGCACCTTCCCCTTTGGCTCCGACGGCAACTTCTCCAACGAGCTGCTGATTCAGACCATCAACACGGACCTGGCCAACGACCTGGGCAACCTCCTCAGCCGCACCACCGCCATGGCGGGCAAGTACTTCGGCGGCCGTCTCCCGGAGGGCGCCGGGGCCACGGAGGACGAGCGGTCCCTGGACCAGCTGTACGCCCAGGCCCGGGACAGCGGCGGCGCGGTGAATCTGGCCCTGAGCTTCCCGGAGGGGGACCCGGTGCAGTACGACGTGGAGCTGATCCGCGCGGCCCTGGAGCTGCGGGAGAGGTATGAGGCGCAGATGGAGTCCTGCGCCCCCCACAACGCCCTGAGCGAGGTGTTCAAGGTCATCCAGCGGGCCAACAAGTATATCGACGAGACCGCCCCCTGGGCCCTGGCCAAGGACATGGAGCAAAACGGGGCGCGGCTGGCCCACGTGCTCTACAACCTGCTGGAGGCCACCCGGATCTGCGGCATCCTTCTGACGCCCTTCATGCCCGGCAGCATGGAAAAGCTCTTTGCCCAGATCGGCGCCGGCGCCGGGGAGCGGACCTGGGACAGCGCCGCCCGCTGGGGCGTCCTGCCCGCGGACACCGCCGTCACCAAGGGGGAGAACCTCTTCCCCCGCATCGACATGGCCAAGGCCATCGAGGAGCTGGAGGCCGCCGCGGCCGCGGCGAAGAAGGCCGCCCTGCCGGACGTGGAGCTGGAGCCCCAGCTCACGGAGCAGGTGGACTTTGACACCTTCTGCAAGTCCGACTTCCGGGCCGTGAAGGTGAAGGCCTGTGAGGCGGTGAAAAAGAGCGCGAAGCTGCTGAAATTCACCCTGGACGACGGCACCGGCACGGACCGTCAGATCCTCTCCGGCATCCACCAGTGGTATGAGCCGGAGGATCTCGTGGGCAGGACGCTGCTTGCCATTGTGAACCTCCCGCCCCGGAAGATGATGGGCCTGGAGAGCTGCGGGATGCTGCTCTCCGCGGTTCACACCGAGAAGGGGGAGGAGGTCCTCCATCTGGTGATGGTGGACGACGCCATCCCCGCCGGCGCCAAACTCTGCTGATGGTTCCCCGGCAGGGGGGATTTCCCTCTGCCGGGACACCCGAAAGGACCGTTTCTATGCGACTGCAAGCCGCCGTCTTCGACATGGACGGCACTCTTTTGGATTCCATGCCCATCTGGGACCAGCTGGGCCCCAAGACTCTGCGCTCCATCGGTATCGAGCCGGAGCCGGACCTCAACGACAAGCTGAAAACCATTCCCTTCCGGGACGGCGCCCAGTACTGCAAAGACCGCTACCACATGTCCCAGACCGTGGACGAGATTGTCGCCATGACCATCGCCCCGGTGGAGGCGTTCTACTTCCATCAGGCCCGGCCCAAGGCGGGCGTCCTGTCCTTTCTCTCCCTGCTGAAAATGCAGGGGGTGGGGATGTACGTGGCCACCAACACCGACCGGTATCTGGCGGAGGCGGGACTGCGCTGCGCCGGTCTGGCCCCCTACTTCAAGGGCCTTGTCACCTGCGCCGAGGTGGGAGTCGGCAAGGCCGACAGCCCCCTGGTCTTTCAGCGGGCCATGCGCCGTCTTCAGGGGAATCTCCTGAACACGGTGGTCTTTGAGGACGCCCTCCACGCCATCCGCACCGCCAAGGCCGCGGGCTTTCGGGTCTGCGCCGTCTACGATGCCTCCGCCGAGGCAGATCAGGAGGAGATCCGCCGGCTGGCGGACGTGTACGTGCGGAGTTTTGAGGAGCTGACGGAGCGAGAATAGAACATAGGGGTCCGGGGGCGCTGCCCCTGGACCCTCAATTTTTTTCATCCCCCCTGTAACGAATCCCCCACTAAACGGATATACAGGCACAGACAACGGAAGGGAGGAACCCGCATGGACGACATGGATGAGATCTACCGCCGCCATGCCCGGACGGTGTACAAGTTCCTCCTGGCCCAGTGCCGGGACCCGGACCTTGCCGAGGAGCTGACCCAGGAGACCTTCTTCCAGGCGGTGCGGTCCATCGACCGCTTCGACGGGTCCTGCAAGCTCTCCTCCTGGCTGTGCCAGATCGCCAAGCACCTGTGGTATCAGCATCTGAGAAAGCACCGGCGGGAGGTGCCCCTGCCGGAGGACTTTTCGGACTCCCCCGCCCCCTCGGCGGAGGAGGGTCTGCTGGAGCGGGAGGAGCACCTGGCCCTTCTGCGGCAGATCCACACCCTGCCCCCGGAGCACCGGGAGCTGGTGTATCTCCGGGCCTTCGGGGGCTTGAGCTTCCGGGAGATCGGGGATGTGCTGGGCCGGACGGAGACCTGGGCCAGAGTCACCTTTTACCGCTGCAAGGAGAAACTGCGAAACGGAGGAATGAACCATGAATGACAACCTCTCCTGTGCCCTGGTGCGGGACCTGCTGCCGTCCTATCTGGAGGGTCTGACCTCGGCGGAGACCGACGAGGCCCTCCACGCACATCTGGAGACCTGCTCCGCCTGCGCCGCGGCCCTGGCGGCCATGCGGAGCGAATCGGAGACGGAATCCGCGGAGCAGCCCCGGGAGGTGGACTACCTGAAGCAGGTGAAGCGGAAAAACCGCAGCCGGATTCTCCTGTCCGTGCTGGCCACGGCTGCCGGCCTCCTGGCGGTGTTTCTCCTCAAGATTTTTGTCATCGGCACGCCCCTCCAGGCCCAGACCCTGGCCGTCGTGGACGCGGAGCTCACCGACGTCCGGGAGGACCACGGGCGCCTGTGCCTGAAGCTCAGCTCCGTGGCCTCCGCCAGCGCCTACCACGGCTGGAAGGTGGAGACGGAGAACGGCGTGGCCTCCATCTACGCCAGGGAGGTGCTGGTATCCGCCCTGTACCACAGCGGCGAGGCCACCGTCTACGTTCCCCTGGAGGGCGTGGAGGAGGTCTGGCTGGGGGGGAAGTCCGGCAGGCTGGTGTGGCAGGACGGCATGGTGATCTCCCAGCAGGCGCTGGAGCTGCTGGCGGAGCAGACCCCCTACTGCGCCGACCCCTCGGCCCTGGGGGCCATCGCCGGGATTCTGCGGATCAATGCGTATCTGGGGGAGTACACCGTCACCATGCAGACCTCCCGGCCCCCCTACGGCTGGACCCTGGAGGCCTCCGGCCGCCTCAGCGACCGGGAGCAGGACCGGATGACCCGCCACGCCTGTGTCATGCTGGCTCTGGTGGACAATCTGGACGAGGTCTCCTGGACCTGGAAGGGCTGGGGGGAGGGAGACGGCCCCGAGGGCAGAGGCACCCTCTTTCGGGACACCGCCAACCGGAAGCTGATCGAGCTGACGGAGGCGTACAACGCCCTCCACGGCACCCCCTGGCCCGCCATGGACGACATCCGGGACTACACCCAAACGCCGGCGGATTTCCAGCGGATGCTGGAGCTGCTGGGGCTGGTCCGTGGAGCAGAGGGCGGGATCTGACGCGCCGGCCCGCCGGGGAGAAAAAAAGTTCTCCCCGGCGGGATACTTTGGCGCTCCCGGCCGTTCTCTTCAAAGAGACATTGACAGAGGAGGGATTTGCGATGCTGGCAATCTATCTGAGCCTGCTGGAGACGGAGGCGGACCAACGGCAGTTTCTGCGGCTGTATGAGGCCTACGAGAAGAAGGTCTACGCGGTGGCGCTGAAGCTGCTGGGGAACCCCCAGCAGGCGGAGGAAGCCGCCCAGCAGACCTGGTTCCAGCTGCTGCGGCACTGGGAGCGGGTGTCTGCCCTGACCTGGGACGAGGCCTGCGGCTACGCGGTCACCGCCGCCAAGAACGCCGCCCTGGACCAGCTCCGGAGCGCCAGCCGGGCGGCGGTCTTCCCGGAGGACTGGGACCCGCCGGCCCAGGAGGAGCACCAGGAGGAGTACGACTACCTGGTGTCGCTGATCCGGGCACTGCCGGAGAGCTACCGCCGGATTCTGGAGCTCAAGTGCGTGGAGGAGTGGACCAACCGGGAGATCGCCCGGCACCTGGGGATCAACGAGTCCACCGTGGCCAGCCGGGTGCTGCGGGGCAAGGCCATGCTGCGCGCGCAGCTGGAAAAGGAGGGGTACCGCTATGCGTGATTTTGAAGAGCTGCTGCCTCGGGCGCTGATGGCCGCCAATCTCACCCAGTTCCAGCGGACGCTGGAGCAGGCGGAGGCACTCGACCCGGACTTCTCCCCCCGCTACCGCCGGAGCCGCCTGCGGCTTTTGAACGACCCCCAGGCGTGGATGCGGCGGCGGGCCCGGCCAGTCTGGCAGCGGGCGGCGAAGAACGCGGCCTGCATCCTTCTGGCCTGTGCCGTGGCTCTGGGGAGCCTCATGGCCGTGAGCCCCACGGTGCGGGCGGCGGTGCTGCACTGGCTGCGGGAGTTCACCGGCTACAACATCATCTATCACCCCGTGGAGCAGGACAGTGAGATTCCCCCCTCCTGGCGGCCCGCGTGGCTGCCGGAGGGCTGGCGGCTGGAGGAGCTTATGGCTTTGCCGGACCGGATTCGGTGGATGTTTGGGAGCGAGATACCCGCAGACGACGCCTGGGGGCACCTGACCTTCACCTGCTACAGTCCCGGCTCCGGCGGTATAGATGTGGGCTCCGACCAGGAATACACCCACCAGCGCACCACGGTGCAGGGCGTTCCGGCGGACTACTATGAAAACGCTTTTCAGATGCTGCTGTTCTGGGAGAGCCCCCAGGGCCACCTCCTCTCGGTGAGCATGAGCGGCACGGACCGGGACGCCCTGGAGCGGGTTGCGGAGAGCATGACCTTCTACACCGGCTCAGACGTCCGCTACGAGGTGGGCTGGCTCCCGGACGAGGGCGCATTTGAGATGGACCATATGGAGAACATCGGCGTGGGGCAGTTCCAGTGGTTTATGCGCAACGACATTTTGACCTTCCAGTACATGAAGGACCCGCCCTGCGCCCTGTCGTCCCCGGAGCGGGAGTCGGAGGAGGTCACGGTGGGCGGCCTTCCGGCCCGGTTCTGGCCCTGTGAGCTGCCGGAGGAGGAGACCGGCGCCGGCCACAGGCAGGAGAATGATGAGATCACCCTCATCTCCGGCACCAGCTACAGCGCCGACCAGGCCGCCCTGCTGCTCTGGGAGGACCCAGAGACCAACACAACGTTCCAGATCTGCGGCGTGCTGGACAAGGACGAGGCTCTCCGCATGGCGGAGAGCGTGACGGCGGTGAAGCTCTCGTAAGGGCGGCGCTTTCCGGCCCTCCGGAAATTGATGGGGTGCGGCGGGCCCTGTCAACGGTCCCCTGGAATTCTGCAGAGTGTGAAAAATTTTGTAGGGCGCAAGGAGGTGAATTGGCCTGACGGGCCAAGAGAGGCTGGCTTGGGCCACGACTCTGGTGCGCCGTCCCCTGGCGCCATCTTCCTGGAACTTCCCACCCTGGACCCCGGCCGGATCTTTTCCCGAAATCTCCAGTTTCCCTGGTGCTTTCGGGTCTCTGAAGCAAACGGCGGGGGCGGACCTGCGTGTCTGCCCCCGCCGTATTTTTACTGGGCCTTCTATCGGGGGACGCTGTTTGCCGTCTTCTAGACGGCAAAGGCGCTCTCTCTTGCGGGACTTTTGATCCTTTTTATTGGTTAGGATTCCGCGCCTTGCGAGGCGCGGCCAGGGGCGCTGCCCCTGGACCCCGCAAGCCTTTGAAAAGGCTTGAGCGAAACTTTTTCTGCTCTTTGCCGAAAAAAATTTAAAATCACGGGATACAACCCCTCCCTCCTCCGTTCAATGGATAAGAACAGGCGGGAGGGGCTTCCCGTCCCGCCGGAAAAAAAGAAAGGAAGATTCCCATGAAGAAACGGCTCTCCTCATTCCTGGCAGGCGCCGCGTCCGCACTGCTGCTGGCGGCCCTGTGCACCACCGCCCTGGCGGCCTCGGGACAGGTGTCCTTCAACTTCGCCGGCGTCTCGGTGAACGGCGAGACGAAGATCACCGCGGGCCAGACCATCACCGCCGCCAACGGCCAGTCCATCCCCGGTTCCATCCTCTATACCGACGCCGCCGGCGGCAAAACCAACTACCTCCCCGTCCGGACCGTCAGCGAGCTTTTGGGCGTGGAGGTTGGCTACAACTCCGCCACCCGGACCATCCTGCTGAACACAAAGGCGGAGCAGGCCTCCCAGGCGGCTCCCACGGCCAAGTCCGCCGGCCTCTGGAAGGCCGCGGTGGAGGAGGGCGGCCTCCTGTCCTACATCTGCGACGCGGAGAAGGCGGAGAAGGTCGAGCACGACACCCTGCCCCTCTACCGTCCCACAGACCTGCCGGAGGGCTGGAAGCTGGAAGAAACCCGGGGCATCGGGGGCGGCAGCTCCACCAACTGGCGCTTTGAGACCACCGAAGACGGTCGGGCCAGCTTCCAGTGCAGCTACCCCGGCAGAGCCCGCTTTTCCGATGGGGGCTTCGCGGATCTGGAAACCGTGATGAAGAACAAACAGCAAATCACTGTCCAGGGCTACGGGGCGGACTTCTACACGGAAAAGACGGACTACGGGACCCGCTCCCTGCTGGCCTGGGAGAACAGCGACGGCATCCTTTTCCACCTGACGGGCACGGACATATCCCGGGAGGATCTGCTCCGGGCGGCGGAGGGCATCCAGCCCTATTCCGGCCAGGAGGCCTCCTGGAAGATGACCTGGCTCCCGGAGGGCAGCAAGCCCTTTGAAGAATCCCGCATCGGGGACACCCAGCAGGAGGTACATCTGGTACAGGGCACCAACGTGACCCTGCTGATCTCCTCCCTGCCCCTGGCAGCGGCGGGGGAGGGCCCGGGAGAGGTCGTGAAGGTAAACGGCCGGGAGGCCCGGTTCTGGGCGGCCAGGGAGCCCTTTGAGCCCCGGGAGATGAAGACCCAGGAGGGGAATGGCGTCACCATCACCAGCGGCGTAGTCTCCGGCTACGGTGCGGCGGACATGAACACCCTGCTCTGGTCCGATCCGGACACGGGGATGAACTTCCGCCTTTGCAGCGGCCTTGGCAAGGACATTCTGCTCCGCATTGCGGAGAACGTGAAATAACGCGCAAACGAGCCAGCGCCCGGCAAATGCCGGGCGCTGGCTCGTTTTTTAGGAAGTGGCAAACAAAAGGGGAAAGATAAAAAGTTTCGCTCAAGCCTTTTCAAAGGCTTGCAGGGTCCTCGTCGGAAGGAATTCCACTCTGTTCCGTTTCCGCCCCAGGGCGAAAACTCCACCCGCTCCATTCCTTCCTCCTCTCCCCACCGAACCCGCTTCGCTGGGCTTCGGCGGGGGCCCCGGAGCGCCCCTGGCCGCGCCTCGCAAGGCGCGGAATCCCTTAAAAGGAGCTCAAAATCCCGCAAGTGAGAGCGTCTTTGCCGCCCGCGGCGGCAAACAGCGCCCCCCGCTCAAAGGAATCTCTCCCCGTCCATCGAGGGGAAAAGCCCGGAAACCTGCCTCACTGCGCCAGATTGCGGTAGAGGTAGGTCACAATATTGGCTCTGGGGGAGCGCTGGCCGGGGACAAAGGCGCCCCCCACGCCGGAGAGAAGCCCGCTGTTGTCGGCCCAAGCCACGGCGTCGGTGTAGTACTGGCCGGAATAGGTATTGGCCAGGGTGCTGGAGCCGGAGGACTTGGGCTCTCCCTCGGCCCGCCAGAGGAAGGTCACCACATGGCCGCTGGTGCAGGTGCCGCCGGGGTTGAAGGTGGTGGCTGTGGTGCCGGTGGTGATGCCGTTCTCCTGGGCCCACAGGATCGCCTTGTAAAAGGGACTGGAGGTGGAGACATCGGTAAAGGGGTTTCGCTGGGTCTTCGGCTCCGGAGAGCCCTTGGCCCGCCAGAGGAAGGTGACCACCTGGCCCCGGGTGCAGGTGGCGTTGGGCTGGAACTGGTTGGCCGTCACGCCGGTGGTGACGCCCTTGTCCAGGGCCCAGAGCACCGCGTCATGGTAGTAGGACCCGGCGGGCACGTCGGTGAAGGGGTTGCCGGCCTCCGCGGGCTGCTGGGGCTGCTGGGTGGACGTGGCGGCGTCGCCGCTGCCAGAGGCGGTCTTGAAGAAGTCCACATCATAGGTCAGGGCAGCAGGATTGCCGGACTTGTCCCGCAGACCGCTGATGGTGACGGTGTAGGTGCCGTCGTAGGCGCTCACGCCGTCGGGGCGGAAAATGATATAGTTAGAGGCGGCATTCAGATATTTGCCGGAATTGGCCGGGGTATAGCTGCCGGAGAGGGTCCAGGTCTTTCCGCCTCCGGAGAGATTTACCGTGATGCTGGAGCTGTCCACGCTGCTGTAGGCATCGCTGTTCAGCATGACGCTCCAGGCGTAGTTCCCGCGGAAAATGTCACTGGGGAAATTACCGGAGGCAGGCCAGGCGATATAGTTATAGGGGACTTTCCTGGCGCTGGAATCAAAGACGCTCTCCGCCGTATAGCCGCCGCAGACGCCAAAGCCCACTTTGCCCATTTCCGGATTCAGCTGCCAGCGCCGGTGGCCGACCCGGGCAACGTTGCTGGCGTCGCTGTCCGCCATCCAGCCGTCCACCGCGCCGGTCAGGGAATAACCGGAGGCAATGTTGCAGCTGGAGGTGCCGCTCTTGCCCTTTTTATAGAAAGCGTCATCCATTCCGGCGGGCTTGGAGGGACTATGACTCATAGTACCGGCGGAGGCCATCAGCGCCGCGCCATACTGGGCGTTTTCACACATGGCGGCGTCCAGCGCAACAGAGGGCAGGCCCGCGATGCGCCGCATGGCGTTCAGCCGGTTCAGCGCCGACTGAAGAACACTGTCCTTCACCTTGCCGGGGGAATGGGGCGCGGTGGTGGAGGGGGCCACGTCATAAAGATTATCAGGCAGGTTTAAAGGTGCGTTTTTCAAAAGCTCCGTGATCTCCGCCTGGCTGAGCTTGGGCAGATCCGTGCTGCCGCTGCCGCTGCTGGCGTCAATGGGCTTCACGGGCTCCGTGGTGGAGAGGGTCTCCTCCGTGCCGCAGATGGTGCAGACCCGGTAGGTCCGGCCGGCTTTGGTGGCCGTGGCCTGCTCGGTCCTCTGCTCCCAGGTGTGGTCCACCTTCGCCTTCTTGTCGTAGATCTCCTCCTTGCCGCAGACGGTGCAGACCCGGCGGGAGTATCCCTCCGCGGTACAGGTGGGCTCCACCTTGCTGATCTGCCAGGTGTGGCCGCTTTGCTCACAGAGGTCCCCGGTGGCGCCGGGGTCGCCAGAGGCGCCCGGATTCCCGGAGGAGCCGGGGTCCGCTGCGGTGCCGCCTGTTGTGCCGGAGTCCCCGGAAGCTCCGGAGCCGTTCCCGGCAGAATCGTCGTAGAGCGTGATGATATATTCATGGTTCGGTGCGGTCGCGCGGCGGAACAGCAGCAGGTTGTACCCGCCTGTCAGGGCGTCGTTCAGGGAGTCGCCCTGGCGCAGGGTAACGGTGCGGCCGCTCTCCCGAATTTCCAGGCCGTAGGGCCGGCTCTGTGTGGCGGTGCAAAGGGCGAACTCCAGGCCCTCAATGGGGACGTCCCTGTCCGTGCCCAGGAGCTCCTGCACCACGCAGCCGGGGCCAAACGCGTAGACGGTGTTCCGTTTGGCATCCGGAATCTCCTGGCCGCCGGCGTCATAGGCGGCCGTGACCGAGAGGTCGTTCCGGGGTCTCCCGCTGGAAATAATGAAGCGCAGGACAAAATCCGTGTTGCCTCCATTCCCAAACCAGCAGGACTGATAGCGCGGCGCGGCCGCGCCGGCAGGGACTGCCGCCAGGGACAGCGTCATGACCAACGCGCACACCAGTGCCGTCAGCCGGTTCATGAATTTCCGTTTCATGTAGCATCCCACCTAAAACAAAAATTTCAAGCCCAATCTCGGAGAAACCCTCCGGATAGAGCCTGTTCCCAAGTATACGCCGATCCGATGGGGAAGTCAATCCCGTCAACCCAGGGGAGTTACGCCTGTCTCACAAATTTGATCTGTCAGGCGCGGCGGCCCCGGCACACCGTCAAATTACGCAGCCCCGCCGCCGGTGCGGCGATTCCACCGCGGATCGCGGCACCCCCCCCAGGGACGTATCCGTCCTCCGCCGGGGAGCGTCGGGGAGGCGGAAGGAGGGCGGACACACAGGTCCGCCCCTACTTGCATCCACCCGGAAAATCTGCTAAAATCACCTCGGAACCCGCGGCACGGACAGCGCGTACCGGCGGAGATCAACGGAAAGGAAGCTTCGATATGAAACATGTACCAACGAAAAAGCGGATGGGGGCTCTGCTGCTGTGTCTGCTGGCGCTGCTGAGCGCCCTGGTTCTGCCCGCCGCGGCCCTGGAGCCCTCGCAGGTGACAGTGGAGCAGCGGCCCAGCGTCAAAATCGTCGTGGACGGCACAGAGCGGACCTTCTACGATGTCACCGGCAGGGAAGTCCATCCCCTCTATTATAACGGCACCCACTATCTGCCCGTCCGGGCCATCGGAGAGCTCATGGGCAAGAATGTCAACTGGGACGGCTCCACCCGGACCATCACCCTCTCCAGTCCCCGCACCGCCGATCCTGCCTCCGGCACGCCGGATACCGCCGCCAAGGACGCCAAAATCACCGTGGAGCAGCGGCCGGACATCTCCATTGTGGTGGACGGCGTGAAGCGCACCTTTACCGACGCCAAGGGGAACGCCGTCTATGTTCTCCTGAACAGCGGCACCAACTACCTGCCGGTCCGGGCCATCGGGGAGCTCATGGGCAAGACCGTCAGCTGGAACGGCCAGACCCGGACCATCACCCTGACGGGAGACGGCGCGCCCCAGGTCACCGACGCGGACACCTTCGGTCCAAGCTCCGGCAGCGACACCCCCTCGTCCGGCACCAATCCGGGAACTCTGATCGGGGAGGAGAAGGCCAAGTCCGCCGCCCTGGCCCACGCAAAGCTCACGGCGGCCCAGGTGACCTTTGTGGAGTGCAAACTGGACTGGGAGGACGGCCGCCGGGTCTATGACGTGGAGTTCTACACGGCGGAGGGCCGGGAGTACGACTACGAGATCGACGCCTACACCGCCGCGGTCCTCAGCGTGGACTACGACGCGGAAGGCTACACGCCCCCCGCCGGCGGCAGCGCCTTCATCAGCGAGGCCAGGGCCCGGAGCATTGCCCTGGGCCAGGTGAAGGGTGCCTCCGACGCCCACATCCGCAAGGTGGAGCTGGACCGGGACGACGGGGAGTATGAGATCGAGATCCGCTACAACGGTTTCGAGTACGAGTTCGAGATCGACGCCCGCACCGGCGCCATCCGCAAGCAGGAGATGGACCGGGACTGACCGCCATCCCCTCCCGGCGATGCGCATTTTTTCAGAGAAAACGAGAGGACGCCTTCCGGCGTCCTCTCGTTTTTATCATTGGAAAACCCGCTCAGTCCTCGCAAAGACCCGCCGTGATGAGGGCCATGGAGTAGACCTCCTGGGCGTTGCAGCCCCGGCTGAGGTCGTTGATGGGGGCGTTCAGGCCCTGGAGAATGGGGCCGTAGGCCTCGAAGGAGCCCATGCGCTGGCAGATCTTGTAGCCGATGTTGCCGGCGTTGATGTCCGGGAAGATGAAGGTGTTGGCGTGGCCGGCCACGGGGGACTCGGGGCACTTGGTGTGGGCCACCCGGGGAGACACGGCGGCGTCGAACTGCAGCTCGCCGTCGATGGCCACCTCGGGCATCAGGGCCTTGGCCTTCTGGCAGGCGTTGCGCATCTTGTCCACGTCCTCGCCCTTGCCGGAGCCCAGGGTGGAGTAGCTCAGGAAGGCCACCTTGGGGTCGATGCCGAAGATCCGGGCCGTCTCGGCGGTCTCCCGGGCGATCTCCACCAGCTCGTCCTCGTCGGGCTTGATGTTGATGGCGCAGTCGGCCATGGCCAGAACCTCCCGGTCACCGGTGGCGGAGGGGCGGACCAGAATGAAGCAGGAGGAGACGATCTTGTTGCCGGGCTTGGTCTTGACGATCTGGAGGGCCGGGCGGACCGTGTCGGCGGTGGAGTAAGTGGCGCCGCCCAGCAGGGCGTCGGCATAGCCCATCTTCACCAGCATGGTGCCGAAGTAGTTGCCCTGCTTCAAAAGGTCGCGGCACTGCTCCTCGGTCATCTTGCCTTTGCGGAGCTCCGCCAGGGTGGAGACCATCTTGTCCATCTCCGGGAAGGTCTCCGGGTCCATGATCTCCGCGCCGCGGATGTTGAAGCCGATCTCCTCCGCGGCCCTCTGGATCTCCGCCGCGCTGCCCACCAGCACCGGCGTCAGAAACGTACCGGACAGCAGGCGGGCGGAGGCCTCCAGAATGCGGGGGTCCGTGCCCTCGGTGAAGACGATCTTGCGGGGATGGGCCTTCAGCTTTTTAATCAGAAATTCAAACATGTTTTTTGCCTCCCAACGAATGAATTTTCGGAAGATGTCATCCCCATTATACACCCTTCGCCGGCGGGGTCAATCGGAAAAATGAAAAAAATATGACTTCCAAACGGAACCGCCGAGGGAGGTCTCCCCGCACGCCGCGCCCGGCGGCAGACAGGGCGCTCCGGCGCCCACGCACAGCCTCTCCGCGCCGTCCGGACGGGTCCTCCGCCGCCCTGCGGAACGGCACAAGGCCCTGTCCGTCCGGCACCTCCGGAGAGGACTCCCGGCCCCAAACCGGACACCGGGCGCCGGGAGACGAGGCCCGCCGTCCCGGCGGACGGCGGACAGTGCCGCCTCCGGATTTTTTCGGAGTTTGCAGGCGGCACTCCCGCCCTCCGAACCCCGGCGGATGGAAGCCGGAGGGGCCTTCCTGGCAGAACGCACAAAAAACACCCCATATCCTGTGGTCGGAACCAGGCGGAATACGAAAAAATGAAAATATTTTGAACAAAATGAGGGGTTGACGGGCTGGAAAAAAAGGCGTATGATAACAACGGTAACAAATTGTAACTTTTTTGAGATTTTTTAGAGGAAGCCTATGAGTCAAACGCAGAAAAAGAAGAGAAAGAACCGGCGTCCCCATCAGAGCCAGAGAAGCCAGCGGGCGGAATACCAGGAGCTGTCCGGGGAGACGCCGCGGCCTGTGGCTGTGGCCGCGGCGGAGCGGCCGCCTCAGCCCCGGCGGAACAGCGAGCCCCGCCGGGTGATGGAGCCGGAGCGGCGGCAGGAAGCCCGCCGGCAGTCCGGAGATCCGGAGTCCCGCCGGCAGTCTGTGGACACGGAGTCCCGCCGGCAGTCCGGGGAGACCGTATCCCGGCGGACCGACAGCGCCCGGCGGAGGGAGCCGTCTCCCCGCCGCAGGCCGGAGGCCCCGGAGCGGCGGCGGCAGGAAATGGACCGCTCCGCGGCGGTGTCCTCCGTCCAGCGGACGCCCCGGAGCCGGACGACAGAGCCGGACGACCACGGCTTCGCCCGCTTCTGCCGGCAGATGCGCCGCCGGAGCCGCCGGCTCAAACGCCGCCTGCGGGATCTGCGGCGGGAGGAACAGGCCCGGAACTTCCCCGAGTCCGACGCACTGCCGGTGCAGTGGCTGCTGCTGGGCTGGAACATGCTGCCGATGCTGGGCAGCACCCTGCTGGAGCGCACCTGGGGCCAGCGGCACCTGCTGTTCCAGCGCCTGGGGCAGCTGCTCCCCGGCACCGGCCGGCGGAGCCGGCACCGGCTCCACCCCGCCCTCTTCATGGCGGGGGGCTGTGCGCTGGTGGCCCTTGTACTGGTGTGCAGCATCTACACCTTCGGCACCACCGTCACCTACGACGGGGAGGTCATCGCGCACCTGGCCAGCGAGGCCCAGGCGGAGGAGGCCCGCACCAACCTGGAGCAGTTCACCACCCGGACTCTGGGGGAGACCTTCACCATCGACGACTCCCTGATCCAGTACTCCTCCGGCCTTTTGAAGCGGCAGGAGCTGGTGGATCCGGAGACCTATGAGGAGGATCTCTCCAAGGAGATCGGCCTGGTGACGCCGGCCTACTGCCTGTATGTGGACGGAACCCGCATCGGGGCCACGCCCTACGAGGGGGCGCTGGAGGAGCTGCTGGTGCGCCTGAAGGAGGACGCCACCACCGCCGACACCATCTCCTGCGACTTCGCCGAAAACGTGGAGATCCGGCCGGAGTACGTCCCCAGCTCCGATATCATGAATCTCGGCTACATCGCCGAAACCCTCTACAGCACCAAGACCGCCGAGGTCACCTACGAGGTGAAAAAGGGGGATACCTGGTCCCAGATCGCCAATAGCCACGACCTGACCTCCAAGGAGCTGCTGGCCCTGAATCCCGGCTATAACATCGACAAGCTCTCCATCGGCGAGGTTCTGACCCTCTCCGCCTCCGTGCCCTACCTGACCATGACCGTGGTGCAGCAGGAGCGGTACGTGGAGGAGATCAACTACGACATTGAGTACACGGACACCGCCGATCTCTACAAGGGCGACTACAAGGTGACCTCCAAGGGCGCCTACGGCGCGGCGGACGTCATGGCCAACGTCACCTATGTCAACGGCGAGGAGATGGAGCGGACGGTTCTCTCCTCCGTGACGCTGAAGGAGCCCGTGACGGAGCAGCGGCTCCAGGGCACCAAGGCCCGGCCCACCTGGCACCCCACCGGCACCTTCCGCTGGCCGGTCTCCGGCCGCATCACCTCCCGTTTCGGCGGGCGGCGCTCTCCCGGCGGCATCGGCTCCACCAACCACAAGGGCATCGACATCGCCGCACCCCGGGGCACGCCGGTCTACGCCGCCGACGGCGGCACCGTCAGCTACGCCGGCTGGATGAGCGGCTACGGCTATCTGGTCCAGATCAACCACGGCAACGGCTATGTGACCTACTACGGCCACAACAGCAGCCTGACCTGCTCCGTGGGCGACCATGTGTACAAGGGCCAGCAGATCGCCCGGGTGGGCTCCACCGGCAATTCCACCGGCAACCACTGCCACTTCGAGGTCCGGGTCAACGGCGTGGCCCGGAATCCTCTGAACTATCTCTCATAGGCAGATATGAAAGCGGGCGTCCCCTTCCGGGGACGCCCGCTTCGATTTCCCAAAACCGATGTTCAAGCCGCCAAACAGCTGCCGGAGATCCTCCGGCCGTTTCCTGCGCGCCGGCTCAATATTCCAGCTCTCCGGTAAACACCAGTCTGGCGTCGCCGGTGAGGGTGACGGTCTCGTCGGTGTAGTGGACCACCAGGTCCCCGCCCTTCACCCGGACGGTGATGTCGGTGTCCTTCTGGCAGTACCCGTTGGCGATGGCCGCCGCCACGGCGGCGCAGGCCCCGGTGCCGCAGGCCATGGTCTCCCCGCTGCCCCGCTCCCAGATCCGCATCTTGATGGTGCTGGGGTTCACCACCCGGATGAACTCCGTGTTGATCCGCTGGGGGAAGTAGGGGGCCCGCTCAAAGAGGGGGCCGATGGTCTCCACGTCCACTGCGTCCACCCGGGGGCAGAACACCACGCAGTGGGGGTTGCCCACATCCACGCAGGTGATGTTATAGGGCCGCCCGCCGATCCGGACGGGGTAGTCCACCACGGTCCGCTCGGGGATGGTGAATTTCAGCGCCGCCGTGTCCAGGGTCGCCCGGCCCATGTCCACGCTGGCGGAGGTCACCCTGCCGTCGGCGGTGTAGAGGGAGACGGTTTTGATGCCGCTGACCGTCTCCACGGTGAGGGTCTCCCGGTCCACAAAGCCGTTGTCGTAGAGGTACTTGCCCATGCACCTGAGGGCGTTGCCCGCCATAGCCCCCTCGCTGCCGTCGCTGTTGAACATCCGCATCTTCGCGTCGGCGATCTCCGAGCGCTCCATGAGAATGATGCCGTCGGCCCCGATGCCGTAGTGCCGGTCGCAGAAGGTGACGCAGAGGGACTCCGGGCAGGTGATGGACCCATCGAAATTTTCCAGGAAGATGTAGTCGTTGCCGCAGGTCTGCATCTTGGCAAAGCGGAGCTTCCGGCGCTCCGTCCGCAGGTGGCAGATGTCCACCAGCTCCGTGTTGCCCTGGTTGTAGCGGCTGGCCAGGATGTCCGTCAGGGCGCCTGCCGTGTCCAGGGAGGTGAGGCACGGGATGCCCAGCTGGACGCAGCGGCGGTTCAGGCGGATGAAGTCCCGGATGTAGTTGGGCTCCGTGGAGCCGGTGAGGATCACATAGTCGATCTTCCCCGCCTCCAGCAGCTGGAAGACGTGGTTGTCCTGACCCAGCTTGCCCACGATCTCCACGTCCACGCCCAGCTGTTCAATCTCCCGGGCGGTGCCGTCGGTGGCGTAGAGCTGGAAGCCCAGCTCGTCCAGCTTCCGGGCAATGCCCACAATCTCCGGCTGGTCCCGCCGGTTCACGGAGAGCAGCGCCCCGCCGTGGGTGGACTTCTCCACCTTGTACCCGGCGGAGACCAGACCCTTGAAGAGGGCCTCCTGCATGTTCTTGCCAAGGCCCAGCACCTCCCCGGTGGACTTCATCTCCGGGGACAGCGCCGCATTGGCGTCGGTGATCTTCTCAAAGGAGAACACGGGGACCTTCACGGCCACATACGGCGGCTTCTTGTAAAGCCCCGTGCCGTAGCCCAGGGAGCTCAGGGGCTGGCCCACCATGACCCGGGCCGCCAGGTCCACCATGGGCACCCCGGTGACCTTGGAGATGTAGGGCACCGTCCGGCTGGCCCGGGGATTCACCTCAATGACATACAGCTCCCCCTGATAGATCAGGTACTGGATGTTGATGAGGCCCCGGGTCTTCAGGGACAGCGCCAGCTTCTCGGAGCAGTCGATGATGGTTCTCAGCTGCTTGTCGCCGATGGAGAAGGGCGGGTAGACAGCGATGGAGTCCCCGGAGTGGACGCCGGTGCGCTCAATGTGCTGCATGACGCCGGGGATCAGGACGTCGGTGCCGTCGGAGATCACATCCACCTCCAGCTCCTTGCCCATGAGGTACTGATCCACCAGCACGGGATTTTCAATTTTCCCGGAGAGGATCACCTCCATGTAGGTCCTGACGTCCTCGTCGTTGTGGGCAATCACCATGTTCTGCCCGCCGATGACGTAAGAGGGCCGCAGCAGCACCGGATAGCCCAGCTCGTGGGCGGCGTCCAGGGCCTCCTCCAGGCCCAGCACGCCGCGGCCCTGGGGCCGCTTGATGTGGAAGCGCTCCAAAAGCTCGTCAAACCGCTCCCGGTCCTCCGCCATGTCGATGGACTCGGCGGAGGTGCCCAGGATGGGGATACCATGGCTGTCCAGGAATTTCGTCAGCTTGATGGCCGTCTGGCCGCCGAAGGCCACCACGACGCCTACGGGCTTTTCCACCTGGATGATGTGCATCACGTCCTCCGGGTACAGCGGCTCAAAGTACAGCCGGTCCGCCGTGTCGTAGTCCGTGGAGACGGTCTCGGGGTTGTTGTTGACAATCACTACCTCATAGCCCAGGGACTGGAGGGTCCAGACACAGTGGACGGAGGAGTAGTCGAACTCGATGCCCTGGCCGATGCGGATGGGGCCGGAGCCCAGGACCATGATGACGGGCTTGCCGGAGCGGGGGAAGGAGCGGGACTCGCAGAAGCGGTCAAAGGTGGAGTAGAAATAGGGGGTTTCCGCGTCAAACTCCGCCCCGCAGGTGTCCACCATCTTGTACACGGCGGCCTTCGCCTCCGCAGGCAGCGTCCCGGCGCCGGAGAGACGGAGGAGCGTGCCGTCCGGGTAGCCCAGGCGCTTTCCGGTCTCGTAGTGTTCCGCCGTCAGGCCGTCTCTCTCCAGGGCCAGCTCAAACTCCGCCAGCTTCCGGAGCTTGCTCAAAAACCACCGGTCAATCCGGGTGATGCCGAAGATCTCCTCAACGGAGACGCCGGATTTCAGGGCCTCGAACACCGTGAAGAGCCGGTGGTCGTCCACCCGGCGCAGCCGCTCCCAGATGGGGGCATCGTCCTCCGCCTTCCGGTTCAGGCTGTCCATTCCGATCTCCGCCCCCCGGACGGCCTTCATCAGGGCCATCTCAAAGCTGGGGGCGATGGACATCACCTCTCCCGTGGCCTTCATCTGGGTCCCCAGGGTCCGGGAGGCATCGGCAAACTTGTCAAAGGGCCACTTGGGCATCTTCACCACGATGTAGTCCAGCGTCGGCTCGAAGCAGGCGCAGGTCTTGCCGGTGATGTCGTTTTTGATCTCGTCCAGACGGAAGCCCAGGGCGATCTTCGTGGTGATCTTGGCGATGGGGTAGCCGGTGGCCTTGGAGGCCAGGGCCGAGGACCGGGACACCCGGGGGTTCACCTCGATCACGGCATATTCAAAGCTGTCGGGATTCAGCGCCAGCTGCACGTTGCACCCGCCCACGATCCCCAGGTGGGTGATGATGTCCAACGACGCGGAGCGGAGCATCTGGAACTCTTTGTCCGCCAGGGTCTGGGCCGGCGCCACCACAATGGAGTCCCCCGTGTGGACGCCCACCGGATCCAGGTTTTCCATGGAGCAGACGGCGATGACGTTGCCCTCGCCGTCCCGCATGGTCTCAAACTCAATCTCCTTCCACCCGAAGATGGCCTTTTCAATCAGCACCTGGGTGATGGGGGAGGCGTCCAGGCCCGTCTGGGCGATGAGCCGCAGCTCCGTCTCATCCTTGGCGGCCCCGCCGCCGGCGCCGCCCAGGGTAAAGGCGGGCCGGACAATCACGGGATAGCCGATGCGCCTGGCAACCGCCAGGGCGCCCTCCACGGTCTCGGCGATGTCGGAGGCGATGACCGGCTGGCCGATCTCCGCCATGGCCTCCTTGAAAA
>JAHZBA010000037.1 GCA_019423635.1 Clostridiales bacterium
AGAAAACGGGCCGTGCACGGTCCAAAAGAGAAAAAGACGCTGTGGCGAGAACTTGGCCATACGGCCAAGTTTCGCCAATACGGGAGTTGTTGCCGCCCGGCTTGGGTGGAGACTTGACGGCCCCTGCCGGCGCGCGCCGTTCCGCTCATTTGAAGTCCCCTTGACCCGCGTGTTGATACTTCCGGCGGGGGCTGTTGGGTGGTTGACGGACGGTCCCTGCTTCTCTTTCCGCGCTTTCCGCTTCGCTAAGCGCTCCCCTGGCGCTCTGTGGGGCCTCTTCTCCCTAATTCCGGCCTCTGGTTCTGATCGGGCCATCCTCTTGCCTCTCCCTCTGGGAGAGGTGGCGCCGCCGCAGGCGGCGACGGAGAGGGCTCCCCGCCTCAACCTCTGGCCCCTGATACCCCCCGCGGGCCGGCTGCCCTTCGCGGCGGCCGCAGGCCGCCGCCTTTTCTCCGCGGGGTGCACGTCCCGTCATCATGACCACCGCCCGGTCTCTTCCGTTTACAAAACAGGGGAGCGGGCATAAACCCGCTCCCCTTGGGAGGATTTGTTATGGGATGCCGCACCGGATTTCCCGCGGTTCAGGCCCGGCGGTCTGCCGGACCGGAGGGGCAAATCAGCACTTCTCCACAATCACGGTGGTGGCCATGCCGCCGCCGATGCACAGAGTGGCCA
Source organism: Clostridiales bacterium (assembly GCA_019423635.1). GTDB lineage: Bacteria > Bacillota > Clostridia > Oscillospirales > Oscillospiraceae > Oscillibacter. The sequence continues at coordinate 676 of JAHZBA010000037.1, forward strand.
TGCCCTTCTTGGCCTCGTCCCGCTTGAGCATCTCGTGGATCAGCGTGACCACGATGCGGGCGCCGGAGCAGCCGATGGGGTGACCCAGGGCGATGGCGCCGCCGTTGACGTTGACCTTCTCCATGTCGAAGTCCAGCTCCCGGGCCACGGCCACGCACTGGGCGGCAAAGGCCTCGTTGGCCTCGATGAGGTCGATGTCCTTGATGGTGAGGCCGGCCTTCTTCATGGCCTGACGGCAGGCGGGGATGGGGCCTACGCCCATGATCTTCGGGTCCACGCCGCCCTGGCCCCAGCCGATCAGCTTCACCATGGGCTTCAGGCCGTACTTCTCCACAGCCTCGCCGGAGGCCAGGATCAGCGCCGCGGCGCCGTCGTTCAGGCCGGAGGCGTTGGCGGCGGTGACGCGCTGCTCGTGCTTGCGGGCGTCGGCCTCGTGGATCTTGGTGGGCTCAAAGGTGTGGACAATCTCGTCCTCCACGCCCTCGGGGCCCACGGGGAAGGCGCCCCGGAGCTTGGCCACGCTCTGGGCGGTGGTGCCGGGCTTGGGATACTCGTCCACCTTGAACTCCACGGTCTCCTTCTTGACCTTCACGGGGACGGGGACGATCTCGTCGGCAAAGCGGCCGGACTCAATGGCGGCCACGGCCTTCTGCTGAGAGGAGGCGGCGAACTCGTCCAGCTCCTGGCGGGTCACGCCCCACACGTCGCAGACGTTCTCGGCGGTGGTGCCCATGTGATAGTTGTTATAGGCGTCCCACAGGCCGTCCTTAATCATGGTGTCCACCATCTTCTTGTCGCCCATGCGGGCGCCCCAGCGGGCGTCGGGGAGGGCGAAGGGAGCCTGGGACATGCTCTCCGTGCCGCCGCAGAGAACGATGTCGGCGTCGCCGGCCAGGATGGTGCGGGCCGCCTCGATCATGGTCTTCATGCCGGAGCCGCAGACCATGTTCACGGTGTAGGCCGGCACGGAATAGGGAATGCCGCCCTTGACCGCCACCTGACGGGCCACGTTCTGGCCCAGACCGGCCGTCAGCACGCCGCCGAACATGACCTCGTCAATGGCCTCGGGCTTCACGCCGGAGCGCTTGAGGACCTCCTTGACCACGATGGTGCCCAGTTCCACGGCGGAGGTGTTCTTCAGGGCGCCGCCGAAGGAACCGATGGCGGTGCGGCAGCAGTTTACGACATAGAGCTCTTTCATGTTAAATCCTCACTTCTCATGTTTTTGTGGACGGCGTCCGCCGCCGCCCCGATTGGCGCGGAGCAGGACCGCCGGACCCCAGATCAGCCCGGCAGACCCAATGCCTGAATCTTACACTCCCGATTATAGAGGATTCCCCCGTCCACGTCAATGATAATCTAATCTGTCACATACTTTTTGTTAAATATTTGACAAAAAGAGGACGCTGCTTTTCACAATTTGACTAATTTTTAACAAATACCGCCCTCAGGTTCCGGACCCGCTCCGGCGGGCCTGCTGAAAGGCGTCGTAAAAGGCGGCGGCATCCAGGGCCTCATAGGCGGGGGAGGCGGCCACCTGGGCCTGCTGGGCGGCGGACTCCAGCAGGGCGTCGAAGCAGCTGTCCATTAAGGCGGCGGTGTCCAGGGGCAGGCGGCGGAGGATGGAGAAGCCCTCCTCGGATTCCAGGATGCCGGAGCACTGGCCCTCGGCCATGGTCTTGGCCGCCGCCAGCAGGGTCTCGTCCAGGGGGGACGTCTCCGGCAGGACGGTCCGGGGGCCTGCGGTGTCGTCTCCGGCGGCCGCCAGATTGGAAAAGGCCGCGGCCTGATCCTCCGCGCTGTTGAGCTGGGAGAAGAGCTCCGAGATCCGCTGCCGGGCGGCCTCCCGGTCGTCTCCGCCGGAGACCAGGATGCGGTCCAGGGTCATGGCCCCGGACTCCTCGCCGTAGGCGGCCAAATCCTCCGCCGTAGGGGCCAGGGCGCTGCCCTGGGTGTGGTAGAGGTCATAGAGGGCGGCGTAGCGCCGTCCCACGTCCTCCAGCTGCCGCAGCTGCGTATCGGAAAGGCCCAGGGCCGGCAGGGCGGGCTCCGAGGAATCCTGATTTTCCGGCAGCGTACAGCCGTAGGCGTCGGCCCAGTTCTCCACCACGGTATAGAGGGCCGTGTTGGCCAGGGCCTGGTCCTTGGCGTAGTCGGCCAGGGTGCCGCCGGGCACCGGGGCGGACCAGTCCAGGGGCAGGGCCGACTGGGCGTAGCGCTCCGCCAGGCGGTCGCAGGTGTAGGCCAGCCAATAGAGATACCGCCAGGCGGGCACCTCCCGCCCGTCGATGGTCAGCAGAATCTCCTCCTCGGTGAGGCCTGAGGCGGTCTCCAGCACCGTGGCCGGCCGGGCCGGCGCGTCGGCGGGGGGCGCGTTTTGTCCGCCGCAGGCGGTGAGGCACAGGCACGATAGTGCCAGGACGGCAAGTTGTTTTTTCATCCCTTCCACTCCTCTCCCAACAGGTTGTCCTCCATGTATATGCAGGGGGGAGGGGGGTTATGACCGAAAGGGAAGGGGGCCGGTGCAGAGCACCGGCCCCCTTCAAAATTGGAATTTCCGCGCGGCGGACCGCCTCACCGGGGAGTTCCCGGGAGAACCGGCCCTATTACATCACAGACTCAATGAACGCCCGGAAGTCCGCGATGATCTTCTCCAGATCCACGGACTCGTCGTCCAGCGCCAGGCCGTAGAAGGGGGGCACCTGCAGTCCCCGGGCCACAATCGCCTTCTCCAGCTCCTCGATGTAGACGCCCTTGCCCTGGACAATGGCGTCGTTGTAGTTCAGCTCCACCGGGGACCCGCCCCAGTTCTTGTCGTAGCTGGTGATGGTCACGCCGCAGGTGGGGGAGCCGTCGCAGCTGAGGATGGCCGCCACCTTGTAGTCCTGGCGGGCGTACTCCTCCATGTAGGTGACCACCCGCTCCGCCAGCTGGCGGCAGTGATCCCGGAAGCCCCGGCAGTCATAGAGATTCTTGGTGTACCACCACCGCTGAATCCCCAGGTACAGCGTCTCCGGGCAGTCCATCTGCTGGATGCCCAGGCCGTAGTCACAGAGGGTGGTGAATACCTCCCGGCACATCCCGCTGTAGCGGGCCAGGCCCTGCACCTTGTTGTTGGTGTTCAGGAGGCAGCTGGATACAAATACGATCTTCTTTCCCCGGGCATCCTCTCTTCTGTCTGCCATCTCTCTTCGCTCCTTTGTTTGAATTGGGAAATCAAAAAATTTCCAGCTCCATCCTATCAGGAAACCGCCGCCCTGTCAATCGGCCCCCGGTTCAAAGCGCCGACTCCGCCGCGCCCATGCCGCCGGCTTCATGTACACGGACCGCTCCCCGGGGAGGATCACCGGCCGCAGCAGCCGGTACAGCGCCGCGAACCGGGCCTCCAGCTCCGGCCGGGCCGGCTCCCGCAAATGTCCCGCCTCCCGGTCCAGGAGGTCCACTTCCAGCAGCGGCCCCATCCATTCCCGGTGCAGTCCCGGCGTCTTTGCAAGCGCCTCCACCGGAAGCCCGGCGTGCAGGGCGGGGCCCAGCAGCTGCACGAAATTGGGGCACGGGATGCCCCGCCGCGCCTTCCCGGCCCAGCCGATCCCCCACTCCGTGTACTCGCTGTTGACGTACGGGAGGTCCTCCAGCGCCCGCACCGCCTGCCCCGCGCTTCCGGGGAAGTGATGGATGTTGGAGGCCATCTCATAGCCGGCGCTGGCATACTGGAGCTCCAGCCGTTCCGCCGCCGAGCGCAGAAAGCCGCAGATCGCAGACCACTCCGTCTCCGCCGGCCACTGGAGATAGAGGTATTGGCACACGGGCGACTGCTGCGTCAGCTGGAACACCGCCCGGCTCTGCTGCACGTGTTCGGGGCTGCTGTTCTCCAGGGTCAGCGTCAGGCTGTCCCGGTCCGGCCTGGGGTCAAGCTCCCGGTGAAAGACCTTCTTCCAGCCGCCCCGGAGATTCCGGATATTCGCGTAATCGGCGCCGCCGCGCTTTTTGGTAAATTCCGTTCCGGTGCAGGCGAGGAACTCCTCCACAAGCCCCTCCAGCACAGTGATGAGGCGCTCCTCCACCCGGTTGTTAAAATAGAGGACCGTTCCCTTTCGCAGTCCCCGCCTCTCCGTCTCCGCAAAGTGCAGTGCTTCCATAGTCTCTCTTCTCTCCCGCCGCTCACTTCTCATATGTTATGCTATCACAAAAATCCCCTGGCTTCAAGGCGGGCGCGCCGGCAGGCTCATTCCCTGCTCCCTCACGGCAGGCAGCCGGTCCCCCAAACAAAACTGCCCATTGACAGAGAATTGTCAAAATGCTATAGTGAGGTGGTATTTTTGGAACGCTTTGAGCAGCGGTTCGCGGCTTCGGCCGCGAAGCAAAAATCGAACAGACGGCGAACACCGCGGATCGCACTGGAGAGTCCCGAAAGAGGCTGGGGCCTCTCACCCCCTGCGACGGTCCGGCGGTGCTTTTTTCTGCCGCCTTCCGCCGCAGGTCCGGGAGCCCCGGAGAAACGGAGGAAAAACACTTGACGGCAACCAAATATGTATTTGTCACCGGCGGCGTGGTGTCGGGGCTGGGGAAGGGCATCTGCGCGGCGTCCCTAGGCAGGCTCCTGAAGCAGCGGGGACTCCGGGTGCGGAACCAGAAGTTTGACCCCTATTTCAATGTGGACCCCGGCACCATGAGCCCCTACCAGCACGGGGAGGTCTTCGTCACCGAGGACGGGGCGGAGACGGACCTGGACCTGGGCCACTATGAGCGCTTCGTGGACGAGGATCTCAGCGGCAACGCCTCCATCTCCTCCGGCAAGATCTACTGGTCCGTGCTGAACCGGGAGCGCCGGGGGGACTACCTGGGAGCCACCGTCCAGATCATCCCCCATATCACAAATGAGATCAAGGACCGGATCTACGCCATGGGCGGCGAGGATGTGGACGTAGTCATCAGCGAGATCGGCGGCACCGTGGGGGACATCGAGTCCCAGCCGTTTCTGGAGGCGATCCGCCAGGTCCGGACGGAGCGGCCCATGGGGGACGTGGTGTTCATCCACGTGCCCCTGGTGGTGCAGATCCCCGGCACCGGGGAGCCGAAGTCCAAGCCCACCCAGCACTCTGTAAAGGAGCTGCTGTCCCTGGGCATCCAGCCGGACATCCTGGTGTGCCGCTGCGACGCGCCCATGACGGAGGACATCCGGAGGAAGATCGCCCTCTTCTGCAATGTCCAGCCGGACTGCGTGATCCAGAACGCCACGGCGGAGACCCTCTATGAGGTCCCCCTGCTGATGGCGGAGGAGGGCCTGGACGAGGCGGTCTGCCGGAAGCTGGGGCTCATCACCCACCGGCCGGATCTCAGGGAGTGGCGGGCCATGGTGAAGCGGGAGAAGGCGGCCGGACGGCAGGTCCGCATCGCCCTGGTGGGGAAATACACCCAGCTGCACGACGCCTATCTCTCCGTGGTGGAGTCCCTGAATCACGCCGGCACGGCCAACGACGCCGTGGTGGAGATCCGGTGGGTGGACTCCGAGACGCTGACGGAGGACAGCGCCGGCGCCGTCCTGGGGGATTGCGGCGGCATTCTGGTGCCGGGGGGCTTTGGCGACCGGGGGATTGAGGGGATGATTGCCGCCATCCGCTGCGCCAGAGAGCGCCGCATCCCCTATTTTGGCATCTGCCTTGGAATGCAGATGGCCGTGGTGGAGTTCGCCCGTCATGTGCTGGGGTGGGAGGATGCCGCCTCCGGGGAGTTCTCCGGGACCACAAAACACCCGGTCATTGATTTGATGGCGGACCAGGTGCATGTCACCGACAAGGGCGGCACCATGCGCCTTGGCAAATACCCCTGCCGCCTGGCAGAGGGCACCCGCAGCCGCGCTCTGTACGGCACGCCGGAGATCTCCGAGCGCCACCGCCACCGCTATGAGTTCTGCAACCGCTTCCGGGAGGATCTCCAGGCCGCCGGCATGACCCTGGCGGGGCAGTCCCCGGACGGGCGGCTGGTGGAGATTGTGGAGCTGCCGGATCACCCCTGGTTTGTAGGGGCCCAGTTCCACCCGGAGTTCAAAAGCCGCCCCGACCGGCCGCACCCGCTGTTTCGCGGCTTTGTCCAGGCGGCGCTGGAGCGCGCAGAGGATCTGACCGCCCCCATGGGCGGCGACGGGATCATGGAACCGGCCAGGGACCATGATGGAAGGAAAGGAGATGTCCCCCTATGAATCACTTCTCCCAGATTGCCGCGGCGCTGGAGTCCCGCGGCTTGGACGCCATGCTGCTCACCTGCGAGGCCAACCGCTTCTATGCCTCCGGGTTCCACTCCGCCGGCACCGACGGCGCGGCGCTGGTCACCCGGACCCATAACTACTATTTCACCGACGCCCGCTACACCGAGGCCGCCGGCCGCTGCGTGCAGAACGCGGAGCTGCGGGAGTCCCGGCCCGGCCGGGGCTATCCCGTGCTGATTCAGGAGGTCGTCGCGGAGGAGGGCCTCCGCCGGGTGGGCTTTGAGGACGCCTATATGACGGTGCAGGACTGCGAGCGCTACCGCAAGGCCCTCTCCTGCGAGCTGGTGCCCGCCGCGGATCTCCTGGCCAGGCTGCGCCAGGTCAAGGACGTGGAGGAGCTGGAGGCCATGCTGCACGCCCAGCGGATTGCCGAGCGGGCCCTGCAGGAGATCCTCCCGGAGATCCGTCCCGGCGTCACGGAGAAGGAGCTGGCCGCCCGGCTGCAGTATCTCATGCTGCATTTCGGCGCGGAGGACAAGTCCTTTGATCCCATTGTGGTCTCCGGTCCCAACGGGAGCCTGCCCCACGGCGTCCCCTCGGAGCGGCAGATCCGGTCCGGGGAGTTCGTCACCATGGACTTTGGCTGTGTGTATCACGGCTACTGCTCCGACATGACCCGCACCGTGGCGGTGGGCTCCGTGACGGAGGAGATGCGGACGGTCTATGAGACGGTGCTGGCGGCTCAGAAGGCGGGTATTGCCGCCGCCCGGGCCGGCGTCACCGGACGGGAGGTGGACGGCGCCGCCCGGCAGGTCATTCAGGACGCCGGATACGGGGCCTATTTTGGCCACGGCTTCGGCCACGGGGTGGGGGTGGAGATCCACGAGGGCCCCACCGCCTCCTCCGCGGGGGACCAGCCCCTGCCCGTGGGGGCGGTGATCTCCGCGGAGCCGGGGATCTACCTGCCGGGGAAGCTGGGGGTACGCATTGAGGACGTGATTCTCATCAAGCCCCACGGCTGCGAGAGCCTGACCCAGGCGCCCAAGGAGCTGCTGGTGCTGTAAACGCGACAAGCGCAGAAAAAAGTTTTTGATCCATCTTTTTTCAAAAAGATGGCGGGGTGCAGGGGCAGAGCCCCTGCGGAGCCGCAAAGCGGCGCAAACCAGCCTTTCAGGAAGGCGTGCTCCATGCAAATCACCCGCAGCCGACGGGGGAATGGCTCGAAAGCCATTCCCCCGTCTTTGCATCCCAAATAACTTAACACGTCTTTCTCTTCACTTCAAGTCTGTTTCAGGAGGCTTTGTGAAAAGGCTCCTGCGCAAAATTTTTCCGGGCTCCGGCCCCCTGACAGGCGTTGACAAACCCCGTTTGGGGAAGCATAATAGAATCATCTCAAACACTGCGGGAGGACTCTCCTATGGACACCATCTATATTACCGGACACCGCAACCCGGACACCGACTCCATCGTCGCCGCCATGGCCTACGCGGCCTTGAAAAACGCCCTGGGCCTGCGGGAGTACCAGGCCGCCCGGCTGGGACAGGTCAGCGACGAGACGCAGCTGGTGCTGGACCGCTTCGGCTTCCAGCCCCCGCAGCTGCTCACCAATGTCCGCACCCAGGTGCGGGACCTGGACTACGATACGCCGCCCACCCTCTCCTCCACCGCCACCATCAGCCGGGCCTGGCAGACCATGCAGGCGGGCAAGCTCTCCGTACTGCCCGTGGCCAACGAGGACGGAACCCTGTACGGAATGCTCTCCGCCGGCGACGTGGCCAACTACGACATGCGCTCCGTCCGCAACCCGCAGATTGACAGCGTGCCGGTGTACCATCTGATCTCCGTGCTGGAGGGCCGGATTCTCAACTCCGTCGGGGAGCTGCCGGAGGAGGTCTCCGGCGAGGTGGTCATCGCCCTGCCCACCTGCCGGGAGAACCTGCTGTTTTCCAACCCCGACAGCATCGTGGTCTGCGGGGACCAGCCGGACATGATCCGCCGGGCCCTGGAGATCGGCGTCAGCTGCGTCATCATCTGCCAGGCGGAGGTGCCCCAGGAGCTTCTGGGCCAGCCCACGAAGACCTGCCTGATCTCCACGCCCATGGACCCCTATCAGGCGGTGCGGCTGATCTGGCACGCCATGCCCATCTCCCACCTGTGCAAGCGGCAGGATCTGGTGAGCTTCCGCCTGGACGACTATATTGACGACGTGCGGGACACCGTGCTGGAGAGCCGCTTCCGGGCCTATCCCATCCTGGACGATGAGGAGAAGGTGGTGGGAACCCTGTCCCGGTTCCACCTGCTGCGGCCCCGGAGAAAGCGGGTGGTGCTGATGGACCACAACGAGAAGGCCCAGTCCGTCATCGGCCTGGACCAGGCGGAGATCCTGGAGATTGTGGACCACCACCGCCTGGCGGACATTGAGACGAAAAACCCCATCGCCGTGCGCAACGAGGCCGTGGGCAGCACCAACACCATCGTGGCGGAGATGTACCAGGAGAAGGGCCTGATGCCCACGGCCAAGATGGCCGGGCTCATGGCCGCCGCCATTGTCTCGGACACGGTGATGTTCAAGTCCCCCACCTGCACCCAGCGGGACATCGACATGGCCAACCGCATGGCCCGAATCGCCAACGTGCAGCTGGAGGAGCTGGGCAAGGCCATCTTCTCCGCCACCTGCGGCGACGACAAGACCGCCGAGGCCATTTTGAAGACGGACTACAAGGAGTTCCACATCGCCGGCCACAATCTGGCGGTCAGCCAGGTGACGTGCATGGACTCCGACCGCCTGCTGGCCCGGAAGGAGGAGTTCCTCCAGCTGATGCGGAAGATCCAGAAGGCTCAGAACTTCAACACGGTGGTGATGATGATCACCGACGTGCTGCTGGACGGCACGCAGCTGCTGTTCGTGGGGGACGAGGACTCCATCCGCCAGGCCTTCAACATCAAGGACGACGGCGAAAACTGCGCATTTTTGCCCAAGATCATGTCCCGGAAAAAGCAGGTTATCCCCATGCTCTCCGCCCTGTGGGGCTGAGACGGCGGGACCCTTGAAAAAAACAAGGAAGCGGCTGCCCATTGGGCAGCCGCTTTCGCCTGTTGAACACATCCTTGATATGCCCCATTCGGTTTTGCGGTTCCCCTGCGCGCAGGGCGCGGCGACCCCGGCACGCCGTTTCACCGGAACGGAGACGTTCCCCGGTGCGCCGGGATCGTCGCGCCTTACCAATCAGGCCGGATCTGCCCTGGGAATACAAAACTGAATGGAGACTTTTAATAAGCCGTGCAGAGCGTCTGCGCGGCGAGAGCCCCGGTTTTCAGGCGCGTTGACCGGGGGGCAGCTCCCCGCAGTCCCCGGGGCCTCCCCGCAGGATCTCCAGGCCGTGGTCCAGGGCCGGCAGCACCGCCGCCAGGTTCTCCCCGGCCGCCCTGGGGGACCCCGGCAGGTTCACAATCAGCGTCCTGCCCCGGATGCCCGCCTGGGCCCTGGACAGCATGGCCCGGGGGGTGATCTGCATGGAGGCATACCGCATGGCCTCCGGGATGCCGGGCACCAGCCGCTCCGAGACCGCGATGGTGGCCTCCGGCGTCACGTCCCGGGGGGAGAGGCCGGTGCCGCCGGCCGTCACCGCCAGCGCAATCTCCCCGTCCGCAGCAAGGCGCCGCAGGGCCGCCTCAATCTCCCCCTGCTCATCCGGCACGATTTCACAGGAGACCACCTCATATCCGGCCTCCTCCAGCATCCGTGCCACGGCCGGCCCGGTCCTGTCGGGGCGCTCCCCCCGGGCCGAGCGGTCGCTGACGGTCAAAACTGCGGCACGGTACATCTCCTCACTCCTCCCACAGCAAAATCTCCTCCGGCGGCACGGCGGCATGGAGCCGCTCTCCCTCCGGAGGGCGCTCCAGCGCCATCCGCAGCGGCGGCGCGTCCTCCGGGGCGCCCTCCGGCCGCAGCAGCGCGGTGACCCCGTCCAGGTCCCGCACCACCCGGAGCACCCGGCAGGGCACCACATTCTCCGCCTCCGGCGGAGCGGGACGGACCTGCGCGCTCCGGAACCCCGCCCGGCGGACCCCCTCCGGCACGGTGCGGCCGCAAAAGAGGCTCCGCTCCCACTGGGGCAGGTACACCCGGTCCCCCTGGGGGACGGCGTCCAGGAGGTTCTCCCACCCCGCCAGCCGCGCCGCGGCCTCTGTGGCGGGGCGGCGGAACAGCGCCTCCGTCTCGCACACCGGCTGGGACCGTCCTCCGTCCAGCACGCAGACCCGGCGGCAGCAGCGGAAGACCTCCCCCCGGTCGTGGGAGACCCACACCGCCGGACCGGGGAAGCGCGCCAGCGTCTCCGCCAGCTCCAGCTCCACCTGGCTTCGGAGAAAGCCGTCCAGGGCGGAGAGGGGCTCGTCCAGCAAAATGACGCGGGGCTCCGCCGCCAGCAGCCGGGCCAGAGCCGTCCGCTGCTGCTGCCCGCCGGAGAGCTGTCCCGGCCGCAGATCGGCCGCGTCCTCCAGACGGAACCGCCGGAGCTGTTCCTCCGCCACGGCCTGCCGCCGCCTCCGGTCCCCCACCGCCGCGGCAATGTTCTGCCGGGCGGTCCAGTGGGGAAAGAGGGCGTACTGCTGGAAGAGATAGCCCACCCGCCGCTGCCGGGGCGGCAGGTTCACCCCAGCGGCGCTGTCAAAGAGGACCCTGTCGTCCAGGGTGATCCGCCCCCGGTCCGGGGTCAGAAGCCCCGCAATGCACCGCAGCGTCACGGACTTCCCGCTGCCGGAGGCCCCCAGCAGGGCCAGCGGTTCCCCGTCCGTCTCAAACCGGACCTCCAGCTGAAACTCCCCCAGCCGCTTTTCGATCTCCACCGCAAGGCCCATCAGGTTCCGCCTCCCCTCTTCCGGCTCTCCAGCAGATTCAGCGCCAGCAGGAACACCGCGGAGAGGGCCAGATTCACCACCGCCCAGCGCCCCGCCCCGGCGTTGTCCCCCGTGCGCCAGAGCTGATAGACCGTGGTGGCGATGACGGCGGTGCGGCCGGGGGTGTAGCCCGCCAGCATGGAGGTGGCCCCGTACTCCCCCAGGGCCCGGGCAAAGGCCAGCACCACCCCCGCCAGCACCCCCTGGCGGCAGCAGGGCATCCGCACCCGCCAGAAGATCCAGGTCTCGGACCGGCCCAGGGTCCGGGCGGCGTCCGCCAGCGTCTCGTCAAAGCTCTCAAAGGCCCCCCGCGCCGTGCGGTACATCAGGGGAAAGGAGACCACCGCCGCGGCGATGACGGCCCCCTGCCAGGTCATGGCCAGCCGGAGGCCGAAGGTCTCCAGCAGCCAGCGCCCCACCGGCCGCCGCGGCCCCAGCAGGAGCAGCAGCAGCCAGCCCACCACCGTGGGCGGCAGCACCAGGGGCAGCGTCAGCACCGCGTCCAGAAGGCCCTTGGGCAGCCGGGGGAGCCTGGAGGCGGCGCGGGCGGCGAACACCCCCAGAAAGAACACCGCCGCCGTGGAGAGCGCCGCAATCCGGAGGGAGTTGCCAAGGGGAAACCAGTCCATAGCGCGCCCTCCCGGGTCAGGAATCCTGCGCGAGCACGGTGAAGCCCACGCCCTCAAAGATCTCCGCCGCGGGGTCAGAGGACAAAAATTCCAAAAACGCCTGGGCCTCGCCGGGGTGTGCGCTGTTTTTCAAAACGGCGGCGGGATAAATCACCTGACCGCACATCTCCTCCGTGGCGGTGTCCACCACCGTGAGTCCTGCGGAGAAGGCGTCCGTTGCGTAGATGATCCCGCAGTCCACCGCCCCCTCGGAGACGTGGGTTGTGACCTCCTTCACGTTGGAGCCGTAGGTCAGCACGCCGGAGGCGGCCAGGGCGGCCTCCTCCAGGCCGTAGAAGCGGAAGATCTCCTGGGTATACTGGCCCACAGGCACGTCCCCGCCGCCGACGGCCAGCAGAATATCGCCCTGCCGCAGGAGCTGCGCCAGCTGGTCAAAGCTCTCCACGCCCCGGGGATTGCCCTGGGGCACCGCCAGGGTCACCTTGTTCTCCAGGAGGTTCCGGCGGGTGTTGGAGTCGATGAAATCCAGCGGCGCCTCCTCTCCTTCGCCGGCGGGGGCGGCGGCGTCCACGGCGGGAGCCACGGCGGCGTCCAGCTGGTCCATCTGCTTCTTCCCTGCGGAGAGGAACACGTCGCAGTCCGCCCCCTCCTGAATCTGTGTTTTGAGGGTGCCGGAGGAGTCGAAGCTGAACACCAGCGTCACACCGGGGTGATCCGTTTCATAGCGCTCGCCGATCTCCGTCAGCGTCTCCTGCAAAGAGGCGGCGGCGAAGACGCGCAGCTCCGTCTCCTCCGATCCGCCGCAGGCGGTCAGGGACAGGGCCAGGCACAGTACCAGCGTCAGGGTCCACATTCTCTTCATCGTTGTTCTCCTTCCGGTATTACGGTATGTACAGGGGCCCCGCCCCCCGGTGGGAACGGGCGGCTATTTTCCAAACCCGCAGTTGGGGTAGGTGCAGACCTGACAGCCCAGGCACAGTCCCCCCTCGCCCATGGCGGCGAAATCCGCCGTGGTCAGCTCCACTCCGGCCAGAATCCTGGGCAGCGCCAGGTCAAACACCGTCGCTCCGGCGTACATCACGCACCCCGGCAGGCCGCATACCGCGGTGCCGTCTTCCAGGTATCCCAGCAGGAACATGGCGCCCGGCAGCACCGGGGCCCCGTAGGTGACGATTCTCGCCCCGCTGGCCCGGATGCCGCCGGGGGTGCTGTCGTCGGGGTCCACGCTCATGCCGCCGGTGCAGAGGATCAGCTCCGCGCCGGTTTGCCGCAGCTCCTTGACGGCGTTTGCCACGTTCTCCACCCCGTCGCCGGAGTACACGACCTCCAGCGTCTCCACCCCGTATTCCGCCAGCTTCTCCCGGACCACGGGGGTGAAGGTGTCCTGGATGAGTCCGGACTTCACCTCATTGCCGGTGGCCGCAATGGCGGCGGTCCGGATGCGGTAGGGCAAGAGCTCCAGCAGGGGACGCCCCTCCGCGGCGGCCTCCGCGGCCCGGAGCTGCGCCTCTTCGATGACCAGGGGGATCACCCGCATCCCCGCCAGCTTCTCTCCCCGGTGGACCGGCGTGTTTCCATGGCGGGTGGCGATCATCAGCTCCCCCACGGAGTTGACGGCCAGCAGCCGCCGGCTGTCCACCCGGAAGAGGCCGTCCCGGGCGGCCCGCAGCTCAATTTTGCCCTCCTTCACCGCCGTGGGCTCCATCCCCTCGTTGGCGCAGAGGGCCAGGAGACGCTTCGCGGCGTCGTCCTCGTGGACCATGCCGGGGACCATCTCCCAGACATACAGGTGCTCCTTGCCCATGGAGAGAAGCACGGGGATGTCCTCCTGGGTGACCACATGGCCCTTGCGGAAGCGGGCGTCCTTATACTGATCCTTGATGATCTGGGTCATGTCGTGGCACAGGACGTGGCCCACGGCGTCCCGGGTTTTGATGAGCTTCATACCAGCACCTCGATTTCATCTCCCGCCTCCACGGCGCCCTCCCGGACCACCACGGCGAAGACGCCCTCTGTGGGCATGACACAGCGGCCGGCGGCCTGCTGAATGGCGCAGCCGCTGTGGCACTCCTTGCCGATCTGGGTGATCTCCACCACCGTCTCGCCGATCCGCAGGCGCGTTCCCACCGGCAGGGTCTTCAGCTCCAGGCCACGGGTGGTGATGTTCTCTGCAAAGACGCCGGGGGGCAGGGGGACGGGGGAGGCGGCGCGCATCTGGTCCACGCTCTCCTGGGCCAGGAGGGAGATCTGGCGGTGCCAGTCCCCGGCGTGGGCGTCGCCCACGATGCCGTGGCGGAGCTTCAGCTGAATTCTTGGCACGGGGTGCTTCTGCTCGCCCTTGCGGGCGCTGATGTTGACGGAAGTCACTTTTGGCATGGGAATCGCTCCTTTTCGGTTTGTTTGGCGGGTGGGATTTTTCGCCGCTTTGCGGCGGGCCTTGCAGGGGCGCTGCCCCTGCACCCCGCCAGGGGGCGCCGCCCCCTGGACCCCTGCCGCCTTTTGAAAAAGGCGGGCGAAAACTTTTCTTATTCCTCCCGCGAATATATGCCGCTCCTGCCGCCGCTCTTTTCCAGCAGGCGGATGCTTCCGATCTCCATGTCCTGCTGTACCGCCTTGCACATGTCATAGACCGTCAGCGCCGCGGCGGATACGGCGCTCAGCGCCTCCATCTCCACCCCGGTAACGCCGGTGCAGCGCACCTCCGCCCGGATCTCCACCGCCGTCTCCGTCAGGGCAAAGGTGAGATCCACCCCCGTCAGGGGCACCGGGTGGCACATGGGAATCAGCTCCCAGGTGTGCTTGGCCGCCTGAATCCCCGCCACCTGGGCCACCGCCAGCACATCCCCCTTTTTCAGGGTGCCGTTTTTGATGTGGCGCAGGGTCTCCGGAGAGACCCGGATCTCCCCGGCGGCCACGGCCCGGCGGCAGGTGACGTCCTTCTCCGTCACATCCACCATATGGGCCCGGCCCTGCTCGTTGAAATGCGTCAGCTCTGCCATGGCTTAGCCTCCGATCTGATTCATATTCCTGGGGGTGCCGCTGGCCCCTTCCGTCAGATGGTGGGTCCGGGGCTTTTCCCGGATGCCCCGGCGGACGGCGACCTCCAGCGCCTCCCCGTGGAGGCCCGCCAGAGGGAGCTCCTCCCGGCTGTGGAGGCAGCTCTTCAAATGGCCGTCGGCGGTGATCCGAATCCGGCTGCACGCCTCGCAGAAGGCGTGACTCAAGGGGGCGATCAGCCCCACACTACCCCGTCCGCCGGGGAGACGGTACCGCCGGGCCACGCCCTGGTCCGGAATCCGCTCCAGCGCCGGCACCCGCTCCAGCACCGCGGCGGCGGGCAGAAAGCACGTCCGGGGCCAGGCGGCGCAGGGACCCATGGGCATCAGCTCAATAAAGCGCACCTCCCAGGGGTGTTCCCGCGTCAGGCGCACAAAGTCCCCGATCTCGTCGTCGTTGAACCCGCCCATCAGCACCACATTCACCTTCAGCCCGGCAAAGCCCGCAGCCTCCGCCGCCCGGAGGCCGCCCAGCAGGTCCTCCGGCGGCTCCCGGCGGGTCATGGCGGCGTACCGGTCCCGCCGCAGGGTGTCCAGGCTGAGATTCAGCCGGTCCACCCCCGCCGCCCGCAGGGGCAGGGCCAGCCGCTCCAGATGCCGGCCGTTGGTGGTCAGACACAGCTCCTCCAGGCCGGGCAGAGCCCGCAGCCCCCGGCAGATTTCCAGGAGGTCCTCCCGCATCAGCGGCTCCCCGCCGGTGAGGCGGATCTTCCGGATACCGCACCGGACCGCCGCCGCGGCCATCTCCAGATAGGACTCCGCCGGCAGCTCCCCGGTCCGGGGGGACCCCTCCGCCGGCATACAGTACCGGCAGCGGCAGTCGCACCGATCCGTCACCGACAGCCGCAGATCCGTGATCTCCCGCCCGCAGCCATCCCGCATACTCCGCCTCCTGTCGTGATACTCAAGTGAGGTTAACGCTATTCCAAGCATACCAAATTTTCCCGGAAAGTCAAGAAAAATCGCCCCCGGAAGCATTACTTCCGGGGGCGCGGCTGATTCAGTGGACCTCCTCCGGCTCCGGGGCGGGCTCCGCCTCTTCGGCCGCCGGCCGCCTCTTCCGCCGGAGCTTCCGGGGCAGATCGTCAATGACGGAGTAGAACACCGGCGTCAGCACCAGGGTGATGACGGTGGAGATGGCCATGCCGCTGATCATGACAACGCCCATGTCGCTCATCATCTCGTTGGTCTCTCCCACCCCAATGGCCATGGGCACCATGGCAAGCACTGTGGTCAGGGTGGTCATCATGATGGGCCGGATGCGCAGGGGACAGGCGTGGAGAATGGCCTCCTCCCGGCTCTCCCCCCTCCCGCGGCGGATTTTGATGTACTCCACCAGGATGATGGAGTTGTTGACCACCGTGCCCGCCAGCATGATGAGGGCCACCAGGGAGATGATGGAGAGGTCCTTCCCCGTCACCGGCAGGGCCACCAGGGCTCCGGCGAAGGCCACCGGCAGAATCAGCATGACGATCACCGGCATCAGGAAGGACTCAAACTGGGCCGCCAGCACGAAATAGACAAGGCCCAGGGCCACCAGCAGTGCCAGCAGCAGGTCGGTGAAGCTCTCCATCATGTTGGAGTAGCTGCCGCTGATCTCCGCGGTATAGCCCTCCGGCAGCGTGTACTCCCCCAGAATGGACTGGATGGAGCGGGTCATGGCGGTGACGTCGCCGCTGATGGTATCGCCGGTGACGCTGACCTGCCGGGACTGGTTGACCCGGGTGATGGTCTGGGGCTCCTGCACCACGGCCACCTCGGCCACGGAGCTCAGGGGCACCGAGCCGCCGAAGCTGGAGGGAATGGCCATGGAGCGCAGGGCGTCCAGGCTCTCTCCCGCCTCGCCGCTGCCCCGGACCACCACGTCCAGCTCCCGGTTGTCGATGGTGACGGTGGTGGCCGTGGCGCCGGTGAGCTCCGAGCGGACGGCGGCGCCTACGGCGGCGGCGGTGAGGCCGTACTGGGCCGCCGCCTCCCGGTTCAGCGTCACCTTCACCTGGGGCACCCGCCGGGCCAGGGAGCTCTGGACGTCGATGGCGTCCGGCAGGCGGGAGATCTCCCCGGCCAGGTCCTCGGCGATCATGGCCAGGGTCTCATAGTCGTTTCCGGTGATCTCCACATTGATGTCGTCTCCGGTGAGCATTCCCATGGAGCTGGAGGCGCTGACGGTGATCTCGCAGCCGGCGATGTCCTGGAGACAGGGCCGCAGGCTGTCGGTGATCTCAAAGCTGCTGCGGCTGCGCTCCCCCCTGGACACCAGATTCAGCATCATGGTGACGGACTCGTCCTGGGCGATGTAGTACATCTCCTCCAGCTCCGGCACCTCCCGCTGGGCAATGGCGGAGATCCGGTCGGCAATGGCGGCGCTCTCGTCCACCTGGGAGCCGATGGGCATACTGATGGAAATGGTGACCTGCCCCTGGTCCATATCCGGCATCATCACCAGGTTGGAGGTGAACACCGGCAGGGCCATGGCCACCACCAGAGCCAGCGCGGCCAGCATCCCCACCTTCAGGTGGTGGACGAAGTAGTCAAGAAGCCGCAGGTAGAACTGGTACAGCCGCTGGATCCAGCCGCCGATCCGCGCCAGCAGGGCGTTGGGCTTCTTCTCCGCCCGCTTCAGCTGCTGGCGGCGGAGCTTCTCCTCGTCCAGCATCATGTAGCACAGCAGCGGCACCAGCGTCAGCGCAATGGCCAGGGAGGCGAAGATCAGCGAGGCGATGGTCAGGGAGAAATCCCGGAACATCTCTCCGGCGATGCCGTCCACAAAGCCCAGGGGCACAAAGACGGCCTCGGTGGTCAGCGTGGAGGCCACCACCGAGGTGGTCACCTCCCTCGTGCCCTCCACGCAGGCGCTGAGGCGGTCCTTTCCCTCCGCGGCAAAGCGGTAGATGTTCTCCAGCACCACGATGGAGTTGTCCACGATCATGCCCACGCCCATGGCCACGCCGCCCAGGCTCATCATGTTCAGCGTCAGGTCCATGGCGTTCATCAGCACGAATACCGTCAGGATACACACCGGCATGGACACGGCGATGGTCATGGTGGCGCTGCCACGGCGCAGGAACAAAAACACCACAATGGCTGCCAGCAGCACGCCCTGGAAGATGTTCTGGAAGGCCGCGTTTACGGACATGTCGATGTAATCCGAGGCAAGGTACGGCGTTGTGTAGACAATGGCGGGGTTCTCCTCATGGAGCTCCTCCAGCCGCGCCGCCACGGCCTTGGCCACGGCCGCCTCGTTGGCGCCGGACTGCTTGGAGATCTGGAGCACCACGCAGGCGGTGCCGTTCACCTTGGCGCAGGCGTCGGAGTTCTCCGTCTCCAGCACCACGTCGGCCACCTCCCGCAGCCGCACGGCGCCGCCGGTGGGCAGGGAGAGCAGCATGTTCTCCACGTCCTCCACCGACTGGAATTTCGCGTCGGTGCTGACGGTGAGGGTCTTGGAGCCGTTTTTCATGTCGCCGCCGGGGTAGAGCAGGTTCTGCCCCGCCAGGAACTGGGAGATATAGCTGTTGGAGAGTCCCAGGCCCGCCGCCCGGGCGGGGTCCACCTCCACGGCGATCTTCTCCGTCACGCCGCCGTTGACGGTGACCTGGGCCACGCCGTCGATCCGCTCCAGGGCCGGCCCCACAGTGTCGTCCGCCAGGGCCTGGAGGGAGGCCAGGTCCTCGCCGCTGAGGGCGACCATGGCGGTGGGCATCAGCTCGCTGATGTTCAGGTTCACGATCACCGGGTCCATGGCGTCCTCCGGCAGGCTCACCCGGTCGAACTGCTCCCGGAGCTTCGTGGCGGCGATGTCCAGGTCCGTGCCGTCCACGTAGGAGATCTGGAGCTGGCACATGCTGTCGGCGGAGGTGGAGGACACGGAGTCCACGCCGGACACCGACATGACGGCGGACTCCAGGGGACGGGTCACCAGCTCCTCAATGTCGCTGGGGTTGGCGCCGTTGTAATAACAGACCACCATGGCCATGGGGGCCTCCAGATCCGGCATCAGGGCCATCTGCAGCTGGGTGGTGAAGATGACGCCGAAGATGGAGATCATAATCACCGCCAGCAGGGTGGCGACCTTGTGTTGGATACAGAATTTTGAAAGGCTCATGCGTCCTCCCCGCTTACAATGCGCACGGCGTCGCCGTCATGGAGGTAGGACTGCCCCACGGTGACCAGCTGCTGGCCCTCCTTCAGTCCGGAGAGCACCTCCGTGACGCCGCTGCCGGTGAGGCCGGTAACCACCTCCAGGTACTTGGCGGCGTCGTTTTCCACCACGTAGACATACTGGGTCTCCCCGCTGGTGAGAATGGCCTCCGTGGGCACCACCAGGGTGTCCTGGGAGACGTCGGTGCGGAAGGTGACGTCGGCGAACATGCCGGAGAGCAGGCCGCTCACCTCCGCCGGGACGGTCAGCGTGACGGTGTAGAGCTTGGTCTGGAAGTTGGCCGCCCGCTCCACGGAGCGGATCGCGGCGGTAAAGCTCTGGTCCGCGGCGCTGACGGTCACATCCGCGGTGTCGCCGATGGAGAGCTTGGGCACCAGGGCCTCGGACACGGAGACGGTCACCTTCATCTGGTCCGCCCCGTCGATGACCGCCAGAGGCAGGGAGTTGGAGATGTAGCTGTTCTCCACGGCGTTCATGGTCACCAGGGTCCCGGCGATGGGGGCGATGACGTTGCCGGCGGTGTCCACGTGCTCCAGGGCCAGATCCAGCTGCTCCAGGCCGCTGCGGGCGTTCTGGATGCCCGCCTCCAGCTGGGACAACGTGGCGCTGCGCCCGGCCTCGGCGGTCTGGTAGTTCAGCTCCGCCTGGTCCACCTCCAGCTGAGAGGCGGCGCCGATCTCAAAGAGGGCCTTCGTGTTGGTCACGTTGTCCGCCGCCAGCTGAACCTGCTTATCCAGGATCACCTTCTGGTCCTGATAGCTCTGGACGGCGGCGTCATAGCTGATGCGGGCGGCGTTGTAGCCGGAGAGGGCGCTGCCCAGCTCCAGGGTGCAGAGGATGTCCCCCGCCTGCACCTGATCCCCGGCACCGAAATACACCGCCGTGCACTTGGCGGCACTGGAGATCAGAATGGTGGACTCGTTGTCGGCCGAGATCTGGCCGGAGACCTTGTTCTCCGCGGCAATGGTGCTGGGGAGCACCGTCTGCACCTGGACGGCCACGCCGGCCGCGGGCTCTTCGGCCTCCCCATCCTCCCCGCCGCAGGCGGTGAGGGTGAACGAGACGGCGGCCGCCAGAAGCAGGGCCGCGATGCGGTGTTGTTTCATAGTCAGAAAATCCCTCCCAAATCAGTTCAGAATCCCGTGCTGCACGGCCCAGCAGTAGCTGTTGTAGGCGGAAAACAGGTCCCCGGCGGCGCTGCGCACGGCGTTCTCCTGGGCCCGCAGGTCGTCCTCCGCCGTCAGCAGGGCGTTTTGAGAGATCGTCCCCTGCTGGTATTTCAGCTCCGACGCGGCGTAGGACTCCTGCTCACAGGCCAGGGCCGTCTGCGCCGCCTGCCAGATCTGACGGTAATCCTCCACCTGGGCGTAGAGGGTGCGGAATTTCAGCTCGTAGTTCTGGACGGTGTTGTTGTATGTATACTGGGCCGCCTGCCAGGTGTGCTTGGCGCTGCGGAACTCATAGCGCTCCTCGTCATAGGCGTAGCCCACGCCGGCGTCCTTGTAGTCGTCCCGGGCGTCCTCCAGGGTCTTTCCCGCGTCGTAGAGCTCATAGCTCTTCTCCTTGGCGGCGGCCAGGTCCGTCTCCAGATCCATGGCCTCCAGCTGCGCGTCGGTGACATCCGGCACGGGGCCCAGGACAATCGCCCCGGTCTGCTCGGCGCCGATCATCATCTCCAGCTGGATCTTGTAGTTTTTGATGTTCATCCGCAGGGTAGCCAGGCCGCTCTCCAGACTGCTCCGGCCCGCCCGGACCTCCGAGAGCTGCAAGGCGGAGATCTGGCCCAGGGTATAGCGCAGCTCCATCTCCTCCACCGTGCGGTTCAACGCCTCCAGCTGCCGCGCAAGGCCGGCCTCCTGGACCTCCATGGCGGTGAGGGCCACATATAAAGCCTCTCCCGCCATGACGATCTGGTCCTGTAAGTGGTTCAGCTGGCGGATCACATCGGCGTTGTCCCGCTGCATGTCGCCGTCCTTGATGGAGTCAAAGGTGTCCCGCACGGCGTCATAGGCCTTGTCCAGCTGGTCGTAGGCGCTGTGATACTCGTAATCGCTGTACTCCACGCCGGGAATGTTCTGCTCCGCCATGGATTTCAGCGCGCTGGAGCCCAGCACCAGCTGCCACTGGGCCTTGGCGATCTGGTTGAGCTGGAGCCGCAGGTCCTCGTACAGATCCTCGTAGTCGATCTCCTCCAGCGTCAGCACGCTCTGCTCCAGCGTCAGGATCTGGAGGTTGTTCTCCCGCATCCGCCGCTCCACATTGGCAAAGCTCACCTGCCCGATCTCATCCGGCTCGATGGTGACGGTCTCCTCCAGATCCGGCCCCGCGGGGGTGGGGGGGATCTCCTCCGGCGGCTCCTCCTCCGGGGCGGGTTCGGCCTCCGCCGCTGCCGCGGCCTCCCGGGCCGCCTCCTCCTCTGCCTCGCGGGCCTCCCGCAGGGCGTCCAGATGGCCCCGGACGGGCTCCTTTCCCATCTCCCCGGCCAGGGCGCTGACGCCGCACACCGACGCCGTCAGCGCCAGCATCACCAGCAGGGCGGTCAATCTCTTTTTCATGGGCTCCTCCTTTATGTAAGCTCTGTCTGCTCCCTGCGCAGACAGCCGTATTGGATGATCTCCAGCTGCGCCTCCATCTCCCGGCGCAGCTCCGCCGTCCGCTCCGGCTGCAGCAGCGTGTCCATGATGGTCCGGCCCAGCACGCCCAGGGTCATCAAAAACACCCGCCGGACGTAGGCCTGATCCTGCCGGGCCAGACTGGACACGCGGATCTTCTCCATCAGCTCCGGGGGAAACTCCGACTGCATCATACTGGCCATCAGCTTTTGCAGGTCGATCCCCGGGTTGATCTGCAGCACCCGGAAGCACCGGTCCATCAGCGGCCGGGGCTCCTTGCGGCGGGTGATGCCGTCATAGAGCGTCAGCTGGAGCTGAAAGATGTCTCCGTCCGTCTGGCGGAGCAATTCCCCGAAAAACTGGACCACATAGGCCTTGACATCCTCCAGCAGATAGGCGAACAGCTCCTCCTTGTCAGTGAAGTACTGATAAAAGCTGCCCCGGGGGATGCCCGCCTGGCGGACAATCTGATTGATGGAGGCGTCCGAGAACTTGACGCGGGTGAATTCCGCCCAGGCCGCTTCCATGAAGCGGCCCCGCTTCTCCTCCGGCAGCCGGAGGAAGGTTTCCGTCGGCACGGCGCTCAGCTCCTCTCAAAGAATGACAAGCTGTCATAAAGTGACAGGCTGTCATTTATTATAGGCGGCGGCCCCGGCCCTGTCAACCGTCTTTTCGTTCAGAGCCTGTGAATATTTCGTGAACGGCGGCGGCACCCCCCCGGCGGGGGCGGTGGAGGGCATCTTGATTCGTTACAACTGTCTGCAACAACTACTCCTATTATATATGCCGCAACCCATTGGACGGCAGCTGGAAGCCGCCCCTATATTCTGGACGGTTTGTTACAACCACGTTACAAAACATCATAATTTATTGACTTTCGTTTTGCCGCCGTGTTATAGTCAGGATGCAAAACGGAGGGCCGCTCCAATCCGGAGCAGATACGGGCCGGCTAGCCACGGTATGTGCGCCGGGCGGGAGGCTTGCCCAAGGTTTTGACAAAACTGGCGGCAACCCCGCCAAATTCTAAAAGGAGGAAGACCCAAATGA
>JAHZBA010000038.1 GCA_019423635.1 Clostridiales bacterium
CCCTCCACCACGTTCTCGCAGGCGGACAGGTCCTGGTAGCACGCTTTGATCTGCAAAGCCGCCTGCATCACGTTCACGCCGTACTCCAGGGGCATCACGTTCACGATCAGCTCGCAGCCCTCCGCCGCCTTGGCGATCTCCTCCACGTGGGCCGCGTTCACCTGCTTCGGCGTGCCCTTCTTCATCAGCTTACACACCGCCTCCGCAGACGCCAGGTTGTAGTCTGCGCAGACGACCTCTTCAATGTTCGGCTCCTCGTCCAACCGCCGGCAGATCGTCGACCCCTGCGCTCCGCAGCCGCATACCATCACTTTTTTCATAACGCTTCTTCTCCTTTATTAAAAATTAAGGGTATACAAATTGTTTTTAGAGACAACCGGTCACGAAACCAACCTGTCGCCCAAAAAGCATTTCCCGGGAAAATTTGGGTATTAAAAGGGATTTTGCCTGCACTGACCCGGGACCGGACAGGAAATATCCCGGTCTGGCCCTCATGGGACAGTGATTTAGATTACGAAATGTTATTTCCCGCTCTTCTCCGGCAGAGTGTCCACACCGGGCACTGCGCCGTGGAACTCCCGGATGATATCGTCCAGGCGCTCCTTGCGGATGGCCTCCAGCTTCGCAAGCTCCGGTCCCTCGGTCTTCTTGCCGATCTGGCGCAGAATCAGACCGCCGATCAGAAGCGCCGCGCCCAGGGCCGCGCACAGGATAATCATGCCGTAGAAGTTGCTGAACAGGCCGCTCTCATACTCCTCCAGATAGTACTCCACGCCGTAATCCCGCTCGTAGAAGTACAGGAAGATGGCGCCGCCGATGGACAGCAGGCCGAACAGCCAGCAGTAGTCGCCGATGTGGATGAGGTCGCCCAGATCCAGCTTCGTCTTGGGATTCAGGGGGTAGACCTCGGGGTCGTCCAGCACCCGGCCCTTATAGACCCACTTGCACAGCATGTAGGCGATGAGGCCGCCGAAGATGGCCACGAAGCCCACCACAAAGTACTCGGTGCCGTTGACGTAGATGATGATCAGGCTCACCAGAATCACCAGGGCGGAACAGAGATACAGTCCGAAGTTTCCGCCGGGCATCACCGTCAGGCCCATCTTTTTCCGCTCCTCCGCGGGATAGAGCTTTCGGGCCTTGAGGACACAGGCTGCGATCATCACATAGAGGTAGATCTGAATGGGATTGGTGACCATGACCAGGGTGGTGAAGTCGAACTGGCAGGTGATGATGGTGAAGATGGCCAGCAGGATGATGGACACCGTGGGGATGCCCCGCTTATCCACCTTGTTCATGATGAGCGGGAACATGTGGTCGTCCGCCATGACGAAGAAGGCCCGGGAGCCGTGGGCGATGTAGGAGCAGAAAATAGAGCAGTTGGAGATGATGGCAACGATCACGAACATCACACCGGCCCAGCTGCCCACGTGCTGAATCAGCACGTCCGCGTAGCCGACCGCGCCGCCGCCCTGCTCCGTGGACCAGGCGTCCCAGCTGCCGATGGCCGCCAGCGCCGCCAGGGTGGGCAGGATGTAGCTCAGGGCAATGATGGGCTGGCTCAGCCGCATGGCCTTGGGAATCAGCTGGGGATTCTCCATCTCCTGGGCCATGTTGGACATGCACTCATAGCCCATATACATCCACACGATGATGGCGATGCTCTCGCCGATGGAGTGGACCAGGCCCTCGTCAGGATTGAAGAAGGGCTCAATGGGGTTAAAGTTCCAGTTCATAAAGCCCACGATGGCCACGGCGGCGAAGGCCACCACCACCATGACGGTGAAGAAGGTCTCCAGGCGCTCCAGCCAGTCCAGGCCGATGATGTTGATGACGGTAAAGATGATTACCACGCCCACCTTCACCGCGAAGGTGGCGGCGTCGGACAGGTCAATGAGCTTGGCGGCATAGCCGGCAACCAATGCGCAGTACTCCGCCTGGCAAAGCCACGTGGTCAGAGCGGACCACAGGCCCACCTGCCAGCCCCAGAACTCGCCGAAGGTCTCCCGGCCCCAGGCGTACACGCCGCCTTCTGCGGGGAAGAGGGAGCCCAGCTCGCCCACCATTTCGCAAAGGGGGAAGGACCAGACAAAGGGGAAAATAATCAGCATCATGATGGTGACGCCCGGGCCTGCGGCTGCAATGGCCTCCTCAATGCCGAAGCAGCCCGCCGCCACGAAGGAAAAGATCAGGGCAATCACGCCAATCAGTGACAGCTTTGACTTTTTCAGGGATTCTGTATTCTTGGAATCCATTTTCATCCTCCTTTTTCACACACGCGATTCTCTAATCTATATCTATCAAAGAATTGGGACTTCCCCCATTCTCTGCTTATGAATATAAAAAAAGACATAGGAACATTACTTGCGTAATTTCCTCTGTCTTTTTGCCAGTTGGTTATCGCCTCATTGGCGCCGCAGATGCGGTCTTTCCAAAGTTCCGTCGAACGACCTTTTCTTTACCTGTCAGTTTCAATGAGGGGTTCGCTCGCCGCCTCACATTTCCGCGTCGGTCTTCCTCTTGGTAGGAATGTTTCGGATCGTTGTCATACGGGTTCTATTCAGTTTTGTTGTATTTATTATAGGTCCTTAAAATTTTAAAATCAATTCGATTTTTAACCAAGGTTTGCGTAAAAATCTTGTAAAAATCAAACAACAAAATTTCCCAGATTTGACTCTCTCCTGTGGACATTAGGAGGACGCAGCTGTACCTTTCTGTCCGAAAACAACCGCGTTCTCCACCGGATGTCCGGCGGCAGAGGCAAGCCGCGCTCCAAACTGCGGGAGTGTCCCCATGGCAGAGCTTCTCATCGGTCTGTCTCCCCGTGCTTCGCGGCCTCTCCAATCGAACGGCAGGGGCAATGTCTTCTTGACTGCGTCTTTGATTTTTGCTACAGTAAATACAAAAATGGCCTGTTCAGCGGCCTGGAGAGGAGTTTCCCAATGATTGCATTTCTGACCAGCAGCCCCAGTCCCGCACAGCTGCCGCAGGGTGTCCGAAGGCCCTGCCGCCTGCGCCGGGAAAACGGCTTTTTAGACCGTCTCTCCGCCGTCTGGCCCAGCCAGGCCCGGTGTCTCTTGATCTGCGCGGAGCCAGAGAATGGAGCGGAAAACGACGCCATGGGCCAGAACCTCCGGGAATCCCTCCTTCTCAGCGGCCTGTCCGTCTCCTCCTTCCGGATCTGCGACAGCCGCACCGCCTCCTCCCTGCCCCAGCGGCTGGCGGAGAGCCAGGTGGTGATTCTCTCCGGCGGCCACACCCTCACCCAGAACCGTTTCTTCCGCCGGCTGGAGCTGAGGCGGCTGATCCGGGGCTTTGACGGTGTGCTGCTGGGGATCAGCGGCGGGTCCATGAACTGTGGAGAGGTGGTGTACGCCCAGCCGGAGCGGGAGGGGGAGACCGCAGATCCCAATTACCAGCGCTTCCCCACGGGGCTGGGTCTGACGGAGCTCATGATTTTGCCCCACTACCAGCTTTTGAAGGACCAGCGGCTGGACGGCCTGCGGCTCATCGAGGACGTGGCTCTGCCGGACAGCATGGGCCGGTCCTTCCTGGCTCTGCCGGACGGCAGCTACGTGGTGCTCCGGGACGGCCGGACCGAGGTGGCCGGCGAGGCCTATGTGATCCGGGACGGAAGTCTCCGCCGGTATGGCGGCGGCGCCCCGGCGGGTTTGGGGAGGGATCTGCCATGATGGATTCTTCGCCATGCGGCGCCCGCTTTCCCCTGGACATCCACACCCACTCCCTGGTCAGCGGCCACGCCTACGGGACCATCCGGGAGATGGCCCAGGCCGCCGCGGAGCGGGGGCTGGAGCTTCTGGGCGTCAGCGAGCACGGCCCCGGCATCCCCGGCACCTGCGAGCCCATCTACTTCTCCAATCTCCGGGCGGCGCCCCGGCGCCTCTACGGCGTGGAGCTCCTCTACGGCTGCGAGGCCAATGTCCTCAACGACGGGACGATCTCCCTGAAAACCTACGCAGACCGGGTGGACTACATTCTGGCCGGCATCCATGCCCAGTGCTATCAGGACGCGGGCCGGACGCAGAATACGGATCATGTGATCTCCTGCATGCGGCATGAGAAGGTCTTTTTCATCTCCCACCCGGACGACGACCACACCCCCCTGGACTACGAGCGCCTGGTACAGGGGGCCAAGGCCCACCACGTGGCTCTGGAGGTGAACAACAGCTCCTTTTTGAAGCAGGAGAAGCGGCTGAACTGCGTGGAGAACTACCGGACCATGCTGGGACTGTGCCAGCTCCACCGCGTCCCTATCCTGTTGAGCTCCGATGCCCACGACCCGGACCAGGTGGGCCGGTTCACGGAAGCCGCGGCTCTGCTGGAAGAGCTGAGCTTTGACGAGGAGCTGATCCTCAATACCAGCGTGGAGCGGCTGAAGGATTTTCTCCGGTCCGGAACGGCATGACACAGGAGGCGTCCCTTTCGGGACGCCTCCTGCCGCGTTTGTCTTCACCCACTTGGGATGTACTATAGTCACCGCAGTTGAAAAGAGGGAAATACCTCTTTTCAACCCCGGGGCGGCGCGTACGCGCCCCAGGAGCCGTGAAACGTCTTGGCGGTGGACTTCCTAGTCAAAACACGGTACATTTTATGTGCCGGCAGGCGATGCCTGCCTTGAACATCGGAATACCGATTTTCAAGTGTTTTGACGATACAGGGAAATCCCCTTCTGCTGAAAAAACCAGAACCCTCCGGCAGCAGCCCGTGCCGCCTCACTGATGCGAACTCTGGTCCGCACCTGTCTGCCGTCCACAAAAAGCGTCAACGGACGGGTGATCGCCTGAATGCGCCCTTTCAGCAGCAGGAAATCCCGATAAGCCCCCAGTCCCTCCACGCTCTGCAGCGGGCCATACGCTCCGGTGCCCGGGTCCTGGAACTGAATTTTTTTAGGATAGGAGATCTCCCAGCCCATCACATTCTCCGGGTACTGGGTATAGGAGACGCGGGTACTGAGGACCGCCTTCCCGTCCCTGTCCCGCATGGGCGTCAAGGTGAAGGGAGCCGCACTGACGCAGGGCTGGTCAAAGTCGGCTCTCTGCCAGAGCTCTCCCTGGTACAGGTGCGGATGGCCATACCGGCAGCGGCCGAGATCGGTGGTCAGCCCCTGGACGCACAGCAGAGGATAATGGGTCTCCCAGATCAGCTTCTCCCCTGCTGCCAGACGGCCGAACAGCTCCCGGCAGAGCTCCAGATACGTCTCCTGTGGGGACTCCCGATACCCCTGGGGCACGTGTGCATTGTGGATGACGCAGTGAAACCCGGTAAGACAGCGGGCCCACTCCTCCGGCGTCACGAGAAAGGGAGCAATCGTCCAGCCGGACACCAGCCATTTGACCATGGAAGCCCTCCTCTCCAGTTCTCTAAGGTGAGCAGGCATTTGACGCATAAGGGCAGAGGGCATCCTGCAAGAATGCCCTCTGCCCGTTTTTTACCGGGAAGCCTCCACTCCCTGGGGCGTCTCCTCCTCCCCCTCGAAGCGGAACCAGCTGCCCTCCACAATCCCGTCCTCCGGGAAGCTGGCGGTATAGAGGGTATAGCCGTACTCAATGCGGTCTCCCACATCCAGCAAAACGGCTCTTGGCACCTTGGCGGCGTCAAAGTCCAGATAGCCCACGCCGTATTCCAAGCGGACATAGTAGTGGGTATTCCCGCCGATGACGGAGGAGCGGATCTCGGCAATCACGCCCCGGTCGCTCTTCTGCTCGCCGCTCTCCACGCCGGTGTCTCCCGCGCCGATGAGGCCGCGGTTGGCCAGGGTCCGGCGGTAGTTGCTCTCACACTCGGCCACGGTGGCCCCGGTGGAGACAATGTCATACTGCTGGACATTCACCATGGCGAACATCTTCACAAGGCCGTCGGCGCCCTTCAGGGCCATGAAGTAGCTGGGCTGGTTGGCGATGTTCAAAAGCAGGGGGAAGGTGGCCTCGTAGCGCATCTGCTGCACCTGGCTCTCGGCGGAGGCCTTGGCGGAGTTCTCCGTGGCGCCGGCGCAGGGGTAGAACTTGGTCTCCTTGGTCCGCTGGTTGGAGAGGATGAAGCCGATGTTGGACTGGTCCGAGGTGACGGAGGTCACGCCGGTATACATATACACATCGTCGTCAATGGCGATATAGTTCCAGCCGTCGGTGGTGACCGTCACATCCTTCTGGCCGAAGATGGAGTTCAAAAAGCCGTTGTGATACATGCCGTAGTAGTCGTACTGCTGCATGATGATATCGTAGGAGTACACCCGGTCCACCCAGTTAGGGACCTGCTCGTAGTACTCGCTCTCCCCGGTGACGGCGTTCACCAGCACCGCGCCCTTCACATCCGTTCCGCCGAAAAGGCCGATGGTCTTCACAATCCGGGAGCAGACCCAGTAGGGGGTCCCCTCCTCGTCGATCTCAAATACCGGCTCGTCGAACATCATGGCGGGATAGTGGAACCGCAGATGGCGGTACAGGTTCCGGCCGAAGTGCTCGGCAACCGTGTACTTCATGCCCTCCTCCAGGCGGACCACCTCCGCCTCCTGGCTCACCATGTCGATGACGATATAGGCGGGCAGACCGCCGGCGCGGTTGGTGAACCACTTGATAAGGTCCCCGTACCGCAGGGAGGTCACCCGGACGGGGCGCCCCTGGTAGTTGATCTGGGTATAGGTGGGCAGAATCTCAAACTGGGACACCATGTCGGCAAGCTCCCCCAGCTTCCGGGTACCCAGCTGAGCGGCGGAATCCGCGTCCAGCATGGGGATCTGGTCGTAGCTGATCTCCTCCACCTCGGCGGTGAAGTCCCCGGTGGACAGGGGCAGGAGCTTGGAGTAACTCCCCGCCCGCAGCACCACCCAGGAGGAGATGGCCCCCACGGCAATGGCAATCACCAGGGCCACCAGGACCAGAAAGGGCACGGCACACTGTTTTTTCACAAAACCGAAATACCCCTTGACGCCCTCCCCCTGAAAACCGGAGGTCACAACCGCGCAGATGCAGTACACGGCACAGACCAGAAAAGCGAAGACATAGAACTCCTCCGCGTGGAGGTTGATGGCCGGCAGCTCCACATAGAAATACGCCAGCGCAAACACCAGCGTCACCGCCAGGTTGATGAGGGTGCGGGTAAAGGCGTTGCCGATGGCCCTGCGGGGCTTGCGGGCTCTGCGCTCCCTGCGGGGCGGCGGCGTGGCTCCTCCCCTCTGCTGGAAGCCTCCAAATCCGCCGGATTGAAAATCACCGGGGTTGAAGCCGCCAAAATTCACGGAAAACGGCATGATCTCTTCCTCTCTTTTCCAAAAATTTAAAATCTTTACAGTCATATCATAGCGGATATTTGTGAACAAATCAAGACGGTCTGCAAATCAGGATGTTCCCCTGCCCATATTTCAGGCGGAGGGCGCGGCGGGGCCGCCGCTCTGCGGCCCGCCGGGCTGACGATAGTGTTTCCCATCTCCCCGCAAAGAAACCGGCGCGGCACTCACGAAATCCGGCGCCGCCCGCCGGCAGATTCCCCATTCGCAAAAATCCGTGTCTGTGGTAAACTGATAGCAATCATCAGAAATAACGGCAGCAGTTCAGCGGATACAGGCGGCACATGGCTGCGTCTTCCTCCTGGACGGGCGTCAGCCCGCCTGGATCGTCATCCTTGCTCTGCACCACCTCTATCCACTTCCTTTGCTGTCGTTATTTCTGAAGACTGCTATAAAAGGAGAACCTCTCCCCCTCCTTTTCCGACTTGACAGGTAAAGGGCCCTTTCACCGAGAGGAGTGATTTAAATGAATGACGCGGGGATTGTGGAGCTGTACTGGCGCCGCAGCACCCAGGCCATCACGGAGACCCAGCAAAAATACGGCGGTTACTGCTATACCATCGCCCTGGGGCTTTTGAACAGCGCCCAGGACGCCGAGGAGTGTGTCAACGACACCTGGCTTGGCGCCTGGAACGCCATGCCCCAAAACCGTCCCGACCGTCTGGCCCCCTTCCTGGGAAAAATCGTCCGGTCTCTGGCCTTTGACCGTTTCCGGGCCGGTCAGGCGAAAAAGCGGGGCGGCGGAGAGCTGCCCCTGGTGCTGGAGGAGCTGGGGGACTGCGTGCCTGCCGCGCCCAGCGCCGCCCAGGCCGTGGAGGACGCGGAGCTGGAGCAGTCCGTGAACGCCTTTCTGCACACCCTGCCGCCCCGGGACTGCGACATCTTCCTGCGGCGCTACTGGTACGCAGAGCCCCTCAGAGACATCGCCCGGCGGTACGGGCTGAAGCTGAACACCGTGAAAACCAGTCTCTTCCGCAGTCGGGGGAAGCTCAGGCACTTTTTGGAACAGGAGGGCATTATCCTATGAGACAAGAACGGCTTTTTCTGGCCCTTGGCGCCGCGGACCCGGCGCTGCTGGAACGCAGCGACCGCCGCTCCAGAGCCCCGGCCGTCAGGTGGGGGCTTGCGGCCGCGGCGTGTCTGGCCATTCTCTGCGCCGCCGCGGTGTCCCTCCGGCGGCCGGCCGCCCCGGTGCCGCCGGGCGATACTCCCACCATCCCCGACCAGCCCCCCGCTGTGGAGACGCTGCACCTCACCGGCGGCGATGTGGGCAGACTGCATCTGGAGGCCATTCACTACGGCGCCGCGGAGACCCCCGGCGAATTTCTCCTGTATGTCAACGAGGAGCTCTACGCCGGCGCCTGGACGGACGGGGCCTATGTGGTCCGCCCTCTCACACCTCCCCCGGCGGAGATGCCGGAGTGCAGCCTGACGGTCTCCCACCATCGGGAGGTCTCCCTGGAAGCAGCCGCCGAGGAGGCCCGCAAGGCCCTGGAGGAGGAATTCTCCATGGTGCTGGACGGGGAGGCGGAGACGGAGCGCATCACCTTCGACGCCTACGACGGCACGGAGTACGGCGCCGAGTGGGACGCCGCCAACGCCCGCATCACCGTGGTGGACGACCGGGAGGGCGGCGTCTACACGCTCACCGCCCGCTTCTTCACGGAGGCCGCGGAGGGTCTGGGCCGGGATTTCGCCGACATGGCCTCCACTTTCCAGCCCGTCCCCGCCGGCGTCGCCGTCCCGGACTGGATGACGTCCCTGCAGGAGGCGGTGGACACGTTGCTGCCGGCGGTGTTCTCCTGCCGCTGGACCCCGGAGGCAAAGGCTCTGCTGACAGAGGACGCCTGGACCGCCGTCTATGAGACAGACGTGTCTGACATGGTGAGCGTCTCCGCCGTGGACATCTCCCCCGACGACGACGCGCACCCCACCTCCGCCGTGGTATCGGTCCGGCACCGGCTCAGCGCCGAGGAGCCCTACGACTATGTTACCATGGGGATGTCCTACAGCGGCGGCCGGTGGCAGGCGACGTATATCGGGCTGGAGCGGTGAGGCCCGGAAACAGAGGGAAACAGCGGGGCTCTGCCCCGCTGTTTCCCTTTGCCTCAAGTTACCGTTTTTCGGCCGCCACGACCGCTTCTTTCCCTGCCGGGGCCCTGTCTCCGCAAAGCTCCAGGGCGGCGGGCTCCCGGACCCGGCTTTTGCGCTATTCCTCCCAGAACAGCTCGTCCAGGGTCTTCCCCAAGGCCCGGCAGATCGCCGTACACAGCTTGATGGTCGGGTTGTAGTCTCCCTTCTCAATGGCGTTGATGGTCTGCCGGGATACCCCCACCATATCCGCCAGCTCCTGCTGGCTGAGATCCAGCGCCGCCCGGGCCGCCTTCATCCGGAGGTTCTTCATTCCGCCTCCTCCCGCGTCCCCAGCAGGAAATTCACAAGGTACACCACCAGGACCACCAGCATCATGACGCCGCACACCAGATTCACCACCCGGAAGCTCAGCACGCCGTCCTCCAGCAGTCCGCCCCGGAGCGCCTGCACGGCGCCCAGCCCCAGGTTGAACAGCGACAGACACAAAAACAGCGTTATGATCCGCCGGGGCCGCTCCTTCAGGCTCAGGTAGGCGTCTTTCAAAATACAGGTGACAGCGAACACAATCATGCTCACCGCAATGCAAAGGCTCCCGCCCGCCATGGCGTCGCACCACCGGCCCAGGGCCAGCTCCGAGGCCCCATAGAGAAATACGCACACTATCAGCGTGAAAAAGCCGTATTGAAAGGCCACGCCCCGGGCCCGCTCCTGCCGCTCGTCAAAGGTGCAGTCCAGCACCTTCTTCCGAAACAACAGCACCACAACCACCAGCCCAAACGCCAATCCGGTGACCAGGCCCACCGCAATTCCCATCTGCTCCGCCATTATCAAGTACCTCCTCTATGAATGTGAGGCCAGTATAGCACTCATCCGACAATATGTCAAGTATATATTACTTATTATCGGATATTCCATTCATTGAGGGGTTCGCTCTCCAGGAGACTGTCTACGGCCTCCCCGGCGCTTTTTGCAGATCGTCCGCAGCGGGGTGATCCAGCAGCCTCCCATCCTCTCCGAACCGTGAGCCGTGGCAGGGGCAGTCCCAGGAGTGCTCCCGGGCATTGTACTTCAGGGCGCAGCCCATGTGGGGGCACCGGGGCACGGTGGGGGTCAGCAGGCCCGCCGCCGATTCCAGGGCGTTCACCGCCAGCTGAGGACGCAGGATGCTGCGGGCGGGGTTGAACAGGGCCCCATAGGGACTCTCCCGGCCCTGGAGCTGCTCTTTCAGGACCATGGCCGCCGCCATGGCGGAGGTCATGCCCCACTTGTTGAAGCCTGTGGTCACATACAACCCCGGCG
The DNA here is from genome assembly GCA_019423635.1 of Clostridiales bacterium. Lineage (GTDB taxonomy): Bacteria > Bacillota > Clostridia > Oscillospirales > Oscillospiraceae > Oscillibacter. The sequence continues at coordinate 10,697 of JAHZBA010000038.1, forward strand.
CCGAGGGGGAATAGGGACCCGCATAGGGCATGCCGTCCAGGGTCATGCAGTCCTGGGCCGCCCAGCGGCCGGCCTCCTCCGCCTGGGGCCACATCTCCCCGGCAAAGTCGGTCAGCTCCGCCCAGCCCCCGCCCCGCTTGCCGGTGCGGTGCCCACCGCCCCCCAACAGCAGCAGCTCCCCCCAGCGGCGGAAGGACAGCCCCGTGCCGCTTTCGTCCACGTACATTCCCTGAAAGTCCGGCGTGTTCCGCAGGGCCAGCACGTAGGACCGGTGCTGGTACAGCTTCAAAAAGTAGCCTCCGTGCTTGTTCAGCAGGGGAAAATGGGTGGCAAGGACGATCTTCTCCGCCCGGACGGTGCCATGGTTCGTGACGGCGGCGCCGGGGCGCAGCTCCAGTACCTTGGTGTGCTCACAGATCCGCAGGTCCCCGGCGATGGCGGCCAGAAACTTCAGCGGGTGGAACTGGGCCTGCCGGGGAAAGCGCACCGCCCCGGCGGTGGGGAGCGGCAGAGGCAGGGCGGTCACCAGCTCCGCCGGGAAGCCGATCCGCTCCAGGGCCCGGACCTCCCGCTCCAGGGCCTCCCGGTGGTCCAGGGCATAGACAAAGCTGTCCTGCTCCCGGAAGCCGCAGTCGATCTCCCGGCAGAGGCGGCGGTACCGGTCCAGGGCCGCCTCGTTGGCCGCCAGATACTGCCGGGCGGCCTCCAGGCCCAGGGTGCGCAGAAGCCGGTCGTAGAGCAGGCCATGCTGGCTGGTGATTTTGGCGGTGGTATTCCCCGTGATGCCGTCGCAGAGTCTTCCGGCCTCCACCAGCAGACAGTCCGCCCCGGCCTGGCTCAGCTCATACGCGCACAGCAGCCCCGCGATGCCGCCGCCCACAATCAAAATCTCCGTGCTCCGGTCCCCCTCCAGAGGGGCAAAACGGGGCATTTCCGCAGTCTTTTTCCAAAGGGAGTCCACAGTGCCCACCTCCTTGATGGAGGCAGTATGCGCAGTCCGCCGGATTTTAGCCCCGGCGGCGCCTCCACTTTGCACAAGTTCTTCCCCGGGGACGGGCTGTAAAATCATCCAAAATCACGCTTGCGGTTTTGGATGAAACGACTATAATAAACGAAAGCTTTTGGAAGCTTTCCGTCCACTTTGAACACAGCGAGGAGTACACCATGACAAAGGATCTGACCTGCGGCCGTCCCATGAGACTTCTTCTCAGCTTCGGCATTCCGGTTTTTTTCGGCAATCTCTTTCAGCAGCTCTACAACGTTGTAGATACCGCCATTGTGGGCAAGACCCTGGGCGGAGACGCCCTGGCGGCGGTGGGCTCCACCGGTTCCATCAACTTTTTGGTGGTGGGCTTCTGCATGGGCATCTGCGGCGGCTTCACCATTCCCGTGGCCCAGCAGTTCGGCGCCGGGGACTACCGGGAGCTGCGGCGGTACGTGGCCGGCGGCACGTGGCTGTGTCTGATCTTCGGCGGACTTCTGACCCTGGCCACCGTGCTGCTCTGCGGCCCTGTCCTCACGCTGATGCACACCCCCGCGGACATCTACCGGCGGGCCGTCTGCTACATCCTCACCATCTTCACCGGGCTTCCGGCTTATTTCCTCTATAACTTCACCGCCGGGGTTCTCCGGGCCCTGGGGGACAGCCGGACGCCGGTGCTCTGGCTCAGCGGGGCGGCGGTGGTCAACATGGTGCTGGACGCCGTGTTCATCCTGGTTTTCCATCTGGATGTATTCGGCGCGGCTCTGGCCACGGTGCTGGCCCAGCTTCTGGCCGGAACAGGGTGCCTGGTCCGGGTGCTGCGGGGCTATCCCCTGCTCCGCACGGAGCGATCGGACTGGCGCTGGGAGCGCCGCCGGATGGGCCGCCTGTGCCTGATGGGCCTGCCCATGGGGCTCCAGTACTCCATCACCGCCATCGGCAGCGTCACCATTCAGGCGGCGGTGAACAGCCTTGGCACCGCGGCGGTCACCGCGGTCACTGCCGCCAGCAAGGTCTCCATGTTCCTCTGCTGTCCCTTCGACGCCATGGGCAGCACCATGGCCACCTACGGCGGCCAGAATGTGGGCGCCGGCAAGTGGGAGCGCCTGCACCAGGGCCTGCGATCCTGCATGTTCCTGGGTGCCGTCTATTCCGCCGTGGCCCTGGCTTTGATTCTGCTTTTCTCCAACCCCATGAACATGCTGTTCCTGGATGCCGAGAGCGCGCATCTTCTGCCCATGGCCCGGCAGTACCTGATGACCCTGGGGGCCTTCTACTTCCCTCTCTCCCTGGTGAACATCTTCCGCTTCCTGATCCAGGGTATGGGCTTCTCCCCCCTGGCCACCCTGGCGGGGGTGCTGGAGCTCACCGGCCGGGTGGGGGTCGCGCTGCTGGTGCCGGTGTTCGGCTTCCCCGCCGCGTGCTTCGCCTCTCCGGCGGCCTGGATTCTGGCGGATCTGTTTCTGGTGCCCGCCTACCTCTACTGCTACCGCCATCTCACCGGGCCCCGCAGCGCCTCCGAAAGCCAGCCCGCCCGGCTCCTGCACTCCTCCGGCGTCTGAGGCACCGCCGGCACACCCTGTCGTTTTTCAAGAAAAGGAGGGACGCCAAATCGGCGTCCCTCCCGTTTTCGGTTGATCTGCTTAGAATTCCAGGTTCTTGCCCTCGCTGTCAAAGACGTGGCAGACACTGCCGGCGAAGGTGAACTTGATCTCGGCGCCGCGGCCGAAGGTCTCCATGTGATTGCCCTGGAGATCCATGGTGGGCACGATGATAACCACATCCCGGCCCATGGCGTTGGCGTGGAGATGCACCTCGCTGCCCATCATCTCGCTGACGTCCACGGTAGCGGACAGGGTGTTCTCGCCCTCGCCCAGGGTGATGTGGCTGGGCCGGACGCCCAGGGTGATGGGCTGGGGCTCCACGTTCTTGGCGCTGAGGGCCGCCTGCTTCTCCGGAGACAGCTCCACCTTGATGCCGCCCACGGCCACCAGATACTTCTCGCCCTCCTTCTCCAGCTTGGCGTCAAAGAGGTTCATCTGAGGCATCCCGATGAAGCCGGCCACGAAGAGGTTGGCGGGATGGTCAAACACCTGCTGCGGCGTGCCGATCTGCTGGATGAAGCCGTCCCGCATGATGACGATCCGGTCGCCCAGGGTCATGGCCTCGGTCTGGTCATGGGTGACGTACATGAAGGTGGTGTCGATCTTCTGCCGGAGCTTGATGATCTCCGCGCGCATCTGGTTGCGGAGCTTGGCGTCCAGGTTGGAGAGGGGTTCGTCCATCAGCAGCACCTTGGGCTCCCGGACGATGGCGCGGCCGATGGCCACGCGCTGGCGCTGGCCGCCGGAGAGTGCCTTGGGCTTACGGTCTAAGTACTGGGTGATGTCCAGAATCTCGGCGGCCTCCTTCACCCGGCGGTCGATCTCGTCCTTGGGCATCTTGCGCAGTGTCAGGGGGAAGGCCATGTTCTCATAGACGGTCATGTGGGGATACAGCGCGTAGGACTGGAAGACCATGGCGATGTCGCGGTCCTTGGGCTCCACGTCGTTCATGAGCTTGCCGTCGATGTACAGCTCGCCCTCGCTGATCTCCTCCAGGCCGGCCACCATGCGCAGCGTGGTGGACTTGCCGCAGCCGGAGGGGCCGACCAGAACGATGAACTCCTTGTCGGCGATGTCCAGGTTGAACTCCTGCACCGCCACAACGCCCCGGTCCGTGACCTGGAGGTTGTTCTTCTTCTCAGGGTCGCCCTTCTTCTTTTTCGCCTTCTTCTGGTCGTTGCTGTGGGGGTAGATCTTCATGATCTTCTTGAGGCTCAGAGTGGCCATGGCATTTCGACTTTGGTGAAAGGGCCTCCGCCGGATCACCTCGCCCCGCGAGCGCATGTCTCCGGGACTTTACGGCAGGTCTCCACACTGCCGCACCGCAAGCCGCAGCGGTGCTTTTTCCTCCTTTTGTCGAGTCCGGCGGACGATCGGAAAGACGCGCTCTCCGAAAATGGAGTCGTCCGGCAGCCCGCAATTTTGTGCACCCGCAGGTGCTTTCTATATGGAAGGCGGCGCTGCCGCCGGTCCACCGCGGGGGGAATTCTCTGTATCCATTATACAAAAGCCTCCGGATAAGTCAAGGAAGATTAAACTTTCTTCTCATAAAATCGTTTACCTGAAATTTATGCACTTTGCCAAATTCAAGGCCCCTCCGCCAAAAAACGTCTGGACGGACGGGGCGGGATGTGATATAGTGAGCGAACCCGAAAGCGGCCCGTGCCGCCTTCCGGGGACGGGCATTCCGCCCCGCCCTTTGACAAAGACCGACTGTCCGCTCCCCTGCGGAGCGGTGACCGGGGAGCGGTGCTCCCTGCTTTTTGGAGGAGGAATTCACTTGATTAAGGCAGAAGCCACAGAACAGTACAACTGGGCGCTGAAGCAGGGCCACAAGTGCTACAAGGACTGTATTCTTCACGGCCGCTATCCCTATCCGCAGGTTCTGGATGAGATCCTGGACGGGACCGTGGTGGCAGGCCAGGTGGACCTGGGGGTCATTGAGATCCCCATGGATCAGATCACCGGTACCAAGACAGAGGGGCGGCGCTCCGCCTTTGCCGCCAACTTCATGCCGCTGATGGAGCCGGACTCGGAGTTCGCCTTCAAATGGATCAATCTCTGCTCCGACCACCTGGGCGACGAGGGCATCCGGGACCCTATCCGCTGCTATGAATACCTGGGCCGGTTCTACGTCCAGGAGGGCAACAAGCGGGTCAGCGTCCTCAAAAGCTACGGCGCGCCCACCATCCCCGGCTATGTGGTCCGGATGATTCCCCCCTGGTCCGAGGACCCGGAGGTCCAGGCCTACTATGACTTCATGCGCTCCTACCGTCTGACGGGGCTCTACCGGGTGTCGTTCAGTCAGGCCGGGAGCTTTGCCAAGCTCCAGGCGGCCCTGGGCTTTGAGCCGGACCACGTGTGGACGGAGGACGAGCGCCAGCACTTCACCGCCGGCTACACCTACTTCCGCGACGCCTTCCGGAAGCTGGGGGGCGAGGATCTCCCCATCACTGTGGCGGATGCGCTTTTGGTCTGGCTGAAGGTCTACGACTTCGAGGATCTGCGGACCACCTCCGCCCCGGAGCTGGTGAAGGCTCTGGAGACCATCTGGGCCGATGTGAAGATGCTGGTCCGGCCGGACCCCATCTCCGTCAGCACGGAGCCCCGGGAGCAGGGGGAGGAGGCCGGCCTGCTGGGCCGGCTGTTCAAGCCCAAAACTCCGGACCGGCTGAACGCCGCCTTCCTCAACGAGCGCTTTCCGGAGGAGAGCGACTGGGCCCGGGCCCACGATCTGGGCCGGCAGTATCTGGAGGCGGTGATGGACGAGCAGGTGGAGGTCCAGGTGTTCAACGGCCTGCAGACGGAGGAGGCCGCCGACGAGGCCGTGGACCGGGCTGTGGAGAACGGGGCCCAGGTGATCTTTGCCACCACGCCTCCCCTCATCGGCGCCTGCCGCCGGGCGGCGGCCCGGTACCCCGGTCTCCGGATTCTCAACTGCTCCATCTCCATGCCCTATACCGGCGTGCGGACCTACTACAGCCGCATCTACGAGGGCAAGTTCATCACCGGGGCCATCGCCGGGGCCATGTCTTCCGACGGCCGGATCGGGTATGTGGCCAGCAACCCCATCTTCGGCGTGCCCGCCAGCATCAACGCCTTCGCCCTGGGGGCCCGGCTTACCAACCCCCAGGCCCGCATCCAGCTGCGCTGGTCCTGCGTGGAGGCCGACCCCATGGAGGCGCTGGCTCGGGAGGGCGTGGGGCTGATCTCCAACCGGGACCTGCCCACCCCGGACCGGACCCGGGAGCCCTGGGGCCTCTGCCAGGTTCGGCCGGAGGGGGGCTTCCTCTCCCTGGCCTCTCCCTACTGGCACTGGGGGAACTTCTATGTCAAGCTGGTGCGCAGCATCCTGGGCGGGGGCTGGGACGCCCTGAACGCCCAGAACGGCGGCCGGGCGGTGAACTACTGGTGGGGCATGGGCAGCCAGGCCATCGGGGTTTTGCTCAACGAGGACCTGCCCGCCGGCACAAAGCAGCTGGTGGAGATCCTGCGCCTTGGCCTGGAGACCGGCTCCATCCACCCCTTCCAGCGCCCCATCCGCTCCCAGGACGGCGTGCTCCGCAGCGACGGCAGCCACTGGTTCTCCCCGGAGGAGATCCTCCACATGGACTGGCTGTGCGACTGCGTGGACGGAAGCATTCCGAACTTTGATGCACTCCTCCCCTTCGCCCGGAACATCGTGCGGCTCCAGGGCGTCTACCGGGACCGGATTCCCCCGGAGAAGGAGGGAACCATCCTGTGAAGCTCCTGCTTCTCTCCGACAAGGAGTGTCCCGCCTACTGGGACTACTACCAGCCGGGACGGCTGAGCGAATTCGACCTGATGCTCTCCTGCGGGGACCTCAGCGCCCGCTACCTCTCCTTCCTGGTGACCATGGGCCGGGCGCCCCTGCTGTACGTCCACGGCAACCACGACGGCTACTATGCGGACTCGCCCCCGGAGGGCTGCGACTGTGTGGAGGACCGCCTGGTCACCGTGAAGGGCCTGCGGATTCTGGGCCTTGGGGGCTGTGCCCAGTACAGCAGCGGCCCCCACCAGTACACGGAGCGACAGATGCAGCGGCGCATCCGGCGGCTGTGGCTCCAGCTCCGCCGCGCCGGCGGAGTGGACATCGTCCTCACCCACTGCCCGCCCCAGGGCTGCGGAGACGACGAGGACTACGCCCACCGGGGCTTTGCCTGCTTTCTCCCTCTTCTGGAGCGGTACAAGCCCCGCTATTTGGTCCACGGCCACGTCCATGTCACCTACGGCATCAACCGCCCCCGGGTTCTCCAGTACGGGGAGACCACGGTCATCAACGCCTACGAGCGGTATATCCTGGAGATTCCGTAAGGGCCGGGGGTCTTTGTCCATCAGACCGGCAGCATAAATATTTTTTCAGGGCGGCAGTCTTCCTGTGGGACTGCCGCCCTGAGCCTTGCCGCCCCGGCAAACTCCAAAATACCGGTGCCTCCGCGCGCAAAAGGGGCGGACACACCGGTCCGCCCCTATCTGATTCAGACGCTTACCGACGCGGATTCATGGGAAACACCGTCAGCTGCTCGCCGCCGTCCCACAGGGCCAGCAGGGCCTCCCCCTCATTCCGGTAGCCCTGCCGCTCCAGGTTCCGCAGAACCCACTCCGGCGCTTTGCCCGCCTGGCGGACATTGCCCTCCAGCAGACGGCCGTCCATAACGAAAGGCACCTGGACCTGGGATTGCTTGGGGCTCAGATCCAGGTCCGAGGGGGTGGCGGGCCGGTCCGTCTCCTTCGGCAAAAAGCTGACCGTGCCGTTGTGCTCCAGCACCGCCGCCTGGAGCTGGTTCAAATCAAACCACCCGCCGATGCGGCAGTAGGTGAGGAACTCGTCCAGGTCCAGCCGGGCCTTTTTCAGGTTCTCCCGGTAAATCACACCGTTCTCCAGCAGCAAAAGCGGCTTGCCGGTAATCACCGCCCTGGCCTTCAGGGACTTGCTGGTGAGCACGGAGATCAGCACGGCGGTAACTCCGTAGAGCACCATGGCGGTCAGGGGCTTGGCCGGCTGCTCCAGCTCGGTGGCCAGCTCCGCGGCGGAGGAGCCGATGGTGATCCCCACCACATAGTCGAACATGGTCATCTGGGACACCTGCTTGGAGCCCATCAGCTTGGTCAGAAGGAACAGCACCACCATGGATACCAACGCCGTCACCGCCGTCATCCATACCTGCGTCAAAATTTCACCCATAAAAAACCTCCCGCGGCACCTGTTTTCCGTAGTGTGCCGCGGGAACATTCTTTTATGCAGATTGGCGGGCAGCAGGCTCTCCCCACGGGCAAACCGGGTGCGCCGCGGACCCGCCTCACTCCCCGCTCTGCGCGCCGTCCTCCGGCAGGGAGTTGGTCTGCACATTGATGTACTTGGCCTCCAGCTTGGAGTACATGATCCGCTGACTGGAGTACAGGCCGCTGTAGCCGGAGAGCATGAAGCTGACGCCGCAGGCCAGGGCGTAGTAGAGCAGCCCCCCGTCCCCCAGCAGCTCAATGGCCAGGAAGGTGGACGCCATGGGGCAGTTGGTGGCCCCGCAGAAGACCGCCACCAGCCCCACCGCCGCGGCAAAGCCCGCTGGAATCCCCAGCAGCGGCCCCGCCACGCATCCAAAGGCCGCGCCCACAAAGAAGGACGGCACCACCTCACCGCCCTTGAACCCGGCGGCCAGAGTGACGGCGGTGAAGAGGATCTTCCACAAAAACGCGGCAGGCCGGACGGTGCCCTGCTCCAGGGCAGCGGTGATGACCTCCATGCCGGCGCCGTTGTAATCCGTGGTGCCGCAGAGATATGTCAGCGCCACCACGGCGAAGCCCCCTGCCGCCACCCGCAGCCAGGGGTTGGGAAGGTGCTGCTTTATCCGGCGCTCCGCAAAGTGGATCGCCTCGCAGAACAGCACCGACACCGCCGCGCACAGCGCCGCCAGCACCGCCACCCGCACCAGCATCCAAGTCTCCAGCTCCGGCGCGGCCACGGTGAAGCGGGTGGGCTCCACCCCCAGGACGCGGGAGACGCCGTAGGACGTCAGGGACGCCGCCATGCAAGGAACGAAGGCGGCGTGATACATCACCCCCACGCTGATGACCACAATGGCAAACACCGTGGCCGCCAGGGGGGTTCCGAACAGGGCGGAGAAGAAGGCCGCCATGCCCGCCATGGTGGCGATCCGCAGGTCCCGGTCGTCCAGACGCAGAAGCCGCCCGGTGTGGTAGCCGATGGCGCCTCCCATCTGCAGCGCCGCGCCCTCCCGCCCGGCGGAGCCGCCGCACAGGTGGGTCAGCACCGTGCCCAGGAAGATGGCCGGCAGCAGCAGGATCGACACGCCCTTGCCGGAGTGAACCTCGTCAATGATGTCGTTGGTGCCCATGCCGTCGGTGCCGGTCCAGCGATAGACGGCCACGATCAAAAGCCCCGCCGCCGGCAGGCACCACAGGAGCCAGGGGTGGGCCGTCCGCAGCTGTGTGACGGCGTGGATGCCGTTGTGGAAGCCCGCGCCCACGGCGCCGCTGACGATTCCCGTCAGCAGCGCCAGCACCAGCCACTTGCAGGTGACCCGCAGGTAGTCCCGCCCGTCCTGCAGCATCTGCCGGGGCGTCATTTCGCGGCCCCCTGCCCGTCCAGGCGGGTCTCCAGCAGTTTGGGGTTTTTCAGATACCGCTCAAAGGCGGCAAAGAAACGGGAGTACTCAATGCCCGTGGCCACCCGCTCATCCATCACCACGCCCAGAGGCATCAGCCGCTTGCGGGTGCCGGCGGGGGCATGGGGGTCCGGCACGGGCTTGCCCATGCAGACAAAAACGCTGGTGGTGCCGAACTCATAGCAGTGGTGGAAGATATAGCTGGTGTTGATGGAGGCCAGATTCGTGATAAAGAGGCTGGTGTGGAAGGGGCTCAGGTCGATGATCCGCCGGGGCAGCAGGCCGTGGAGGTCCAGGTGGTAGGCCAGCCAGAAGACAAACCGGGCCAGCCCCGGCACGCCGAAGGCAAAATTGGCGAATTTGTCCGTATTGTTGTTGTGGGTGATCTCCAGATTCCGGTCGATGTGCTCCTGGATTTTGCGGCTGATGGTGAACACGTCGTCCGAGGGGTCCAGGAAGACCTTCAGGGTGGTCTCGTCGGGGGTGCCGTCGGCCCGGGTCTTCAAAATCACGAAGCTGAAGCAGAAGTGATTGCGCTTGTAGACCTTGCGGTTCATAATGAAGTAGTTCACCTTCGGGTTCTCCAGCGCGGCCTTGTAATAGGCCGCCACCAGCACGCTCATGTGGGTCACCTTGTGGCCCTCCTGGCGCTTGCTGCGGATGAACATCTTCAGGATCTCCTCATCGACATAGTCGCTGGCCCAGTTCTGGGCGTCGAAGCGCTTGGGCATCACATAGGGCAGGGCCTGGACAATCGGGCTGAGGCCCTTTACACGGGTTCCGTCCGGTCTCATAAGGCGGTCTCCTTTTCCGGCGGAGGCAGACGCTCCGCAGCATTCCATATCGGATTTATTATAGTTAAGAATTCGTTAAAAAGCAACCCCTTTGCATCCATAGGGCGTGTTCCACCGCACATTTTATCCTGTCCGCGCGTTCATGAAACGCCGCAGGGGCGGACCTGTGCGTCCACTTTCGCAAAATAAACCGAATCGGACCGCCTCCGCCGTTTCCAACCGGCGAACCAAGGCGGCCCGGTTCAAGCCGCGCAAAACGCCGGGGAGCGCAGGAAGCGGCCAAGGCGCCGGCAGACCCCGGCCCCGCGGCGCCGTCCGCAACAAAATCCAGGGTGCCCCTTGACTTTTCCAGGGGTTTCCGCTAGAATCAGTCTCAGCTGAATTTCGACGAGAAAGGTTTCCCCCTCAACAGAGAAAAGAGGCATTAAAGGAGTTATTCTGAACGATCAAATCATCAAGAAATGGGGGAGGATACATTGTCCAAAGAGTTGATTCGCCTGCGGGACCTGTGCATGGCGTACGACGACGAGCTGGTTCTCGATCACTTAAATCTCTATATCAACGACAAGGAATTCCTCACACTGTTAGGGCCCAGCGGCTGTGGCAAGACCACAACCCTGCGGATTATCGGCGGCTTCGCGACACCCACGTCCGGAGACGTTCTCTTTGACGGTGTGAGGATGAATGATGTTCCGCCGCATAAGCGGCAGATCAACACCGTCTTTCAAAAATACGCCCTGTTCCCGCACCTGAACGTCTTTGAGAACATCGCCTTCGGCCTGCGGATGCAGCGCCGTCCGGACCCCCAGGACCCCCGGCGGAAGCTGAAGCTCCCGGAGGAGGAGATCCGGCAGCGGGTGGAGGAGATGCTGGAGGTCATCAGCCTCAAGGGCTTTGAAAACCGCAAGCCCGACGCCCTCTCCGGCGGACAGCAGCAGCGGGTGGCCATCGCCCGGGCCCTGGTGAACCGGCCCAAGGTCCTTTTGCTGGACGAACCCCTGGGGGCCTTGGATTTAAAGCTGCGCAAGGATATGCAGATCGAGCTCAAGCGCATCCAGCAGCAGGTGGGCATCACCTTCATCTACGTCACCCACGACCAGGAGGAAGCCCTGAGCATGTCCGACACCATTGTGGTCATGGACAAGGGCACCATCCAGCAGATCGGCACGCCGGAGGACATCTACAACGAGCCGAAAAACGCCTTCGTGGCGGACTTCATCGGGGAGTCCAACATCATTGACGGCATCATGGTCCGGGATCAGCTGGTGCAGATGTACGGCCGGCAGTTCCCCTGCCTGGACGGGGGCTTCGCCCCCAATGAGCCCGTGGACGTGGTGATCCGTCCGGAGGACATCGACATCGTCCCCGTGGAGCAGGGCCAGCTGACCGGCGTGGTGACCTCCGTCACCTTCAAGGGTCTCCAGTACGACATTATTGTGGACTTCCGGGGCTTCAAGTGGCTGATTCAGACCACGGACCACTCCCCCGTGGACGCCCGCATCGGCATCAAGCTGGACCCCGACAGCATCCACATCATGAAAAAGAGCCAGTACTCCGGCCTGTTCGGAGATTACTCCTCCTTCTCCGAGGAGTATGATGAGCTGGACGAGGCGGGAGAGGAGAGCGGGGATGAAGAATAAGCTCTCCTGGCTGTCCGTGCCCTACGTGATCTGGATGGCGCTGTTTGTGGTGATCCCCATTCTCATCATGGTGGTCTACGCTTTCTCCGCCCAGGACGCCGGCGCCACTTTGGAGAACTTCTCCCAGATGGGCACCTACGCCTCCGTCTTTTTCCGCTCCTTCCGGCTGGCGCTGATTGCAACGCTCATCTGTCTTCTGATCGGCTACCCGGTGTCCTACTGGATGGCCCACGAGGGCCCCGGCTTTCAGCGTCTGGCCATGGCCCTTATCATGCTGCCCATGTGGATGAACTTCCTGCTGCGGACCTACTCCTGGATGTCCATTCTGGAGAACAACGGCCTTTTGAACCAGCTGTTCCGGAGCGTTGGAATCATCGACCTGTACAACCAGATTGCCGTTCATTTTGCGGCGAATCCCGCCGGGTACGTGCCCATCAGCGGCTTTCAGATGATCGGTACCTCCGGTGCGGTGGTGCTGGGCATGGTATACAACTACCTGCCCTTTATGATCCTGCCCATCTACTCCGTCATCGTCAAGCTGGACCACTCCCTCATTGAGGCGGCCCGGGACCTGGGGGCGGACTCCGCCGGGGTGTTCCGCAAGGTGATCCTGCCGCTGTCCCTGCCCGGGGTTCTCTCCGGCGTGACCATGGTATTCGTCCCCTCCGTGTCCACCTTCGCCATCTCCCGGCTGCTGGGCGGCGGCACCCAGATGATGCTGGGCGACCTCATTGAACAGCAGTTCCTGGGCGGGGCCTACAACCCCCACCTGGGGGCGGCCATCTCCATGGTGATGATGGTGATCGTGGTGGTGTGCATGGTGGTCATGAACCACTTCGGCGAGGGCGA
>JAHZBA010000039.1 GCA_019423635.1 Clostridiales bacterium
CGGGGATCGTCGCCCGGCTGGAGCAGAAGGGCCTTGTGGAGGGCTTTGGGGACGCAGAGGACCGGCGGATCAAACGGGTTCGGATTACCCCGGCGGGCCTGGAATGTATCCACGCCGCCCTGCACTTCCGGGCTGAGGCGGATGAGAAGCTCCTCTCCGGCCTGACGGAGACCGAACGGGATATCTTCTACACCCTGCTGAAAAAAGTGCGGAACTCCCTGTAATTCCCCTCATCCGCCCCAGTGTGCGCACTGGGGCACCTTCCCCTAAAGGGGAAGGCTTTTACGAGGGACTGGCGCACAATGTGCGCCCGCCTCCCCCGTCTCTCGTCTCCCGTAAAGGCTTCCCCTTTAGGGGAAGCTGGCACGGCGAAGCCGTGACTGATGAGGGCGATTACCGGTGAGCCTGCGCGGAACGGCCTCATCCGCCCCAGTGTGCGCACTGGGGCACCTTCCCCTAAAGGGGAAGGCTTGCCTCTTAGGAGAAAGCTTGCCTTTTAGGGGGAGGCTTGCCCTTTCGGAGAAGCTTGCCCTGCGGGGGAGGAGTGTATTTTTTTGTATAACAACAGCAAGCTATTAACAGTATCATTTTGATTTTAAGGAGGAATTTTTATGAACGACAACACGGTATTCGTCTTTGAGAAGGCCCCGGTGTCCCGGGCGGTGCTGAAAAACGCGATTCCCGCCATGGCGGCCATGCTGATGGTGCTGATCTACAATCTGGCGGACACCTTTTTTATCGCCCAGACCCACAATGATATCCTGGTGGCGGCGGTCTCCCTGGCCACGCCGGTATTCCTGATCTTTATGTCGCTGGGCACCGTTTTCGGCATTGGCGGCACCTCAGTGATCTCCAGGGCCTTCGGGCAGGGCCGGGCGGAATACGCGAAAAAGGTGTGCTCCTTCTGTATGTGGGGCTGTGTGGCGGTGGGCCTCCTCATGTCGGCCGCCTTTCTGCTGTTTATGGATCAGCTCCTGACCCTGATCGGGGCCAGCCCGGACACCTGGGCGCCGGCGAAGACCTATCTGACCATCGTGGCCCCGGGCGGGCCTTTCGTGCTGATCTCCAACTGCTACTCCAACATTCTCCGGGCGGAGGGCCAGCCCACCAGGGCCATGATCGGACAGGTCCTGGGGAACCTGCTCAATGTGGTGCTGGACCCCGTTATGATCCTGGTCTTCAACTGGGGCATCGCCGGCGCGGCCATCGCCACCGTCATTGGAAATATCGCGGGCGCGGGGTACTACATTGCCTATTTCCTGCGGGGCAGGTCCAGCCTCAGCATCCATATCCGGGACTTCTCGCTGAAGGACAAAATCTGCACCGGCGTGCTGTCCATCGGCATCCCGGCCTCCCTGGGCTCCCTGCTCATGAGCGTGTCCCAGATCATCGTCAACGCCCGGATGGCGGGCTATGGCGACATGGCCCTGGCCGGGATGGGGGTGGCCATGAAGGTGACCATGATGACCGGCATGGTGTGTATCGGCTTCGGCCAGGGGGTCCAGCCCCTGCTGGGCTACTGCGTGGGGGCGAAGCTGTGGGAGCGGTTCAAGAAGATCATGCGCTTCTCCGTCCTCTTCTCCCTGGGCCTCAGCGCCGCTATGACGGGGCTGTGCTATCTGCTCCGGGGACCCATCATCCGCGTGTTTTTGACGGAGCCGGCCTCCTTTGACTACGCCATCACCTTTACCAGTATCCTGCTGACCACCAGTTTCCTGTTCGGCGTGTTCTACGTGCTGACCAACGCCCTCCAGGCCATGGGGGCGGCGGTGCAGGCTCTGATTATCAACCTCAGCCGCCAGGGGATCATCTACATCCCCGCCCTGTTTTTCCTCCAGGCCGCTCTGGAGGCGGAGGGGCTGGCCTGGGCCCAGCCGGCGGCGGACCTCCTCTCCACCACCCTGGTGGCGGCGCTGTACCTGTGGACCTCCCGGCGCATGATGGCATCGGAGCTGGAACAAAAAATCTGATCTCCGTCTCCCGATTTTAAGTTATTTTTGAGTTTGGCCGCTATACTGACAGCAGCGGTTTCCTCATGGAACCGGCCGGGGGAGGTGCCTTTGCATGAAACGAATTGGAGCCGCAGCACTGGTTCTGCTGCTTCTGTCCGGCTGCGCCGGCAGGCCCGCCGCGTCAACCCGGGAGACGGACGGGGACGCGCTCTCCATTGCGGCGCTGTTTCAAACGGAGAGCGGAGACGCCCTCCACGGCAGCGCCGTCCAGCTCTCCACGGAGACCGGCAGCCATACCTGTCAGGTAGACCGCGACGGGACGGCCAGCATCTCCGATCTGCCCAGAGACGGCGAGCTGGTTTTGACCCTGTCCGGCCAGCACCAGGAGGTGCAGGGCACCATGACCCTCTCCCTCTCCCAGGGGGCCGTCATTGACGCCACCACCGGCGAGGACGGCGTGGGATATATCACCCTCAGAGACGACACCCGGGAGGTGGCGCTGCTCTTTGTCCTGACGGAGGACGGCGCCCTGCAGTGTACGCTTTGGCTGGCAGAGGCCGCCCCCTCCCAGGGGGAGCCGCCACAGAAAGGAGTCTGACATGGACCTGTTCCCTCTTGGCGTCACCCGCGCGGAGTGCGAATTCTACGGGGACCGCCTCATCCTTCTGGAGGGGGTAATCGAGGAGTTTCTCTCCTGCCTCCACATGATCCGCCGCTACCAGGTGAGCCGGGGACGGCGGGACCCCATCGCCTCCTTTCAGGCCCGGATCAAAAGCGCCGAAAGTATGCGGGCGAAGCTGGCGCGGCAGCATCTCCCCGTCACGGCGGACAGCGCCCTCCGGGAGGTGTGGGACGCCGCCGGGGTGCGCCTGGTCTGTCCCTTCGTGCAGAATATCGACCAGACGGTGGCGCTGATCCGGCAGATCCCGGACGTCCGGATTCTGCGGGAGAAGGACTACATCCGCAATCCCAAGCCCAACGGCTACCGCAGCTATCACCTGATCCTCTCCCTGCCCCTGCGGTTTCTGGAAAAGCCGCCGGAGCATCCCGTCTGGCTGGAGGTCCAGCTCCGCACCATCGCCATGGACTGCTGGGCCAGCATTGAGCACCAGCTGAAGTACAAGCAGGACATCGCCGACCAGGCGCTGATCGTTCAGGAGCTGAAGCGGTGCGCGGATGAGATCGCCTCCACGGACCTCTCCCTGCAGACGATCCGGGAGCTGATCGAATCGCCGGGGAAGGAGGCCCTTTCATGCGGATCTTAATCGCCGACGACGAGCCGGAGATGACCATGGTGCTGGAGGCCCTGCTCAAGCGGGAGCACTACTCCGTGGACGTGGTACACAACGGCCAGGACACCCTGGACTATGGGCTGGCGGAGAACTACGACTGCCTTGTGCTGGATATCATGATGCCCAAGCTGGACGGCATCCAGGCCCTGCAGGCCCTGCGGGAGAAAAATGTCGCCACGCCGGTGCTGCTGCTGACGGCAAAGAGTCAGGTGGAGGACCGGGTGGCGGGGCTGGACAGCGGCGCGGACGACTACCTGCCCAAGCCCTTTGACAACCGGGAGCTGATCGCCCGGGTCCGGGCGCTGACCCGCCGGGGCAGCGAGTACACGCCCAGAGTTCTGGCCGCCGGGAATGTCACCCTGGACTGCTCCACCTTTGAACTGAAGTGCGGCTCCGCCGGCATCCGGCTGGGCAGCAAGGAGTTTCAGATGCTGGAGCTGCTCATGCGACAGACGGGGCGCCTCATCTCCACGGAGCAGTTCATGGAGCACATCTGGGGCTACGACAGCGACGCGGAGATCAATGTGGTCTGGGCCTATATCTCCTACCTGCGGAGAAAGCTGGAGGCCGTGGGGGCCAATGTCCGCATCGCCGCCCGCCGGGGCCAGGGCTATCTGCTGGAGGAGCTCCCATGATCCCCGCGCTTCGCCGGAAGTTCCTTCTGATCGCCTTTGTCTCCCTGATCGGCACCATGGCCGTCCTCTGCGCCGCCATCGGCATCGGCAACCGCTATGCCACCACCAACCGAATAGACCGGGCCATTCATATTCTCCACCAAAACGGAGGAGCCTTCCTGCCCCCCGGCTCCCACTTCGATCCCTCCGATTCCCAGTTTCAGATCACGCCGGAGACCGCCTTTGAGACCCGGTATTTCATTGTGGAGCTCACGGCACAAAGAGAAATCACATCGGTCAACCTGGACCATATCGCCGCGCTGGACCGGCAGACCGTGGTGGACACCCTCAGCCGGATCATCGAGGCCGGGACAGAGCGCGGGTATGTCGACTACTACCGCTTCGGCATCTTTCCCCGGGAGGACGGCGGCAGCACCGTCATTGTGCTGGACTGCTTCCTTCAGCTCCAGGCGGTGAACAATCTGCTGCGCATTACCATTTTTATCTTCCTCGCCTGTGCCCTGATCGTGTTCGTCCTGCTGCTGTTTTTGTCCAAACGGGCCATCCGCCCCTTTGTCGAAAACCTGGAGCGGCAGCGGCAATTCGTCACCGACGCCTCTCACGAGCTGAAAACGCCGCTGGCGATTTTGTCGGCGGACCTGGGGCTGCTGGAGGAGCGGTGCGGGGAGGACAAGTGGCTGCAAAGTGCAAAATCCCAGATCGTCCGGCTGGACCGGCTGATTAAAAATCTGGTGGAACTGGCCCGCACAGAGGAGACCATCCGGGAGGACGCGGCAGAGGTGTTTTCCGTCAGCGAAATTGCCCAAGCCTGCGCGGACGCCTTCCAGCCGCTGGCCGAGGCGGCGGGAAAGACCCTGACGGCGGAGATTGCCGGCCGGATCAGCATCAGGGGCGTCCGGGACAATCTCTTCCGCCTCTTTTCCATCCTGCTGGACAACGCGGTGAAGTACTGCGACCCCGGTGGAACCATCCGGCTGTCTGTATCCATGCGGGGGCGGAATGTCTGTATCTCCGTGTCCAATCCCAGCGCAGGCGTGGACACCGCCCAGCTCCCCCGCTACTTTGACCGCTTCTACCGGGCGGACACCTCCCGGGACCGCTCCACCGGGGGCTACGGAATCGGCCTGTCCACCGCAAAGGCCATTGTCACCCGGCACCGGGGACGGATCTCCAGCCGCTACGCCGGGGGCGTCATCACCTTTACGGCGCTGATCCCACAGGGAGGCGGGCCGTCCTGCGTCTCCACCTGAACTGCGCCGGAGCTCCCGGCCCCTCCAGCCGGCGGGCAGAGGCGGCTTCCAACGGGGAACGCCCTCTCGCCTGCGGCGGGAGGACATCCAGCGGGTGCAGTTTCCACTCCCGCCCGGATACACCCGGTTTTTCTCACTCGCTCCGGCATATATCTCGCTTCTTCGCCGAGGAAATCCCAAAAATCAACACTTTTCGTTGACAACTGTTCCGTCCGTTGTTATACTGGCCTTATCGACCCCGAAATTTGGATAAAGGAGCGATTTTTATGGGAAAGTTCGCAGTCAAAACGGTGAAAACCGGCATCAAATTTGACCTGAAGGCCGGCAACGGCGAGGTCATCGCCACCTCTGAGGTTTACACCTCCCGTTCCGCCTGTCTGAACGGCGTAGAGAGCGTGCGGAAGAACGCCCCCATCGCCAAGCTGGAGGACCAGACCGAGGAGGGCTTCGAGACGGTCACCAATCCGAAATTTGAGGTCTATACGGACAAGGCCGGGGAGTTCCGTTTCCGCCTGAAGGCCCGCAACGGGGAAATCATCGCCGTGTCGGAGGGATACAAGGCCAAGGCGTCCTGCCTGAACGGCATCGAGAGCGTGCGGAAAAACGCCCCTGAGGCCGCGGTGGTGGATGTGGAGGACTGAAAACTGCGCGCAGCGTGGAAAGGGCCGGCGTACCTGAGACCACCGCCGCCCAGAGCGGGGAACGGCCCATCTCCGGAAAAGGAAGCCGCCCAAAAAGAGGAAATGCCAGGGAAAAAGCACGATTGAAAAATCGTGCTTTTTCCCTGGCCCAAAAGGC
Organism: Clostridiales bacterium; assembly: GCA_019423635.1. GTDB lineage: Bacteria > Bacillota > Clostridia > Oscillospirales > Oscillospiraceae > Oscillibacter. Next base: position 5,928 of record JAHZBA010000039.1, read on the forward strand.
CGCATGGCCCTTGTCCACCGGCGGCTTCCGGCGGCTTTATGAGATATAGAATTCCTCCAGCGTCTCCAGGCACAGGCACCCCAGCGCGCCGTCGAAGCCGCAGCCGCAGTCGATGTCAATCACGCCGCCCCATGAAAGGATTCGGTCCTGCCCGCCCAAAAGCCGGGTGGGGGTATGGCCCAGAATCACGGTCTTCTCCGGATAATAGACGGCGTCCCTCTCCGGAGCGCCAAACAGGAAGTCCGTCAGATCATATTCCTCCAGCGGTTTGTCCGGAGCGAAGCGGCCGATTCCGGCGTGCACCAGCACGAAGGACCTTCCCCCGGCCTCCACCTCCGCATAGAGATCCATCTCCTGCAAATACTCCAGGAGCTCCTCCCGCTCGCTCTGGCTCAGATGCTTCAAATCCCGGAGCGTGGGGCCGCCTCCGTTCCCGATCCACTCGCCGAGTGCGGCAACCTGCTCCCTGCTCAGCTGATCCAGGCTCTGCTCCGTGACCTTCTCCATGAGCCACGGCAGGCACATGGCCGCTGTGAATTCATGATTTCCCAAAATCGGAATCACATTGGCCCGGTTCATCATGTCCCGCAGAATCCTGATACCGTCCGGCCCGCGGTCGATGACATCGCCGAGAACATAGAGGGTATCCTCGGCTTTGAACCGGATCGTCTCCAGCATTCCCCGGTATTTTTCATAGCGGCCGTGAAGGTCGGAAATCACATAGGTCACAATATCGCCTCCCGGATGTCAGCTTTTTGAGAAGCGGACCGCGCTTTTCGCAAAGTACGCGCCCGCTTTCCAGGAACCCCCCGTCCCCCTCCGCCGCGGGTCCAGCGAAGCGAATCCGGACCGAAAGCGAAGAAATTCCCATCATAGCGCAGTTTTCGGCGAAGCCGGAAACGGAGCGGTGACGGGAATTTCTGAGCCGGAGTAAGCGGTCAAAATCGATTTCCCGTATTTCTCGTCCCTCTCCGCCGCGAGTCCAGCGAAGCGAGTCGCGGTGGAAAGCGAAGAAATTCCCACCAGAGTGCAGTTTTCGGCGAAGCCGGAAACGGAACGGTGGTGGGAATTTCTGAGCTGGAGCTAGTGGGGTGACTCGAACACCTGACCTGCTGATTACGAATCAGCTGCTCTACCGACTGAGCTACACTAGCATACTGCATCGACCCACATACTCTGCGGGCCGCCGACATTTGACGAAGTGGATTATAGCACATGGAATTCCTTTCGTCAACCACTGATTTGCCATCCCAATGCAAAAGATCCGCCGCCCGGGAAATCCGCGGGAGATCCCGCGGCGAACGTCCGGCCCGTCCACCGCCGTCTCTCCCTGAATCCGCCGGAGGGCGGCCGCGCCCGGCAGAGATCGCCGGAGGAATTTCCCGCGGAACGCCGCAGTCCCTCTTGACACCCCGGAGGAATCCTGATAATATACTGACGTAAATTGGATAGCGTGAGGATCGGAAAGAGTAACCGGCCACCAAAGGGCAGAGAGGGCGCGTCACCGGCTGCAAGCGCGCCTGCGGCGGAGGCGGTGAAGTGCATCCGGGAGCGCGGGGGATGCAGATGCCCTCCGTCCGGCCCGCGTCATGGGCCTGCTTGAGTGAAAAATGAGAGTGGAACCGCGATTCGTCGCCTCTCGTACCTTGGTACGGGAGGTGTTTTTTTGATCTGTCCCGGTCCGGCGCGGCAGCCCTGCCGTGCCAGGAAGGCCGCGGTCCTGCCGCCGCTGGTCCGGCGTTCCGCGGCCTCGCCCTTCTCAAAATTCCTCTGCATATCCGGAACGCCTTCCCCCTGCAGCGACGCCCCTGGATGCCAGCCTTCCCAGCCGCGAAATGCCGTCCGGTCTGACGGTCTTCGTCTATTCGGCATTCCACGGTGATGAATACGGGCAGCCTGGCGGACGAACACTTTTTCTGCGGCCTCGCCGCTTTCCGAAAGGGAGTTTTTATCATGGATGAAGCATATACCCCTCATGCCGGCGGGCTCCTGGAGGCCTATCAGCGCCGGGACCCCGCCGCCCGCAGCAAGCTGGAGATTCTGCTCCTCTACCCCGGCGTCCACGCCATTCTCTACCACCGGGTGGCCCATTGGCTCTACTGCCGCCGCCTGAAATTTCTGGCCCGCTGTGTCTCCCAGTGGAGCCGGTTCTGGACCGGTATTGAGATCCACCCCGGCGCCAAAATCGGCCGCCGCCTGGTCATCGACCATGGCATGGGCATCGTCATCGGCGAGACCGCCGAGATCGGCGACGACTGCCTGATCTACCACGGCGTCACCCTGGGCGGCACCGGCAAGGACCACGGCAAGCGCCACCCCACCATCGGCAACAACGTGCTGATCTCCTGCGGCGCCAAGGTGCTGGGGCCCTTCAAGGTGGGCGACAACGCCCGCATTGCCGCCAACGCCGTGGTGCTCTCGGAGGTGCCGGAGAAGGCCACCGCCGTGGGCATTCCCGCCCAGGTGGTCCGCATCGGCGGCCGTCTCACCCACTTTGCCGATGAGGTGGACCAGACCAGCGTGGAGAACCCCACCCTGAAAAAGCTGGAGATCCTCTCCTCCCGGCTGGATCTGGTGGAAAAGCTGCTGGATGAGCAATACTTGAAGGAGAAGCAATCGTGAAGCTGGAGACCGTGGAGAAGCAGCTCCATCTCACCTATCCAAAGGCGTTTCGGGAGATCTATGACGCCGGGGCCCTGCGCTGGCTGTGCGGCAGGCCCCAGGCCAAATCCCACCTGTTTCCCAATCAGCTGCTGGAGGAGACCGACTATGTGCGCCGCCGGTAGGGGCCGCATTGTCCGCTCACAGGCGCGCACTGCGCGCCCCTGCACAGAAAGGAGCGTTCGCATTGGAACTGCGACAGCTTGTCCGCGACCTCTACGGCGTGGACCGGCCCCAGGGCTGTACCGAGGAGGAGATCGCCGCCGTGAAGGAGCGGTTTGGGGCGATCCCCGCCATGGTGGAGGATTTCTGGCACACCTTCGGGCACACAAAGGCGCTTACCCGGACGGATGATACGTGGTTTTTCCCGGAGGATTTCCTGCGGTGGGACCATTTGGCGCAGTCAGGCGACCTGCCTTTGTTAGATGAAAATCAATATGTCTGTGCAGCAGCCATTCTGCAAAAGGATCTGTTTCTCTCTAACCCGCCAGTGTACACCCGGATGGCGGCAGACAAAGGCCCCTGGGTACTCTCCACCCCCACTGTCAGTGAATTTTTAGAGGCCGCTTTGACCTATGAGGCTATCTGGCAGCTGAAATACTCCGCAGAGGAGTACCACTGGCTGACCGGCGAGGAACTGGCGGTGATCCAGGCCAAGCTGACAAAACGATCTGCCATTTTGAGAAACTGGATGGATCTTGAAATCACTTTTTACAGCAGCCGCCCCGATAACCTGGTGGTCGTCATGGACGCGGGAGACCACTATGAGGTCCTCTACGGCGGGGCCACGGAGAAGAGCTACGCCGCCCTGCTGGAGGTCATGGAGGGGCTGGGAGAGCCCATTTGATTCACAGGGCGCGGCGGCTCCGGCGCGTCGGCCCATCAATGTTCAAAAAAACGGCGTGCCCGGTGGTCACGCCCTGCAAAACGGAGGAGAACGAGCATGTATTTATACAATTCCGCCACCCACAAAAAAGAGGAATTCAAAACCCACACCCCCGGCCATGTGGAGATGTACACCTGCGGCCCCACAGTGTACCACTTCGCCCATATCGGCAACCTGCGGTCCTACATCATGGAGGACGTACTGGAGAAGTTCCTGCGCTATGACGGCTACGACGTCAACCGGGTCATGAACATCACCGACGTGGGCCATCTCTCCAGCGACGCCGATACCGGCGAGGACAAGATGCTCAAGGGCGCCAAGCGGGAGCACAAGACTGTCATGGAGATCGCCCAGTACTACACCGACGCCTTTTTTGACGACTGCAAAAAGCTGAACATCAAGATCCCCGACGTGGTGCAGCCCGCCACGGGGCTCATCGACGAGTTCATCCGCATGGTCAGCGGTCTGCTGGACAAGGGCTACGCCTACGTCTCCGGCGGCAACGTGTACTTTGACACGTCGAAGCTGGGCCGCTACTACGTGTTCAACGACCACGACGAGGAGGACCTGGCCGTAGGCGTCCGGGAGGGCGTGGAGGAGGACGAGAACAAGCGGAACAAGAACGACTTCGTCCTCTGGTTCACCAAGTCCAAATTTGAGGACCAGGCCCTGAAATGGGACTCCCCCTGGGGCGTTGGGTATCCCGGCTGGCACATCGAGTGCTCCGCCATCTCCCTGAAATTCAACGGCGAGTTCCTGGACCTCCACTGCGGCGGCGTGGACAACGCCTTCCCCCATCACACCAACGAGATCGCCCAGTCGGAGAGCTATCTGGGCCATCCCTGGTGCGGCCACTGGTTCCACGTCCACCACCTGAACACCACCGGCGGCAAGATGAGCAAGTCCAAGGGGGAGTTTTTGACGGTGTCGCTTCTGGAGGAGAAGGGGTATGACCCTCTGGCCTACCGGTATTTCTGCCTCCAAAGTCACTACCGCAAGGCCCTGGTCTTCACCTGGGAAAACCTGGACAACGCCGTGGCGGCGTATAACAAGCTGGTGTCCCGCATTGCGGCCCTGACCCCCGGCGGGGACGTGGACACGGCTGTATTTGACGAGTACAGAGGGAAATTCCTCCAGCAGGTGGGGAACGATCTGAACACCTCCATGGCCGTGACGGCGATTTTCGACGTCCTCAAGGCGAAGACCGGCGACGCCACCAAGCTGGCGCTGATCGGGGACTTTGACCGGGTGCTGTCCCTGAGCCTTCTGGAAAAGGCCGCGGCCGTGCGGGAGAAGACCGCCCAGGCCAAGAGCACCGCGGCGGCGGGAGGCGAATATGCCATCACCGGTGAGGGAGATCCGGCCATTGATGCTCTGGTGCTGAAGCGGTACGAGGCGAAGAAGGCGAAGGACTTCGCCGAGGCCGACCGGATTCGCGACGAGCTGAAGGCCCAGGGGATCGAGGTCACGGATACCAAGGGCGGGGCCAGCTGGAAACGGGTCTAAAATTCAAAAAATCTCCGCTTTTCTCAAGAAAAGCGGAGATTTTTCTGTTAGGAGTACGATTACTTGATATTCAGCTGATAGGTGTCCATTCCGGGCATCAATAACAAAAAAGCTCTCAGCGCATCCCGGCCTTCCTCGTCCGCGTCTGTAAGCAGGCCCATATCCTTTGCCCTTTGCTCCATGACAAGTTTCTGCTCACTGACAAATTCGTTGTAATTTTCAATCGTAATCTTGTTGAAAATGCTGTCCTTTTCATCAAATACCCGAATGTCATCTTCAAAAATTTCATGGGATGTAATCTCACTGGGAGGCAGGGTAATGGTGATGGTACGGGCGTCTTCGTCCACGTTGATCCGCGCTTTGCTCAAGTCGATCCCAGCTTTGATCCGCCCATCATAAGCCAGAAGGAAGCTCTTCGTAGTCATGGGAATGTTCACGTCCCATTTGTGAATTGTTACCTGGTTTTGATTTTCATATTTGTCCGCATTTGTATAGAGATACTCCTTAGTAACCAGCTCCTTGAGGGAATTGATTTGCTCACTGACCTGCTGGCTGGTAATAACTGGTGTTCCTTCTTTGATGAAGCCCTCCTCTTCACTTGGTCCGTTCTTTTGCAGCGCCTCAATCAGTTCTTCCTGACGCTGCATTTGCAACGCCATCTCTTTTTGACGGGCATGAGAGGACCGAAGGAACATTGCCAGAAGGATGACCGCCAGAACCAACACCAGAATTGCCAACGGCTTTTTATACTTCCAAAGCAACTCTTTTCCACTCAGGCCAGTTTTCCGCGGTTTCTGCCGTTCGTCCTCCTCCTCATTCTCCACGTCTTCCGTCCCTTTCAACCCTTTCAGTTCTTCCAAACTCATAACAACACCTCCTTATTTTTCACCACAGCGCCCCAGGGGCGTTGCCGCCCCCGGGCGCCGGGTGAACAACAAAAACGCCGTGCAGGGGCAGCCCTACACAGCGTAAGAAGTCAGAAACCTCTCATGCGACACAGACGCAAAGAATACAACGGCAAAACCCGCCCCTTGCGTCAAGGGCCGGAATGTCGTATAATACTCCATGCGGTGCGGCCAATGGCCGTTGTGTAGGTGGTTCGAGCACCTGCGCAGGCTTGCGGGTGTTGGCGCACCCGTAAGCTGCCGCATCTTTGTTATTCCTGTCAAATTATAGCACAGCCCCTCTCACAATGCAATAGACTGTCCCTGCCAAAAATCAAATTGCCGGAGGCCTCTCCCATGGAGAGGCCTCCGGTTTCCTCAGCCGCCGAAGCCAAGACCCTTTTGAAGATCCCGCATCATCGCGTCCTCGTACTGATAGTGCAGGCTGAACAGCGAAATCGGCCTGCCCATGCCCTTTTGCGGGTACAGCCACATGACCGCCGCGGTTTTCGGCGTCTGGACCAGGGCCCCCGGCGTCCGCTCGGCAAAGGCCACGTCCTTCAAATCACCGTAAGCCAGCCGCTTGCCGTCCACAACGACGCCCTGTTGATAAAAATCCGCACCGCCGCTGCCCGACTTTTTGGGAATATGCACCATCAGCTCTCCAAATTCCGGGTCAGGCGCCCCCTGGGCCCTGGGGCCATCCCACTCCAGCACCGCCTGCCCGCCGTGGCGCTGTCTCTGGGCCTCCGCTCCGGCCTGACGGCTGCTCTGGCTCTTGTTCCAGGCCCGCAGATACCAGACAATCAGAGCGGCGCCGATGGCAAGGATCACAAGAAATGCAAAACCACCCATAAAGAATCACTCCCATTTCATCATTTTTCCTCGCATATCAAATAAAGTCCCCTCAACAATGCCTCCACTTCCCCCCTTTTTGCCGCGCAAAACGTTTTTCACCACAGCGCCCCAGGGGCGTCGCCGCCCCCAGGCGCCGGGTGAACAACAAAAACGCCGTGCAGGGCAGAGCCTACACAGCGCAAGAAGTCAAAACTCCTCATGCGACACAGACGCAAAGAATACAACGACAAAACCCGCCCCTTGCGTCAAGGGCCGGAATGTCGTATAATATTCCATGCGGTGCGGCCAATGGCCGTTGTGTAGGTGCTCATTCCACCTGCGCAGGCTTGCGGGTGTTGGCCCACCCGCAAGCTGCCGCATCTTTGTTATTCACGATCATCATAGCAGAATCCCGTCAAAATGGCAAGCCATTTCCGCGGGATTTTGGAAAGTGAGGAGCCCATGGAAATCCGTACCGCAGCCCTGTCCGACCTCCCCGCCCTGGCGGCCGTGGAGGCCGCCTGCTTCCCTCCCGCCGAGGCCGCCACGGAGGCGGAGCTGGCCGCCCGCCTGGCCGTCTACCCCGGCCACTTCTGGCTGTTGGAGGACCGGAACACCCTGGTCAGCTTCGTGGACGGTCTGGTCACCGACGAGCCCATTCTCCGGGACGAGATGTTTGCCGACGCCTCCTTCCACAACGAGGAGGGCGCCTGGCAGATGATCTTCGGCGTCAACACCCTGCCCGCCTACCGCCGCCGGGGCTGCGCCGGAAGGCTCCTTCGCCGGGTGATCGCCGACTCCCGCCGGCAGGGGCGCAGAGGCTGCGTCCTCACCTGCAAGGAGGCCCTGGTCCACTACTATGCCGCCTTCGGCTTTGAAAACGAAGGCCTCTCCGCCTCGGTTCACGGCGGGGCGGTCTGGTATGATATGCGGCTGACATTTTGAGAAAGGGGGAATCCGTCATGTCCAGACAGTCCGGAAAAAAGAATTTCTTCGCCGCAGGGCTGGGGATTCTGGCTGCCGCCGCCTGCCTTTGTCTCAAGGGCCTCAAGCAGGTGGACCAGCGCCTGAAAAAGAAATCCTAGCTCCGCCCCTCGGAGGCAGGAGCGCTCTCCCCGCCGCCTTATCCCCTCTCAGACCTCAACCGCCTTCTCCTGGTCCCCCTCTTCGGAGAACATACAGACAATCGGCTCGTTCAAAGCATCCGCAATGCGGGACAGCGCCTCCAGCGTGGGGTTGGCCTCGCCGTGCTCTATGGAGCGCAGATAGGATACGCTCATCTCCGCATTCAGCGCCAGCTGTTCCTGCGTGAGCTTCTTCCGCTTTCGCAGCAGAACGATCTTTCGACCAATGATCTCATAAATCGACATGTATCTCCCTCCTGTTCTAAAGAATAGGAAATATTTCCCAACATTTCCAGATGATATATTGGCGGTTAATACATTTTTTCGGTCCGGCGCCCTGCCGCCGGCAGGCGGAAGTATCTCACGCGCAGATCTCGGGCAGGGGCGAAGCTGTGTGTCCGCCCTTCTTTCGGGGCCCCGGAACTCCCTGGCGGAGGGCGGACATACCGGTCCGCTCCTGCCCCTTTCCAAATGCGCGCCGGGAACCTTCCCGGCAGGTCTTCCCATTGCGCCGCACCGGGAATTGTGTTATTGTAAAGATCATTTCACAGCCGCCGGAGTCTGCTCCGACGCGGCTTTTTTCGCAAAACCGAGCACCGAAAATCCGGGCTTCCCTCCAAACGGCCCCGGTGCTGTATCTGGAGGTTCCAAAACAACGTCTGAAAAATTCGCTCTGGGAGGCGCTTTATGACCGGTTTTATTTTTGCCGCCGGAACCTTTTACGGTCTGCGGGAGATCCCTGCCCCCGGCGACCTGGTGATCGCCGCAGACGCCGGCTACCGGATCTGCCGGAGTCTGGATCTGGTTCCGGACCTTCTGCTGGGGGACTTTGACTCCATGGATCAGCCGGCGGACTTCCCCAACGTCCTCCGCGTCCCGGTGGAAAAGGACGACACCGACACCATGCTGGCCGTCAAAACGGCCCTGGAACAGGGCTGCGGCACGGTACACCTCTACGGGGCCACCGGCGGGCGGCGGCTGGACCACACCCTGGCCAATCTCCAGGCCCTGCTGTACCTCCGCCGCCACGGGGCCAGAGGATACCTCCACGACAATGACTTCCTCTGGACGGTCATCGAAAACGAATCCCTCACCATCCGGCGGACGGTGGAATGGGGTCTCTTCTCCGCCTTCTGCCTGGGGGACCGGGCCGAGGGCGTGGACGAGGAGGGGTTCCAGTACCCCCTCCGGGACGCCGTGCTGACGCCGGACTTCCCCATCGGGGTCAGCAACCACATTCTGGAGCCCTCTGCCACCGTGACCGTCCGCCGGGGCGCTCTGGCGGTGGGATGGGAGCTGCCGCCGTTATCTCCGCAATAGAATCACGAAACTGTACAGAATTGCATTGCAGTTTTCGGTGAAATATTGTATAATAAGCAAAATAAAAGGTTGACCTTTTGCCTGAAAGGGGGCAGGGCAATGTCCACATTTACCGTAAACGGCCATCAGGTCACCGCGGAGCGCAATCAGAAGCTGCTGCGCTTTCTGCGGGACGAGCTGCGCCTGACCTCCGTGAAGGACGGGTGCAGCGAGGGCGCCTGCGGCACCTGTACGGTGCTGGTGGACGGCAAGCCCACCCGGGCCTGCGTCCCCCAGACCGACAAGCTGGAGGGAAAGGCCGTCCTCACGGTGGAGGGGCTCAGCGCCTTTGAAAAAGAGGTCTATACCTGCGCCTTCGGCAGGGCCGGGGCGGTACAGTGCGGCTTCTGCATCCCCGGCATGGTGCTGTGCGCCAAGGGACTGCTGGACCAGAATCCCAACCCCACCCGGGCCGAGGCCGCCTACGCCATTCGGAACAACATCTGCCGCTGCACGGGCTATGTAAAGATCATCGACGCCATCCTGCTTGCGGCGGAGCTGCTGCGCTCCGGCCAGGTTCCCCCACCGCCCGCGGACTGGTCCCTGGGGGCCAGGGTGCCCAGAATTGACGTGGCGGAGAAGGTGACGGGCAGCGGCCTCTATCCTGACGACGTATACCTGGACGGAATGCTCTATGCCAGCGCCGTCCGGTCCCAATATCCCAGGGCCAGGGTGCTGGCCATCCACACGGAGGCGGCCAGGGCCCTGCCCGGCGTGGCCGGCGTGTTCACCGCCGCGGACGTGCCGGGGCAGAACAAGGTGGGCCACTTGAAAAAGGACTGGGACACCATGATCCCCGTGGGGGGCGTCACCCACTACCTGGGAGACGCCGTGTGCCTGGTGGCCGCCGAGACGCCGGAGATCCTGGCCCGGGCCAAGGCGCTGGTGCAGGTGGACTACGAGGAGCTCCCCTGTGTCCGCAGCCCCCGGGAGGCCATGCTCCCCGACGCCCCGCTGGTCCACCGGGACGGGAACCTGCTGGCCCACAAGCACATCCAGCGGGGCAACCCGGCCGAGGCAATCGCAAAGTCGAAGCACGTGCTCACGCAGCGCTTCTCCACCCCCTGGACGGAGCACGCCTTCCTGGAGCCGGAGTGCGCCGTGGCGCAGCCGGATGGAGACGGGGTCCTGGTGCTCTCCACGGATCAGGGGACCTATGACACCCAGCAGGAGATCTGCGGGATGCTGGGACTGCCGGCGGAGCTGGTGAAGGTCCGCAACTGCCTGGTGGGCGGGGGCTTTGGGGGCAAGGAGGACGTCACCGTCCAGCACCACGCGGCCCTGATCGCCTATCTGCTCAAGCGGGCGGTGAAGGTAAAGCTCACCCGGGCGGAGAGCCTTTTGATTCACCCCAAGCGCCACCCCATGGAGATGGAGTTCTCCCTGGGGTGCGATGAAAACGGGATCATCCAGGGCGTGGCCGCGGAGGTCATCGCCGACACGGGGGCCTACGCCTCCCTGGGCGGGCCGGTGCTGGAGCGGGCCTGCACCCACGCGGCGGGGCCCTACAACTACCAGAACTTTGAGATCGACGGCTGGGCCTACTACACCAACAACCCCCCCGCCGGGGCCTTCCGGGGCTTCGGCGTCACCCAGACGTGCTTTTGCATCGAGAGTCTCCTCAATCAGATGGCGGACCTGGTGGGCATCTCCCCCTGGGAGATCCGCTGGCGCAACGCCATCCGCCCGGGGCAGGAGCTGCCCAACGGCCAGATTGTGGATGACTCCACCGGCCTTGCGGAGACCCTGGAGGCAGTGAAGCCCTACTACGACCAGGCCAAATACGCAGGGCTGGCCTGCGCCATGAAGAACGCCGGCGTCGGCGTGGGCATCCCGGACACAGGCCGGGTGCGGCTGACGGTGGAGGCGGGCCGGGTCCATATCCGGGCCGGCGCCTCCTGCATCGGCCAGGGGCTGGGCACGGTGCTGACCCAGATGGTCTGCACCCAGACGGGGCTGCGGCCGGAGCAGGTGGTTTACGAGCGCTCCGACACGGCCACCTCCCCGGACTCCGGCACCACCTCCGGGTCCCGGCAGACCCTTTTCACCGGCGAGGCCTGCCGCCGGGCCTGCGGGGAGCTGAAAAAGGCTCTGACCGAGCAGAGCCTGGACGATTTGAACGGCCGGGAGTTCTACGGGGAGTATCTGGGCAAGACCGACCCTCTGGGGGCGGACGTGCCCAACCCCGTCAGCCATATCGCCTACGGCTACGCCACCCAGGTGTGCATCCTGGGAGAGGACGGCCGTCTGGAGCGGATCGTGGCGGCCCACGACGTGGGCAGGGCGGTGAATCCTTTGTCAGTAGAGGGGCAGATCGAAGGCGGGGTGGTGATGTCTCTGGGCTATGCCCTGACGGAGCGCTATCCCCTGGAGGAGTGCCGGCCCACGGCAAAATTCGGCACCCTGGGCCTGTTCCGGGCAACACAGATTCCGGAGATCACCCCCATCATTGTGGAAAAGCCGGGGCTGAACGTGGCCTGCGGGGCCATCGGCATCGGGGAGATCACGTCGATTCCCACGGCCCCCGCCGTGGCGGACGCGTACTTCCGGTATGACGGACGGTTCCGCACCAGCCTGCCCCTGGAGGGCACGCCTTACACCCGGAAATGACACCGGCCCGGCTCTCTCACCGGTTTCGGCTCCGGAGAGCTGCCAGGGCCTCCGGCGTGTCCACATCCGTCAGCTCCTCCGCCGGAACCTCGAAAAGCCGCAGGTCCTCCCCGCAGCGCCGGATGACGGTGTTTCCGCCGTGGTCCTCCGTCAGCTCCAGCAGCGCCGGGAAGAGGCGGGCGGGGAAGATACAGGGATTGCCCCGGACGCCCCCATGGGCCAGAGCCGCCAGCCTGTCCGGCCGCTCCTGCCAGAAGCGGATCAGAGCCGCCACGCTCTCCCGCCGCAGAAGGGGCTGGTCGCTGACCAGAAACAACGCGCCCGCGCAGTCCCCCAAAGCGGAGAGGCCCAGCGCAATGGTGCGGCTGATGCCATACTCCGGATGGACATTTTCCACCGCCCGGAACCCAAAATTCCGGGCCAGCGCCATCACCTCCGGATACTGGGTGACCACGGCCACCGTCTCCAGCAGCTCCCCCGGCACCGCCTCCAGGGCCCGGAGAATCAGGCTCCGGCCGTCCAGCTCCGCCGCCAGCTTATTGTCTCCAAAGCGCCGGGCATTTCCCGACGCCATCACGACACAGCCCAGTCTCTGCATACACAACACCCCTTTGTCTCAGGAATCGCACCCGGAAATCATTTCGCCTCCGGCGCCCGCTCCGTCTGACAGGAACGGCGTTTCCCGGTCCGGCGCCGGAGCTCTCATGGGGCAATCAGGGGACAATGCCCCATCCCCGGCCGCCTCCATCTGTCAGAATCCCCGGTGCCCGGCGGGCCAGGCGCCTCCGACCGCACAGCCGGGGCTGTGGTTTTGGCGGCAGCAGACGGGCCCTGCCCGCCTCCGCAGAACCGGTGCCGGCAATTCCGGATGCCGGCTTATAGTATATCCGATTTCCCACAAGATTGCAAAGGGAGGGACCTCTATGAACAACAGTGTCGGCAAGAGCATCCCCCGGGTGGACGCCTTTGACAAGGTCACCGGGCGGGCCAAATACACGGACGACCTCTGCGGGCGGGAGGCTCTGGTGGTCCGGGTCCTCCACGCCTCTATTGCCCACGGCTTTGTCAAATCCATGGACACCGCCGCGGCGGAGGCCATTCCCGGCGTGGTGAAGGTCCTCACCTGCTTTGACGTGCCGGACCGGCCCTTCCCCACGGCGGGACACCCCTGGTCCACGGACCCGGCGCATCAGGACGTGGCCGACCGGTTGCTGCTGAACCGCCACGTCCGCTACTGGGGCGACGACATCGCCGTGGTGATCGCCGAGGACGAGGTATCCGCCGCCCAGGGGATACGGGCGCTGAAGGTGGAATACGAGCCGCTGCCCTTCGTGCTGGATGTCCAGAAGGCCATGGAGGACGGCGCCCCTCAGCTCCACGAGGGCTATGACCACAACATCCTGGCCCACACCAGCCTCTCCCGGGGGGACTACGAGGCCGCCCGGCAGGAGCCGGGGCTGATCCGGGTGGAGGGCTGGTACGACACCCCCACCGTCCAGCACTGCCACATTGAAAACCACGGATGCTTTGCCTATGAGGAGGCCGGGCGGATGGTGGTGGTCACCTCCACCCAGATCCCCCACATCATCCGCCGGGTGGTGGGGCAGGCCCTGGGCCTCCCCTGGGGAAAGGTCCGGATCATCAAGCCCTACATCGGCGGGGGCTTCGGCAACAAGCAGGACGCCCTGTATGAACCGCTGTGTGCCTGGTGCAGCCAGCAGGTGGGGGGACGGCTTGTGAAGCTGGAGTGCAGCCGGGAGGAGACCTTCGTCTCCAACCGGGTCCGCCACGCCATCCGCACCCACATCATCTCCTACGTCCGGCCCGACGGCACCCTGACGGCCCGGAAGATCGAGTGCTTTTCCAACCAGGGGGCCTACGCCTCCCACGGCCACGGCGTGGTGGCCAAGGGCATGAACGCCTTCCCCCAGCTCTACCCCTGTCCCAACGTGGAGGGCGACGCCTGGACGGTGTATACCAACCGCCCCGCCGCGGGAGCCATGCGGGGCTACGGGATTCCCCAGGCCATGTTCGCCGGGGAGTGCCACATCGACGACATCTGTGCCGCCATCGGCATGGAGCCCCTGGCCTTCCGGCGGAAAAATCTGATGCCGGTGGGGTATCAGGACGCCTTCTCCAAAAACGAGCAGTATTTTGACAGCTTCAACCAGTGCCTGGACAAGGGCGCGGCGGCCATCGGCTACCGGCAAAAATACGAGGCCTATCAGAACCAGACCGGGCCCGTCCGGCGAGGGGTGGGCGCGGCGGCCTTCTGGTACAACACCGCCGTGTGGCCCATCTCCCTGGAGTCCTCCTCCTGCCGTCTGGTGCTGAACCAGGACGGCTCCCTCCAGTTCCAGACGGGAGAGACGGAGATCGGCCAGGGCTGCGACACCGCCTACGCCCAGATGGTGGCGGACGCCGTGGGGGTGCCGGTGGAGGATGTCCACCCGGTCTCCACCCAGGATACCGACGTCACCCCCTTCGGCACCGGGGCCTACGCCTCCCGGCAGACCTACGTGGGGGGCTTCGCCATCGTGCAGACGGCCCAGGCTCTGCGGGAGCGGATTTTACAGGTCGCCCACGAGCAGACCCGGATGCCTGTTTCCAATCTGGACCTGGTGGACGGCCAGATCGTTCGCAAGTCCGACGGGCGGGTTTTGAAGTCCCTGGGGGATCTGGCCACGGAGTGTCTCTACTCCCTGGAGTCCAGCCGGCACCTGACGGCGGAGTCCACAGCCCAGATCAAATCCAACGCCTATTCCTTCGGCTGCTCCTTTGCGGAGGTGGAGGTGGACATCCCCCTTTGCAAGGTGAAGCTCTTGAACCTGGTGAATGTCCATGACTGCGGGATTCTCATCAACCCCGCCCTGGCGGAGGCCCAGGTCCACGGGGGCATGTCCATGGCCATCGGCTACGGACTCAGCGAGGAGCTGAAATTTGACGAGAGGACCGGCAGACCCCTGAACGGAAACCTTTTGGACTACAAGCTCTCCACCACCATGGATCATCCGTCCCTCCAGGCAGAATTTGTGGAGAATCCGGAGCCCACGAGTCCCTTTGGCACCAAGGCGCTGGGGGAGCCTCCGGCCTGCTCCGGGGCGCCGGCCATTCGAAACGCCATTTTGCAGGCCACCGGAGCGGCCATCGACTGCTGCCCCATCACGCCCCACGTCCTCTACCGGAAATTCCGGGAGGCAGGACTGATCTGAATGAGGAATTAGGAATGAGGAATTAGGAATTATTTTCAATATGACACCTAATTCCTAAATTCCTAACTCCTAACTCCTAATTCCTAATTCCTAATTCCTAACTCCTAATTCCTAACTCCTAATTCCTAACTCCTAATTCCTAACTCCT
>JAHZBA010000004.1 GCA_019423635.1 Clostridiales bacterium
TCCCCACGCTGATCGAGGAGACGGACAAGATCATGTCCGCCCAGAAGGCCCGGGGAGCGGACTTTGAGAGCGGAAATATTCTCCAGCGGGCCAAGGCCATGATCCCCATTCTGGTGCCCCTCTTCATCAGCGCCTTCCGCCGGGCCGACGAGCTGGCCACGGCCATGGAGTGCCGCTGCTACCACGGCGGCGAGGGGCGGACGAAGCTCCACGTGCTGAAATATGAGGGGCGGGACTACGTCGCCCTGGCCTTCGGCGGGCTGATTTTGGCGGCGGTCATCGTGCTGAGACGGCTTGGGATTTGAATCCGGGTTCTGATTGTGGGAGGATGAGATGAAACAGAAGTGGATGCAGGCTGTGACGCTGGGCCTGTGCGCCGTGCTGCTGGGGCTGACCCTCTGGCAGAACGCGCAGATTACGAATTTGCAGAACCAGCTGGACAATGCCCGGAACGGGATTCAGGGCAGCGTGAATACGCTCTACGGCCGGGTGACCGCCCTGGAGTCCCGCATGGAGGAGGGGGAGAAGCTGGTCCGGAACTGGGAGCTGACCCCAGTGGGAATGGACAAAGAGGCCGGCAGCCTGCTGACAGAGTGCTCCTTGACCTTGAAGGAGTGGCGGGCGGACACGGAGGTCTGGCTGACCGCCCGTCAGGGCTCCGATGCGAATCTGGTGTTTTTGGAGAACACCGGAAGCGGGCGGTTTGCCGGCTCTCTGCCGGTCTCCCTGACGGGAGAGGCGCTGTCTCTGGAGATCCGGATCAGCAGCGACGAGGCCAACCGGCAGGAGGAGCTGGGGAGCTGGGACGACATTGCTCTGCTGCTGCCGCTCCGGATCACCGGCACCAGCTACGGCGGACCCACTTACCAGGACGGCGTGTTTTCCCTGGACAGTTACACCGTAGACCTGACGGACCAAAACGACCAGCCCGCGGCGGCGGAGGAGCCGGTGTTCTTCCTCCAGAGAAACGGGGAGACCGTCTGGGAGGCGGAGGGCGTTATGCCGGAGGACGATTGGGCCGCGTCGGGGCTTTCCCCGGAGGAGGCCCGGGAGGTGGGATTCCTGCGGGACGGCGCCTATTCCGCCGGGGGAACAGTAGAGGTGGAGTGCCAGCCCGGGGATACCCTGGCGCTGTTCTTCACCTGCCGGGACGAATACGGCTTGAAGTACACCTTCCCGCTGGAGAGCTGGGAGGTTGACCCCAACTGGATGACAGGCTCCCATTCCGGCTCTGCCGCAGGAGGAGGCTCCATCGGTCCGGCGGCCGGCCCGGTGCTTTCGTGGGATTGAGGAGAACGTATGCGCAACATCGCCTTGAAACTCATGTATAACGGCACCGCCTACCACGGATGGCAGGTGCAGAAAAACGCCGTCTCCGTCTGCGAGACGCTGCAAAAGGCCCTGGAGAAGATCACCGGGGCGCCGGTGCATCTCACCGGCTGCGGCCGGACGGACGCCGGCGTTCACGCGGAGCGGTACATCGCCAACTTCCGCACGGAGAGCCGGATTCCCCTGGAGCGGCTGCCCTTTGCCGTCAACACCCATACGCCGGAGGACATCGCCGTCCGGGAGGCGCTGGAGGTGGACGGGGGGTTCAATGCCATCGGCTCCTGCGTGAAAAAGGAGTACACCTACCGCATCTATAACTCCCGGGTGAAAAACCCCTTCTATGTCAACCGGGCCTATTTCTACCCCAAGCGGCTGGATGAGGCGTTTTTGAACCGGGCGGCGAATATGTTTGTGGGGACCCATGACTTTGCGGCGGTGCGCTCCGTGGGGACGGAGACGAAGTCCACCGTGCGGACCATCTACTGGTGTGATGTGACCCGCCGGGGCGAGCTGCTGGAGCTGCGGGTCTGCGCCGACGGCTTTTTGTATAATATGGTGCGTGCCATCACCGGCACGGTCCTCTACGCGGCGGAGGGGAAATTCCGCCCGGAGGAGATCCCCGCGATCCTGGAGAGCGGGGACCGGAGAATGGCGGGACCCACAGCTCCCCCCGGCGGGCTGTACCTGACAAGACTTTGGTATGAGGATGAGCGGCTCAATGACTGACGGAAAGCGAAACAACGAAAAAGAGGGGAAGAAGCGCGCCGGCGGGCTGCGGCGGTTTCTCATCTTTCTGCTGGTGTTGGTGCTGGTGCTGGGCGTGGTGCTGGCGGCGGCCTATCGGGACGGCACCGGCTTTGATGTGCTGCGCCGGCGTCTGAGCTACCGGAAACAGACCGCCGGGAGCCAGACGCTCTATGAATACGACGCCGGCGGGCGCAACCGCTTCGCGGACCTGGACGGGGCCCTGGTGATCCTCTCCGACACGCAGCTGCAGGTGTTGAATGAGGAGGGGGAGGAGGTCTGGTCCACCGCCGTGAACATGAAGGCCCCGGCGCTGCACCAGAGCGGCGGCCGTGCGGTGGCCTATGACGTGGGCGGCACGGAGCTGTATGTGGTGGGCCCCTCGGGGGAGCTGATGCACCAGAGCGTCAGCGAGACGGAGCCGCTGATCTCCGCCCGGCTCAACGAGGACGGCTGGCTGGCGGTGACGGCGGAGAAGCAGACCTACAAGGGCTGCGTCACCGTGTACAACCAGGGGCTGGAGGCGGTGTTCGCCTTCAACTCCTCCGAGCGGTTTGTGACGGACGCCTGCGTGGGCCGGGGCGGCCGGTTCCTGGCGGCGGTGACCCTGGGCCAGGAGGCCGGGGTGTTCGTCAGCAGTGTGGTGCTCTACAATATGGCGGAGGAGGAGCCCACGGCCAGCTACGAGGTCTCCGACGGTCTGGTGGCCATGATTGCGGAGCGAAACGGCCGGCTGGCCACGGTGTCCGACACGTGTCTGACCCTGGCGGAGCCGGATGGTACCATCGCCGCCACCTATTCCTACGGCGGCGCCTATCTCCGGGGCTATGCCCTGGAGGGCGAGGAGTTCTTTGCCCTGCTGCTGAACCGCTATCAGTCCGGCAGCGTGGGGCGGCTGGTGACCCTGGACGGAGACGGCGGCGTGCTGGCCTCTCTGGAGGTGAGCCAGGAGGTGCTGGGCCTCTCCGCCGCCGGGCGGTATCTGGCGGTGCTGTATACGGACCGGCTGGTGATCTACAACCAGGATCTCCAGGTGTACGCCGCCCTGAACGGCACGGACTTCGCCTCCGGGGTGCTGATGCGCCCGGACGGGTCGGCGCTGCTGCTCTCGGCCAGCTCCGCCAGACTGTTTTTGCCGTGAGCGCGGACGGGATTTCCGGCCTCCCGGCTTCCAGACTTTCCGGGATCTGCTGAAAGTGTGAGAATTTAGCCGGTGTGTTCACAAAACATTTACATGCAGAAAGGTAGGCAATCGTGACAATACCTGCTATAATAGACCTCATTGCGGCGGCAGTGCTCCTGGGCTTTGTGCTTCTCGGAGCCAGACGGGGCCTTTTTCGGACCCTGGCGGGCGTGGTGATGATTGTGCTGGCCATGACCGGGGCCCGCATGGCCGCCGATGCGATTGCTCCGGCGGCGGCGGAGTATCTGACGCCGGTGGTGGAGCGCCGCATCCAGCGCCAGCTGGACGAGACGCTGCCCCAGGTCCCCGCTGCGGCGGGGGAGATGCCGGAGGATGATGTGGTGGGACCGGAGGAGCTGCTGGGGCTTCTGGGCATCGGGGAGGAGCGATTGCCGGACCTGGCGGAGGAGATCCGGGAGGAGGTCCGGGACACCGGGGCGTCGCTGCTGACAGCGGCGGCCAGGAGCATCGCGGAGCCGCTGCTCTACGGCGTCTTTTACGTGCTGGCCTTTGCGGCGGCCATGGTGCTGCTGCGCCTGGCGGCGAAGGTGCTGGATCAGGTGCTGAAGCTGCCGGTTCTGCACGGCGCCAACGCCCTGGGCGGTGCCGCCGCCGGCTTTCTGGAGGGGGCGCTGGTGCTGCTGGTGCTGACGCTGGTGCTGCGGAACTTTGGGGTTTCCCTGGAGGAGAGCCGGATTCTGCAAATCTTTTGCATATTTATATAATCCGCGGGGCGCGGCCTGCCGGTCTGCGGCCAACGGGTTTTTGGAGGTTATACAATGCAGCCTACACTTTGTTCAAGATGCAAGAAAAACGTCGCGGTGGTGTTCATCTCCAAGCTGGACGGGGACAAGACCATCAACGAGGGGCTCTGCCTGAAGTGCGCCAAGGACCTGGGACTGCCCCAGGTGGACGAGATGATGAAGCGCATGGGCATCTCCGACGAGGACCTGGAGACGCTGAACAGCGAGATGCTCCAGGCCATGAGCGGCGTGGAGAACATCGAGGACCTTCCCAGCGGAGAGGACGACGGGGAAGAAGAGGAGGAGGGCAAGACCGCTACCTTCCCCTTCCTGAACCGCCTGTTCTCCAGCGGCGACGCCCCCAAGAGCGGCGAGAGCGCCGAGGAGGGGGAGAAGCGGGACCGCCGGGAGAAGAAGGAACCCAAAAACGGCAAACGGAAGTATCTGGAGGGCTACTGCATCTCCCTGACCCAGCGGGCCAAGGAGGGCAAGCTGGACCCGGTGATCGGCCGGGAGCAGGAGATTGAACGGGTGGTGCAGATCCTGAACCGCCGCCAGAAGAACAACCCCTGCCTCATCGGCGAGCCCGGCGTGGGCAAGACCGCCATTGCCGAGGGGCTGGCCCAGCGGATTGCCGCCGGGGACGTGCCCTTCAAGCTGCGGGAGAAGGAAGTGCATCTCCTGGATCTCACCGCGCTGGTCGCCGGCACCCAGTTCCGGGGCCAGTTTGAAAGCCGCATGAAGGGCCTCATCGACGAGGTCAAGCGCCTGGGCAACATCATCTTGATGATTGACGAGGTCCACAGCATCGTGGGCGCCGGAGACGCCGAGGGCAGCATGAACGCCGCCAACATTCTGAAGCCCGCCCTGAGCCGGGGAGAGATCCAGGTGATCGGCGCCACCACCTTCAACGAGTACCGCAAGTCCATCGAGAAGGACACCGCCCTGGAGCGGCGCTTCCAGCCGGTGACGGTGAACGAGCCCTCCATTGAGGACTCCGTACAGATCCTGCGGGGCCTGGCCCCGCGGTATGAGCAGTTCCACGGCGTGAAGATCTCCGAGGGCATTCTCCGCCAGGCGGTGCTCCTGTCTGAGCGGTACATCACCGACCGCTTCCTGCCGGACAAGGCCATCGACCTCATTGACGAGGCCTGCTCCGATCTGAATCTGAAGGACCCGGACATCTCCCGGCGGATGCAGATCCAGCGGGAGAAGGACGACTATGAAAAGGAACGGACCATGCTGGAGGAGAAGGAGGAGAAGGCCGACGAGGACTATGCCCGCCTGGCGGAGCTCAAGAGCCGGGATATGCAGCTGAGCTCGGAGCTGAACGTGCTGCTGGAAAAGGGCGATCCCCAGCTGTCCATGGAGAATCTGGCCCACGTGATTGAGCTGTGGACCAAGATCCCCGCCTCCCGCATCCGGGAGCAGGAGTTCCAGCGGCTGAGCCAGCTGGAGGACCGTCTGAAGACCCACATCGTGGGTCAGGATCAGGCCATCGCCGCCGTGTCCGCCGCCGTCCGGCGGAACCGGGTGGGCATCTCCCCCAAGCACAAGCCCGTCAGCTTCATCTTCGTGGGTCCCACAGGGGTGGGCAAGACGGAGCTTGTCAAGCAGCTGGCCAGCGATCTCTTCAACACCCCGGACGCCCTGATCCGGCTGGATATGTCCGAGTTCATGGAAAAGCACTCCGTCTCCCGGATCGTGGGTTCCCCCCCGGGCTATGTGGGCTATGACGAGGCGGGCCAGCTGACGGAGAAAATCCGCCGCAAGCCCTACGCCGTGGTGCTCTTTGACGAGATTGAAAAGGCACATCCGGACGTTTTGAACGTCCTGCTCCAGATCCTGGACGACGGGGAGATCACCGACGCCCACGGCCGGAAGGTGAACTTTGAAAACACCATCATCGTCATGACCTCCAACGCCGGCAGCGCCACCAAGGAGGGCACCGTGGGCTTCGACCGCACCCAGCGGGAGCAGGATGCCGACCGGGCCATGAAGGCCCTGCAGCAGTTCCTGCGGCCGGAGTTCATCAACCGGGTGGACGCGGTAATCACCTTCAACCGCCTCAGCGAGGAGAATTTCCAGGGCATTGCCCGGATCATGCTGGAGGAGCTGGTGGGCTCGCTGAAGGACAAGGCCGTCACCTTTACCTACGACGACAATCTGGTCTCCTGGCTCACGGGCAAGTCCTACTCCCGGACCTACGGAGCCCGGAACCTCCGCCGGACGATTCAAAAGGAGCTGGAGGACCCCCTGGCCACCAGGATCATCGACAGCTACGAGACCCCCATTACCCAGGTGCGGGCCACGGCGGAGGACGATCAGGTGAAGCTGTACTGTTTGTGAATTCGGAATTAGGAGTTAGGAATGAGGAATTTTCTCCTGCGGGGGAGAGGGTTCCGGCGCTTACCCAATTCCTAATTCCTCATTCCTGATTCTGAGGAGGGGCGCGATGCTGTTTCGGAAGAATATAGATCCCCGGTGCGCCTATTGCCGCCGGGGCCGGCAGATCAGTGAGCGGGAGGTGGCCTGCGTGAAGCGGGGCATCGTGCCGGCGGAGCACCACTGCCGGGCCTTTCGCTATGACCCGCTGAAGCGGACGCCGCCCCGCCCGGCGTCTCTGGACACCGGGAAGCTGCGGGAAGAGGATTTTTCCATCTGACGCCTTGGCTCCGGCGAAAGCGTCCGGATGATTGATGAAAACATTTCAGGCGCGTCCAGCGCTGTGCAGCGTGACAGGCGCCCGGTGCGGGGCGCCTGTCACGCCTATATGGAAGGAGAGAGGGAAGATGCAGCTGGAGAAGGTCTGGGCACTGTACTACAGCGCCTCCGGCACCACGGACCGGGCGGTGAACACCCTGGCGGAGGAACTGGCAGCCCGTCTGGCGCTGCCCCTGGAGCGGGTGAGCTTTACCAAACCCGCGGAGCGGGAGCGGACCTGGTCCTTTGAAAAGACAGATCTGGTGGTGGTGGGCAGTCCCACCTACGCCGGGCGGCTGCCCAACAAGATCGCGCCGGACTTCCGGGAAAAGCTCCGGGGAGGCGGCGCTCTGGCGGTGCCGGTGGTGCTCTTTGGCAACCGCAGCTACGACAACGCCCTGGCGGAGCTCCGGGCGGTGCTGGAGGAGGACGGATTCCTCCCCATCGCCGCCGGGGCCTTTGTGGGCCGCCACGCCTTCACGGACCGGCTGGGGACAGACCGGCCCGACTGGGACGACAAAAAGGAGCTGCGGGAATTTGCCGGACAGATCGCCGCAAAGCTCCAGGGCGGGGACCGGACACCGGTCCAGGTGCCCGGGGACCCCTCGGCGCCCTACTACGTCCCCAAGGGGACGGACGGCCAGCCGGTGAACTTTTTGAAGGCCAAGCCGAAGACGGATCTTGCCAAGTGCTGCAACTGCGGCGTCTGCGCCCGGGCCTGCCCCATGGGGGCCATTGACCCCGGGAATGTGGCCCTGGTGCCGGGGATGTGCATCAAGTGCCACGCCTGCGTCCGCAAGTGTACCCATCACGCCAAGTTCTTTGATGATCCGGCCTTTTTGTCCCATGTGGCCATGCTGGAGCGGGAGTTCCAGGAGCCGAAGGAGAACGAGGTGTTCCTGTGAGGCGCGCTCGAAGAGCCGTCAACACGCTTTTGCTGCTGGCGGCGGTCAACGGCCTGCCCATGACCTTTTTCTGGATCAGCTACGGGGACGGCACGGCGTGGCCGTACCTGCCGCTGCTGGCGGCGTACCTCTTTGTGAATCTCCGGCCCATCCCCTGGAAGCAGGGGCCCACCCGCCGGATCTACTGGCTGGACAGCGGCTGTGAGCTGCTGCGGCTGTTCGGCGTAAGTGCCACGGTGACGGTTTTGATTCAGCTGGCCTGCCTGGCCGCGGCGTTTGCCTTCGGCGACATCGTGCTCCGGATCTTGACGGTTGTGCTGGTGGTTCTCTACCTCTTTCTGGTGGTGCTCCTGGAGGCGGTTGTCTTTTGGAACGGCATGATCCGGGTGTACTGCACCTCCGTCCAGCTGGGAATCAAGCACCGCGTTCTGGCGGCTCTCTGCGGCTGGATTCCCCTGGTGAACCTCTGGTACTTACGGAAGATCATTCAGATCACCGCCGACGAGGTGGAGTTTGAGACGGAGAAGTGGGAGCTGGACGCGGTCCGGGCGGAGAGTGAGATCTGCAGGACGAAATACCCCCTGCTGATGGTCCACGGCGTGTTCTTCCGGGATTTTCGTTATGTCAACTACTGGGGCCGCATCCCCAGGGAGCTGTGCCGCAACGGGGCCACGGTCTATTACGGCCGGCAGCAGTCCGCCGCGGCGGTGGAGGACAGCGGCAGGGAGCTGGCGGAGCGCATCCGGCAGATTGTGGAGGAGACCGGCTGCGAAAAGGTGAACATCATCGCCCACTCCAAGGGCGGCCTGGACAGCCGGGCCGCCATCGCCCACTGCGGGATGGCCCCCTATGTGGCGACGCTGACCACCATCAATACCCCTCACCGGGGCTGCATCTTTGCCGAGTACCTGCTGGGCAAGGTGCCGGAGGCGGCGCGGCAGAAGATTGCGGCGGCCTACAACGCCGCCATGCGGAAGGTGGGAGACCCCAACCCGGACTTCCTGGCGGCGGTGACGGATCTGACGGAGAGTGCCTGTCTTGCCCGCAATGAGGTGACGCCGGACGACCCCGGCGTGGTGTATGAGAGTGTCATGTCCTACTGCAAAAAGGCTCAGCACGGCAGGTTCCCCCTGAATATGACCTATCCCGTTGTCAAGCACTTCGACGGCCTCAACGACGGGCTGGTGTCTGTGGAGTCCGCCAGGTGGGGGGAGCGCTTCACGCTGCTGGAGCCCCAGGGGAAGCGGGGCATCTCCCACGGCGACGTGGTGGATCTGAACCGGGAGAACATCAGGGGCTTCGATGTGCGGGAATTTTATGTAAACCTGGTGGCAAATCTGAGGGAGCGGGGCTTCTGAGAACCTGTATTCATAACTGGGGGATGCCGGATTGGCGAGGGATTGTGCCGTCAATCGAGGCAAATTTTCGCGGGAATCCTGACGGATTTCAAGAAAATTTAACGAAGAGTGGCGGCAAAAGACCGGCCAAGACGGTGTTCATCAGTTGTGAATACAGGTTCTGAGAGAGAAAGAGAGAAGAGCGTGCTGTCATCTGCGGATGACAGCACGCTTTTTCTATAGGCAGAACGGTCTGTGGGGTGTGTTTTATATGAGCTGCGGTCCCTGGGGACCGCAGCTTTTTCGTTTTTGTTTCATGGTACTCCAATTCCATAAAAAGTGTCAAAAACATGACAGCTTGCGCAAAATCGCACATTTTCTGGCGGAGCTTCTCCCTCTAATATGAAATCAGGAGCGGCCGCGGACCACTGGGCCGGGCAGTTCTGAGAGTGCATTTTATCTGCTTGTATCACAAAGGTAACCCTGAGAGGAGGCGGCGCTGTTGGGTGCGTATACGGTCAATCGCCCGGAGGAGGCGGCCATGCGCCGTCTGCTGGAGAGGAACCCGACCAATTCCACCGGCGCGGTGCTGCGCCTTGCCTGGCTGCAGGGGCTGCTGCGGGAGGAGATCACCCATTTGACCTGGGATCAGGTGTCCTTCCTGGACCGCAGGCTCCTTCTGCCGGGGAGATCAGTCCCCATGGAAGAGGGGATGGAGGCGTATCTCCAGGACATGTACAGCCGCTGGGGCCGCTCTTCGGAATACGTGGTATTCTCCGAGCGCTACCGCAAGCAGATGCAGCCCCAGGCCATCTCCCGGATCGCCCGCCGGGCCCTGGATGAGGAGGGGCAGACGGCGGTTCGTCTCATTGACTTGCGGCACGATTATATCATCCGCCGCCTCCAGGAGTATCCGGCGGCCTATGTGGCCCAGATCACCGGCATGGAGATCCGGGCGCTGCAGCTGCATTTCTCCCAGTACATGGAGGCGGACCGGCGGCCGACCCTTCGGGGGCCCCGGGAGGCGCCGCAGATTGACGAGTTCCGGCTGTGGAAGATTCTCCAGGCGGAGAAGGACACGGCGGCGGGCCTGATCCTCTGGCTGACCTGGCAGATGGGCCTCAGCGGAAACGAGATCATTGCCCTGACCTGGGAGCAGGTGGATCTTGCGGCCAACGTGATCCACCTGGAGGACCGGGAGGTGGTTCTCAGCAGCACGGTGCGCCAGATGCTCCAGGCCCGGCAGGACCAGCAGCAGTATGATCCCCATGTGCTGCTGTCCGTGAACGCCAGGAAGCCCATGGACATCTCCCGCCTGTCCCGGATCGCCCGGACGGCTCTGATCCGGGGCGGCATGGACCAGGTGACCCTGCGGGACCTGTACCGCAGCGGCAGCCGCAGCGGCAGTGAGGCGGCGGTGCTGGAGCTGATCCGCCGGCGGGGCGCGGTGTCCCGGAAGGAGGTTGCGGACGCGCTGGCCCTGACCAGTGCCAGCGCCTACGGATGTTTGCGGCGGATGACGGATGAGAAGAAGCTGGTGCGGGTGGGCGGCAAATACTACCTGCCGGGCACGGTGGTGCCGCCGGAGGAGCAGAGCGCCGTGATCCGGGAGTACCTGGAAAAGGCGGGCTTTGCCTACCGTCAGGACATTGCGGACATCCTGCACGTGCAGAGCAAGCAGTGTACGGTGATTCTGCGGCACCTGGTGGAGGCCGGAGAGCTGGTGCAGGTGCGGCAGCGGTATTATCTGAAGGAGGCGTGAGCACGCGAGGCCGTGCCGCGCCTCTTTTGTTACGGGAATATTTCGCAGAGTTACCAATGCGATTCAAGCAAAAAACATGAAAAGGGTGCATTTTTTCGTCTTTTTAACAAAGGGCCCCAATTCGTAGACAAAGAAGAATTTCCCTGTTAATTTGGTTCTGCAAGGCGGCGGAGAGCGCGTCCATGGCCGGAGCAGATACGGATTCGGCTAGCCACGGTATGTGCGCCGGGCAGGGCGGGACGATCCAAGGCCTTGACAAAAAACTGGCGGCAACCCCGCCAAATTCTAAAAGGAGGAAGACCCAAATGAGAAAGTTTCTTTCTCTGGTGCTGGCACTGGTCATGATGATGTCTCTCGTCACGATCAATGTCGGCGCCAAGGAGTTCACTGACGGTGACGACATCACCTATCAGGAAGCCGTCGACGTGATCTCCACCATCCACGTTGTTGATGGTTACAACGACGGCGACTTCAAGCCGGGCAACAATCTGTCCCGCGGCGCCGCTGCCAAGATCATCTGCAACATGATCCTGGGGCCCACCACTGCGGCTGAGCTCCATGCGGACACCGCCCCCTACCGCGATGTCCCCGTGACCAGCGATTTCGCCGGTTACATTGCCTACTGCCAGAAGGAAGGCATCATCAGCGGTTACGCTGACGGCACCTTCCGTCCCGCCGGCACTCTGACTGGCTATGCCTTCATGAAGATGCTGCTGGGCGCTCTGGGCTATGACGCCGAGATCGAGGGCTACACCGGCCCCAACTGGTCCATCAATGTCGCCAAGCGCGCCATTGGTATCGGCCTGAACGCCAGCCTGGAGAAGACCTTCAACGGCGTGGACTTCGTCACCCGTGAAGAGGCCGCTCTGTACGCCTTCAACACCCTGCGTGCCGACCTGGTGGAGTACAGCTCCAAGATCACTGCCACCGTCAACGGCGCCGAGGTGACCGTGGGCAACAGCAACGCCACGCCTCAGGAGTGGGGCAGCCAGATGACCCGCCGCAACAACATCTATCCGGACCCCTATGTGCAGTTTGCTGAGCAGTACTTCAACAAGCTGGTCCTCACCGAGGCCATGGACTGCTTCGGCCGTCCCGACCGGGAGTGGAAGTATGACGGCGACGAGATCGGCGCCTACATCAACATGGACTTCTTCAAAGAGGAGTACACCACCGAGGTCACCGGCAAGCAGCTGCGGGACCTGCTGGGCGGCACCGTGATTGATGACTATCATTTCGAGATCCATGTGGACGGCATCGACGCTCTGCGTGACGCGGCCACCCTGGACAGCAATGAGCAGGGCGACGTGTTCCACTTCTCTCAGGGCAACATGATCCGCACCAACACCAAGGGTGTCGGCGGCACCGGCGACGGCGTGCTGACCCAGGTGTTCGTGGACAACGACAATGACAATCCCACCGTTTGGGTTTCTGTCATCAACACCTATCTCGCCAAGGCCACCGACGACTATGACGAGAAGAAGGAAGAGGCCGAGTTCGAGGTCTACTCCCTGGAGGATGTGGACAAAACCTCTGCCTCCATCACGCTGGTGAAGAACACCAACGACAGCGACTTCACCAAGCCCGGCCATGTCGGCAAGGCCGGCAAGCAGCCCTACACCGAGGATCTGACCGTCAAGAACGAGGATATCAACGTGGAGGATATCAAGGACAAGGATATCGTTCTGGTCCGCGTGGCCGACGGCGAGATCAAGGAGATCCTGGACCCCGAGGTCATCTCTGACACCGAGATCAGTTCCTTCAAGAACGGCGATTGGGTCAAGGCTGAGGAGCAGTATGACTACGCCGACTCCGCCACCTACGATCCCGAGGTGCTGGATGAGTATGACGACAACAACATGAAGGACACCACCTACAATCTCTATCTGGACCCCTACGGGTACCTGATCGGCATTGAGATTGTGGAGGCCAAGACCAACTACGCCTTCCTGACGGGCATCGACGGCAAGACCAGCAACCTGGCCAACAAGACCGCCGAGGGCAACGTCATCCTGCTGGACGGCACCATGGATACCGTGACCATCAAGCTGAACGACAGCGAGTATGCCGACGGCTGCAAGATGACCACGACCATTCATGACACTGTTTCGTCTCCCCAGCATCATCATGAGCTGAACTCCCTGATGAACACCTGGTGCAAGTATACCACCAACAAGAACGGCGACTATGTGCTCACCGAGGTTGCCAAGACGGGCGCTCAGTTTGATGCCGACAAGAACAAGTCCGGCCAGAGCCATGTGTCTGACGTCACCACCGGCCATGACGATGAGGACTTCGCCTACAACACCATCGACAAGAAGCACGTGTCCACGCCGGGTATTGCTGACAGTACTGTGAAGATGGCCTACGGCACGGACGACTCTATTTATCTCACCGTGACCACCGGTCTGATCACTGCCACCCGTGTGGCCGACACCATTGCCGGCCCGAATCCCGCCTTCATCATTGACGATGTGGATTCCGTCACCGTGGGCGTGCAGACTGCCAACCTGAGAGCCTTCACCGCCTCTGAGATCCTGGATGCGGCTAATGACAAGGGCGGCATCAGCGATACCACCGGCGACGGCACCACTATCAAGCAGCTGGACTCCATTGCCAACGGCGTGTACAACCTGTTCGATGACGACGGCGCCATCATTGCCGCTGTGGTTGTCGGCGAGGATTCCGGTTCCACCACCAACTACGCCTACACCATCAGCAATAATGTGAAGCAGGAGTCCTACAGCAAGGACAACGAGGAGTGGACCTGGAGCCGTGAGGTGATCGTCAACGGTGAGGTTGTCGATGTTACCGAGGTCGGCGACAGGAACCCCGATATCGCCGATATGGTCCGCGGCCAGTGGTACGAGATGAAGTACAAGGCCGACGGCACCGTGAAGTCCGCCACGCTGATTGCCTGGGATGAAACCCGCGATAATGACTCTACCAATGATGTCCCCACCCCCTCTGTTCCCACCGTGGGCGAGTTCTGGGCTGACGCTGACGCCGCTGGCAACAAGTTCGTCGGCCTGGTCCGCAAGGTTGAGGACTCTGTGGAAAATCACGACACCGTGGTGCTCTGCACCGACCTGACCAACGAGAATCCCGATGCTGACGGCGTCTCTGTCCCCAAGTATAACACCACTGCGGCCGACAGCTATTGGTCCATCAATCCTGACGTGTATTGGAGCAACACCAGCACAATTCCTGTCGGTATCTACGACATCACCACCACCGGCAACACCCTGTGGATTGAGAACGCGGTTACCGACCAGAAGGACGGCTTCGCTGTCCGGAACGACGCCAAGATCGTTCTGCTGCAGGATACCCATGTGATCCGCAACGGCCAGGTCATCAAGACCAACGTCATGGACAACGTCTACACCTACAGCCAGACCGGCAAGGAAGCCCTGGCCAAGATGGTGAAGGATCTGGTGAAGAACGACCAGTTCGCAGGCTTCATCAGCGCTGTGTTTGATGGCGGCGTGGCCACCAGCGTGGTGGTTTGGGACCAGACCCCCGAGGATATCAACACCGGTGACGACATTGTCAACCCCGTTGATCCCACCACGACCACCGTGCATCTGCAGTACATTGACAGCTCCACCATGCAGCAGATCAACGTCGGCAAGACGGTTGAGAAGATGTCTGCCGGCCAGGAGATCGTCGGCGATGAGCTGGATGGTTACATCTGCCAGGTGGCTGACCGCAAGGTGACCGTGCCCAGCTTCCAGGAGGGCACCACCGAGCTGACCCTGACCCTGCTGTATGATCCCATTGCTACCGGTGTGCGCAAGACTACCGACTCCAAGACGGACGCCAGTCTGGCTCCTGGTGGTGGTTTCACCGCTGGTGGCGGTAAGGATGCTGACGAGGTGGCTGAAGATGCTGTGAAGGATCTGGACGACGGTGTGTTTGATTACACTGACGAGATCGACAGTGCATCTCCCGACGCTGATGACAAGCTGCACATCGCTGACGACATCACAAATAAGAGCGACGTGAAGCTCTTCAAGTTCACCGCGGTCGCTGGTGAGCGGTACACCCTGATTATCACCGGTGACGCCACCTATGAGGAGACGATCACTGTCGGTGCTGCTGGTGATAGCGCCTATTTCTACATCCAGCTCCTGAAGACCACTGCTGCGGATGGCTTCTGGAACAGCGGCACTGGCTCCCTGGCCAGCGCACCTCTGACCACCGGTCAGACCATTTCCTACAAGATCGTCGGCCAGACCACCCACCAGGTTGTTCTGTATGGTACTTATACCGCTTGATAATCTTTGAGGATTGATCCAGCAAAACAAGGCCCCCGCTCCTTTCTGGAGCGGGGGCCTTCCCCTTAACCTGCTGGCGTAGGGCGTGACCACCGGGCACGCCGCGGACACCCGCCACACCCCCGGCGCGCCGGGTCGTGGCCCAGGCCCGTGGAGCGGCGCGCCGGGTCGTCGCGCCCTACGGGGGGGCCGGACCGCACAGATGCCGGGGGACCGCGGAAACTGGCGTCAAAAAAATCAGGGCGGGGAGGAATCCTCCGGCCCTGATCCTGTTTTTATGCGCGTAAAACCGGCTGCGCCGCGGCGTTGGCGTTGATCCGCTCGATCACGCCCCGAATCCCCGCCCACAGCGCCAGGTCTGTGAACACCTCCACGATGCTGCCCTGGTCGGTGAACGGCGGCTCCTGGAGAACAGACAGGTCCTTCATCACGCCGTTGTGGACAATGTACTCCACAATCTGGTTGACAAAGTAGATCTGCCGGCTGTCCAGGTTCACATCGTTTAAGTACCGGGCAAAGGCCTCCTTGGCGGCGTTCATGTCCATGCCCACAATCTCCCGCACAAACTCCCCCAGAGGCTTCTGCCCGACCTCCGCCTCGTAGTCCTGCCGGGTGCCCGCCTCGCTCCAGAGAATGGCCTCCAGTTCCCTCACGTCCTCCGCGGTCAGCGGCACGTTGGAGCGCAGCTTTGTGATGGCGGCGTTGTCCTGGTGCCGGCGGACATAGAACTCCGCCTTCGCCTTGTAGTTCCTGAGATCGTCGTTGTCCAGCTCCGACTCCCTCCACTCCACGGACAAAATGTCGTCGGTGAAGTTGGTGTGGTAGATGGCGCCCTCGTGGGGCAGGTACTTCATCAGGTCCCGGAGGCACATGCGGATCTGCTCGAACTCGTTGATTCCGGCGGTGTCCAGGTAGTCCGTATGCAGGATCTTCTCCAGAAGCGCCGACTGGGCCCGGATCTCCGGGATATTGGCCGTGCCGGCGACCCCGCCGGCCTTTTTGCGCAGGTCGTTTCTGGCCCGGGTGTACGTCTTTCCAACCAGACAGGCCAGCTCAATGCCGTACATCAGGGCATCGAACCGCACCGCGCTGGCCTCGTCCCCGTCCGGCTGGATGAGCGGAGCCACCTCATCCCGCAGGAGGAGGGTGTCCTCGTAGCTGAGGGCTGCGAAGTTCTCCGCCGCGGAGAACTTCTCCACATACCGCAGATGCTGGCGCACCGCGAAATTCTCCCGGTTCAGCTCCCGCACCTTCGCCAGCAGCTCCTCCACCAGCCTCTCCCGGAAGGGGACCAGCTCCTCCGTCTGGCAGGCCAGATCCTGGAGCTTGTAGACAATCTGGGCCTTCAGACAGAAGATGGCGCTCTGGAGGGGCATCTGACCGGCGGCGGTCCCCCTGCCCCTGT
Source organism: Clostridiales bacterium (assembly GCA_019423635.1). Taxonomy (GTDB): domain Bacteria; phylum Bacillota; class Clostridia; order Oscillospirales; family Oscillospiraceae; genus Oscillibacter. The sequence goes on from JAHZBA010000004.1 coordinate 16,389, forward strand.
TCATGCGGAAAAATTCAAAGTTGCCGCACAGGTCGAAGATGTAGAACTTCTCCTTGTCCCGCCCGTCCAGCAGGCCCGGACACAGCCGGGTGCCCCGGCCGATCATCTGCCAGAACTTGGCGCGGCTCTGCACCTTTTTGAAGAACACCAGGTTCAGCACCTCCGGCACGTCGATGCCCGTGTCCAGCATGTCCACGGAGATGGCGATCCGGGGCAGCTTCTTCGGCTCGGAGAACTCGTCAATGGCGCTCTGGGCGTAGGTCATGTAGTTGTCGATGACCCTGGCATAGCCGGGGAGATGGGGGTATTCTTTCCCAAAGACCTCCAGGATCTTCTCGGCGTGGCGGTGGTTCTTGGCAAAGAGGATGGTCTTGCCCAGCTTCTCGCCGTAGTCGATCCTCCATCCGTTGGTCATCACCAGGTTCAGTGCCAGACGGATGGTGTCCTCGTTGAACAGCCACTCATTCAGCGCGGAGGACTCGATCCGGTCCGGCAGCTCCCCGTTTTCGTCGGTGAAGGTGGCCTCGTAGACCTCCTTCTCCTCCTCGGGCAGATCGTCGTAGGCGATCCCCTCCTCCAGGAATTTCAGCTTGCTCTCCACGGTGAGGTAGTCCACCAGGAAGCCGTCCTTCACCGCCTGGCTGAGGTCGTAGCCGTAGGTGGGCACGCCGCTCTCCAGCTCAAAGATCTCATAGGTGTTCTTGTCGATCTCGTTTTTGGGCGTGGCGGTGAGGCCCACCAGAGGGGCGTCGAAGTAGGTGAAGATGTCCCGGTACTTGTTGTAGATGGAGCGATGGGCCTCGTCGCAGATGACGAGGTCGAAGTGGCCCGGGGTGAACAGCTTCCCCTCCCCGTCCTTCACGGTGTCGATGCAGTTCATCATGGTCTGATAGGTGGAGAAGACGCAGTGGGCGGAAGCATTGTCCTTCTCCTCGCAGAGGTTCGTCACCGACAGGTCCGGCAGGAGATTCACAAAGCTCCGCTTGGCCTGGGTGACCAGGGAGTTCCGGTCCGCCAGGAAGAGGATATTCTTCACCCAGCCGTGCTGGAGGAGCACCTCCACCAGGGCGATGACCGTCCGGGTCTTGCCGGAGCCGGTGGCCATGACCAGCAGGGCCTTCCGGCGGTTCTGCGCCAGCGCCTGACAGACGGCCTTGACGGCGCCCTCCTGATAGTAGCGTCCGGCAATCTCCCGGTCCACCTGGATGTACTTGAGGCTGGTCCGCATGGCCCGGAGGTTGAAGAGCTTCTCCAGATCCCGCCTGGAGTAGAGGGCGGCCACCCGCCGCTCCGGGTAGGCGCCGTCGTCGATGCGGGTGTCAAAGCCGTTGGTGAGAAAGACCACCGGACGGCGGCCGTATGTTTCCTCCAGCAGGTCGGCATACAGCTTCGCCTGCTGACGGCCCCTGGCCGGGTCCACGCAGGTGCGCTTGGCCTCGATGAGGGCCAGGGGGCGGTGGGCGTCGTCGTAAAGCACATAGTCGGCGTAGCCCACCTCGCTCCTGTTGGGCATCCCCGGCAGCTCCACCTCCTCCAGCCAGTCCGTTCCCCGAGTCCAGCCTGCGTCTGAGAGCATGGCGTCGATGTAGAGCTTCCGGGTCTCGTACTCGGTGAGGTCCAGGGGCTTGGGGACATAGGTCTGCTGCTGTTGGGCCCGGCGGGCGGTGAGCTCCGCCTTCAGGGCCCGGTTCTCGGCTATGAGGGCCTCCAGGTCCACCTCCGGCACGGAGGGAACCGGGGCCGGCTCCGCCCCGGCCTCCAGCAGGGCCGGGTCGAACTGCCCTGCGGTGTAGTCCGTGCCGTAGCAGCAGGCCACGAAGTCCATGAAGTACCAGAGGTTCTCCAGACACAGCCGGGCCTGGGGCGGGGTGATCCGGCGGTCCTTGTGGGCGGCGTCGTTGCCGGTCTGGCGGATGTACTTGAGCCGCAGCCACAGATCCCGGCCCACAAGATCCCGGAAGTCCTCCGTGCCCATCAGGCTGGCCAGGCGGGTGTCATAGGGCATGACCAACGCGCCGTCTACAGAGTACATCCATTTGACGGCGGACTCCATGGCGCGGCGGCAGTTCATGGCGCAGGCCGCCGGGTCGATGGAGTAGATCTTCTCCGCCGCCACGGCGGCAGAGGCGAAGGAGGTGAACTGGGGGTCGGTGAGGAGGTGGTCGAAGTTGGTCATGGGCACTTGTCCGCCTTTCTGTTTTGGATTGCCTCATGAATTGCCCTGCAAACCGCGTCAAAGCGATTGTCAACATCAGCGTTTGAAAACCGGATGACTTGCAGATCATAGCGCGCCAAGCATACGCTGCGTTGAACATCGTATTCCTGACCTTGTTCTGTGTAGTGTTGAGAACCGTCAATTTCGACGACAAGTTTTGCACTGGCACAGTAGAAATCTACGATAAAGGAGTCAATAATCCTCTGTTTATAGATTTTTATCGGGTATTTTCGCAGAAATAAGTACCACAGCTTTCGTTCTTGCGGGGTCATGTCACGACGCAGTTCTCTTGCCCGCGAAAGCATTTGCTTGTTTTTCTGAACTGGCATGGAAACCTCCACGGGGAGCGACTTGGGGGAATGCCCAGGGGGAACGCCCTCTCAGTCTCGCTTCGCTCGACAGCTCCCCCAAAGGGGGAGCCAAGTACGCTGATCCGTCAATCTCCACCTTGCCTCTCCCTCTGGGAGAGGTGCCCCAGTGCGCACACTGGGGCGGAGAGGGTCTTCTCCGCAACAGGTAATAATTTTTTTTGGGGGGGGGGGAGGAAGTGGTCGAAGTTGGTCATGGAAGGCTACCTCTAGTCCTTCGTGTACAAAATGATGCCAAACTCCTTTTCAAGGCTGTCAAACACATTAGATTTCGAGTAAATACTTGGCTGTAGTGGAGTCCATCCATTGTATTTAAAAAACAATTCCTTGTTTCCCCCATATATGCGTATGAGTGGAATTACACTCTGCCCATCTAGATAAGGAAAAAGAACAACTTTTTCCACAGAACATTGCCTGGCAAACTCTTTAACTTGTTTGATCTTTTCGATACCAATTCCCATAACAGTCAAATTTTGTTCTGGGTGTATCTGCATTAGCTTGAGTATAGCTGATACACAATCAACTTTTGATTTTGCTAATTCCTTCTCGTCTCTTGTGCGCCCACTAGCTTCAATACCCAATTTGCCAAAAGCAGCCACCGAATCAATAAATGTATCATTCACCTTAATGTACAAACCCCCTCACCCAAAATACTCCTGCATCAGCGTTTTTTTCAGTACTTCCAGTTTATCCAAACTTTGCTGGATTGTCAACTTTTGTCGGCCTACCTTTTCAACAGAACTAGCAAACCTTTCCTGTAACTCCAAGGGTGGAACGGCAACATTCAACTTTTTTAGTTTTGCACCTGGTAAATGTGCTATAGTGGCTTTTGCTCCCTCTATATCAGCAAATCCACCATGGTCGCAATTATATTTAAACCACCAAGCTAAGTAATCTGGCAATACAGTACTCAAATTGCAACGTACCCGGTGAAGCGCCTTCTGAAAAAAACAAGATTGAACTTCATTGTGCCATACAGCACAACGTCCTATCTCTCCACCTTCGCATACTAGTAAATCTCCATCACACAATTCAAATTCAATTTGGTCCTTTTCATTGAAATCCATCTTATTCAGGCTGTCAGTTTCAAAACAAAACCATTGAACATTGAAATTTGCCAAATATGGAAAACTATATTTACCTGTCTGTTGCTTTGCATCTAACATTTTGCCGAGTCGAGATGATGTAATATCAGAAAAAACATATATAGGCCATGCCCGGGTATTGTGAATAATATCCCCAAACATCTCCACAAACCGCGCCTTGACCAGCTCGTCCAGCTTTGCAAGCTGCTGCTTGCGCAGAGAAATCAAATGATCTATTTTTTCCAGTTTTTCAACGATTTCTTTTTGCTCTTTTTCCGAATAATCAGGAACTTCAATTTCTTTTAGCCACTTAAAATGTCTATTATACCCTGTGCTTGGAATTCTAGCATTGCAAAGTGCATAATACAGATATTTATAATTTGCTTTTTTATCTTTCGCTTTTAATAATTTCACACCATCTGCGCCAAGAAAGCATGGGGTGTCAACGTATTTTATAATTCTCGTATGATCCCCAAAAATGATAGCAGGTACATCTGTAAACAATCCCTCTTTTATATTTGCATATCCAGCAATATCAGTTTGTCCTTGATCTATTATTGGATAAGTTCCTTCTTTCAGATAGAGATTCGATGGAATTTTCGTTCCTTGCTTTGTTACATCATCAAAAACTTCACAAAAGCCCGCCATCATCCTACCTCCTTGAAAAGCGCAATGACTGCTATTATTAGCGCAAGCAAAGAAATATTTGTATTGAAAATTTCGCGGATATCGTTATCTTTATCTTGAAAAGACTCTTGCTGACACATGAAAGCGTATATACCTACAAACGACAAAATGATAGTTAAGATAATGCAGCCGATAAGCGGTGCACTTTGTTTTGTATAAGATTTACTCCAAATATTATAGATACATAGACCTGAAAAAATATATACAGTCGCATAAGTAGCACCATTGAAAAAGCTCATAGCCATACTTCTGAATTTACTGGTACTTTTTTTTGCCGACTGAGCATCCGCTTTATTTTGAGCTTTTCTAATGGATTCTGCCAACTTGTCGTAATCAATTTCTAGATTTAGTTCCTGAATATTGTTGATTATTTGAGCCCTTTTTTCCTTTTTTCGCATCACACCATCCCCTCCAGTTCCTCCAGCCCCCTCTGAATCTCCGCCTCCAGCTCCCTCAGCTCCGCGAAGATCTCACTGGTGGGCGGATACTCCACCGGCACATACTCCGTCTTCTTGTACTTGTTGATGGACAGATCATACCCGTTTTCCACGATCTCCGCCCGGTCCACCAGAAACGACTGCGCCGTCCGCTCCCGGCCCTTCTCCGCCTCCCGGTCGTGGAACCGGGCCACAATGTCCGGGATGTCGTTCTCCGTCACCGGCGCCCGCTTGTCGTCCAGACTGAACCCGTCGGCCTTCATGTCGTAGAACCACACCTGATCCGTCCCGCCGTGGCCAGTCTTGGTGAACACCAGCACCGCCGTGGACACCCCGGCGTAGGGCTTGAACACGCCGCTGGGCATGGAGATGACGGCCTCCAGCCGGTGGTTCTCCACCAGCTCCCGGCGGATGTCCTTATGGGCCCTGGAGGACCCGAACAGCACGCCGTCGGGGACGATGACGGCGGCCCGGCCGCCCACCTTCAGCATCTTCAAAAACAGCGCCAGAAACAGCAGCTCCGTCTTCCTGGTCTTGCAGGTCTTCAGCAGGTCCGCGGACACGATGTCCGCATCCAGGCTGCCCTTGAAGGGGGGATTCGCCAGGATCAGGGTGTACATCCCCCGGTCCGGGTTCTGGTCGCTGAGGCTGTCCCGGTACTCGATGGAGGGGTTGTCCACCCCATGGGTCATCATGTTCATGGCCCCGATGCGGAGCATGGTGCGGTCCATGTCGTAGCCGTGGAACATCCGGTTCATGTAGTGATCCTTCTTCTCCCGGTCAAAGAAGACCTCCTCCTTCCGGTGCGCCCGCAGGTACTCTCCCGCCGCCACCAGAAAGCCCGCCGTGCCGCAGGCCGGGTCGCAGATTACGTCGTCCGGGCCGGGGTCCATCAGCTCCACCATCATGCGGATGATGTGGCGGGGTGTGCGGAACTGGCCGTTGACCCCGGCGGTGGCGATCTTGGAGAGGAGGTATTCGTAGATGTCCCCCCGCACGTCCGCCCCCTGGAGCTGGGCCTGGGTATAGATCTCGTCCATGGCGGTGACGATCTTGTCCAGCATCAGGGGCGTGGGAATCTTGAAGATGGCGTCGTCCATGTATTTGGCGTAGGCGCTGTCCCGGTCCCCGTGGAGGCCTTTGATGAAGGGGAAGACCCACTCCTGCATGACGGCGTACATCTGCCCGGCGGGAAAGTCCCGGAAGACGGACCACTTGAGCTGGCTGCCGGAGACGGTGCGCCCCCCGATCTTCACCTCACCGGCAAAGATGCTCTGGCAGGGTAGGCCCAGCATGGCGCTCTCCTTGGCCCGGAGGTTGTCCGCGGCATCCAGATCGTGGATGAACATCAGATAGGTCATCTGCTCCACCACGTCCAGAGGGTTGGTGATGCCGCCGGTCCAGAAGGTCTCCCAGAGGCGGTCAATTTTGTTTTTCAGCTCGCCGGTTATCATGATGCTCTCTCCCCGTTTTCAATCTGGGCGGCGCGTCTTCCGCCGCCGGATTTTCTGCCTTTCAGGATATCACATGCGGTTTTTCCCGTCAATCTCCCGCTGTTTGAGACCGACTCCATCGCTGGCGGGAGTCCAGGTGAAAAAAAGCAAGAGGTCTCCTGTGATGAGACCCCTTGCTTTTACCTAAAATGGATGTATATCATCCTGCGGTTATAAGGATTCAAACTGGCAGTTTCAGCAAATATTTCCGCACTTTCATGTCTTCAAATGTTCTTATATTATTTTCTGGCAGACTTTCTCTTATTGCCTGCATTTGCTCGGGAAACATCAATTCTTCCGCAACAAATCTGGAACCAATTTTTTCAAACAGATGAATACTGCGTGCGTTTTTAGATGAAATTCGCACCTTTACTTCGGAAATGTGATAAACCCGCCAATACCAATTCACAAATCCAGTCACCGCTTCCATGCCATAGCCGGCGTTTTGATAATTCCGCAGGATGTCAATTCCGACTTCTGGTACTTCTTGACCAATGTTCTGCATATTAACACGACCGCAAAACACATCCCCATTGCGCAAAAAAATCAGACCAGTCAAGATCGATGGGGTTTGGGTGCCTTCCCATAAATTCAGCAAAAAAGCACCCGCTTCCGATTTATTTTCGAGCAGCAACGGTGGAAATCTCTCCGACCACAGGGAAGACATCAGGTCAAAATCACTTTCGTTCAGCTGGCGGATATAAAGACGGCTTGTTTCAATTCGCATGATGAATTTCTCCAATTGGGATATGTTTTTCATGTGATTATAGCAGATCCCACCCCAATCAGCAAGTAAAATTTCCGCAGAAAGCCCTGCTCATACCGTTAATTGGCACTGGTATGTAACCACATCCCGGTGCCCCGCCGCCGTCCGGTCCGCCGGCGCCCCCCAGTTCTTGCGGGCAGCAGCTTCTCTTTCGCGATGGGTATTCACGAAACCGCCAGCGCCTCCAGCAGCCTGATCAGCTCCTCCGGCGCGCCGGACTCCCGCACCCACTTCTCCACCAGCGGCTCCAGAATCATGGGGAACCGGGTATCCCACCGGGCCACGGGCGGCAGAATCCGGTCAAAAAACGCCTGCCGGTCTGCCGGGCGGTCCAGAAGCGCCAGGGCGTAGCCCCGGTTGGCCCCCAGAAAGCCGAGCAGTGCCTCCAGGGCCTCCCGCCACCCCGGGGCCGCCGCCATCTCCGCCGCCAGGGCCGCCCCATCCTCCGCCGCGCACCAGGAGAACAGGGCGTAGACGTCTTCAAAGTGGTAGTAGAAGGTCTGCCGGTGGATGTCGCAGGGGTCCGTCAGGTCGTGAACCCGGACCCGGTCCAGGGGCTTGCGCTCCAGCAGCAGGCGCAGAGCCGCGGCCAGCTTGCGTTTGGTGCGCGTTCCTTTCAGGCCTTTTTGCATGACGACCTCCAGCCGCCCGGCCGGGCGGAGTATTGGTATAACAAATAAAAATTCGCCCCCTGAGCAGTCGGTGGGGAGATACGGAAAACCTCTGGGGCACAAGTCATTCCCGGTCGGAAAGATTCGTTCTGATATTGGTTAAACCTATATAAATATAGCATAATACACTGGAGAATACAAGTAGAACTTGTAAAATCCAGGGTAGAGGTGTTGTGATGGAAAACCGGATCAGAAAGCTCCGGGAGGAGTTTCATATGACGCAGGTGCGCCTCGGGATCGAACTGGGGGTCGCGCAGGAGACCATCAGCGCCTACGAGAGCCAGCGGCATTACCCCAGCTTCACCCAGATGCTGAAGATGTCCGAGATTTTCCATGCCAGCATTGACTACATCATGGGCCTCTCGGAGGTCCGCCGCTTTGTGCTCCCTCCCCGGGACGAGAATCTCACCAAGCTGACGGAGCTGGGCAGGCGGTTGAACCAGCGGCAGCTGGAGCTGGCCCTGGCCTATGTGCAGGGGCTGGTGGACGCCTCCTCGGACTGCGGCCATCAGCAGGATTCCTGACAATGACGGCTGAGCGCAGGGCGCGGCGACCCGGCGCGCCGTACCGCCCAGAGCGTCCCGCGGCGTGCCCGGTGGTCATGCCCTGCGGGCGGGTGCCAAGAATTTTGAATGCCGTGATAGCAAGAGACGGAAGAAGGCCCGGACCTCTGGTCCGGGCCTTCTATACGCCCCCAACAGACGCCGCGTCTCCTTTCGAGGCGGAAAACGGGCCGGGACCTGAGGTCCCGGCCCGTTTTCATTGTCAAGCGCCGCCCTTTTTGCATAGCCTGTAACGATCCTCAAAATTTCCGACGGCCATGACGACGGATGTGGGGCACGGCGACTCGGCGCGCCGTACCGCAAGAGCGTCCCGGGGCGTGCCCGGTGGCCACGCCCGGCAGGCGGGTGCCGGCGATTTTGATGGGTGTTATCGAAACACATGGGAGGGCAAGGCAATGGCTCAGGTGACCAATTTTTTCGTCGGCGCCAACAGCGGCGAGGGATTTCAAAATCTGTTTGACAGGATGGTAGATCTGGAGGATACATACGATTTCATGGTGCTCAAGGGCGGCCCCGGAGTGGGGAAGAACACCTTCATGAAGGAGATCGGGCGGACCATGGAGCAGGCGGGCACGCCGGTGGAGTACCTCTGGTGCTCCGGCGACCCGGATTCCCTGGACGGCGTGGTGCTGCCGGAGCTGCGGTGCGCCGTGGCGGATGGTACGTCGCCTCACGGTAGCGTACCAAAAGGACACAGCCCGCGCCCCTCTTTCCTATGCAGGGGGGTGCGGGCTGTGTCCTCAATATGAATCAAATGCAGGAAAGTGTCAGGCCCTTGCGCGCTTTGTGGCACTTTCGCAGCCTCTCTCATCGCCACCGGTACTGTCTCCGGCATAGACGTAGGCCTTTACGTAGTAATAGCGGCCAACAACTCCCTGGAAGGTAATCACATCTTCATAAAAAATCGATCCGGAGCCCATCATTTCCGGATAATCATCGCTTTCGTAGGTTGCGAACCGATGAAACAGTTTTCCGTCTGTGGATTCATACACGTAGATCGTTTTTGCACCGAGCTCCGGCATATATCCAACGCCCGTAACATCCACCGTAATCACCATTTTACCATTGGATTTTGGTGTTAATACTACCCGGTACCCATCAAGATATGCACTAGACTGCACAGTTGCAGATGTTGCTGTACAGAGAAGACTGGAAACCATCATCAATGCCAAAATCCCGCTCAAGAATCTCTTACCAAAACGCGTCACAAAAGTTCACTCCCTGTAAATGGAATCAATCATGTTTTTTATCTCCTGCTCAGAGATATCACCGGCTATCCTGCATTCAAAGTCCCCATTCTGCCAAATCGCTTTCTGTCGGCCCAAATCGGATATTAACGCATGCCTAATTTTACCTATATCATAGAAGGCGACAATTTCATTTTCTTTTTCCAGTGTATTAAACTCTTGTGCTACTGCTTCATTATATCGAATCTGAAGATCTCCGTCCTCACACGTATAATTTGCGTAAATTACAGCACCAGCCTCTCGGCAAAACGCCTTAACTTCCACCAAGTCAAAGCCTTCCGGAATCTCCTTGGGCACAATAGGTGCATCGATCCCGAAGGCCGCCACAGCCTCCTCAAGTGAGTCATACGTGGCCTCCTCCCCCACCTCCAGCGGGTGAAGCGTCACCGTGGCATAGGGGGTGGAACCGCCGTCCAGACGGAAGAGCTCAGAGGTCCAGCGGGCAATGGCCGAGAACACGTCCACGCCAAAGGCCTGGGCCGTCACGGTGCCCAGCAGCAGGATCAGCGCAGCCACAAAGGGCAGCATTCTGGCAAATGGTTTCATTGGATGCCGTTTCTTGGGAACCGCAGGAGCCGCCGCCGCGGCACCGGCGTCCGCCGCCTCGATGACAGAGGCGTACCGCCGGCGGAACCGCTCCAGGCCCTCCTCCGGATCAGTGGACAGCGACGCGGGCAGCGGGCTCACCGCCTCCATCTGCTCCAGCAGGGCATCCAGCGCTTCCACGTCGATCTCCCCGCCGTCTGATGGATTCAGCAGATCCGCCAGCCGGTCCTGCAGTTGCTCAATCTGGGTCTCGCCCGGATGCCCCTGGATTTGCTCCGAACCTTCCCCGGCCCCACTGAAAGCCGGGTCCTTCCGGATCTCGGACATCTGTTCACCTCCTGTCTTCTTATTTGTCGAAACGTGCCGAATGTAACAGCTTTTTTAAAAATACGGGATTATTTATTTTTCAGCAGGAGCTCCTTACATCGCCGCCGGGCCCGGCACAGCCTCATCCGGCTGGCCTCCGGCCTGCAGCCCAGCCGGGCGGCAATCTCCTCATGGGACAGCCCCACCTCAATGTGGAGATAGAGAATCTGCCGCTCGCCCTCGCTGAGCCCCGGCGGCAGGAGCGACAGGAAATCCGGCGGAGGCTCGCCCGCCGCGGGCTCCTGCTCCGGGAGAATCGGGATCTCCCGGCTGTAGCACGCCCTGGTCCGCTCATTTTCACAGAGATTCTGCACCGTTTTGGTCAGCCATCCGGGAATATTGGGGTGGTTCCGCAGCTTGTCCCGCTTCATCAGAAGAGTGGAGAACGCGTTCTGGACGATATCCTCCACGATGCTTTCATCCCACAGTGTGTAGTAGGCAACCTTCACCAGCCTTGGATAATTGGCGGCATAGATGGGTTCAAACCAGGCCTCCAAATCACTCACGAGTCTCCCTCCTCCCCTGGAATCAGGTGTCTATTCCTCCGGCCGCTCCCCGCAGGCCCGGAGGATTTTCTCTGCCCAGGCGATATATGCCTCGGACCGTCCCTCCAGCAGTACCAGAATGGTCTCCAGCCCGGAGCGGGACGACGGCTCCCGCATCAGCGCGTCATAGCTGACCTGGAACACCTCCACCAGGGCGTCCAGAACCTTGACGCTGGCGCCCTTTTCCCCCCGCTCCATTCGGGAGACAAACGCCGTGCTGACATTGATCTTCTCGGCCAGCTGCGCCTGTGTCATTCCGGCGTTCTTCCGGAAACGCTGGATGTTCCGTCCCACCAGCACCGCCCGCGGATCTCTTTTCATGCCTCCACCTCTTTTTCCCTATGGTTGAATTATATTGTCCATAAGTGAGGATGGAAACGGCCCGGCAGACCTAAAAATATTTACCGCAGGTAAATATTGAATTATTATATCACAAAAATCGCTGTATTTCCAGGCGTTTCACGGAATTCTTCCTGATTTTGGGAAATCTGGTTATATTTTATGTTTTTCACCAAATAAGAAATTTAGGGGAGTGTTTCCCCTTTTGCCGGGGCTTTTTCTCCGCCGGCGGGCTGGCACAACGCCCCGCAGTCCGGCGGTGTTTATAGGCAGCGCGGTGGGGAGAGGCGCCGCAGAGAGGGCAGCAGGGAGAGGCGGGTTCCGGGCATCCGTCTTTTTTCGACAATTTTATACATTCATGAGGTGTACCTCATGGCGGCGCTGACGGGCTTCCGGCAGAATTTTATCAAAATTCTGTGATTGGGAGGTTGTGTTATGTTACGGAAACAGTATACTGCGTTTCTGCGCCGCTTTTTCTCAAGGGAGGTCGGGAAGTTCCGGGCACAGAGCCATTTGACCCAGGAGAAGCTCTCGGAGCAGCTTTGCATGGCGCCCCGGTCCTATGCGAGTCTGGAACACGGCAAGAGCGGCTGTTCCGGATTGACGCTGATGCTCTTTTTGCTGCTGCTGAAAAATGAGGAGGTCATCCAGCTGCTGGACAGCGCCAGAAAAGAGCTGGGGGAGGCGGGACAGCATGACGCGGCATGAGCTGGACCCCGCCCCGGAGGAGATCTATGATCTGCTGTACCGGCTGGGACTTGCCGCCACATCCGCCGCTTTTTTCCATCTGGCGTACACCGTCCGGCTGGCGGCGTGCCAGCCCCAGCGGCTGCTGGCGCCGGCGTGGCTGTACCCGGAGACCGCCCGGTGTTACCGGGCTGATCCGGAGACCGTAGAGCGGAATATCCGCTACCTCAGCGCAAGGGCCTGGAGGCTGGCGCCGGAGCGGCTGTCTCAGATGGCGGGCGTCCCGCTGCACGGTGCGCCGCCCCCTGTCCGCTTCCTGTCCATCCTGGCCGGGAGTCTGAGAGGGCCCCGCGCCGCATAGCAGTCCGGCGGTTTTGCAGTGCCTGCGGTTCCTGTGCTCATGCCCCGGATCTTGAATCAGCGTAGTATGCCTTTTTAAGAGGAAGGTCACACCTGGAATCTCCTGGACCGGCGGGGAAAGCCATCCCTGACGTCCATGGGGTTTCCGGGAAACCGGTTGGGGCTTGCCCGGAGAGCACCCTTCCGGCGGGTTCTGAGGGCGGATTCTCCTCGCTGCGCAGGCGAAGAGATCCACCGGGAGTCCTCCGGACATCAGAGTGGGAGAACAGATACCAATCTGTTCTCTCATTCTTGCTTTGGTTCCGTCATAGGATGGGAGCGGAGGTGTCACGGATGAGGGAGACCACATTGATTTTGGAAGAGCGGCACGCGCCGCCATACGAAGGAACGGGAGATCACACCTTTCAGCAGATCCTTGCCGCCTGGCTTGCCGGCCGGCTCGCCGCCCCCCGCGGATGATGCCGGGGTGCCGGTGGTTCCCGGCCGCGCGAAGGCGTCCCGGGAGGGCGCGGCAGTTTCTGAGGAGGTGTGATCCATTCTCTGTGCGATCTATGTACGCCTGAGCAAGGAGGATGAAGACAAGCACCAGGCTGAGTCTGAGAGCATCCAGAACCAGAAATCCCTGCTGACCAACTATGCCGTCGACCACGGCTGGGACATCTACGCCATCTACTGCGACGAGGACTACTCCGGCGCCGACAGCCTCCGGCCGGATTTCAACCGGATGCTGTCCGCGGCAAAGCAGAAGAAGTTCCAGATCATCCTCTGCAAATCCCAGTCCCGCTTTACCCGGGACATGGAGCTGGTGGAGAAGTATATCCACGGCTTGTTTCCCATCTGGGGCATCCGCTTTATCGCCGTGGCGGACAACGCCGACACGGAGGTCAAGGGCAACAAAAAGGCCCGCCAGATCAACGGCCTGGTCAACGAGTGGTACTTGGAAGACCTCTCCGAAAATGTCCGCATGGTCTTTGATTTGAAGCGCCGGGAGGGCCAGTATATCGGCGGGTTTCCCATCTATGGCTACCAGAAGGACCCCGCCAATAAAAACCACATTATCATTGACCCGGAAGCTGCCGAGGTAGTCCGACAGATTTTCCGGTGGTCCCTGGAGGGCCATGGCAGGCAGAACATCGCCCATATGCTCAATGAGAGCGGTATTTCAAGCCCGGCCCGCTACAAAGCCGAACATGGCTGGACCTGCAACACACCCTCAAAAAACGACTACGGCCTCTGGAACAAGACCACGATTTGGCGTATTCTTCACAATGAGATGTACACGGGCACTATGATTCAAGGCCGACGCAGAAAGGTCAGCTACAAATCCAAGGTTTTGATTGATGTCCCGGAAGATCAGTGGTATCGAGTAGAGGGCACCCACGAACCCATCATCGACCGGGAGACCTTCGCTGCTGTTCAGCGAAGTTTGGCTGTGCGCTCGAAAACCGACGGCAGCGGGGAAGTCCACCTGTTGTCTGGCTTGGTGAAGTGCATGGACTGCGGCAGCACCATGAGCAAAGTCACCAACTGTAAGAAGGGGAGACCCCGTACATCCTACCTCCGCTGCAAGCTCTACGCCGATAGCGGCAAGGCAAAGCTCTGTACCCGCCACTCCATCCGCCTTGACAAGCTGGTCGACCTGGTTTCTGACCGCATCCGCTACTATGTCCGGACTTACTATAAATTGGAGCCACTGGACATTCAGCCGAGGCGGGACGCCAGAAGGGAAGCCCTGGAGCAGGAACGCAAATCCCTGACCACTCAATTGGAAAAGCGTAACAAAGCTCTGAAAACCCTGTATTTAGACAAAGTTTCCGGCATCCTCACCGACGGCCAATTCACCGACCTGAACCAATCCTTCCTGGAAGAAAAAGCCCGCCTGGAACAACGCCTGGCGAAAGTTGAAGCCGACCTGGCGGACCAGGAAAAACCCCAACAGCAAGCAGACCTAATGGAGAGGGCCAAAGAACTCCTTAAGCTGGAAACCGTCCCCCGGGAACTGGTTGTAGCCCTGGTCGATAAAATCGAGATTGGCGAACGCAACCCGGAGACTGGGGAACAACGGGTGTGTATTACCTGGAAATTCTAACTTCTACCATACCCTCGGCGAAACGCTTCGCTGTCGCCTATCCCTTATTGCAAGCCTTCCATCCGCGCTTTGCGCGGCACTACGGGGGCTTTGCAGGGGCTCTGCCCCTGCACCCCGCCACCTTTTGAAAAAGGTGGACGAAAACTTTTCCCTGTGTCCTTCCGTTACACTGCCCCACGTCATCGAACCCCAATACCCGGCGGCGGTGGACCGCTATGTGGACCTGGGGCGGTTCTATGACCTCACGGCGGCCAAGGCGGACGCCGAGGAGGTGAAAACCCATACCCGCAACTACAAGGCATCCTATGTCCGGGCCTACCACAGCCTGAAGGCCGCGCGGCAGGTGGAGCTGGACGCGATGGCGTCCGTCCGGAAGACCTTTGACGCGGAGCGTGCGGAGCGGCGGGTCCGGGGGATCATTCAGCGGGAGCTGCGGGAGCGGGGCGGCCAGAGGGGGCGGACCACCTGGCGCTTTTTGGGCAGCGTGACCCACCGGGGCGGGGTTTGGCGCTTTGACAGCGTGGACGCCCTGTGTCATACGGTCTATGAGTTCACCGACAGCTGGGAGCTGGCGGGGCAGAGTCTGGCCCAGATCCACCGGGCGGCGGAGGAGCGGGGGTGGGATACCATCGCCTGCCTGGCCCCGGAGGACCCCGGCAGTATGCAGCATCTGCTGGTGCCGGGACTGGGGCTGGCCTTCGTCACCTCCCGGCCCGGCATGGACTACGGGAAAAAGCCCTTCCGCCGGATTCGCCTGGATGCCCTGACGGCGCCGGCGGGCAAGGCCCGGCTGCGGTTCCAGACCCGCATGGTGTCGCTGCTGCGGGAGGAGGCCGTGGGGGCGCTGAAGGAGGCCAAGGCCAATCACGACAAGCTGGAGGCGGTCTATAACCCCTACGTGGATTTTGACGGCGTCCGGGCCCAGGCGGCCCTGGAGGCCGGGCGGCTCCTCAGCTGGCTGGAGGATCGGCGCAGAGGATAACAAAATCCCCGGCGCGGCGATACCGCGCCGGGGATTTGCCGCTTCAGACCGCCGCCGGCACGCGGGCCAAAAGCCAGGTATAGAGGTCCTCGTACACCGTCTCCCGCACGTCCTCGCACAAAATCTCGTGCCGCAGGTCCGGGTAGAGCTTCAAGGTGACGTCCCGGACGCCGGCGGCCTGGAAGCTGGCAAAGGCCCGTTTGACGCCCTTGCCGCAGTCGCCCACCGGGTCCATGGCCCCGGAGATGAAGAGGATGGGGGTGTCAGGGTCCATCTGCCGCAGGTTCTCCGGGCGGGCAATGAAGCGCAGGCCCTCCAGCATCTCCCGGAAGAGGCCGATAGAGGGGTTTTCGCCGCACAGGGGGTCTTCCAGATAGCGGTCCACGTTCTCCTGGCTGCGGGAGAGCCAGTCAAAGCCCGTGCGGTTGGGGGCGAAGCGTTTGTTGTAGGCCCCAAAGGCCAGCTTTTCCACCAGGGGGCTGCCGTGCTCCGGGCCGATCCGCAAAGACTCCGCCGCTGCCACGGCCCTGCCCCCGGCGATGAGGGCGGGAGACATCTGCCCCGTGCCCATGAGGATGGCGCCGTCCACCCTTCCGGGATAGCGGATGAGGTAGGTGCGGGCCAGGAAGGAGCCCATGGAGTGGCCCAGGAGGAAGTGGGGCGTGTCGGGGAAGCGCTCGCGGGCCAGCCGCCGCCGGGTTTCGATATCGTCCGTCACCCAGGTCCAGCTGCCCTTGGGGCCGAAGTACAGCCGCGGCCCGCCGGGGGCTGCGGATGTCCCGTGCCCCAGGTGATCGTGCCCCACGACGGCAAAGCCCCGGGCCGTCAGGTACTCCGCAAAGGGCTCGTAGCGCAGGATGTACTCCGCCACGCCGTGGGAGATCTGCAAAACAGCCTGGACAGGCCCCTCCGGCAGCCACTCCACCGCGTGGATGGCGGTCTTCCGGTCCGCGGAGGGGAAGGTGAATTCATTTCTGACCATGGAAAATCATGCCTCCTTGTGTCGTCAGCCCTCCGTCCGGGGCAGGGGCGGCAGGTCCCGGACCAGGGCCTCCAGCATGGCGTCCTCATTCAGGTGCCAGGTCCTCCGGTGCCGGGCCAGGAGCGGGTTGTCCGTGTGCAGATAGGGCTGATAGATCTCCTGGACGGCCACCGGGTGCAGCAGGGCCTGATTGAGGGTGTCCAGGGACCTCGGGTATTGGAAGTACAGCTGGGCTTCCGCCTCCGGATGGGCCAGCCGCCAGGCGAAATACGCCTGGGAGAAGTTGACGGCTTTGGGCAGTCCGATTTGCCGGAACTGGTCCTCCGGAAGCAGGTCCCTGGCCAGAATCAGCAGGCCGTAAGCACTGGCGCACTGGAGCTTTCGGTATTTCTCGCAGCTGATTTTGCCGAAGGAGCTGCACGCCGCCTGGAGCTGCTCCGTCATGCCCGCCGTGTCCCGGCGCAAAAGCGCCAGGAGAAAGCCCACCACGGACCGCTCCCACAGGGGGTGTTTTGTGGCAAGAAACTTCTCCGCCCTGGCGGTCACCCCCTCCGGGTCAAAGGTGGTGTGCTCCGGCGTGTTGTGCAGCAGGCACAGCAGGAGGTTGGTGCCGTGGACAAGCATGGGGTGGCCGTTTTGGCTGAGCCCCAGCTCCGACGGCAGGACCCGATGGAAAAGGGCCGCCCCCTCGCAGGTGGTGGCGTCCAGCAGCGCCCAGAGGCGGGCACAGTGGTCAAAGCCGCCGGAGAGCCTTGGCAGAAGGAGCATCCGGGAGGTCTGGAAGAAGCAACGATGCAGCGCTTCCCAGTCCCCGGCCCGGAGGGCCTCCGGAATGGCCTGCTCCCAGACGGCCTGATACGCCCCCTGACAGGAGGCGGAGACCCACTGGATCAGCAGCTTGCGGAAATCCTCCGTCCTGCCGCTTTCCAGGTATTTCTCATGCAGCGTCCGCACGCTCTCCTCAAACCGCTCCAGATAGGCGGCAGCGGCGGCCTCGCTTCCCATGGGATCCCCCCTTTCCGGAAGATGCCTGCTCTGGCAGATTCATACAGCTGTCTGCATTGTATCACAGCGGACGGGACATTACAATTCCCTTTTGCGGCGATGCCGGGTTCCCTCCGGGATGTGTTGACGCCTCCGGCGGAGCATGATACAATCGAGAAAATCTCCCCGGAATTTGGAGCGGGAGCGCGTCTTTGTCCCGGCGGCTGCCGGGGCGGCACGAACGAGGCAGTCAGAGGAGGCGGTATTGGATGGAGACCTACATCGCGGCACTGGACCAGGGCACCACCACATCCCGGGCGATTTTGTTTCATCAGTCGGGGGAGGCCGTGGCCCGGGCACAGCACCCGTTCCGGCAGATCTATCCCAGGCCCGGCTGGGTGGAGCACGACCCGGAGGAGATCTGGACCACCACCGCCAGGGCTCTGGCGGAGGCGGTGGACAGTGCCCACATTGACCCCAAGGCCATCGCCGCCCTGGGGATCACCAACCAGCGGGAGACCACCATTTTGTGGGAGCGGGCCACCGGACGGCCGGTGTGCAACGCCATTGTCTGGCAGTGCCGCCGCACCGCCGCCCTGTGCGACCGCATGAAGGCCGAGGGCTGGGCGGAGGCGGTGCAGGAGAAGACGGGACTGCTGATTGACGCCTACTTCTCCGGCACAAAGCTGCGGTGGCTGCTGGACGAGATCCCCGGCGCCCAGGCCCGGGCGGAGCGGGGAGAGCTGTGCTTCGGCACGGTGGACAGCTGGCTCATCTGGAACCTCACCGGCGGCAGGGTCCATGTGACGGACGTCTCCAACGCCTCCCGGACCATGCTGTTCAACATCCATACCCTCCGGTGGGACGAGGAGCTGTGCCGGGCGCTGGGGATTCCCCTGTCCCTGCTGCCGGAGCCGAGGGGGAACAGCGAGACCTACGGTGTGGTGGCCCCGGGTCTTCCCGGCCTGGAGGCCCTGGCGGGGATTCCCATCTGCGGCAGCGCCGGGGACCAGGCGGCGGCCCTGTTCGGCCAGGGGTGCTTCACGCCGGGACAGGCGAAAAATACTTACGGCACCGGCTGCTTCACCCTCATGAACGTCGGGAGTGAGGCGGTGCGGTCCCGGGCGGGGCTGGTGACCTCCGTGGGCTGGCACCTGGGCGGGGAGACCACCTACGCCCTGGAGGGCAGCGTCTTCAATGCCGGCAGCACCATCCAGTGGCTCCGGGACGAGCTGGGGCTCATCTCCTCCGCGCCGGAGTGCGACCGCCTGGCGGAGAGCGTGCCAAGCAGCGGCGGCGTCCGGCTGGTGCCGGCCTTCACCGGCCTGGGGGCGCCCTACTGGGATATGTACGCCCGGGGGACCATTGTGGGCCTCACCAGAGGCGCCACCAGGGCCCACATCGCCCGGGCGGTGCTGGACGCCATTGCCTTCCAGGTGACGGATCTGGTGCGGGCCATGGACGAGGACGCCCCCTGTCATATCACCTCTTTGCGGGTGGACGGCGGCGCCTCCGTCAGCGACATCCTCATGCAGACCCAGGCGGATCTCCTGCGGCTGCCGGTGGACCGGCCTGCCCAGGTGGAGACCACCGCCTTCGGCGCGGCGGCCCTGGCGGGTCTTGCGGCGGGCGTCTGGCGGGATCTGCCGGAGCTGGAGGGGCTGCGGCACAGCCAGTGCGTCTTTCTGCCCCGGCGGCCGGAGGCGGAGTGCGCCGAGGATTACCGCCAGTGGCGGCGGGCCGTGGAGCGGTCCCGGGCATGGGTCGAACAGGACGGGATGTGATAAGTCCGGGGGCGGAAGCGGAGAAAACAGGCCTGCCGTTCGTGAAATTAGTGTAAACAAGTGGAAAAGCAGTTGCCTTTTTTCGGAAAATGCGCTATACTGATTTCCATCAGGAGTTGCCGGAGAGATTTTCAGGAGGGCGGACGCCGCCTGAGAGGCTCTGGATGTCCCTGGCGCTTGTTGATGGATCGTGCAATCCAAATCGGGGCCGTGAAACACGGCGCTCCGCGGTGCAGATGCCGCGGGCCCGGAAGGCAGCAGAGATCGTTTCCGGGTGATTTGAGGATAGAAAGGGGAATGTACCATGGCATTTTTCAATGACCTGACCCAGAAGGCAAAGGACGTGGCCGCCGTCGCCGCCGACAAGGCCAAGGACGCCGCGGAGCTGACCAAGATCTCTGTGGCTGTGGCCGGGGAACAGCGGGAGATCGACAAGAATTACCGTACCATCGGCGAGTGGTTTGTCAACGAGTACGAGGGCGAGATTCCCGACGCCGTGCGGGATATGGTGGAGGCCGTCACCGCCTCCAAGGCCAAGATCGCCGAGCTGGAGGCCGCCAAGGCGGCTTTGAAGGAGCCTGATGCGCCGGAGGCGGCGGAAGAGAGCGCTGAGAAGGTCTGCCCCATCTGCGGCGCCAAGGCCGACAGCAAATTCTGCCCGCAGTGCGGCGCCCCCATGAACTGAGGTCCGCGAAACACGGTAAGCGCCCGGTCTGATCCGTTTCATGCAGACTGTCCCCGGTCCACAGGGCTTGGGGACAGTTCCTTTTGCGGCGGGGCGCTCCGGGAGACGATGGAATTTGCATCATTTGCGTCAAAAGAGCAGGAGAGGAGAACTGTATCATGCCGTTATTTGCCCTGAAGTCCGTATCCCAGACCACGGCCCTGGACGATGCCGCCGGGGACTACCGCACCGCCCGCCGGGCGGAGCAGTACCGCCTCAGCGCGCAGGCCATCTACTTTCCGGCCTTCCCCGGCACCCGGTATGTGCCGTTTGCCGCCGTGACCCGGGCGGTATCCCGGAATTCCGGGATGCCGGTGAAGGGATGTTGCGGCAAGGAGATCCCGGTGGTGCGGCTGCGGCTGTTCTACGACGGGGAGTTTTATCAGGACTTCCTCTTCGAGAAGCTGGACAGCGCCGACCGGGTGCTGGACGCCCTTCTGGCCCTGCGGCCGGAGGCGGAGGTGGAGCGGGAGACCGGGCGAAAGAGCGTGATCTGAAACGTGACCTCCGGCCATTTGGCCGGAGGTCCTTCCGTCACGACAACAGCTTTTTCCGCTCCCGCCAATCCGGGAGGATCTGCTCCAGCAGGGCGTAAAACCGGGGGCCGTGGTTTTTCTCGAGGATATGGCACAGCTCATGGACCACCACCAGATCCACGGCCTCCTCCGGGCAGCGCATCAAAAAGCAGGAAAAGCACAGGCTGTTCTTCCCGCTGCAGCTGCCGTAGCGCTTTCGGGCGGCGGTGATTTTGACGCCGGTGGGGGTCACGCCCATTCTGGCGCTCCAATAGGCGGCCTTTTCCGGAAGAACGGCCCTGGCCTGAGCTTTCAGGGCCGCAATCTCCTCCGGCGTGGGGGGCGGGGGCAGAGCGGCGGCCCGCCGGCGCTGCTCTGCCAGATGGCGCTGAATCCAGGCCTCGTGGCGGCGCACGAAGTCCTCAATGAATGCTTTTGGCGTCCTCTGGGGCGCCCGGACCATCACCCGGCAGTCCCTTGTGATCTCCAGCGCCAGGGTTTTCCGGCGGGAGCGAATCAGTTCGTACGGTTCCATAGGAAGAGCATACCACGCCGGGGAGGAGATGTAAAGGAGGGGGAGCGCTCCTTTTTGAGAATTGCTGTGGAAAGAACCCCGGCAGCAGGCGGTTCGTCATGGGCAGGGACAGAGGGGAGAGAGCGAACCTGGGGCCGCAGGGAGAGCCTTGCTCACTTAGATATCGCCGCTCTCTAACATATGGATGACCCAATCGTAGAATGTATCATCGAAACTGGCCGGCTGAATTTTGAATTTCCTTGCTTTCCAGACCTGCCCCCTTGAAGGTCCGTTTAGGACCAAAAACACTTGGGTGTTGCTTCCAAAGGGGCCTGTATCCTGATTCAGGCCAAACGGCAATACGCCACGAAGAACGCTGTAATCAGGAGAGGCCCAAACGGGACTGACGGGGTTTTCCTGTGGGTAAGCGGCCAAAACAGTTTGCCAAACTGTTTGCTCACGATTGTGCTGGAAGAGCATGGTGCGGAAAGCCTCGTCATTGATTTCCTGAAATTGAAATGCCTGATCCATGAACTGAACGCTGTCAAGTTCTTTCAAGGAAAACATGATGCCGCCGTTTCCTTTGCTGTTGGTCGCCGTGTAATTGCGGCAGCCATCCGCAATTTCTGTAACAAATGCGACATACTCCATTGGCAGCTTCACACAATGCCGCCGCTCAAAATCTTTCACCGCTTCCATGGAAGCAGGCGGGTTCCAGCGAATATGCTGCCGCTGCTGGCTCGTCGTCAGTGCCCGGATTTTGGAGAGCGGATCGCCGGCCTCCCGCTGCTGCCGTTCCTGCTTGAAAAGCTGGTTCACATAGGGCGTCAACCGGTTGGAAAGGCACAGCTCTATCCAATCCCAAAACGTACATCCTGGCAGCCGCAGCACGCCGTGTTCATCTCGTTCCCAGACTTCTCCCCGGCGCGGACCGGACACAACAAGAAACCATGTCTGTTCCCCCGCCATTCCCGCGTCGGCCAAGATGATGACGCCATTGTTCTGTACTTCAAAAAATTTCGTTTCGCCTTCTGGAGTATCAGCGGAAAAATTGGGGTCTGTATCCCATTCCCAGCTTTCCAAAAGAGGGAAGTCCAGAGGAGCCCTTTGCAATGCCGGACGATCTTGAAAGGGCAGCAGTTGACAGGATTCAACACGAACCTGTGGATCAGGCGGGGGCATGCTGCCCCCATTTCCGATTTCGGTGATAAAATCCCGATATTCACTTGGCAGCTGGAAGCCATACCGGGTTTCCAGAGCCTGCACCTTTTTCAGAGAAAGCGGTGGATTCAGGCGCCAATGGTTCCTCTTTAATTTGAGACTCGCGTTTATTTTCATCAGGCGCATGTTCACATGAGCACACCTCCCTTTTGGATAACCGGATTTACCAGCTCCAATTATAACGATTTCTCCAGGCTTTTCAAGGCTTTTTAGAGCAATGAGGGGCGTCGCAGAGGCGGCGATTCGCAGTCCGCCCAAAAGGAGAACCGCGTGTTCAGGCGCGCCCCGAAGCAGATCCCGCCTTGACAAGTTCCACCGGAATCGCTACAATAGGAGACCAGTGAAAACCGCGGATACGCTACATTATATAAAGGTAAAGGAATGGATGCTATGGCACAGGATAAAAGACAGGTGGACGCCATCACCGCCCGGGACGTGGACTTCGCCCAGTGGTACACCGACGTCTGCAAAAAGGCGGAGCTGATCGACTACAGCTCCATCAAGGGCATGTTCATCTACCGCCCCTATGGCTACGCCATCTGGGAGAATATCCAGCAGGAGCTGGACCGGCGCTTCAAGGAGACCGGCCATGAGAACGTGTACCTCCCGGTGCTGATCCCCGAGTCCCTGCTCCAGAAGGAGAAGGACCACGTGGAGGGCTTTGCCCCGGAGTGCGCCTGGGTCACCATGGGCGGCAGCGAAAAACTGGAGGACCGCCTGGCGATCCGGCCCACCAGCGAGACGCTCTTCTGTGAGCACTATGCAAACGTCATCCACTCCTGGCGGGACCTGCCCAAGCTCTACAACCAGTGGTGCTCCGTCCTCCGCTGGGAGAAGACCTCCCGCCCCTTCCTGCGCCACCGGGAGTTCCTCTGGCAGGAGGGCCACACCATGCACGCCGATGAGGCGGAGGCCCGGGCGGAGACCATGCGGATGCTGAACATCTACGCGGACTTCATGGAGAACTTCCTGGCCATGCCGGTCATCAAGGGCCGCAAGACGGAGAAGGAGAAGTTCAACGGCGCCGAGGAGACCTACACCGTGGAGTGCATGATGCACGATCACAAGGCCCTCCAGGCCGGCACCAGCCATTATTTCGGCGACGGCTTTGCCAGAGCCTTCGACATCGCGTTCACCGGCAGGGACAACCAGCTCCACCACCCCCACCAGACCAGCTGGGGTGTCTCCACCCGGATGATCGGCGGCATTATCATGACCCACGGCGACGACAACGGTCTGGTGCTGCCCCCCCGTGTGGCGCCCATCCAGGCCATCGTGATCCCTGTGGCGGCCCACAAGCCCGGCGTCCTGGACGCGGCGGCGGCCCTGCGGGAGCGCCTGACAGCGGCGGGATTGCGGGTGAAGCTGGACGACAGCGACAACTCCCCCGGCTGGAAGTTTGCCGAGTACGAGATGAAGGGCGTGCCGGTGCGGGTGGAGATCGGCCCCAAGGACATGGAGAAGGGGCAGTGCGTCGTGGCCCGCCGGGATACCGGCGAGAAGGTGTTTGTCCCTCTGGCGGAGCTGGAGGAGACCGTGAAACGCCTGCTGGACGAGATCCACGACAACATGTACGCCATGGCGCTGAAAAACCGGGAGGAGAACACCTTCGACATCCACAGCGTGGAGGAGGCCAGAGCCATTGCCGGAGGCAAGGGCGGATTCCTCCGGTCCAAGTGGTGCGGCGCGCTGGAGTGCGAGCTGGCCATGAAGGAGCAGGCCGGCGTCAGCTCCCGGTGTATGCCCCTGGAGCAGAGCGGCACGGAGGGCGTGTGCCCGGTCTGCGGCAAAAAATGCACCACGGATATTTACTGGGGCGTGGCCTATTGAGCAGAGAGGGAGAGGTGAAAGCCTCTCCCTTTTTACAGAGCGCCCCAATCGGTTTTGTGTTCCCCCTGCATTTCCGAATCCGTAGGGCGCGACGACCCGGCGCGCCGTTTTGCCGGCCTGGGACCATTTCCCGGTGTGCCTTTTATCGGCCTGGGACCGTTTCCCGGCGCGCCGAGGTCGTCGCGCCCTACGGATAGTGGAAACGCAAAACCGGAAACGCAAAACCGAATGGGGATTTGCAGAAAAACCCGTCCCGGAAAAGGCATTGCGGCAAGAAAACTTCTGTAGGGGCGCATACTATGCGCCCGCGGGCGGCTGATAGCCGCCCCTACAAAGAATTCTTAAAGCAACACCCGCAACCGGGGCGGGTTTACTCGGGATATCTTTCGTAAAAGTCCGACAGAAGGTCCTTTTCGGAGACTTGAAGGATACGGCAGAGGCAAACCAGCTCATAATCCTTGACAAAGCGAAGATTGTGCTCGATTTTGCTGATAAGAGGCTGCGTGATGTCCACACCAAGCAGCTGCATCCGCGCGGCAAGCTCTTCTTGCGAAAGGCCGCTTCGCTTCCGAAGCACTCTGAGCCTTTCGGAAATAATGTTGGAATCTTCATTAAAATAAGATTTGTTCATTTATTTTACTCCAACACGACATATTTCCTTGACTTTACCATGTTCACAGCGCTATAATTATGCCGTCATATTATAAAAAGGGAGGAGAGCGTATGACAGACAAAGAATTCTGCGCGGAGCTTTTGGCAAGGGCCCTGGTTCGGGCGGACGCGGAGATCCGCATCCAGGGCGCTCCCGCGGCCAGCTATATTCAGATTATGCTCAGAGCGGAGAGTTTTATGGTCCTGAAGAGAATCCGGGACATCCTGGACGACCACACCCTGGACGACCAGGACTGCTTCAACCGGATCGAACAGATCGTGGAGCTCTTTGAGGAGTGGGGCCCCGGGGCGGGGAGCCGCCATGATTTCGGCTGAGTCTATCGTTCCCGGCAGTGCCAAAAATTTTTGCAAAATTTCATGAAAAACAGAGAATTTCCCCTTGACATTGGGGGAATTTTCTTTTATGATAGGAAAGTCCGCGGAAGGAGGGCTGCGCCCTCTCACGCGAATCTGCGATGAACCGGGAGATTGCTCGAAAGAGGTAACTTCCGGGGAGTATGTCCGATCATCGGGCGGCTGAGACCATCTGTGACGCTGCGTAGATCGCCGCGCCATGAGGAGTACCGGCCACGTCTGTCGCCGGTCTTTTTCATGAGCAGGAATGATACGCACGGTTAAGCGTACAGAAAAATCTCTCGCCGTAGGTTGTCGAGACTGCGTCAAACTACCTACGAAATCAGGAGGAGTCAAACCATGGCACAGAAAGAAATGATCCGCATC
The DNA here is from genome assembly GCA_019423635.1 of Clostridiales bacterium. GTDB lineage: Bacteria > Bacillota > Clostridia > Oscillospirales > Oscillospiraceae > Oscillibacter. Next base: position 41,781 of record JAHZBA010000004.1, read on the forward strand.
CGGCTGAAGGCCTATGACCACCAGGTCATCGACCAGAGCGCAGAGAAGATCGTCGAGACCGCCAAGCGCACCGGCGCCGAGGTCTCCGGCCCCATCCCTCTGCCCACCAAGAAGGAAGTCGTCACCATCCTGCGGGCCGTCCACAAGTACAAGGACAGCCGCGAGCAGTTTGAGCGCCGCACCCACAAGCGCCTCATCGACATCACCAAGTCCTCCCCCAAGACCGTGGAGGCCCTGATGGCCCTGGAGCTGCCCGCCGGCGTGGAGATCGAGATCAAGCTGTAAGGCGCCGCGTTCCTATATATTAGGGCTCCCGCCGCAAACCAGCGAAGCGTTTGCGGTGGGAAGAGGAAAAAGGAACATCATGAAGCGGAGTTTTCGCCCCAAGGCGGAAACGGAGCGCAGTGAGGTTTCTTTTGACGAGTTTGCTGTCCATGCCCATCGTCTTGCGAGATGGGCGGGTCATGTCGGCAGAGCAATGCGCACGGGTCCCAACCCCGTCCGTATCTAAGCCGACCAATAACCTTTCAGGAGGAGAATACACATGAAAGCAATCATCGGCAAAAAGGTGGGCATGTCCCAGATTTTTGACGAGAACGGCCACGTGATTCCCGTCACCGTCATCGAGGCGGGACCCTGTGTCGTCGTTCAGAAGAAGTCTTCCGAGAAGGAAGGCTACCAGGCGGTGCAGCTGGGCTTCGAGGACATCCCCGAGCGCAAGCTGACCAAGCCTGAGATGGGCCACCTGACCAAGGCCGGCGTCAGCCCCAAGAAGCACCTCAAGGAGTTCAACCTGGAAAACGCCGCGGAGCTGAACGTGGGCGATCTGGTGAAGGCTGACACCTTCGCCGCCGGCGACTTCGTGGATATCACCGGCACCAGCAAGGGCCACGGCTTCCAGGGCGTTGTCAAGCGCCACGGCGCGGCCGTGAAGCGCAACACCCACGGCGGCGGCCCCGTCCACCGCCATCAGGGCTCCCTGGGCGCCGGCACCACCCCCGGCCGCATCATGAAGGGCCGCGACGGCGCGGGCCACATGGGCGTCGATCAGGTCACCGTGCAGAACCTGCAGGTGGTGAAGGTGGACCCGGAGCTGAACATGCTGGTGGTCTGCGGTGCCGTTCCCGGCCCCAAGGGCGGTCTGGTCACCATCAAGTCCACCGTCAAGGTCCACAAGGTCAAGCAGGCCGGCGCGGACATCAGCAAGAACCCGCAGAAGGCCTCCGGCCGCAACCCGCAGAAGGCCTCTGCCAGAAGCAAGTAAGAAAGGGGTGCTTAACTCATGTCTACCGTGAAAGTTTTGAACATGGCCGGCGCAGAAGTCGGTACCGTGGAACTCAACGATGCGATTTTCGGCATCGAGCCCAATTCCGCCGTTGTGCATGAGGTGGTCAAGAACCATCTGGCCAACTGCCGGCAGGGCACCCAGAGCGCCCTGACCCGTGCCGAGGTCTCCGGCGGCGGCCGCAAGCCCTGGCGTCAGAAGGGCACCGGCCACGCCCGGCAGGGCAGCACCCGGGCTCCCCAGTGGACCCACGGCGGCATCGCCTTTGCCCCCAAGCCCCGGGATTACAGCTACGTGCTGAACAAGAAGGTCAAGCGCCTGGCGCTCAAGTCCGTCCTCTCCGCCAAGGCCGCCGAGGGCCAGCTGGTGGTGATTGACTCCATCCAGCAGGCGGAGATCAAGACCGCCGAGTTCCGCAAGTTCCTGAGCAACGTGAAGGTGGAGGGCAAGGCCCTGGTGGTGACGCCCGAGGTGGACACCGTCGTGGTCAAGAGCGCCCGGAACATCCCCGGCGTGCTGACCACCGCCGCCAACATGCTGAACGTCTACGACATCGTGAACGCCAAGTATCTGGTGGTGGACCAGAGCGCCCTCAAGAAAATCGAGGAGGTGTACGCGTAATGGCTACCGCATACGACATCATCATCCGTCCCATCATCACCGAGCGGGCCATGGCCGGCGCTGCCGACAAGAAGTACGTCTTCGAGGTTGCCAAGGACGCCGGAAAGATTGAGATCAAAAAGGCCGTCGAGGAGATCTTCGGCGTGAAGGTCGCCTCTGTCAACACCCTGCGGGTGCCCGGCAAGGAAAAGCGCATGGGCGCCGGCCGCCCCGGCATGACCCGGAGCTGGAAGAAGGCCTACGTCCAGCTGGCCGACGATTCCAAGACCATCGAGTTCTTCGAAGGCATGGTCTGATTCCAGGGAAGGAGAGAATAAGGAATGTCTATTAAAACCTTTAAGCCGACGACCCCTTCCAGACGTCAGATGACGGTCTCCGGTTTCGACGGCATTGACAAGAAGGCCAAGCCCGAGCCCAGCCTCACCGAGCCTCTCAAGAAGAGCTCCGGCCGCAACAGCTATGGCCGCATCACCGTCCGCCACCGCGGCGGCGGCAACAAGCGCAAGTACCGCGTCATCGACTTCAAGCGGGACAAGGTGGGCTCTGCCACCGTGCTGCGCCTGGAGTACGATCCCAACCGCAGCGCCAACATCGCCCTGATCCAGTATGAGGACGGCGAGAAGCGCTATATCCTGGCTCCCGTGGGGCTGAAGGCCGGCCACAAGATCATGACCGGCCCCGACGCCGACATTCTGCCCGGCAACGCCCTGCCTCTGGCCAACATCCCCGTTGGTACCATCATCCACAACATTGAGCTCCATCCCGGCAACGGCGCCCAGCTGGTGCGCTCCGCCGGCACCTCCGCCCAGCTGATGGCCAAGGAGGGCGGCGACGCCCAGATCCGGATGCCCTCCGGCGAGGTCCGCATTGTGCGCACCAACTGCATGGCCACCATCGGCCAGGTGGGCAATATTGAGCACGAGAACATCAACATCGGCAAGGCCGGCCGCAAGCGCCACATGGGCTGGCGTCCCACGGTCCGCGGCTCTGTCATGAACCCCAACGACCACCCCCACGGCGGCGGCGAGGGCCGCGCGCCCGTCGGCCGTCCCGGCCCTGTGACGCCCTGGGGCAAGCCCGCTCTGGGCTACAAGACCCGCAAGGGCAAGAACCCCACCAGCAAGTTCATCGTCAAGCGGCGTAACGAGAAGTAAGGAGGCAAGGTAATATGAGCAGATCTATTAAGAAAGGCCCTTATGTTGCCCCTGAGCTCCTCAAGAGAGTCGAGGCAATGAACGAGAAGAACGAGAAGAAGGTCCTCAAGACCTGGAGCCGCAGCTCCACCATCTTCCCGGCCTTCGTGGGCCACACCATCGCCGTCCACGACGGGCGCAAGCACGTGCCCGTCTACATCCAGGAGGACATGGTGGGCCACAAGCTGGGCGAGTTCGCCCCCACCCGTACCTTCCGCGGACACCGGAAGGACTGAGTAAAGGAGGATGCTGAACATGGAAAATAAAGTTGCAAAAGCGTATCTGCGCTATGTCCGCATCTCTCCCCGGAAGGTCCAGATTGTCTGCGACCTGATCCGCGGTAAGGATGCCGGCACCGCCATGGCGATTCTGATGCAGACCAACAAGTCCGCCTCCGAGCCTCTCCAGAAGCTTCTGAAGAGCGCCGTGGCCAACGCCGAGAACAATTTCGCCATGGACCCCGCCAAGCTGGTGGTGTCCGAGGTCTTCGCCACCCCCGGCCCCATCCTGAAGCGGATGATGCCCCGGGCTCAGGGCCGCGCCTATCGCATCAACAAGCGCACGTCTCACGTCACCCTGGCTGTGACGGAAAAGGCATAAGGGAGGAGAGCAGTTTATGGGACAGAAAGTAAATCCCCACGGTCTGCGCGTGGGCGTCATCAAAGACTGGGATTCCCGTTGGTATGCCAGTGAGGAGAAGGTCGGCGACCTGATCGTGGAGGATCAGAAGATCCGCAAGTACCTGAAGAAGACCCTGTACGGCGCCGGTGTGCCCAAGATTGAGATTGAGCGCAGCGCCGACACCGTGACCATCTTCCTGCACTGCGCCCGTCCCGGCGTCGTCATCGGCAAGGGCGGCGAGCAGATCGAGCAGTACCGTCTGGCCGTGGAGAAGCTCATCGGCAAGAAGGTGCGGCTGAACATCGTGGAAGAGCGCAACCCCGACATGAACGCCCAGCTGGTGGCGGAGAACATCGCCCAGCAGCTGGAAAAGCGTATCTCTCACCGCCGCGCCATGAAGAACGCCATGGCCCGCGCCATGCGCGCCGGCGCCAAGGGCATCAAGGTTTGCTGCTCTGGCCGTCTGGGTGGCCGCGAGATCGCTGGCGTTGAGCACTATCACGAGGGCACCATCCCCCTGCAGACCATCCGAGCCGACATTGAGTACGGCTTCGCGGAGGCCGCCACCACCTTCGGCCGCATCGGCGTGAAGGTGTGGATCTACAAGGGCGAGGTCCTGAGCCAGACCCTGCGCACCACGCCCCGGACCATGGACACCTCCAAGCCCTATCAGGAGCGCCGGGAGCGCCGGCCCCGCCGGGACGGCGACCGCCGCGGCGGCGGGTTCAACCGCGGCCCCGGGGGCTTCAACCGTGACCGTCAGGGCCAGGGCGGCGGCTTCAACCGCGACCGGCAGGGCGGCGGGTTCAACCGCGGCCCCGGAGGCCCCGGCGGCCGTCCCCAGGGCGGTTTCCGGCCCAACACCAACACCCGTCCCGCGGCCCCCGCGGCGCCCAAGGAAGGAGGGGCTCAGTAATGCTGATGCCGAAGAGAGTCAAATATCGCCGTGTCCACCGCGGGCGCATGACCGGTAAGGCCACCCGCGGCAACACCCTGGCCTACGGCGAGTATGGTCTGGTGGCCACCGAGCCCGCCTGGATCACCAGCAACCAGATTGAGGCGGCCCGTATCGCCATGACCCGTTATACCAAGCGCGGCGGCCAGGTCTGGATCAAGATCTTCCCCGACAAGCCCGTCACCAAGAAGCCTGCCGAGACCCGCATGGGCTCCGGTAAGGGCTCCCCTGAGTTCTGGGTCGCCGTGGTGAAGCCCGGCCGTGTCATGTTCGAGATCGCCGGCGTATCTGAAGAAGTTGCCCGCGAGGCGCTGCGTCTGGCCAGCCACAAGCTGCCCATCAAGACGAAGATCATCGCCCGCACCGAGGAAGCAGGTGAGTGAGATGAAGGCAAGTGAAATCCGTAAAATGACCCCGGAGCAGCTGAATGAGAAGCTGGCGGGACTGAAGAAGGACCTGTTCTATCTGCGTATGCAGCACGCCACCAATCAGCTGGACAATCCCGTGAAGATTCGGGAGACCAAGCACGACATTGCCCGAGTCAAGACCGTGCTGGCGGAGCTCTCCGCCGCTTCGGATCAGCACTGAGAAGGAGGTAAGGAAACATGGACGAAAAGAGAACTTCCTCCCGCAAGACCCGCGTGGGCAAGGTCGTCTCCGACAAGATGGACAAGACCGTGGTGGTCGCCATCGAGGACCGCGTGGCCCATCCTCTGTACAAGAAGATTGTCGGCCGTACCTACAAGCTGAAGGCCCACGACGAGGAGAACAGCTGCGGCATTGGCGATAAGGTCAAAGTGATGGAGACCCGCCCCCTGTCCAAGGACAAGCGCTGGCGCGTGGTCGAGATCCTTGAGAAAGCGAAGTAAGGAGGTGCCGAGATATGATTCAGCAGGAAACGTTTCTGAAGGTTGCCGATAATACCGGCGCCAAGGAGATCAAGTGCATCCGTGTTCTGGGCGGCTCCAGCCGGAAGTTCGGCAACATCGGCGATGTGATCGTGGCTTCCGTCCGCAAGTCCACCCCCGGCGGCACCGTGAAGAAGGGCGAGGTGGTCAAGGCCGTCATCGTCCGCAGCGCCAAGGGTGTCCGCCGCAACGACGGCACCTATGTCCGCTTCGACGACAACGCCGCCGTCCTCATCAAGGACGATAAGAACCCCCGGGGCACCCGCATCTTTGGGCCCGTGGCCCGTGAGCTGCGTGACAAGGATTACATGAAGATCCTGTCCCTGGCCCCCGAAGTGATTTGAGGAGGGCAACGAAAATGGCTATGAAAATCAAGAAGGGCGACACTGTCGTCCGTATCTCCGGCGATGGCGGTAAGGACAAGGATCTGACCACCCACCAGGGTAAGGTTCTTGCCACCCTGCCTAAGGAGAACAAAGTGGTGGTAGAGGGCCTGAACATGGTCACCTGCCACGTCAAGCCCCGCCGTCAGGGCGAGGAGGGCGGCATTGTCAAGCGGGAGGCCGCCATTGCCGCCTGCAAGGTGCAGGTGGTGTGCCCCAAGTGCAACAAGCCCACCCGCGTCGGCCACAAGGTCGAAGGCGGCATGAAGACCCGCATCTGCAAGAAGTGCGGCGCCGAGCTGTGAGAAAGGAGAGCTGACACATGGCAAGACTGAAAGAGAAGTACACCGCCGAGGTCGCTCCCGCCCTGATGAAGCAGTTCGGCTACAAGAGCGTCATGCAGATTCCCAAGATTGACAAGGTGGTTGTCAATGTGGGCTGCGGCGAGGCCCGCGAGAACGCCAAGATTCTGGAGAACGTGGTGGGCGACCTCAGCCAGATCACCGGCCAGAAGCCGGTCATCACCCGGGCCCGCAAGTCCATCGCCAACTTCAAGCTCCGCGAGGATATGCCCATCGGCGCGAAGGTGACCCTCCGCGGCGAGAAGATGTGGGAGTTTTTGGACCGCCTGTTCAACGTAGCCCTGCCCCGCGTCCGCGATTTCCAGGGCATCAACCCCAACTCCTTTGACGGCCGCGGCAACTACGCCCTGGGCATCAAGGAACAGCTGATCTTCCCCGAGATCGAGTATGACAAGATCGACAAGATCCGCGGTATGGATGTGGTCATCTGCACCACCGCGCACACCGACGAAGAGGCCCGGGCCCTGCTGCAGCAGGTGGGCGCTCCCTTCGCCCGTTAAGGAGGAAGAGAAATGGCTAAGAAATCGATGATTCTCAAGCAGCAGCGCCCCGCAAAGTACTCCAGCCGGAAGTACAACCGCTGCAAGCTCTGCGGCCGTCCCCACGCGTATCTCCGGGACTATGGCGTGTGCCGTATCTGCTTCCGCGAGCTGGCCTACAAGGGCGAGATCCCCGGCGTCCGGAAGGCATCCTTCTGATGCGTCGGAAATTCCGCTCACTCCGCTTCCGCCGCTGAGCGCGGCGAAAGCTCCGCTCTGCTCCATTCCCTCCGCCTCTCCGTCAAGGGAGAGCAGGCTCCCCCTTGAGCAACCCCCACCCCTGCGGGGGACGGGAGACGAGGAACGGGGGATGTGAGGGATTTTGCGGAAAGTGTCTTTACGCTCTCCCCATTTCCAAGGTCAGGGAATGGGGAGGGCTGAAAGAGCAGAAGGGCTCTGACGGTGACGGAGGAGCAGTTCTGCGCTGCCGCCGCAGAGGCGTCTCCCGGTGTTCCTGACGCCGGTGAAAACGGCTCTTTCGGTGAGCAGCTCTAAGTTGCCGTCGCAGGGGCCTGGATAAGCACCAGACCCCGTAGCGCGACAAAAGTTCTTTTTGGTCACTTTTTCTTACAAGAAAAAGTGACCGGACGGCGAAAGGTCGTGGGTAATTGGGCGAGAACGCCTCATTGGTCATGATACCTCGCCGCCGGAGCGGTACCGAAGGGACCGCAACTCTAAAATAGGAGGATTTACCATGCATATCACCGATCCTGTTGCGGATATGCTGACCCGCATCCGCAACGCCAACAGTGCCAAGCACGACACCGTTGATGTTCCCGCCTCCAACATGAAAAAGAGCATCGCTCAGATTCTGCTGGATGAGGGCTATATCAAGAGCTTCAACGTGGTGGAAGACGGCCTCCAGGGCATGATCCACATCACCTTGAAGTACAACGCGGGCAAGGAGAAGGTCATCACCGGCCTCCGCCGCGTTTCCAAGCCGGGCCTCCGGGTCTATGTGGGCGCCGACGAGCTGCCCCGCGTACTCCGGGGTCTTGGTATCGCCATCATCTCTACGTCCAAGGGCGTCATGACCGACAAGCGGGCCCGCGAGCTCCATGTCGGCGGCGAGGTCCTGGCGTTCGTCTGGTAAGGAGGGTATTGAACCATGTCTAGAATTGGAAGAATGCCCATTACCGTTCCCGCCGGCGTCACTGTGAACGTCGCCGAGGGTAATGTGGTTACCGTGAAGGGCCCCAAGGGCGAGCTGACGCGCACCCTGCGCCCGGAGATGATGATTAAGCAGGAAGGTACTGCGATCACCGTGGAGCGTCCTTCCGACGACAAGCTGCACCGCAGTCTTCACGGCCTGACCCGGACTCTGCTCCACAACATGGTCGTCGGCGTCACCGACGGGTTCAAGAAGGAGCTGGAGGTCAACGGCGTGGGCTACCGTGTCGCCAAGGAGGGCAAGAACCTGGTGATGAACCTGGGTTACTCCCATCAGGTGATCGTTCCCGAGACCGAGGGCATCACCATTGATGTCCCCGCTCCCAATAAAATTATCATCAGCGGCTGCGACAAGCAGGCTGTGGGCCAGTTTGCCGCTGAGGTCCGCGAGAAGCGTCCTCCCGAGCCGTATAAGGGCAAGGGCATCAAGTACGTTGACGAAGTCATCCGCCGCAAGGTCGGCAAGACCGGCGCGAAGAAGTAAGGAGGTGTGCCGTTATGATTAAAAGACCCAATACCAACGCTCAGCGTCTCAGACGCCATAAGCGCGTGCGCGCCAAGATCTCCGGCACGCCGGAGATGCCGCGTCTGAATGTGTTCCGCAGCGAGGCCAATATCTATGCCCAGGTCATCGACGATGTCCACGGCGTGACTCTGGTCTCCGCTTCCTCCCTGGATAAGGCCGTCGAGGGTTACGGCGGCAACGTGGCCGCCGCCGAGGCGGTCGGCAAGCTGGTGGCCGAGCGGGCCAAGGCCAAGGGAATCGAGACGGTGGTCTTTGACCGCGGCGGTTACCTGTATCACGGCCGCGTGAAGGCTCTGGCCGAGGGTGCCCGTGAGGGCGGCCTGAAATTCTAAGGGAGGAGGAACGAGACATGCCTAGATTTGAAAGAGAGCAGAGCGAGTATATCGAGAAAGTCGTGTACCTGAACCGTGTTTCCAAGACGGTGAAGGGCGGCCGCGTTATGAAATTCTCCGCCCTGGTCGTCGTGGGCGACGGCAAGGGCAAGGTTGGCTATGGCCTGGGCAAGGCCGCTGAGGTTCCCGAGGCCATCCGCAAGGGCATCGAGGCCGCCAAGAAGAACATGGTGACCGTCGTTCTCTCCGGGACCACCGTTCCCCACGAGACCATCGGTGAGGCCGGCGCGGGCCGCGTGCTGATGAAGCCCGCCGCTCCCGGTACCGGCGTCATCGCCGGCGGCGCCGTCCGTGCCGTCGTGGAGGCCGCGGGTATCAAGGATATCCGTACCAAGTGCCTCCGGTCCAACAACCCCAACAACGTCGTCGCCGCCGCCTTCGAGGGCCTCAAGTCCATGCGTGGCCCTGCCGAGGTTGCCCGTATCCGGGGCAAGAGCGTCGAAGAGATCCTGGGTTAAGGAGGCGCGAAACATGGCAAACTTAACTATTAAGCTCGTCAAGAGCCTGAACGGCCGCCTGGAAAAGCAGGTTGCCACCGCAAATTCCCTGGGGCTGCGCAAGATTGGTGATACCACCGTGCAGCCCGACAACGACCAGACCCGTGGTAAGATCGCAAAAATCGGATATCTGCTGCAGGTCACAGAAGAGAAGTAAGGAGGCACGAGGAATGAAATTAAGCGAACTGTCTCCCGCCGAAGGGTCCGTCCGTGAGGCTTACCGCAAGGGCCGGGGTGCCGGTTCCGGCAACGGCAAGACCGGCGGCCGCGGCCACAAGGGCCAGAAGGCCCGGTCCGGCGGCAAGACCCGGATCGGCTTTGAGGGCGGCCAGATGCCTCTGGCCCGCCGGGTCCCCAAGCGCGGTTTCAACAACATCTTTGCAAAGCCCCTGGAGATCGTCAATCTGAACGCCCTGAACGCCTTTGACGACGGCGAGACCGTCACCGCCGAGGCGCTGCTGGAGAAGGGAATCCTCTCCAAGTGCGCCTATGGCTACAAGGTTCTGGGCAACGGAAAGATCGAGAAGAAAGTCACTGTCAAGGCTTCTGCGTTCTCTGCTTCTGCCAAGGAGGCCATCGAGGCAGCTGGCGGAAAGGCAGAGGTGATGTAACGTGATCCAGACGATTCGCAAGGCGTGGGGAATTCCTGAGCTGCGGAAGAAGATCATCTTTACACTCCTCATTCTGCTGATCTTCCGGATCGGCAATGCCATCACTGTCCCCTATATCAACAAAGACGCCCTGCAGGCCCAGCTCAGCACCATGGGCAGCACCTATTTCGGTCTGCTGAACACCATGAGCGGCGGCGCCTTCTCCATGGCCACGGTCTTTGCCCTGAGCATTCAGCCCTATATCAACAGCTCCATCATCATCCAGCTGCTGACGGTGGCGATTCCGGCTCTGGAGCGGCTGGCCAAGGACGGCGGTGAAGAGGGCAAGAAGAAGATCCAGTCCATCACCCGCTACACCACCGTGGCCATCGCGATTTTGCAGTCCGTCGGCTACTATATGATGATGCAGCGCTACAATCTGCTGGCGACCGGTGCCACCGGCGTCTGGCCGGCCATCGTGATTGTGGTGACGCTGATTGCGGGTTCGTCCTTCGTCATGTGGATGGGTGAGCAGGTCACCGAGTTCGGCGTGGGCAACGGCATCTCCATCATCCTCTTCGGCGGCATTCTGGCCCGGGTTCCCAACATGATCTCCGGCATGATTGACGGCGTGCAGACCTGGTCCGGCATGAGAGCCGGCACGGTGAGCTATGACGCGCTGGTGTCCCAGTATCAGTCCGCCGGCTATCCGGCGGAGACCGCCCAGCAGCAGGCCCAGGCCATCATCGACAGTGCCATCGCCCCCTGGGGCATCGTGCTGCTGGTGGTGGGCATCCTGGCTCTGATCGTGTTCATCGTGTTCATCAATGACGCCGAGCGCCGCATCCCCGTGCAGTACGCCAAGCGCCAGGTGGGCCGGAAGATGTACGGCGGCCAGAGCAGCAACCTGCCCATGAAGGTGAATATGTCCGGCGTGCTGCCCATCATCTTCGCCCAGAGCATTGCCACGCTGCCCATCACCGTGTGGAGCTTCATCGGGGTCCCCGAGAAGGGCACCACGGCCTACAGCGTCTACAGCGCCATTGACTCCCAGTCCATCATCTATATGGTGGTGTACTTTGTGATGATCATCGGCTTCAGCTATTTCTACTCCAGCATTCAGTTCAACCCCGTGGAGATCGCCAACAACCTGAAGAAGCAGGGCGGCTTCATTCCGGGCTTCCGTCCCGGCAAGCCCACCATCGACTTCATCAAGAAGGTCCTGAACAAGATCACCATGTTCGGCGCCATCTATCTGGGCATTGTGGCGATCTGCCCCCTGATCGCAGGCAAGATCATCGGCAACACCAGCGTGTCCATCGGCGGTACCTCCGTCATCATCGTGGTGGGCGTGGCCCTGGAGACCGTGAAGGCCCTGGAGACCCAGATGCTGATGCGGCAGTACAAGGGCTTCCTGGAGTAAGTGAGGCGGCTTTATGAAACTGATCCTGTTGGGCGCCCCCGGCGCCGGCAAGGGCACACAGGCTGAGAGACTGTGTCAGGAGTTGGACATTCCCACCATTTCTACCGGCAACATCCTCCGCGCCGCCATCAAAAACGGCACGCCCACGGGTCTGAAGGCCAAGTCCTTCATGGACGCGGGGCAGCTGGTGCCCGATGAGGTCATCATCGGCATCATCACCGAGCGCCTGGCGGAGGCGGACTGTGCCAAGGGCTATATTCTGGACGGGGTGCCCCGCACCATCGCCCAGGCGGAGGCCCTGGAAAACAGCGGGATCAAATTTGACGCCGTGGTCTCCATCGAGGTCTCCGACGAGACCATCATGGAGCGCATGAGCGGCCGCCGCGTGTGTGAGTCCTGCGGGGCCAGCTACCATCTGGTGGCTGTGCCCCCCCGGACCCCCGGCGTGTGCGACAGCTGCGGCGGCAGACTGATCCAGCGCAAGGATGATACCCCCGAGACCGTGAAGGCACGTCTCGAGGTCTATCATAGGGAGACCGAGCCGCTGAAAGCGTTCTATTCTAAGCGGGGCCTCCTGAAATCCGTGGAGAACCAGCCCAGTGTTGCGGATACCACGAAGGCGATTCTTCGCGTACTGGGGAGATGAGGCGATGATTACGCTCAAGTCTCCCCACGAGGTCGAACTCATGCGCCGTGCCGGAAAAATTACCGCGGCTGCCCGTGCGTTAGCAGGGGAAATGGTAAGGCCCGGCGTAACAACCCAAGAGATCGACCACGCGGTGGAACACTTCATCCGCAAGCAGGGCGCGGTGCCGTCCTTCCTCCACTACAACGGCTATCCGGCCAGCGCCTGCATCAGCGTCAACGACGAGGTCATCCACGGCATCCCCGGAAAGCGGGTGCTGCAGGAGGGCGATATCGTCAGCGTGGATGTGGGGGCGTACATTGGAGGATTCCACGGCGACTGCGCGGCCACCTTCCCCTGCGGGCAGATCTCTCCCGAGGCTCAGAACCTGATTGATGTCACCAGGCAGAGCTTCTTCGAGGGCATCCGCTTTGCCAAGGAGGGCTGCCGGCTGCAGGATATCTCTGCGGCAATCCAGACCTATGTGGAAAGCCACGGCTGCTCCGTTGTCCGGGAGTATGTGGGCCATGGGGTGGGCGCCAAGATGCACGAGGCGCCGGAGATCCCCAACTACGGCCACGCCGGACGGGGGCCCAGGCTTCTTCGCGGCATGACTCTGGCCATTGAACCCATGGTGAACGCCGGTTCGGCAGCCATCCGGGTCTTGCCCGACGGCTGGACCGTCAAGACCCTGGACGGCAAATGGGCGGGCCATTACGAAAATACGATCCTGATTACCGACGGCGAGCCGGAGATTCTGACGGCACCCGCTATCTGATGAGGTAAGAAGAAGCGTATGGAAATTGCAAAATCCAACATCGTCCGATCCGACGCCGGCCGGGACAAGGGCAAGCTCTTTGTGGTCCTTGCGGTGGAGGGGGAGTACCTCCTGCTGGCGGACGGAAAATCCAGAAAGGTGGAGACCCCCAAGCGCAAGAAGCGCAGGCATGTGCTGTTTGTGGCGGCGGAGTCCAACCGGCTTTCTGAAAAGATTAAGAGCCAAGAGAAGATCACCAACAGTGAACTTCGCCGGACCCTTGCGGCATTCCGCGAGGCACTCCAACCGGACCAGGAGGGATAACGTTTGGCAAAATCCGATATGATCGAAGTGGAAGGTGTTGTGGTGGAGGCTCTGCCCAACACGACGTTTCAGGTTGACATTGGAAACGGACACACGATTCTGGCGCACATTTCCGGGAAACTCAGAATGAATTTCATCAGGATTCTGCCCGGCGACAAGGTGACAGTGGAGATGTCTCCCTATGACCTGACCCGTGGCCGGATCACTTGGCGCAGCAAGTAAGGCGCCGCTGTATTCGCAGCCGGACAGGCCGCGGGATCGGGGAGACCCGGCCGGCGGTATGGGGACTGTGAGACAAGGTTTTAAGACACAAACCGCTGAAAGGAAGGTTTCAGACTATGAAGGTAAGACCGTCCGTGAAGCCCATGTGCGAAAAGTGTAAGGTCATTCGCCGCAAAGGCCGTGTCATGGTCATTTGCGAGAACCCCAAGCATAAGCAGAGACAGGGCTAAGATGAAATTGGAGGTGCTTTAAGAGTATGGCACGTATTGCCGGTATTGACCTGCCCAAGGATAAGCGAATCGAGATCGGTTTGACCTATATCTATGGTATTGGCAGAAAGAGCGCTCAGGACATCCTGGCGCAGACAGGCATCAACCCCGACACCCGGGTGAAGGATCTGACCGAGGCCGAGGAAGCCAAGCTTCGTGAGGCCATTGACCAGAGCTATACCGTGGAAGGCGACCTGCGCCGTCAGGTGGCTCTGGATATCAAGCGTCTGACGGAGATCGGCTGCTACCGTGGTACCCGTCATCGCCGTGGGCTGCCCGTTCGTGGTCAGCGCAGCAAGACCAACGCCCGCACCCGCAAGGGTCCCAAGAAGACCATTGCCAACAAGAAGAAGTAAGGAGGGATCAACATGGCAACTGCGAAATCTGGCGGCAAGAAGGTCATTCGCCGCCGCCGCGAAAAGAAGAACATCGAGCGTGGCCAGGTCCATATCCGTTCTTCGTTCAACAATACGATGGTGACTGTCACGGATACCCAGGGCAACGCCATCTCCTGGGCCTCTTCCGGCGGCCTGGGCTTCCGCGGCAGCAAGAAGTCCACGCCCTTTGCGGCGCAGACGGCCGCGGAGACTGCCGCCCGTGCCGCCATGGAGCACGGACTGAAGACCGTGGAGGTCTTCGTCAAGGGCCCCGGCCAGGGCCGTGAGGCTGCGATCCGCGCGCTGCAGGCGGTGGGCCTGGAAGTGACCATGATTAAGGACGTCACTCCCATCCCCCACAATGGCTGCCGTCCCCCCAAGCGTCGTCGCGTCTAATCGAAAGAGGAGGTAACAAGCGTTATGGCAAGATATACCGGTGCAGTTTGCCGCCTTTGCCGCAGAGAGGGCCAGAAGCTCTTTTTGAAGGGCGACCGCTGCTATACGGACAAGTGCTCCATCGAGCGCCGCGGCTATGCGCCCGGAATGCACGGCAATGCGAGAAACAAGAAGCTCTCCGAGTACGGTTTGCAGCTGCGGGAAAAGCAGAAGGCCAAGCGGTACTACGGCGTGCTGGAGAGCCAGTTCCGCGATTATTTTGAGATGGCCAACAAGAAGTCCGGCGTCACCGGCGAGAACCTGCTGAGCATCCTGGAGACGCGGCTGGACAACGTGGTCTATCGTCTCGGCTTTGCCATGAGCCGTGCCGAGGCCCGGCAGCTGGTGCTCCACGGACACTTCACGGTCAACGGCCGCAAGGTCAACGTGCCCTCCTTCCTGGTGAAGAGCGGCGACGTGGTGGAGCTGAAGGAGAAGTCCCGCAGTCTCGACAAGTTCAAGGGCTCCCTGGAGGCCAACGCCTCCCGCGTGGTGCCCAAGTGGCTGGAAATGGATAAGAACCATGTGGCCAAGGTCATTGCAGAACCTGCCCGCGAGGACATTGATCTGCCCATCGAGGAGCACCTCATCGTCGAGTTGTACTCCAAGTAAGCGGAGGCTACCCTCGGATATGACAAGAACTGCCTGCGGCGGGCCATTTGGTTCCGCCGTAATGAGAAGATGAAGGAGGGTACTGCATGATCGAAATTGAAAAGCCCCAGATCGAGTGTATCGAGACGCCCGGTGATGCAACCTACGGCAAGTATGTTGTAGAGCCCCTGGAGCGCGGATATGGCACGACTCTGGGCAACGCGCTTCGCCGCATTATGCTTTCTTCTCTGCCTGGAACTGCGCCGACTACCATCAAGATCGCCGGCGTTCAGCACGAGTTCTCCACCATCGCCGGCGTGAAGGAGGATGTGACGGAGATCGTTCTGAACATCAAGGGTCTTTTGACCAAGCTCCACAGTGAGTCGGTCAAGACGGTCTATATTGAGGCTGTGGGCCCCTGTGAGGTGACCGCCGGCGATATCAAGGCGGACAGCGAGGTGGAGGTCCTGAACCCGGATCTGCACATCGCCACGTTGGACAGCGGCGGAAGCCTCAACATGGAGATCACCCTGTCCCACGGCAGGGGCTACGTGCCCGCCGACCGCAACAAGCCCCAGCAGAATGTGATCGGAACCATTGCCGTGGACTCCATCTACACTCCCGTTTACAAGGTAAATTATACGGTCGAGCCCACCCGTGTGGGCGCCTCCAGCGACTTTGACAAGCTGACGCTGGAGGTCTGGACCGACGGCACCATTTCCGCCCGGGACGCCGTGTCCCTGGGCGCCAAGATCCTGTGCGACCACTTCACCCTCTTCACGGATCTCAGCGAGAACGTGGGCAGCAAGCCCACGGTGGTGGAGAAGGCGGAGGCCCAGCGGGACAAGGTGCTGGAGATGACCATTGAGGAGCTGGATCTCTCGGTCCGCAGCTTCAACTGCCTCAAGCGCGCCAACATCAACACCGTCGAGGACCTGATTTCCAAGACCGAGGACGAGATGATGAAGGTCCGCAACCTGGGACGCAAGTCCCTGGAGGAGGTCATCAACAAGCTGGCCATGATGGGGCTGCATCTGGCCGACGAAGAGAATTCCTGACGCCGGAATTTCCGGTGAAATCCTACAGAAGGAGGAGACGAACATGCCCGGAACTCGGAAACTTGGCAAGACCACGGATCAGCGCATGGCGATGCTGCGTCAGCAGGTCACAGATTTCCTGGACCATGGGAAGATGGAGACCACCGTTACCCGTGCCAAGGAGATCAAGCCCATGGCTGAGAAGATGATTACCCTTGGGAAAAAGAACGATCTGGCCGCCTACCGGCAGGCTATGAGCTTTATCACCCGCGAGGATGTCTGCAAGAAGCTCTTTAAGGAGATCGCCCCCGGCTATGCCGAGCGCAACGGCGGCTACACCCGCATCGTCCGCACCGGCGTGCGCCGCGGCGACGCCGCGGAGACCGCGCTGATCGAGCTGGTAAAGTGATCTGAAACGCCCTTTGCAAGTGCATTGCAAAGGGCGTTTTCTTCTGCTATAATGGGAAAAGAGAATCCATCGGGGCAGCGGACCGAACCCCCAGGGGTGGCCGGCCGCTGTGCGCGGACATGGGGAGGGCGGTTCCATGAGAAAGGTCCAGTGCGAGGAGTGCGGTAAGCGGTACGATTTTGACATCGACGACTTCTGCCCCAAATGCGGCGCGTTCAACCAGCCGGCACGAACGAGGCGAATCGGGATGGATGGCAGTGTCGTTCGGGTGGACGGCATCAACGAGCGGAACCACCAGGGCTCCTTTGTCCATCGGGAGCTGCACGCGGAGGATCGGGAGCGGCGCAGAGTGGGCCTGGAGCGGAGTGCGCCCCGGGCGGCCAGGGCTGTCCGGCCGGTGGAGCAGAGTGCCTATCAGAAAGCCCGGAAAAAATCCAAAATGCCGCTGATTGGCTGGATTGTTCTGGCCATTATCGCCATCAACCTCTTCGGCAACCTGGTCAGCTTCCTCTTCCTCAGATGAAAAACGCCCCTGTGTCCTTGGACGCAGGGGTGCTGTCCTTCAGGCGGCGGGGATCTCCAGATCCAAAACCACCGGGGGATCGTCGGAATTTGAATCGGCGATTTTCACCGAGAGATGTGTGCTGTCGGTCCAGGTGAGACCGTAGACGTACTGGGATTCCTCCAGATCCAGCCGGGCCAGAAGCTGGCCGTCATAGCCATAGAGGCAGGAATCGCTCCACACATCATAGACGGCAGTGGTGATGTCGCCGTCCCGCCAGGTGAGATTTGTGCCCAGGATGTCCTTGACAAAGGTCTCGGTCTCTGTGTCAAAGACGCCGTAGTAGGCAATTTGAGGGTTGATATGCCCCTCCACCACCAGGAAGGTGCCCACCTGGGTTTCTCCCATGAGGGCGTTGACATTGGGCTCCCGCTTTTGCAGGTCATAGTCTTTGCCGCCGTAGGAAAAGATTACGCCGCCGGACGCCTGGGGGGTTTCGACAGGCGGCACGTCGACTGGTTCTTCGGCAGATGCGGGCGGTTTCCCGCCGCAGGCTGTCAGGATCAGGCAGAGGACAGACAAAAGGCAGAGTTTTTTCATGAGAGATCTCCTTGCGGGAAAGATGAAAACAGGATACCTCCTGATGTAGAAAAAATCTCAACAAATTCGTGACAATTCGACAACAGATTTTAACAGTGGTATTTTTCCGCGCCCGGCGCACACTATCCTCGAAAACGGAGAGAGGAATGGAAGCGGATGCGGAGAGGGCAGATCTGTTTTTTAGCGGCGGCGAGTATCCTGCTGCTGTGCTGCACCGGCGGACAGGCCGTACCGGCCCAGGCCCCGGCAGAGATTCCGGCAGAATCCAAATATATTGCCCTGACCTTTGACGACGGTCCCCGCCGGGGCACCACGGACCGGCTCCTGGACGGCCTGCGGGAGCGGGGAGCCAGCGCCACCTTCTTCCTGGTGGGGGAGGAGATCGCCGGCAAGGAGGACCTGGTGGAGCGAATGCAAGCAGAGGGCCACCAGATCGGTAATCACACCTGGAGCCACGTGCGGCTGGAGGGAAGCAGCCCGGTCAAGGTTGCCGGAGAGGTGGGGCAGACCGAGGCGGCGCTGGAGCAGCTGCTGGGAGGCAGCGGCTATTGGCTCCGTCCGCCCTATGGCCTGATGACACAGGGAGAGGAGACACAGATTGCCGTCCCCATGGTGAAATGGTCCGTGGACCCCAGAGACTGGGAGAGCCGCAATACTGCCAAGGTAGTCCAGGCGGTGCTGGCGGATGCAAAGCCCAACAGCATCATTCTGCTCCACGACATCTACCCCACCTCCGTGGATGCGGCACTGCAGGTGGTGGACACCCTCCAGGCGGAGGGCTATTGGTTTGTCACCGTGGAAGAGCTTCTGGCCATCAACGGGATTCTTCCGGAGCCGGGGGTGATGTACCGCAGCGGGAACGGATAGAGGAGCAAAGAGAGGCGCTGCTGTGCCGGGGGTGAAAAGAGAAGAGACGCCGCTTGCGGCGTCTCTTTTCGCATTACCCGATAATCAGCAGGATCAGCGTCAGCACCAGAAAGACGGCGCCAACCCACTTGGTGGCCCGGGCCAGCTTGGCGTCCAGGGTCTTGGCCTTGTTCTTGGCCAGGAAGGAGTCGGCCACGCCGCCAATGGCACCGGAGAGGCCGGCGCTCTTGCCGGACTGGAACAGAACCACGCAGATGATGGCCAGGCCGCAGAGGACCTGCAGAATCGTGATAGCAGTTTTCATGACGGAATACCTCCAGATAACAGGCATACGCAGAGTATGCAGTGATTTCACAGGAAACTATGTTACCATAGTTTCCTCCGATTTTCAAGGGGAATTTGCAAAAAAGCCCGCACTTTTTTCCAGAGTGGGAAAACAAAAAAATGTCAAAATAGCAGAACAAATGTTTGCCTTTTCCGAAGGAGTGTGGTATACTGAGCAAAAGAAGCATCTATTTTGGTGCGTTACGTCAGGAGGACCAATCATGGCAGAGCTTTCCACCATGCAGCAAAAGATTTATGAGTATATCGCATCCTGCATCCATACACAGGGCTATCCCCCCTCCGTGCGGGAGATCGGAGAGGCGGTGGGGCTGAAATCCCCCTCCACGGTCCATTTCCATCTCAAACGGCTGAAGGAGGCCGGCGTCATCGAAAAGGGCGCCGGCAAGGGACGTGCCATCACCCTGACGGCTTCATCGCCGGCGGAGCCGGAGGATAAGGTGCCCATTCTGGGGCACGTGGCCGCCGGCAGCCCCATTCTGGCGCAGGAGTGCATTGAGGACTATCTGACCTTTGACACCGGCGGCCGGGCAGAGGAGTATTTTGCCCTGCGGGTGCGGGGGGAGTCCATGCTGAACGCGGGCATCCTGCCGGGGGACCTGGTGGTGGTGCGCCGCCAGCAGACGGCCAGCAACGGGGAGATTGTGGTGGCCATGATTGAAGAGGAGGCCACGGTGAAACGCTTTTCCCGGCAAAAGGGACATATCTGGCTCCTGCCGGAGAATGACGCATACAGCCCCATTGATGGCACCCATGCCCAGATTCTGGGGAAGGTGGCGGCGGTGGTGCGCCGGTACTAATCCGTGGGGGATGCGCTCTGCCGCGGGACGGGTGCGTCTGCCGCGCCGCCGGCAGCCGGAGAGCGGGAGTCTCCTCTTGCGGTGATCTCTGAAATTCGCTATACTGGAGAAAAGTTCTCCGGCAGCGGGATGTGCCGGGGAGGAAGGGAGAAGCTGTATGCTGACATTTGACCATTTCAATTTCAACGTGGCGGATCTGGATCGATCCATTTCCTTCTACCAGGAGGCCCTGGGACTCCATGAGGTGCGCCGGAAGGAGGCGGAGGACGGGAGCTTTGTGATCGTGTTCCTGGGGGATGGGAAGACCTCCTTCCGCCTGGAGCTGACATGGCTGCGGGACCATCCCCAGAAGTACGACCTGGGGGAGTGCGAGTTCCATCTGGCCATGCGGGCGGAGGACTATGACGCCGCCTACCGCAAGCACAAGGAGATGGGCTGCGTCTGCTTTGAAAATCCGGCCATGGGGATCTACTTCATCTCGGACCCGGACGGCTACTGGATTGAAATCATCCCCACCCGCTGAGAGGCCTGAGGATCGGGCACCCCCGATGTGTCTTCCGGGACGGTGCGCAATGCTCCGGGAAGAGAAGCACAGGGTGTCCGATCCGGAGGTTTTCTCATATACAAGGAGATCCCAAGACAGGAGGAATCTGAGATGAGACGTTGGGGAGCAATCCTGCTGGCTCTGTGTGTGGTGATAATGCTGGCGGGCTGCGGGAAGAAGCCCTCCGGCAGCGAGGGCCGGACCGGCGAGACCATGGAGACCTATTTCTTTGATTTTACCGTCAACGGTGCCAGTCTGGCCTCTGCGTATGAGGGCTACGTGCCGGCGGAGGGCAACGCGGTGCTGGTGGTGGATGTGACCGTCAGGAATACCTTCCACACGAGTATCGAGATGTATGATACGGATTTCTGGCTGCGCTGGGGCGAAGAGAGCGGCCAGGCGGTCTACCCCATCACCACGGACCCGGACACCTTTGAGGAGCTGGAGCCGCTGGGAGAAAATCAGCTGCCCGGTACTTATCAGATGCCCGTCAATCAGGAGCGGACCGGTGAGCTGGTGTTCGAGGTGCCCGCGGACACGGTGGACTTCTCCATCTGGACGCTGGAGGAGTTTGACAATGGCACGGAAGAGGGAGAGACCGGCGACTACTATATCGTCTATTTCTCCGCAGAGACACAAGGTTCCTAGAGCACTTCTCAAAAATACTGAGAAAAGTTCAGCGGCCCAGGAATCGCATGGCTACGTTGTCGTCCTTGACGGGCGCCAGCCCGCCTGCGTCCTCCGCCTTGCCCTGCAATCCCTGTCCTCGCTTCCTTTTTTCTCATTATTTCCGAGAATTGCTCTAAGAGATGTCCCGCAGGCTCTGCCTGCGGGACATGCTTTTTAGAAGCTGCCGGTTACCAGACCAGGGTGCGGAAATAGTCCTCCACGGTCTCCGCCCGGCGGATGAGCTCCACAGAGCCGTCCTCCCGGAGCAGCAGCTCGGCGGAGCGGAGCTTTCCGTTGTAGTTGTAGCCCATGGCGTGGCCGTGGGCACCGGTATCATGGATGACCAGCAGGTCCCCCCGGTCAATCCGGGGGAGCATCCGGTCAATGGCGAATTTGTCGTTGTTCTCGCACAGGCCGCCCACCACGTCGTACCTGTGATCGCAGGGGGCGTCCTCCTTTCCCATCACCGTGATATGGTGGTAGGAGCCGTACATGGCCGGCCGCATCAGGTTGCAGGCGCAGGCGTCCACCCCGATATATTCCTTATAGATGTGCTTTTCGTGGATGGCCCGGGTCACCAGGTGGCCGTAGGGGGCCAGCATATAGCGGCCCAGCTCCGTGTACAGCGCGATGCCTCCCAGACCCGCGGGGACCAGGATCTCCTCATAGGCCCGGCGGACGCCGGCGCTGATGACGGCGATGTCGTTTTCCGGCTGGTCCGGCTCATAGGGGACGCCGATGCCGCCGGAGAGGTTGATGAAGGTGATGGAGACACCGGTCTCGGCCTTCAAATCCGCTGCCAGCTGGAACAGCGTCCGGGCCAGGGTGGGGTAGTAGTCGTTGGAGAGGGTGTTGGAGGCCAGGAAGGCGTGGAGGCCGAACTCCCTGGCGCCCTTGGCGGCCAGGCGCCGCATGGCCTCGGCGATCTGGGGACGGGTCATGCCGTACTTGGCGTCGCCGGGGTTGTCCATCACCTGGAAGCCCTCCCGGGTCTCCGCCAGCGTGAAGACACCGCCGGGGTTGTAGCGGCAGCAGATCTTCTCGGGAATATGGCCGATGGACGCCTCCAGAAAGTCCACCATAGTGAGGTCATCCAGATTGATGATGGCGCCCAGCCGGTCCGCCAACTGGTACTCCTCCGCGGGGGTCTCGTTGGCGGAGAACATGATGTCCTCCCCGGTGACGCCGCAGCGCTCCGCCATCAGGAGCTCTGTGAGGGAGGAGCAGTCGCAGCCGCAGCCCTCCTCCTTCAGAATTTTCAAAATCGCCGGCGTGGGGGTGGCCTTGACGGCGAAATACTCCCGAAAGCCGGGGTTCCAGGCAAAGGCCTCCTTCAGACGGCGGGCGTTCGCCCGGATGCCCCGCTCGTCGTAGAGGTGGAAGGGCGTGGGAAATCTGGCGGCAATGGCCTCCAGTTGGTCTCTGGTTACAAAGGGTGTTTTCATGGGAATACCTCGCATCTTTTTGTGGAAATCAAGCTGTGTACAGGCTATTTTACGCAGAATTCCCCGGCGATGTCAAGGAATTTGACGAAAAAAACCGCCTGTCCCGGATGGAACAGGCGGTGATCCGCGTCAGGCGCTCCGGATTGCCAGGAGGCGGAACACGTCCTGGTACAGGCCGTCCCGATCCTCCAGGTCGATCATCAGCCATCTCTGTCCGTTGACCTCCCGGGTGCGGTGATAGATCTCCTGCATCTGGGGGGAGCAGTCCGGCAGGACCGCCTCAAAGCGCTCCTTTTCCCTCCGGCCGACCACGGCCATGACGGTGAAATAGGACTCTCTGGGATAGATGGTGCACAGGGAGCGCCCGGATTTCTTGAACTTGACGTTCCAGCCCGGCTCCATGCTGCAGGCGCTGAAATCGATGCTCTCCCGGCAGTTGTGCGCTGCCTGGAGCTCTTCGCAGAACTGCCCGAACAGGGGATTGCGGATGGTCTCGCCGATCTCCTCCAGGGAGGGGCGGACCTGCTTGTCGCGTAAATCAATCATGGGGATTGGTTCCTCCTTTGACGTCTGTGGGGAATGCCCGCAGTCCGGGCGGTGTGCTCCGTGTTACATGGGTTTCAGGTTTCGGTTGAGCCGGTCCACCATCCAGGAGATCCGCCGCTCCCGTCCGGCGTCGGTCTTGGCGTCCAGATACGCCCTGGTGTAGGTCCTCTGAACGGAGGGGGGCATGGCCTGGAAATGGGTGAAGGCGGGCTCAAAGGGCTCCAGCAGCGCGGAGAGCTGAGCGATCTGCTCCTCTGTCACGGCCATGGGATTGGGGGCATCCCACTGGCCGTTTGCCTGGGCCTCCCGGATCTTCTCCCTGCCGAGTTCGGTCATCAGCCCCTGCGCTTCCAGGCGTTTGGCCAGCGCCTTGTTCTTCTCCGACCACCTGCTGTTCTCCCGCCGGAGGGAGAAATATTTCCGATAGGTGTACTCGTCAATCCGCTGCATCTGTCCGTCAATCCATCCGAAGCAGAGGGCCTCCTCCAGAGCCTCCGATGCCTTGAGAGTCCTGGGCCCGCCGGCCTTGCCGAACAGGAGCCAGACGCCCTCGTGGGACCGGCAGTGCTCCGAGAGCCATTGCCGGAAGGCCTCCCGGCTTTGAAATTCCATCTGCATGATACGGCCTCCTCTCGTGAGCCCGCGGGGGAGGGCGTGCCTGCCGCCCGCCGGCTGGTGTTTGTTTTCGGTTGGGGGCGCGTCAATGGAACAGCCGCCCATTCAAAGTATATGCATTTCCGTTGACAGCCGGGGGATTTTATAAAAGACTAAAACAGTTCTTTCGTTATTTCCAGATGTCAGCAGTGAGCTGTTGCAGCATATCCTCATTCTGCAAATGACAATGGGCTAAATTGACCCGCTTCAGCTTTGGAAGTTGGAGGAGAACTCTGCAATCAGAAAAGCCTGTGTTCGGCAGATCCAGCTGCTGCAAATTTTTCAGTCCTGCCAACACCTCATCCTGAGAAAAATTTGTGCCGCTTAGATTCAATTTCTGCAAGTTCGTAAGATTTGTAAGGAAACTGAAATCATGGATTGCAAGATTCTCGATTTTCAATACCTTGAGTTTTTTCATCCGCCCGATGGCAGTCCAGTCACCGGGGCTGTAATAGAATTTGCTTCCAAGACTGTACAGCCGTTTATAATCTGAGAGAAAATATTTTCCCTTCCACAGCTCAAAACGGAGATAGGGAGAGGGATAGCGTCCCAGTCTCTCTACAATCAGACTTTTCATCTGAAAGAGATCGTCAGGGATGGACGGATCTCTCCCGATTGCAACGGAAATTGCCGTTGCCAAAATTGGTGAGAGGGGAATCCCGCCTTTCTTTTCCCCTTCTTCTCTTAACAGGCGGAAAGATTGTTCCTGATCCTGACAGATACACTCCAAAAAAGGCGGGTCCCAGGACAGGTTTTCAGGATCTTCATAGTGCCGGTCAAGAAATTTGTGAAAGTCCGGCAGCATGGTGCTGTCGGCGGGATAAATATTCAAAAGTCCATCCTGCCGGATTTGCACCGCGCTGTGGTAATCCTCCAAGGTGATTGCCTTTTTTCGTGTCATAGGGGCAGCCCCCCTCTCACAAGGTTTTCCGTAGCGCCTCTCCCCTCATAGGAATATGCGCTGCGGGTTTGATTGTACCATAGACCCGCCGCGAGATCAACATCTGCCGGGAAAAGGGGGTGTTCCATTGCGCATTTTATCATATCCGCATGTTTATGAAGTGCCGCCCCTGCAACAGCGTTCGATGAAAAACATGGACATGGTAAAATGCGCAGGAGGAGACTCTCCCCGGGCACTGCCGTCTTGACGGAACCGGGGATTTATGGTAAGCTGAAGCTGTCTCCGGAAAGAGATTCTGCCCGGCGACAGACGAAGCCCTGTTTCCACTCTGGCGGCGAGGAGCGCTCCGAGCCGGAAGACACGCGCGGGAGATCCCGCGCCGGTCTGTTGCGGGCGAACGCCCCCTCTGCCAGATGGCGGAGGGGGTATTTTGATTGTACTTGAGAAGGGGGGAATGGGGACATGGAGACCCGAGTGGCCCTGCTGGCCGTCATTGTGCGGGAGGAGGAGTCCGTGGCGGCGCTGAACGCCCTGCTGCACCAGTACAGCGGGCATATCATCGGCCGGATGGGGGTACCCTATCGAGCCAGAGGAGTGAACATCATCAGCGTGGCCATGGACGCCCCGGCAGACGCGATTTCCGCGCTGTCGGGCAAGATTGGCAAGCTGAAAGGCATCACCGTGAAAGCGGTCTACGCGCCGGAGGACGCCCTCCCGCGCTGAGCAGATAAAAAGTTTCGTCCGCCTTTTCCAAGGCGGCGGGATGCAGGGGCAGCGCCCCTGCAAAAAAAGAGAAATCTCATGTATCCAAGGCGAAAAAACAACAACGGAGGAATCACCATGAACCGCGGTCAAAAATTTTTAGCTCTCCTTCTTGCAGCGCTGCTGCTGTTGTCCCTGTCCGCCTGCGGCGCCAAGCCCGCGGGGGACGATCCGGCCCCTCCCGCAAAGAGCGATGAGCCCCCCATTACCGTCCGTGCCGCGGCCCTGAAAGGCCCCACCGCCATGGGTCTCAGCAAGCTGATGCACGACGCCGAGACCGGCGAGAATCAGACCGCCGGCCAGTACGAGTTCACCCTGGCCGCCTCCGCCGACGAGGTGACCCCCAAGCTGATCCAGGGGGAGCTGGACATGGCCTGTATCCCCGCCAACCTGGCCGCCGTCCTCTACAACCGCACGGAGGGACAGATCGTCACTCTGGCGGTGAACACCCTGGGCGTGCTCTACATTGTGGAAAACGGCAACGCCGTGCAGTCCATGGCGGATCTGGCGGGGAAGACCATTGTGGCCTCCGGCAAGGGCTCCACGCCGGAGTACGCCCTGCGCTACCTGCTGCGGGAGAACGGCCTGGACCCTGACGGCGGCGTGGTCATCGACTGGAAGAGCGAGCACAGCGAGTGCGTGGCGGCTCTGGCCTCCGGGGCAGCCACCATCGCTCTGCTGCCTCAGCCCTTTGTCACCGTGGCCCAGGGGAAGCTCCCGGACCTCCGGGTCGCCCTGGATCTGACGGCGGAGTGGGACGCCCTGGACAACGGCTCCGGCCTGATCACCGGCGTGGTGGCGCTGCGGCGGGAGTTTGCGGAGAGCCACCCGGAGGCCGTGGAGGCGTTTGTCCAGGATTACGCCGCCAGTGTGGAGTGGGTGAATCAGAATGTGTCCGACGCCGCCGCCCTCATCGGAGCGTATGGGATCGTGGACGCCGCCGTGGCGGAGAAGGCCCTGCCCTACTGCAACATCGTCTGTCTCACGGGACAGGAGATGGTTGATAAGCTCTCCGGCTACCTCCAGGTCCTGGCGGACGCGGACGATGCTGCCGTGGGCGGTCAGATGCCCGGAGACGGCTTCTTCTATGGCGCGTAAGAACGGCCTTCCCCTCTGGGCGGTGGGGGTCTGGCTGCTGGTGTGGCAGGGGGCCGGCATGGTGCTGGACCAGAGTCTCCTGCTGCCCTCGCCCCTGGAGGCCCTGGGCCGCCTGGGGGAGCTGGCCTGCACCGGCGCTTTCTGGCGGGCGGTGGCCTGGTCCTCCGTCCGGATTCTGGGGGGATTTCTCCTGGCGTGCCTTGCGGCGGTGGGGCTGGCAGTCCCCGCCTCCCGCTGCCGGTGGGTCCGGGAGCTGCTGGCGCCGCTGGTTGCGGCGGTGAAGACCGTGCCGGTGGCCTCCTTCATCATTTTGGCCCTGGTATGGCTGGACAGCCGCCGCCTGTCCTGTTTCATCGCTGGACTGATGGTGTTCCCCACGGTCTATCTGAACGTGCTGGAGGGCATCGGACAGGCGGACCGGCAGCTGCTGGAGATGGCCGGGGTCTTCCGGGTGTCCCCCTGGCGGCAGATGGCGGGGATCTACCTGCCGGCGGTGCTGCCGGGCTTTCGCGCCGCCTGTTCCCTGGGGCTGGGCCTTTGCTGGAAGGCCGGGGTGGCCGCGGAGGTCATCGGCCTGCCCCAGGGCTCCCTGGGAGAGCGGCTGTACACCGCCAAGGTGTACTTTGAGACGGCGGACCTCTTCGCCTGGACCGCCGTCATTGTGACGGTGTCCATGGTCTTTGAGCGATTGTTTCTGCGGGCGGTGGACGCCCTGGCAAGGGAGGTGGGTGCCCTTTGAACGCCGTGAGAGCGGAGCACATCTGGAAGTCCTATGGGGAACGGACCGTTTTGCAGGATGTGAGCCTCACCGCCGGCCCGGACCGAATCACCTGCGTCATGGCCCCCTCCGGGGCCGGAAAGACCACGCTGCTGCGGATTCTTCTGGGCCTGGAGCAGCCGGACCGGGGCACCGTCTCCCTGCCGGGAGCAGGCCGCTGGGGGGTCGTATTCCAGGAGGACCGGCTGCTGGAGCATCTGGATGTCCGGGGAAACCTCCGTTTTGCCCTGGGGGCGGCCTGTGAGGAGTCCCGTGCCGCGGCGCTGCTGGAAGAGCTGGGGCTTTCGGAGACAGCGGGAAAGCCGGTCCGGGAGTTCTCCGGGGGGATGCGGCGGCGGCTGGCCCTGATCCGGGCCCTGCTGGCCCCCGCCGACGCCCTGGCTCTGGATGAGCCCTTCACGGGGCTGGATAGGGAGAACCGGGAGCGGTGCCGAACCTGCCTGCGCCGGGAGGCGGCGGGCCGCCCGGTGGTGCTGGTGACCCATGAGGAGGCGGACGCCGCCGGCCTGGGGGCGGAGATTCTGAGGCTTTAGAGCCTATCCCGAAATAAGACGTGCGCAGATTGTGCCGTCAGATTTTGCGCCAGACAAGGCGGTTTTTCGCTTACCGGGCTGTCGCCCGGCAAGGAAAACCAACGCAGTATAGCACAAAATATGCAAGCAAGCTGTGTGCGGATGATTTCGGGATAGGCTCTAAGGGCCCCGGGCGGGAGAAGCAGGACGGGTTTCTGCGTTCCAAAAGGAGAGGAGGGGAGAAACTCCCTGCCGATGTCAGAAATCCCGGTAAAAGGGAGCTGGAATTTGTGCAGGATGCGGTGTTAAAATTCCGCAAAGAGACTGGCCTTTCCAGGGGTGCGTGTGGTACAATGACTTGATTTTTCCGGTGGAGGAGAGGCCCTATGATCAAGATTACCACAGACAGCACCTGTGACCTGCCTGCCGCGCTGCTGGAGCGGTATGGAATTGACGTATTTCCCCTGGGCGTGGTCAAGGGCGGAGCGCTCTATCACGACGGCCTGGACATCACCACGGCGGACATCGCCGCCCATGTGGAGGCCGGCGGGGAGATTACCACCACCAACGCGGTGAACATTGCCGATTATGAAGAGCGGTTCCGGGCGCTGGCGGCCCGGTATGAGGCTGTGATCCACCTCAATATCGGGCCGGACTTCTCCTGCTGCCACCAGAATGCCAAGCTTGCGGCAGAGGAGCTGCCCAACGTCCACGTGGTCAGCTCGGAGAATCTCTCCGTGGGCCACGGGGCCCTGGTGCTGGCCGCCGCCGAGGCGGCGGAGGCGGGGAAGCGCCCGGAGGAGATCCTGGAGCTGCTGTCCTCGCTGGTGCCCCGGCTGGAGATGAGCTTTGTGCTGGACCGGCTGGACTATATGAAAAAGGGCGGCCGCTGCTCCGCCGTGACGGCCCTGGGCGCAAACCTTTTGAAACTCCACCCCTGTATTGAAGTGATCGACGGAAAGATGGGGGTAGTGAAGAAGTACCGGGGCTCTATCGAGCGGGTGATCGCAGACTATCTCCACGACCGCCTGGCGGGCCGGGAGGACCTGGAGACAGACCGGGTGATTCTGGTAGACACCTGTCCGGACGACCATCTGACGTCCATCGCCAGGGAGTGCCTGAGAGCGGACGGCCGGTTTGGCCAGGTGCTCGAGACCAAGGCCGGGTGTACCATCTTCTCCCACTGCGGCCCGGGCACGCTGGGGATTCTGCTGGTGCGGAAGTGAGGACGGCGCGGCGGTGCCCTGCCGGCCCGCGGGCGTCCTCCGAGATCAACGCGCTGGAGGACCGCTTTTGCCAGGATAAAACGCGCTGTGCCGCAGGCACAGCGCGTTGATGTTTGTCCGCAAAAACCGGGAAAATCCCGGATGTCGGGGGAAAATTACTTTGCCGCAATGGCCTCAATCTCGCAGAGGACACCCTTGGGCAGGGTCTTCACCGCCACACAGCTGCGGGCGGGCTTGGAGGTGAAGTACCTGCCGTACACCTCGTTAAAGGCGGCGAAGTCGCCCATGTCCGCCAGGAAGCAGGTGGTCTTCACCACGTTTGCAAGAAGGGTGCCGCCGGCCTCCAGCACGGCCGCCACATTCCGGCAGCTCTGCTCCGCCTGAGCGGCGATTCCCTCGGGCACCTCTCCCAGGACGGGGTCCACGGGGATCTGACCGGAGGTAAAGACCCAGTCGCCGACGACCCAGCCTTGGGAGTAGGGGCCGATGGCGCCGGGGGCATTGGGGGTGGAGATGACAGTTTTTTCCATGATAAGAAGCCTCCTTCGTTTTGATTGCAGTCCGTGCAGCCAAAAGGCAGCGCAGAGCACGGCGGCCTGGCGGTGTGCAAGGGGCACGTTCACGGAGCTGCAGACCAGGCAAACCGGCCGCGAGGCGATCCCCGCCGGGGGAGGGGGACCGCGGCAGCGCCTCAGGTTTACCGGCTGTAAGAATATCATATCACCCTCAGACAAAAAGTCAATCTTGTCTGTTGTGCGCCCCCTCAAAAAGTGCTATGATGGTCCCAAAGTACGAAGGAGCATGGGATCAAATGGATTTCAAACAGAGCATGACGGAGAACAGCTACACCCGGCAGGAGGAGCTGGGCTTCTGGGACTGCGGCCCGGACAAGCGGGTACGGATGGCGGCGCTTTTGAGCAAGGCGGCCACCTTTGCCGGATATGACTATGACGCCAGAGGCCTGACCCACGAGGTGCTCTACGCCATGCGGGAGGTGTTCCTGCTCTCCCGGATCGCCCTGCGGATTCACGAGTGCCCGCGGTCCCGGGATCTGCTGACCATCACCACCTGGGAAAACGGCGCCAAGGGAGCCCATATGCAGCGGGTCTATGAGATGGTGGATGAGACAGGGCGCCTGCGGGTCTCCATCAAAAGCGACTGGATTCTGGTGGACCCGGAGACCCGGAAGATCCTCCGCCCCACCTCCTTCACCGCCAAGCCCCTGGGTGTCTGCCCCAAGGAGATCGACTGTCCGGAGACCCGGAAGATCCTCCTGCCGAAAGAGGGACTGGAGGACCTGGGGAGCCGGGAGATCCGCTGGTCGGATCTGGACGGCAACGGCCACCTGTACAGCGGCAACTACGGCGACATCATCTGGGACGCCCTGCCGCCGGACCTGCGGGACCGGACGCCCAGGGAGCTCTATCTGAACTACAGCAAGGAGGCCACCCTGGGAGAGACCCTGCGCCTGCGGGGCGTCCGGGAGGGGGAGACCTACCGCATGGAGGGCCTGGGGCCGGAGGCCCTCTGCTTTACGGCCCTGTGTGTGTTTTGAAAAGTGCGTGAAAAAGAGGCACGATCGAAAGATCGTGCCTCTTGGTTCCTTTTGGAACGGGATCAGTTGTTGTTCAGCTCGGTGATGCCGTCCACCCGCAGGTCGAAATAGGGGGCGGAGCGGTATACGGACTCCTGGAAGGCGCCGTCGGAGATCACGTTCTCGGTGGGGCCTTCAAAGATGGTGGCGCCGGTGCCGAAGTCAATGATGGAGAAATTCACCTCGTAGCTGTCCACCTTCTGGCCGCCCACGGTGAACTTGCTGGTGTCAAAGACCTTCAGGCTGCCGTCCTTGATGCCGCTCCAGGCGGCGTCCACGGCCTCCTGGGTACCGGCAGCGCAGCTGCCGCCCAGGGGGGAGATCATGACGGCGTCATCGGCAATGCCGGTGGCGAAGTCGGCGGGAATCTCCTCACCGGCCAGGAACTTCTCCAGCGTGGCCTGATACAGCACAGACCAGTTGTTCTGGGCGGAGGTCAGAGCGGCGTCAGGGGCAACGGAGAGCATGTCGATGTTGTAGCCCACGGAGTAGGCCACGGTGCCGCTCTTCAGAGCCTCCTGCACGGCGGAGGGGGCGCCGGTGGAGTCGGCGTGCTGGCCGATGATGACGCAGCCCCGGGCCATCAGAGCATTGGCGGTCTCCGCCTCGGCGTTGGGATCATACCAGCTGTTGGTGTACTGCACATCCATGTGGGCCTCGGGGACGATGGACTGGATGCCCAGCAGGAAGGCGGTGTAGCCGCAGACCACCTCGGCGTAGGGATAGGCGCCCACATAGCCCACATAGGGATCGGACACGGTACCGGCGTCCATCAGCTCCTTGAGCTTCATGCCGGCCACCACGCCGGAGACGTAGCGGGACTCATAGGTATAGGGGAAGATGTTCTTGAAGTTGCTGAGGCCGGACACGGCGGCCTGGTCGCCGGTGCAGGAGACGAAGGTGACCTCCGGATACTCCTGTGCGGCCTGGAGCATATAGGTCTGGTGGCCGTAGGAGTCGGAGAAGATGATGTTGCAGCCGGATTCCGCCAGATCCACGGCGGCGTCATGGCAGGCCTCGTTCTCGTCGATGTTGTAGCGGATGACCACCTGGTTGGTGTCGTTGGCGTCGATGCCCAGGCTCGCGCAGGCGGCCTGGAGGCCCTCAATGTGGGCGGCATCGTAGCCGGAGTTGATGTCGTGGACACAGATCAGGCCGATCTTCACGCTCGGCGCGTCGGTGCCGCCGTCCTCGGACTGCTGGGCATTGTCCTTGTTGTCTTCTGCAGGAGCGTCGTTCCCCCCGCAGGCGGCCAGGCTCAGCACCATGACCAGCGAGAGGAGCACAGCAAGAAACTTCTTCATTCTTTTTCCTCCTTCAAAAATAAAAGGGTTGGGCCGCAATGGCCCCTCGGATAGTTCTATCATACAAGTTTGACCTCAAAAATTCAACAGCTTTTTTGTATTTTTATGGGAAATATGAGCGGAAATTTTGGGAAATCTCGTTTAAATTTTATCAAATACAGAGAATTGCAGCCAAAGATGACAAAAAAGGAAGCGGATTTCCCGCTTCCTTTTGCAACTCTGACAGAGACGCCGGAGTTTCGTGCCGCCGGCACAGGTCCTGTTTGGGACAGGGCAGAACGCCGTCCGGCCCCCTCTTTTTCCACCGGGACTGCGGGGAGTTCCCCCGAAATCCGTCGGGATTCCCGCGGGACATCGCCTCGTCCGGCCAAAAATCCGTTCAATCCAAAGGCTCAAACAGGACCCGGCCGGCGGCAGCGGGGGATGCGCGGCGCAAAGATGCGGCACGCCGCGTGGCTCCGGGGGTCCCGGATTATGCGGAGATCACGGTGCCGGTTTTGCCCCGGATGCCGTCTCCGGCCCGGTTCAGCAGCGTAATGAGGGCCCTGCGGCCGGGCCGGGACTCCGCAAAGCCCACGGCGGCCTGGATTTTGGGCAGCATACTGCCGGGGGCAAACTGCCCCTCCTGGGCGTACTGCCGGGCCTCGGCCGGGGTCAGATGGTCCAGCCAGCGCTGGTCTGGCGTTCCAAAATTCACCGCCACCTTCTCCACGGCCGTCAAGATGATGAGCAGGTCCGCGTCCAGCTCCTCCGCCAGCAGCGCGGCGGCCAGGTCCTTGTCGATGACGGCGGGGGCGCCCTTCAGGTGGTGGCGCTCTTTGGCCAGCACGGGGATGCCGCCGCCTCCGCAGGCGATGGCCACCAGCCCCGCGTCCATCAGAGCCCGGATGGTGGAGAGCTCCACCACCGCCAGAGGCTGGGGGGAGGCCACCACCCGTCGCCAGCCCCGGCCGGCGTCCTCCGCCACCTGATAGCCCCACTCCCGGGCCAGGGTCTCCGCCTCCTCCCGGGTCAGGAAGGGGCCGATGGGCTTGGTGGGATGCTGGAAGGCGGGGTCCTGTTCGTCCACCACCACCTGGGTCAGCACCGTGGCCACGCCGGTGGAGAGACCGCAGTCCAGCAGCTCCTCCTTCAAGGCGTTTTGAAGGTCATAGCCGATGTAGCCCTGGCTCATGGCCACGCACACGGACAGGGGCATGACGTCGCTGGCAGGCTCCTGGCGGTGGTAGGCGGCGAAGGCGTTTTGGATCATCCCCACCTGGGGGCCGTTGCCGTGGACGATGACCACCTGGTGTCCGTCGGCGATGAGCGCGGCAATGGCCTTTGCGGTGTGCTTCACCGCGGACATCTGCTGGGGGAGGTTTTTGCCCAGGGCATTTCCGCCCAGGGCGACGACGATTCGGTTGGGCACAAGAACACCACCTTTTCAGGGCTTCAGGACCTGTATTCCGCTGGGAACCCAGGTCCTGAGCGTAGAGCCGGAAGAGGGCGGGATGCCCGGACGCGGGCACCCCGCGGCGGGCTTAGAAGAGCTTGCGCCGTCCCCCCTGATCCAGGGCCATCAGGGCCCCGGCGGGGTCCTTCACCTTGGACATGAAGATCATGGCGGCAATGATGTAGGGCTTGTAGCTGGCCTGCTTATAGAGCGGCACCAGATAGCGGTCGAAGACGGAGTTGTCCACCTCGCCCGACCGGCAGCTGAGACCGGAGATGTCGGCGGGCAGGCAGTGGAGGTACAGGGCGCTGCCGCTGCGGGTGCGCTTCATCATCTCCTCCGAGCAGGTCCAGTCCTGATACCGGGCGTTCTGGCTGAGGAGGCGCTGCTCCAGGGCGTCGATGCCCGCCTTGTCCCCCGCCTGGTAGAGGGCTGTGCGCTCCTCCATGGCGGCAAAGGGGGCCCAGCTCTTGGGATAGACGATATCCGCGTTCTGGAAGGCCTCGGCCATGGTGGCGGCCTTGCGGTAGCTGCCGCCGGTGGCGGCGGCGTTCTTCCGGGCGATCTCCTCCACCTCCGGCATCACGTCGTAGCCCTCTGGGTGGGCCAGAACCACGTCCATGCCGAAGCGGGTGAAGAGGCCGATGACCCCCTGGGGCACGGAGAGGGGCTTGCCATAGCTGGGGGAGTAGGCCCAGGTCATGGCCACCTTTTTGCCCTTGAGGTTCTCTACACCGCCGAAGTGGTGGATCACATGGAGCAGGTCCGCCATGCACTGGGTGGGGTGGTCCACGTCGCACTGGAGGTTCACCAGGGTGGGCTGCTGCTCCAGGATGCCGTCCCGGTAGCCCTCCTTCACGGCGTCCATGAAGGTCTTCTGGTACTTGTGGCCCTCGCCGATGAACATGTCGTCCCGGATGCCGATGACGTCGGCCATGAAGGAGACCATGTTGGCGGTCTCCCGGACGGTCTCGCCGTGGGCGATCTGGCTCTTCTTCTCGTCCAGGTCCTGGACGGTCAGGCCCAGCAGGTTGCAGGCGGAGGCGAAGGAGAACCGGGTGCGGGTGGAGTTGTCCCGGAAGATGGAGATGCCAAGGCCGGAGTCAAAGACCCGGGTGGACCTGTTCCGCTCCCGCAGGTCCCGCAGGGCGTCGGCCACGGTGAAGATGGCGTCCAGCTCCTCATCGGTCTTGTCCCAGGTCCAGTAGAAGTCGGATTTATACATGTTGTTGATGTGCAGCTTTTCCAGGTGCTGTGCCAGCTCGATGGTTTTAGACATGAAGATCACCTCATCTTTTATTTAAGGTCCCGTTTCCAATAGGAAGCCGTGCAGGGGCCGGGCTCTGCCCCAGCCCTCCCGGAAACATGGCAGTCCCGGAGGAGCGGGAGGGGACAGAGGACCTCCCCTACAGGGCGGCTCTATGAAAATCTCATTGGATGTCGTTGTCCGTCAGGCTCTGCCGGAACTGAGAGGCCTCAGATTTGTCTCCCTCCCGGTACAGTCCCGGCGCGGCGGCGTACACGGCGGCGCAGACCACCAGGTCCTGCTTCCAGGTGATCTCGTTGGGCGCGTGGGCCTGGCTCTCCGCCCCGGGGCCGAAGCCCACGCAGGGAATGCCGTACCGGCCCTGAATGGAGACGCCGTTGGTGGAGAAGATCCACTTGTCCGTCAGGGGCCGCCCGCGCCGCAGATGCATGGCGTCATACTTCTCCTCCGGGTCCTCGTGTCCCACCCGCTCCGTGCCGTACAGGCCGTGGTGGGCGTCCACCAGCGCCTGGACGTGGGCGGCCGAGGCCTTGTTGATCCAGGTGGGGAAGAAGCACTCCGTCTCATAGACCTCTCCGGTCCAGGAGGGACGGCTGTACATGTACATGCTGACCTTCACATCGTCTCCGTACTTCTGCACGCCGGGCAGCTGCCGGATCTCCTCCAGGCAGGAGTCCCAGGTCTCCCCGGCGGTCATGCGGCGGTCAATGGAGATGGCGCAGCTGTCCGCCACGGCGCAGCGGCTGGGGGAGGTGTAGAAAACTTCACTGACGGTACAGGTGCCCCGGCCCAGGAACTGGGCGTCCTCATAGTGCTCCGGGTTGAATTCCGGGTTCAGCATCTTCACGAGCCCGCGGATGCGGTTGGAGGGGCCGTCCCCGCTCTCGTTCAGGGCCCGGACATCCTGGAGGATATCGGCCATCTTGTAGATGGCGTTGTCCCCCCGCTCCGGGGCGGAGCCGTGGCAGCTGACGCCCTTCACGTCCACCCGGATCTCCATGCGGCCCCGGTGGCCCCGGTAGATGCCGCCGTCGGTGGGCTCCGTGGAGACCACGAATTCAATCTTGCTGCGGGCGTCCTCAGGGCCGGAGAAGTAGCGGTTGACGATGTACTGCCAGCACATGCCGTCGCAGTCCTCCTCCTGCACGGAGCCCACCACCATGATTTTGTAGCCCGCGGGGATCAGCCCCAGGTCCTTCATGATCTTCGCCCCGTAGACCGCCGAGGCCATGCCGCCCTCCTGATCGCTGCCGCCCCGGCCGTAGATGATGTCCTCCGTCTCGTAGCCTGTGTAGGGGTCCGCCTCCCAGTTGTCCCGGTTGCCCACGCCCACGTTGTCAATGTGGGCGTCAAAGGCGATGATCTTCTCCCCCTGGCCCATCCAGCCGATGACATTGCCCAGGCCGTCCACTTCCACCTTGTCGTAGCCCAGCTTCTCCATCTCCGCCCGGATGCAGGCCACCACCTCCCGCTCTCCGCAGCTCTCGCTGGGGTGGGAGATCATCTCCCGCAAAAAGCGGGACATCTCGGCCCGGTAGCCCTCTGCGGCCTGTTTGATCGCTTCAAAATTCATAGCGTTGCCCTCCCTGCAGCATACAAATTTTCTGACGAGGCACTTTCCTGCCCCTATCATAGCATAAGAATACTGCTTGTCAAACAAAAAATTTGAAAAACAAAAACTTTTTTCGGGAAACGGTTGATTTTCATCAAATCTGTGATATGATAACAGAGTAAGATTGGATGTTTTTACGGAATTGACGAGAGGAGGGAGCGGCATCGAGCGCGAGAGACTGGAATTGCTGCGTCAGGTGGCGGAGGGAATTGCCGGGCAGTTCGGCAGCAGCTGTGAGGTGGTGGTCCACGATCTCAGCCGCGACCCGGACCACTCCATCGTAACGGTGGTCAACGGCCACGTGACGGGCCGGAAGGTGGGGGACGGAGCCTCCCGGGTGGTGCTGGAGCAGCTGCGAAGCCACGACCAGTCGCCCAGGGATCACCTGTGCTACCTCACCAAGACCCCGGACGGGAAGCTGCTGAAGTCCTCCACCATCTACATCCGGGGCAGTCAGGGGACGGTGGAGGCGATCCTGGCCATCAATTTTGACATCTCCCGGCTGATGATGGTGGAGAGCGCCATTGAGGAGCTGATCTCCACGAAGGAGCCTCAGCCGGCGGGACCGGAGAAGATCCTGAACATCAACGACCTGCTGGAGGACCTGATCCAGCAGTCCGTGGCCCTGGTGGGCAAGCCGGTGGCCATGATGAACAAGGAGGACAAGGTGCGGGCCGTGCGCTTTCTCAGCCGCAGCGGCGCGTTTCTGGTCACCAAGTCCAGCGACAAGATTGCCAAGTATTTTGGAATCTCCAAGTATACCCTGTATTCCTATATTGATATGAAACAGCAGGAGGGTAAAACACCATGATTGATCTGCGCATCCACCGGGAGGGTCTGGAGCACAACCTGAAAAAGGCCCGGGAGAACCGGATTCTGATCCCCACCATCGCACAAATGCAGCATCCGGAGACGATTCCGGAGAAGGTCCAGGCACGGCTCCGGGACGTGGGCCTCTGGGAGGTCAACCCCCTGAACCTGTTCCGCATTACCTGGAAGAACGAGCCGGTGGAGAGCGGCGGATTGTTCCAGGCGGTGCCCAACTACATCGAGCTCCCTCCGGCCCTCACCGGTGTGCCCTGCCGGATCATCGCCATGGCGGGCAAGTGGTTCCCCACGGGCTGCCACAAGGTGGGCGCCTCCTTCGGCTGCCTGGCCCCGCGCCTGGTGACGGGACAGTTTGACGTGGAGAAGCACAAGGCCGTGTGGCCCTCCACCGGCAACTACTGCCGGGGCGGGGCCTTCAACTCGGCGCTGCTGGGGGCCCAGGGCGTGGCCATCCTGCCGGCGGAGATGAGCCGGGAGCGGTTTGACTGGCTGGGAGAGATCGGCGCGGAGGTCATCGCCACCCCCGGCTGTGAGTCCAATGTGAAGGAGATCTTTGACAAGACCAATGAGCTCAAGCGGGACCCGGGCTACATGATTTTCAATCAGTTCGAGGAGATGGGGAACCCCCTGTGGCACTACAACGTCACCGGCAACGCCCTGGCGGAGGTCTTCGAGGCTGTCAAGCGCCCGGGAGACCGCTTTGCCGGTGCCTGCTTCACCTCCGGCTCCGCGGGAACCATGTCCACCGGCGACCGGCTCAAAGAGCTCTACCCGCGGCTGAAGCTGGCGGTGGGTGAGGCCCTCCAGTGCCCCACCATTTTGAACAACGGCTTCGGCGGCCACCGCATCGAGGGCATCGGCGACAAGCACATCCCCTGGATTCACAATGTGAAAAACACGGACCTGGCCATCGCCATTGACGACGAGGACTCCCAGCGCCTTCTGCGCCTGTTCAACACGCCGGAGGGCCAGGACTACCTGCGCCGGGAGCTGCATCTGGACGAGACGCTGATTGAGCAGCTGACCTGGCTTGGCATCAGCGGCATCGCCAATGTGCTCTGCTGCATCAAGATGGCCAAGTACTACGAGTTCACATCTCAGGACGTGGTGGGCACGGTGCTGACGGACTCCGCCGCCATGTACGGCAGCCGGATTCAGGAGCTGAACGGCGAGTACGGCGCCTACAGCGTGCAGGCGGCGGCCCTGGACCACGGGCTGCACATGCTGGGCATGAAGACCGACAGTATGCTGGAGCTGACCTACGTGGAGCGCAAGCGGGTTCACAATTTGAAGTATTACACCTGGGTGGAGCAGCAGGGGAAGACCTCCCAGGAGCTGGACGCCCTGTGGTACGACACCGAGGGCACCTGGGACGCCGTCCACGCGCAGGCGGCGGAGCTGGATGCGCTCATCGACGCGTTCAACGAGGAGAGCGGTGTCTTGAAGGACTTGTAAGCGGCCACGGGCGTGGATGAGGAGGTGCGGTCATGAGAAAGTTTCAGATTCCAAAGCCGCCGTCTTCCTCGACAAAATCCGTCCGCTTTCCCAATGAGGTGATTCAGCAGGTGGAGGAGGCCATCCGGGGGACCGAGTGCACCTTTACCGCCTTCGTGGTGGAGGCGGTCCGGGTGGCTCTGGAGAACCTGCAGGAGGAGTCGTGAGGGCCTGCCGAAACCGCGGTTTCGACAAGGCGCATCAAATGAGGAAATCCGAGATAAAGGAGCACACCATGAAAAACGTCCTGTACGGCAAATGCGTCCGCTGCGGGCGGACTTACGAGGCGACGCCGGATTTGACCAGCTGTGCCTGCGGCGGCATTTTGGATATTGTCTACGACTATGACTATATCAAGACCGTTTTCACCAGGGAGACGCTGGAGACCCGGGAGCATACCATGTGGCGCTACCGGGAGCTGCTGCCTGTGGAGGAATCCACCGCGCCCACCCCGCTGCGGGTGGGCTGGAGTCCCCTGTACGAAGAGCCCCGCCTGGCGGAGCAGCTGGGCCTCCGGCGGCTCTGGGTCAAGGACGACGGGCAGAACCCCACCGGGGCCCTGAAGGACCGGGCCAGCGCCATGGCCGTGGCCAAGGCCAGGGAGGCCGGCGCGGAGGTGATCGCCTGCTCCTCCACCGGAAACGCCGCCTCGTCCCTTGCGGGCAACGCGGCGGCGGCCGGCTTGAAGACCTATATCTTCGTTCCCTCCCGGGCCCCCAAAGGGAAGGTGGCCCAGCTGATGACCTTCGGCGCCACGGTGATCTCCGTCCAGGGCAGCTACGAGGAGACCTTTGAGCTGAGCAGGCAGGCCATTGACCGCTGGGGCTGGTACAACCGCAACGCCGCCATCAACCCCTACCTCTCCGAGGGCAAGAAGACCGTGGCCCTGGAGATCCTGGAACAGCTCCGGTGGCAGGTGCCGGACTATATCGCCATCAGCGTGGGGGACGGCTGCACCATCGCCGGGCTGTGGAAGGGCCTCAAGGACCTGTATGCCATCGGCTTCATCGACCGCCTGCCCCGCCTGATCTCCGCCCAGGCGGCGGGGTGCTGCCCCATCAATCGGGCCATCGAGGAGGGGGCGGATTGGCGGCCCATGGAGGAGAACACCTTCGCGGACTCCATCGCCGTGGGGGTGCCCCGGAACCCGGACAAGGCCCTCCAGGCGATTCGGGAGTCCCACGGGCTGACGGTCAGCGTCTCCGACCAGGAGATCATGGAGGCCCAGCAGCTGCTGGGCCGGACCTGCGGCGTCTTCGGCGAGCCCGCCGGCGTCACCGGCACCGCCGGGGTGAGGAAGCTCTGCGAGCAGGGGCTGATTGGAAAGGACGACACGGTGGTCAGTGTGGTGACGGGCAACGGCCTCAAGGACGTGGCCAACGCCATCAAAGCCTGCGGGGAGCCCATTGCCATTCCCGGCACTATGGACGCGCTGCTGGGGGCGTTTGCGGAGCGCCGGATTGAGGTGTAGGCCGGATTTAGAACCGGGAAATGCGGGCGCAGGCGGGAGACAGGGAGGCGCACCTGGAGGCGCACACCTCACATAAAGGATGAACGCGCCTGCATATTTGCACGCCTGCGTGAAACAAAGAGATCAAAAGGAACCCCCCGGCCAATGCCGGGGGGTTCCCATAGTATCTTAGAGCTTCGAATTGATATAATTGAGGAAGCGGTAGGTGTGGCCGTTCTCCGTCAGGGGCTCGCCGCGGGACTCCACCTCCCAGCCGGGCAGCTTGTCCAAGTTGGGGAAGAAGGTGTCCGCGCCCTCCGCCTCCTCGTCCACCTGGGTGAGATACACCCGGCGGCAGCGGCTTAAAAAAGCGGTATAGGTGCTGCCGCCGCCGATGATCCAGAGCTTCTCCGGCTCCGTGCCGGCGGCCAGGGCCAGGGCGGCCTCGGGACTGGCGGCAATTTCGCAGCCCGCCCGGTCAAAATCCACGTTTCTGGTGATCACAATGTTCCGGCGCTGCGGCAGGGGACGCCCTCCGGGGAAGGAGTCCAGGGTCTTGCGGCCCAGGATGACCGTTCCGCCCAGGGTCAGGGAGCGGAAGCGCTTCATGTCCGTGGGCAGGGAAAACAGCAGATCGCCCTCCCGGCCGATGGCCCAGTTTTGATCGACGACAACGATGGCATTCACTCTTTACTCACCTCAAACAGCAATGGGAATTTTCTCTTCAAAGGACGCCGGCGTGTAATCTTCCAGGCGGAAGCTGTCCCGGGTGAAGGCATAGAAATCCGTCACCGACGGGTCCGCCAGGAACCGGGGGGCCGGGGCGGGAGACTGGGCCAGCATCCGCTCCACAATGGGCACGTGGCGGTCATAGATGTGGGCGTCTGCGATAACGTGGACCAGCTGGCCGGGGATCAGGCCGCTGGCCTGGGCAAACATGTGGACCAGCACCGCGTACTGCACCACATTCCAGTTGTTGGCCGTCAGCATATCCTGGCTGCGCTGGTTCAGGATGGCGTTCAGCACCCTGCCGGAGACATTGAAGGTCATGGAGTAGGCGCAGGGGTAGAGCGCCATCTCCCAGAGATCATGGTGATTATAGAGATTTGTGATGATCCGCCGGGAGGCGGGGGTGTGCCGCAGATCGTACAAGACCCGGTCTACCTGGTCCATCTCGCCCTCCGGATAGCGGTGCTTTACCCCCAGCTGGTAGCCGTAGGCCTTGCCGATGGAGCCGTTCTCATCGGCCCACTGGTCCCAGATATGGGCGCCCAGGTCGTGAATATTGCTGGACTTTTTCTGCCAGATCCAGAGGAGCTCGTCCACCGCCGTCTTCCAGTAGGTCCGCCGCAGGGTCAATATGGGGAACTCCTCCTGGAGGTCGTAGCGGTTTACAATGCCAAAACGCTTGATGGTGTGGGCGGGGGCGCCGTCGTCCCAGCGGGGGCGGACCTCCTGGTCCGTGTCCCAGACGCCCTGGGTGAGAATCTCCCGGCAGTTTTGGATGAACAATTCGTCGGCATGACTCATGCGCGGCCCTCCTGCATCACTTTTTTACCAAGTATATCAAATGGAACAGGGGATGTATAGTGGGATTTTTCACGGTTTTCCCTTGAAAAATAAGGGAATCCATGGCAGTTTTTCCGCGGCGGCGCCTGGAAAAAACCCCAGAAGATACGAAATATTTGCATGGTTTTTGGAGAAATTTGCTTGCAAACGGGTGAAAAGTGCGGTATGATAGTCCCCACAGCGCTGCCGATATGGCCGGCGCAATACGAGAGGCGGCCAGACGGTTTCCGGATTTTGGCAGCGCGGAGGGGGAGAAGGCGGCATGCTGGATGGGAGCGAGGCGGGCAAACGGGGATACCTGAACGAGGATTTCCGGCTGTTCCATCTGAAGGACAGCCTGGCGCAGAAAATGGACTACCACTACCATGAGTTTGACAAGCTGATCCTGCTGCTCCACGGAAAGGTCACCTACGCAGTGGAGGGGGTCACCTATTTTCTCCAGCCCTGGGACGTGCTGCTGGTGCAGCACAGCATGATTCACCGGCCCATCATCGACCCCTCGGAGCCCTATGAGCGGGTGGTGGTGTGGCTGGGACGGGAGTGGATGCGGGCCCGCAGCGGCCCGGCCGAGCCGCTGGACACCTGCTTTGACGCCGCGCGGCAGCGGGGGTTCCACCTGCTGCGGACGGGGCCGGAGCGGCGTCTGGAGTACATGCGCACCATCCAGCGCCTGGAGGAGGCGCTGTGCTCCACGGAGTTTGGCGCAGCCCGAATGGCGGATACCCTCTGCCAGCAGCTGCTGATCGCAGTGAACCGGGACATTCTGGCGGATCACACCGCCCGGGAGGAGAAAGACAGCTACCGTCTGGACCCGAAGATGGAGGAGATCCTGCGCTATATTGCCGCCCACCTGGCAGAGCCGCTGCCGGTGGAGTCTCTGGCAAAGCAGTTCTACATCAGCCGCTATTACCTGATGCATCGCTTCAAGGAGGTCACCGGCTATACCCTCCACCAGTATATCAGCCAGAAGCGGCTGCTGCGGGCGGGGGAGCTGATCCGCTCTGGCGTGCCGGTGATGAAGGCGGCGGAGCAGGCCGGGTTCGCGGAGTACACCACGTTCCTGCGGGCGTTTCAAAACACCTTTGGGATGAGCCCCCGGGAATTCCGCCAGGTATGACTCTGGAGCAATTTCCGGAAATCATGAGAAAAAAGGAAGAAGAGACAGGGATCACAGAGCAGGGACGACAATGCGGCCATGGGATTCCCGGACCGCTGGGGTTTTCTCTGTGAGAGGCCGTAAATGGGGAAAAATAATTGTGCAGAATGATTGACAATACGGCGTTTCAACGGTATGATAAATGATATCTTATCTGATGGAGGTACAAAATGGCTATCAAGCGGAGTGTTGAAGAGCGCGTTGCTGCCATTGACCAGAAAATTGAAAAGCGGCGGAGCGAGATTGAGGTTCTGGAGGCCCAGAAGCAGCGGCTCCTGCATCCGGTCAACATGAGGACCGTCATGACAAAGGCGAAGGAAGCCGGGCTGACTCCGGAGGAGATTGCGGAGCGGCTTGGTCTCGACGTCTGAGCATCAAAAGCGCACTGTGCGGCTGCACGGTGCGCTTTTTCGTCTCCCCGGCGAGGCCTTCGGATACAGCGGGCACGAAGCGGCGCGGGAGGCCTGTGGGGTGCAGCCTGCCCCGCGCGGAGCAAAACGCCGCCGGGTGCGCCTGCGGGGCGGAACCGGTTTGCTCCGGCGATTGTCACCGCAGTGGGCCGCAAAGCGGCCGGGCAGACTTCCCAGGGGACACACGGCCCGGGAGATCCGCAGGCGGGCGATGCCCGCCTTGAAAATCGGAATACCGATTTTCAAGGGTTTTGACTGTATGACACAGGCCCCGGGGGGAGAATCCCTGGAGGAGCGGCCCCGGACGGATGGGGTTCCCTGAATTTTCCATGCGGCAGGGCGCCTGGAGAGGGCCCTGCGGCGAAGAGGGTCTTTTGCCGGAGGAGTGGACGGAATATTCATGGAAATACGGGAGGCGGTGTATAAAAAATGGCTTTATGTCGAGTAAAAACGGACGGGGCCAGAGGGCGGAAATTCAAATTCCGGGCGGCGGCGTCCTGGGGGAAAAACGGAGAAAATCATTGAAAATCAAGGGGAAAGTCGCTGTGGAAAACCGTGTGGAAAATGTGAATAACTATTTGTAAAAGAAATTACTCGAATGTGTTATGTAAATGGAATAGGTGGGAGAGAAGAGGAAAAATCTGGTATGGACGAAAAAAGCAAGCGTATTTTTGACGAAATTTGTCGGAATTCTTTTGCAGTTTTTCTCTCTTGACTTTTTCAAAATTTCCGCTTTTCCGGAAAAGACGACAGGATCGGCAAAAAAATTAGGCGTTGTCCGAGTGATTACAAAAAGTAATATACAGAATTCGGCGAAATTTTCCAGCGGCGGCTTCGCTTCCTCCCATGCGGGCCCTCCGGCGGCCGTACGGGCAGACGGGGTCCGCCGGAATTTTCTGGGGCGGCGGCGCTGTTTTTGCCCCCGGGGAAGTCAATTTTGAGGAATTGCGAGGTTTGAGTGCAGGAAACTCCGCATGTAGAGGTACACAGTGTGCGCCTTCTGACGACTGCGATGCTCTGTGGGCGCACAGTGTGCGCCCCTGCAGGGGATTCTTTGGAATGGAAAATACCTGCCGTTCAAAATTGATTTCCCTGTTTTGCCCCTTTTGGGGCTTGTGCTTTTGCGGGAAATCGTTTATACTAAGCATACTTATGTGCAGTGTCATGCGAAACTTCATGAAAAAGCAG
This sequence comes from Clostridiales bacterium, assembly GCA_019423635.1. Taxonomy (GTDB): domain Bacteria; phylum Bacillota; class Clostridia; order Oscillospirales; family Oscillospiraceae; genus Oscillibacter. The sequence continues at coordinate 85,845 of JAHZBA010000004.1, forward strand.
ACGTTGTCTGCTTTTTATCGCGCCGGCGGCGCGCGGAAGTTTTAGGGGACGCCATTTGCGCCGGAGGCGCAGATGGGCGCTGCGGGCAGCGGCGCCTCTTCCATGGAAAACGCCGGCTCTTCTGTGGAAGGACCGGATCAAAGGAGCGGCTGCTCCTGCCAATACTGGGAAAGAAAGGGTGTTCTCATGATCCAACTCAAGTCTGAATTCGGTGAGATCTCCGTCAGCAGCGCCGTGTTCTCCAACATCACGGGCATGGCTGCCACCAACTGCTTTGGCGTCAAGGGCATGGCTTACCGCTCCATGACGGACGGGCTGGTGCATCTGCTGCGCCGGGAGGCCATGAGCAAGGGCGTCAGCATCACCTACCATGACGACAACTCCATCTCCATTGAGCTCCATATTATTGTGGAGAACGGCGTCAACCTCCCGGCGGTGTGCCGCTCGATCATGAACGAGGTGCGCTATGTGGTTACGAAGAATACCGGCGTCCAGGTCCAGGCTGTGGATGTGTGCGTCGATTCCATGATCCTGTGAGGGAGGTGCCCTGACCATGACTGAACAAATCACCGGTGCGCTGTTTAAGCAGATGGTCCTCCACGGCGCCGCCGCCATCACCGCCCAGAAGCAGGCCATCAACGATCTCAATGTCTTCCCCGTGCCCGACGGGGACACGGGCACCAATATGTCCATGACTATCGGCACGGCGGTGGCGGAGCTGCGCAAGAGCACCCCCTCCGCCCTGGATCAGGCCGCCTCCGTCACGGCCTCGGCGCTGCTGCGGGGAGCCCGGGGCAACTCCGGCGTCATTCTCTCGCTGCTCTTCCGGGGCCTCTCCAAGGGCCTCAAGGGCATGGAGAGCGCCGGCGCCGCGGCCTTTGCCGCCGCCATGCAGGAGGGCGTCTCCGCCGCCTATAAGGCCGTCATGAAGCCCGCCGAGGGCACCGTTCTGACCGTCTCCCGCCTTGCCGCCAAGGAGGCCGTGGACGCGGCCGCCGCCGGTGAGCGGGACGTGGAGAAGGTACTGGAGGCCGCCATCGCCAGGGGCCGGGAGACCCTGGCCCAGACCACAGAGATGAATCCCGTGCTGAAAAAGGCCGGCGTGGTGGACGCCGGCGGCAAGGGCTATCTCCTGATCCTGGAGGGGATGCTGGCCGCCGCCCGGGGCGAGCCGCTGCCGGAGACCGGGGAGGAGACGACCCAGGAGAAGGCGGACTTCGGGGCCCTGTCCGCGGAGGAGATCACCTTTGCCTTCGACACGGTGTTCATCGTGCGGAAGAAGGACCCCGACGTGGATCTGACGCCTCTGCGGACGTACCTGGACAGCATCGGGGACAGCCTTGTGATCGGCGAGGACGACGAGGCCTTCAAGGTCCATGTCCATACCAACATCCCCGGCGAGGCGCTGACGGAGGCCCAGAAGTTCGGCACGCTGGAGCTTGCCAAGATTGAGAACATGCGTACACAGGCGGAGGACCTGGCCGCCGGCCGCCATGTGCAGAGCACCGATGACCTGGAGGCGGTGGAGGCCGCCCTGGAGTCCAAGGGAGAGCATGCGGTGGCGGCACCGGATAAGAAGTTCGGCTTTCTGGCGGTGTGTGCCGGAGCGGGGCTGGAGGCGGTGTTCAAGGATCTGGGCGCCGACGGCGTGGTCTCCGGCGGACAGACCATGAACCCCTCCACAGAGAGCATTCTGGCCGGGGTGGACGCGGTTCCCGCGGAGACGGTGTTCGTCCTGCCCAATAACGGCAACATCATCATGGCCGCCCAGCAGTGCGACGCCCTGACGGAGAAGAACGTGGTGGTGATTCCCACCAAGACGGTGCCCCAGGGGATCACGGCCATGATGAATGTGGATTTTGAGGCCCCGGATGCGGACAGCCTCACGGCGGCCATGACCGACAGCCTCTCCACCGTCACGACGGTGCAGATTACCTACGCCGCGCGGGATTCCGACTTTGACGGCTTTGACATCAAGGTGGGTGACTACCTGGCCCTGGAGGAGGGCAGGCTGTTCGGAACGGACACCTCCTTGGACACGCTGCTGGGCCGTCTGGCGGAGGAGGCGCTGGAAAAGGGCGCGACCTTCATCTCCCTGTACTTCGGTGAGGATGTGCTGGAGGAGGAGGCCCAGCGGGCTGGAGCGCTCTTTGAGACGGTCTGCCCCAACGCAGAGGTGGCGGTGCTCTCCGGCGGACAGCCGGTGTACTACTACATTATCAGCATGGAGTAATGAACTGGAAAAGCAGGTCCGCCGGCATTTTGCCGGCGGACCTGCTTCGTCCTTGGCATCGGTCGGGCCTGCGGTCCGCCGCATCAGAGGGAGTGATCGTCAATGCAGCGCCGCCAGGCGGCACCGCAAGCCGCGAACGCGGCCGGGACGCGCCTGACTTTACAGGAAACGCCGGTGCGCTCTGCGCACCGGCGGGAAGCTGCCCGCCAGCGGAAAAGAGCAGTTACTCTTTTTCCGCTGCGTTGACAGTATGAGAGGAGACCGGCGCATCCCAGCCCCGGCGGCTCCTGGGAATGGAGAAGTACACTACCAGTCCGGCGAGTCCCAGGACCAGCCCCACAGGGCCGCCCGCCTGACCCGGCGTCAGGAAGGTTCCGCCCGTCTTCCCCAAAAACCAAGTGTAGCCCGCGCCGTAGCACAGCTGGAGCAGCGTGCCCGCCAGAATCCCGATATGCCGCCGGAACAGGCGGGAAAAGAAGAGGACGGCCGCCGCCGCGCCCAGCAGCACCAGGCCGAAGAGGTCCATCACAAACATGATGACGGCCCCCAGCATCATGAAATCACTGAACCGCACCAGGCAGAAGAAGTAGAACCCCAGAATCAAAAGGAGGCCGCCCAGGGTTAAAACCACGTCCGCCAGGACGAAGCGGCGCCATGCCTTCTCCATAGCGTCTTTCTTACAGGGCAAGCTCCGCGTTCACGGCTTCCTCACAGGACCGCTGGGCCAGAATGGTCTTTTCCATCAGCTCCTCCAGGGTCCAGCCCAGGCGCTCCGCCCCCTCTTTGATGACGTCCCGGGAACAGCCGGCGGCGAATTTCTTGTCCTTGAACTTCTTTTTCAGGGAGCTGACCTCCATGTCCTGGCAGCTCCTGCTGGGGCGCATTCTGGCCGCCGCGCCGATGAGGCCCGTCAGCTCGTCTGCGGCAAAGAGGACCTTCTCCATCTCGTGGACCGGCTCCACGTCGCAGCACAGGCCGTAGCCGTGGCTGCACACCGCGTGGATGAACTCGTCGCTGCAGCCGATTTCCGCCAGCAGCTCCGGGGCTTTTTTGCAGTGCTCCTCCGGCCACTTTTCAAAGTCCACATCGTGGAGCAGGCCCACGGTGGCCCAGAAGCCCGCGTCCTCGCCGCAGCCCAGCTCCGCGGCATACCAGCGCATGACGCCCTCCACGGTCAGGGCGTGCTGGATGTGGAAGGGCTCCGTATTGTACTTTTTCAGCAGGGCCAGGGCCGCGGCCCGGTCAGGACAGGTTGTCATCATAATCGCTCCTTTACACCAAATGTCAGCGGCAACAGTATACTTCACTTTCCGCCAATTTGCAACTGCCGTGCGGCAAACTCCACCTGCTTCGTGAGACCTGCCAGAAAGGCCGCCGTCTCCTCTGGCGGCTCGGCCATGCCGCCGGCCATCCAGTTCTGGAGGATTCCGTTGCACCCCTGCGCCAAAAACTCGTACAGCCATCTCCGCTGCGCGGCAGAGAGCGCGGGGAAGCCGGCGTCTATCTGGCCGGACAGCTTCCGCCAGCACAGCTCCGACAGCCGCCTGGAGAACCCCGGGTCCCCATGGGGAGAGGCGATGAGCTGATACAGCCCGCCGCTTTTCACCACCTGCCGCAGCATGCCCTCCATGGCCTTTGGAAACCCGTCTGCGATGGACTGCTCCACATATTCCTCCAGCTGCGCCAGGAGCTCGTCCTCGATTTTGTCCATGAGGTCGTAGGGGTCCGCGAAGTGGCGGTAAAAGGTCGCCCGGTTGAGCTCCGCCCTTTGGCAGAGCTCCTTTACGGTCACCCTGTTCAGCGGCATCTCCCGCAGAAGCTCCAGAAATGTTTCCTGGATCACCCGCCTGGTGTATCGCACTCTTGCGTCCAGGGCCATCATACCCACCTCTTTTGCAACAGCTTTCGCCGCCATGCCGCAGAACGGACACGTCCGTCCTGATTGCTGATTGCCTGGCGGTCCTTCCGATATTATAATACACCTGTCGCAAAAAGCAACAGATATCGCGAAAGGAGGACCCGGATGCACACGCTGCTGTCATGGCTTGTACGGATGCTGTCTGTGCCTGTCATCATGTTTTGCTCTCTCGTCGGTACCGTTGGAATCATAAAGGCGATTTTGCGGTTCCTGGGGCGCAGATAACAAGGAGCGGTCCCCTTAAGGGGACCGCTCTTTTATGGAGCATCCGGGTCCGGATCTCCGTCCAATGTGATGAAATAGTCGTAATAGGGCAGCAGGAATGTCCATCCTGTCTTCAGCCGCTCCACGATCTCCCGGCCAAACAGCTCCTCAGTGAGCTTGTCCCGGTGAATGAGGGTGAAGGATTTGGCCCGATACCAGGGCTCCAGCAGCGGGACGGGGGCGGCGGCCCTGGGCCGCTTGTAGTCCTCCGTCTCCAGGGAGAATTCCGTCTGGCCGCGCAGCCTGCGGGTCAGCTGCTCCATGGGGCCGGGGTCTCGGCTGATCCGGGCGCGGAGCTTGGCCATGGTGATGGGTTTGGGCATCCAGTAGCCCATGCCGTGGCTCCAGCCGTCGGGCGTCAGCTCAAACCAGAAGGTGGGCCGGGCGGTCCACTGCTCCGAGGGCTGCTCCACAGAGAACCACAGGCACTCCTTGTAGGGTCCCCGGCCGTGGAGGCGGCGGGCGTCCCGGTAGATGCGGGTGACCTTGCGGATCAGCCCCAGATCCGGGCGCTGTTCAGCCATGAAGGCGTACAGCTCGTCCGCCAGGGCGCACATGGGGCGGTAGAATTGGGTCAGGTAGATCTCTTTATGGGCTTCAAACCACGTCCGCTCGTTGTTGAAGCGGATGCCCCACAGAAAATCCACCGTCTCGTCGGTAAAGCCGGTAAACATGGGTTCCTCCCGGGAAGCAGAGATGTCGTCAGCGCCTGGCGGCGGCCAGAATGGCCTGGACGCACAGGTCATTGCCAAGGACGCCGGTGTCCAGGGCCAGATGGTAGTTGTGGCTGTCGCCCCAGGACCGGCCGGTGTAGTGGGCGTAGTAGTTCTTCCGGCTCAGATCCTTCTTGGTCATGATCCGCTGGAGCTCCGTGGCGTCACTGATGCCGGTGAGCTCCTGCACCCGGGCCGCCCGGTGAAGGGGGCTGGCGTGGAGGAAGACATTGAGGCAGGGGATGCCGCTTCTCCGCAGAACCTCGTCGGCGCAGCGGCCCAGAATCACACAGGGGCCCTTCTGGGCAAAGCGCAGGATCACCGCCTGCTGCACCTCATGGATGGCGTCCCGGGTGTCGTGGTAGTAGGCGCTGCTGGCGAGGATGTTCTTGAGGAACGCGCTGCTGCGGCTGATCTCCTCCTCCTCCCGCTGGACCAGCTCCGTGTCAAAGCCGCTGGCCTTCACCGTCTCCCGGACGATATCCTTGTCATAGATCTCGATGCCCAGCTCCTGGGCCACCCGCCGGCCGATGCTGTGGCCGCCGGCGCCGTATTCCCGGCTGATGGTGATGATCTCGTTCATCCTGCGCCTCCTGTCCCCGCGCGGTCTGCGGCGGGATGTTGTGATGGAAAAATGGGTCTCCGCCCCTGCCTGTCCGGGGCGGAAGGGGGCCGGGGTTCTGCGGAATGGCCGCATTGCAGGCATTATATCACACTTTCCGGCGGGGCGCAACGGGAAATCCGCGGGACGCGCCGGGCAGGGGCTTTTCCATTACATAGTTGGTCAGGGCGATGCCGCCTCTGAGCACCTGCTGTTCCCGGACGATCCGGTATCCTCTGTGCAGGAAGAAGGGCTTTGCCGTGATGGAGGCGTGGGTGGTGATCCGTTCTCCGGGGACGGCCTGCTCCAGAGCGCCGCAGAGGGCGGAGGCGATGCCCCGGCGCTGGTAGTCCTTGTGGGTGTAGAGCCGGTCCAGATAGCCCTCGCCCGCGTCCAGGTCCCCAAAGCCGGCGATGACGCCGTCCTCCTCGGCCACCAGGGTGAAGTGGTCCAGAAAGGAGCGGTTCCATGCCGCAAGGTCCCCGGCGCCGCGGGTCCAGACATCCCGCTGGGCGGCCGTGTAGTCCCGCCGGTTCACCGCGTGGACCGTGGCGAAAAACAGCTCCGCAAGCGCCCGGCAGTCGGCGGGGGTGTATGCTCGCAGGTACATCTCACGCCTCCTCTCCGCCGCCGGGAAGCGGCTCTGTCAGCAGGCGCCGGATCTCCCGGTCCGGCCAGTATCCCCAGGACTCCCGGATAAGACCGTCTGCGATCTTGAAATGCTCCAGGGCCTCAAAGGTGATGCGCCGGCCTGTCGGCGGGATGCCCATACAGGTTCCCGTGTGGACGGCGCGGAAGCGGACTCGCGCCGCCACCATGCCCCCTTCCGAGAAGAGATCCTCTATGGAGAGTTCCAGCTCTTCAAACATTCCGGAGACGGCCTTCAGGATCTCCACGGCCTCCCGGCGGCCCCGGGCCCCGGCGGGACTGTGGTCGAGGTAGTCCGGGGAGAGGCACCTGCCGGCGGCCTCGTAATTTCGTGTCTCATAGCCCTCCGTCAAAAAACGGGCGGCCAGGTCCTTGTCTGTCATGGGCATGTCCCCCTTTTGGATGGCGGTCTGCACGGCGGCGCCGTGCCGGGCGGGGCCCCCTGCCGCAAGACCAATGGCCTGCCGGCTGCGAAGAGGGGGGCTTCGTTTTTCCAGTATGGACGCTACTATATCACATCCCGGGAGCGGGGACAAGAGGGCCGGAGAGAGAAACCCCGCCCCGGCCGGCAGGCCGGAACGGGGTGGCTTTGTCAGGACCGCAGGCTTCGCTCCAGCATCTCCAGAAGCGTTTCGGACTGGCCGTAGGCCTCCTTGCTGAGCTCCTCCAGCAGCTTGGCCAGGCAGGGGTCCGTGGTGCCCTCTGCCGCCCGGGCGTAGTTGAAGCCGCTGCAGGCGGCCGCGTGATAGCGCTCCCGCAGGGCCATGCACCAGCGCTGGGGAAAGATGGGGCCGGTGCTGATGGCGGGGCGGTAGCAGTTTCCGGTGACCAGGTAGTACACCGCCGCCAGGCGCCTGGCGTGGGCGCCGTTCTCCGCCGCCATGTCCCGCAGGTGCTGCCGGGCCCAGGAGGGAGCCAGCCGCACCAGGGCCAGGAGCTGCCGCTGGGACTCCAGCGCCGTCTCGGCAAAGCCGGTGAGGACGTTCAGCATCTCCGCCGCGGCGCTGCCCATGCAGCAGGGATTGGGGTCCGCCCCGGGCAGCTGGCTCTCTTGGCGGAGCTGGGCCGGAGGCAGAGCGGGACCGGTGCCCTGCAGTGTGGTGCCGGTGGGAGAGAGCGGGGCGGGGGAGGCCGTCGGCGGTGCGGCCGGATAGGGCTCCAGCCCCGGCGCCACCCGCTGCCAGATGCGGTCGTACTGGCGGAAATCATAGGTCTCTGCGCTATGTAAATTCTGATCCATGGATAGACCCTCCTTTATGGGATAGTCTATGCGGCGGGACCGGAGAAGGTGCTTTTCCGCGGGCGGGGAATTCGCGGCGGGGAGGGGAAGGGAAATGCGGCGCCCGGCCAGGAGATGATTGCTTTTTTCCGTTGGATCTGCTAAAATATCCGCAAAGCAGAGAAACTATAGCAGCCATCAAAATTCATGGCGGCCGCGCTTTGCAGCAGCCGTCACCGGCGATGCCGCGGCGGCCCGGCGGTCACGCCCTGGGGCTGTGTCAGCCATTTTGAAGGCTGCTGTATGTGCTGGAGTCCACTGAAAGGGCCGGGCGGCGCTGTACACCTGCGCGGTTCGGAGTCCGCAGTGCGCATCTTCCAAACAAAGGAGGTTCCCGAGAATGCTGGAACTGAAATCAATCAGCTACTCCGTCCAGGAGGGGGCGGAGGAGCTGGGAATCCTGAAGGATATCTCCCTCACCATTGAGGACCACCGCTTGGTGGTCTTCACCGGCCCCAACGGCGGCGGAAAGACCACCCTGGCCAAGATCATCATGGGTCTGGTGACCCCCACCTCCGGCCAGATCCTCTGGAACGGGCGGGACATCACCGGCCTGAGCATCACGGAGCGGGCGCGGCTCGGCATCAGCTACGGCTTTCAGCAGCCCCCCCGGTTCAAGGGCCTGACGGTGCGGAGCCTGCTGACCCTGGCCTCCGGGGACAGCCACCTGTCCAAGGACCGCTGCTGCCAGTACCTGACGAAGGTGGGTCTGTGCGCCAACGACTACCTGGACCGGGAGGTGGACGTGAGCCTCTCCGGCGGCGAGGTGAAGCGGATTGAGATTGCCTCCATCCTGGCCCGAAACGCGGACCTGATGATCTTCGACGAGCCCGAGGCGGGCATTGACCTGTGGTCCTTCGCCCGGCTGACGGAGACCTTTGAGCAGATTCACGCCGCGGGCAGCGGCACCATGATTATCATCTCCCACCAGGAGCGGATCATCTCCCTGGCGGATGAGGTGATCGTGGTGGGCGGCGGTGTGATCCGCCACCGGGGGGCGGCGGAGGACATCCTGCCCCAGATCCTGGCGGACACCCTGGGCACCTGTCCGGTACTGACAAAGGAGGCGAACGCACAATGATGGACACAGAGATCGACCGGGAGCTGCTGGAGAAGATCGCGGACCTCATCGGCAAGCCCGTGGGGGCCTTCAACATCCGCAAGGACTGCGGCTGTGACGGCCGCCAGTCCACGGAGCACATTGCAATTACCGGCAGGGAAGACGGCAAGAGCGGCATTGACATCCGTGTGAAGGACGGCACCGTGGGGGAGACCTGCCACATTCCCGTCATCATCACCAAGCCCGGCATTCAGGAGATGGTGTACAACGACTTCTATATCGGCGAGAACTGCGACGTGACCATTGTGGCCGGCTGCGGCATCCACAACTGCGGGTCTCAGGAGTCCCGCCACGACGGACTCCATACCTTCCATGTGGGCCGGAACTCCAGGGTGAAGTATACGGAAAAGCACTACGGCGAGGGCGACGGCACCGGCGGCCGGGTGATGAACCCCCAGACGGTGGTCTACCTGGAGGAGGGTGCCTCCATCCAGATGGAGACGGTCCAGATCCGGGGCATCGACTCCACCAAGCGGGACACGAAGATCATCTGCGGCAAGGACGCCGAGGCGGTGGTCACGGAGCGCCTTTTGACCCATGGGGACCAGGTGGCGGAGAGCGACATGGAGATCGTTCTGGACGGCGAGGGGGCAAGAGGCCGGGTGATCTCCCGGTCCGTGGCCCAGGACCGCTCCAGCCAGGTGTTCTATCCCCGGATGGTGGGCAACGCCCAGTGTTTTGGACACGTGCAGTGCGACTCCATCATCATGGGAGACGCGAAGATCAAGTCCATCCCCGCCATCACCGCCAACTGCACCGAGGCCCAGCTGGTCCACGAGGCGGCCATCGGCAAGATCGCCGGGGACCAGCTTTTGAAGCTGGAGACCCTGGGCCTGACGCCGGAGGAGGCGGAGGAGAAGATCCTGGAGGGCTTCCTTGCGTAAGTCACTTTTCTTGAAAGAAAAGTGACCAAAAGAACTTTAACGCGCTACGGAGTTTGGCGATGGACCAGGCCCCTGCGACGGCGACGAAGGACCAGCGATGTTGCCGTCGCAGGGGCTTCGTTTCTCACCCGGACTCTGTAGCGTGGAAAAAGTTTCGCCGGCCTTTTCAAAGGCCGCGGGGTCCCGGGGCAGCGCCCCGGGGCGCGCCTCGCAAGGCGCGAAATCCCCCAGAGCAGCCAAAGACCCCAAACCTGAGAGCGCCTTTGCCGCCTCCGGCGGCAAACAGTGTCCCTCAAGAGAAGTCTTACTCCCTCAAAAACGGCGCAACTTGAAAAAGTTGCGCCCAAGTTGGTTGTCATGCCGCGTGATTTTGAGTATCCTCAAACAAAAACAAGGAGGATATGCCCATGACTTACGGAGAGACCATCAAGCGGGCCCGGGAGGCCGGGGGCCTGACCCAGGAGCAGCTGGCGGAGGCCCTGGATGTCACCCGTCAGGCCGTCAGCAAGTGGGAGGCGGACCTCTCCCGCCCCGCCCGGAGCAAGCTGGAGCGGCTGTCGGAGGTGCTGGAGGTGCCCCCGGAGAGCTGGGCTGCCATCGACGCGGAGCTGGCGGCGGCGAACCGGCCGCCGGACCGGGCCCGGCCCTGGAGGCTTGCCGCGGCGGCTCTGGCCTGCCTGTGCCTGTGTCTTTGCGCCGTCCTGGCGGCGGTGCTGTGGCGCCAGGCCCACCCCAGCACGCTGGTTCCCTCGGAGGAGGCCCGGGCGGACGGACAGGAGGCGGACCGCCCGCTCACGCTGTCGGAGGTCTTCCCTGACACGCTGCCCCTCACCGCCAGCCATGACTTCGAGTTCGGCAACGTGCCCATGGGGCCGTATGATGATTCCCTGGTGCCCTTTCTGGACGACCCGGTGCGGCGGGAGGACGAGAGCCTCTGGGACGGCAGGCTGGGGGACGGCTGGCTCCAGGTGGTGCGGACGAATTTCCACTATGAAAACAACGCCTCCTTCTATGACCTCTACCTGCTCTACGCCCCGGAGACCGGCGGCGCGCTGGAGTGGCGGGTTCTGATGCGCCTGGCGGAGGAGAACTGCTACCAGGAGACCTTCTCCGGGTTGGAGTTCACCAATGTCCTGGGCCATGACGGCTGGAAGCTCTCCATCGTGGTGGGGGCCTCCGCCGGGACGCTGGACTACTATTTCATCCAGGGGCCTGACGGGACGCCCTGTCTTATGACCACCGGCTCCAATGCGGTGGAGTTCGATGTGGATGAGGACGGCGTGCTGGAGATCGTCTCCGTGGACGAGATCCCCCTGTTCTGCGAGATCATGGACACGGAGGAGGGGCAGGAGGGGGCCTTTCGCTATATGCTGAATCCCTCCGGCGACGGGTTTTCCAATGTGAACCTCACCTTTGCCCCGGAGAAGGGCGGCTTCGTGGTGGCGGATTCCAACGGCGCGGTGCTGACCCGGTACCTTCTGCGGGACCGGGCGCTGACCCGCTCCGCCGTCACGGATTTCTCCGTACAGGATTACCCGGACGTGGCGGGGACAAAGATTCAGTTCATCACTGGGGATGTGGGAATGCTCTCCGAGGGTTGGGACCCGGAGAGCGTGATCTACAACGGCGAGTATCGGATTAGCCGCCGCCAGCAGGCCTATCTGGCCCTTCAGGAGCTGTACCGCTTGACGGGACGGAAGGTGGAGGCCTGTTACTGCCTCGCCAACGAGTTTGGGGTTTTCTTCTCCGCTTTGCCGGACGGGTTTAACCAGCGGAGCTTCTTCACCGCGGATTTCAGCAGGGACTACGGCGGCTCCGGCAGCATTCCCAGCCTCCACATAGCCTGGAAGGAGCTGGGGAATGACTGGTCCCCCCTGTCCCTGGAGGAGGCGGTGCTGCCGGGGGCGGAGATTCCGCCGGAGACCGTGCTGACCTGGTACTATAACCGGCTCCGCATCTTCCGCACAGGAGAGCCGGCCCTGGAGACCGATGGCGGCTTCCCCTGGGAGCGGTATTTGTACCTGGAGGACGGGAGCCTCTTTGTGGGGTACTTTCAGGACACGGACCAGGGGCCGGTGCTGACGGATCTCTTGGGGCCCTATCCGGACGGGGTGGTGAATCACTAGCCTGTTTCTGTTCTTTTTCTGTAGAAAAAGAACCAAAAAGACTTTTTGCGCGCTACGGAGTTTGGCGAAAAACCAAGCCCCTGCGACGACAACACAGCTGGTGCTTCGTTGCCGTCGCAGGGGCCTGATTCATTACCCAAGCTTCGTAGCGCATGAAGTTTCGCCGGCCTTTTCAAAGGCCGCGGGGTGCAGGGGCAGAGCCCCTGCCGTTAAATTCCCAATTCCTCTTTCAGCTTTGCCAGCTCGTCGTCCACGGCGGCGTCGCCGGCGGCGGAGGCGTACTTGGCCTCCAGGGCGGCGGCCTCGTCCACCGGCTCGGTATTCAGCTCCGCCATGGCGTTGGCCTGATCCAGCATCTGGTCCGCCTTTTTCTCCATCCGCTCAAAGGCGCTCATGGCCCCCGCGGCCTTCTCGGCGCTGGCGCCGATTTTGTTCACCCGCTCCTGGGTCTTGGCCACGGCCACCTTGGCCTTCACCATCTCCCGGCGGCTGTTGAGAGACTCGATGTCCCCCACCAGCTTGTCGTGCATCTGGCGCATCTTCTGGGCGTTGGCGTGAGCGGTGTCATAGGTGGCCTGGAGGCTGGCGGCCTTCTCGCCCAGCTGCTGCTTCTTGCCCAGGAACACCCGGGCGTCCCCCTCGTTTCCGGCGGTCAGCGCCTTGCGGGCCAGGTCCTCGTAACGCTTCATCTCCCCGGCGTTGTCGTCCAGCATCCGCTTGGCACGGGTCTCCTCCGCCATGACGGCGGCGGTCTCCTTCTTCACCTCCGCCAGGTCCTCCGTCAGATCCCGCAGGTACTGGTCGATCATCTTGGCGGGGTCCTCGCACTTGTCCAGGAGTTCGTTGATATTCGCCTTGATAATGTCGGTAAAACGCTCCAAAATTGCCATGATGGTACTCCTTCCAAACTGATTTTATTCGTCTTTTTCGTACTTGCCGGCCAGGTCCTCAATGTCCTGGTCGCCGAATTTTTCCAGAGGGGTTTTCAGAAGCTCCTCCGTCCGCCTCCGGTCCCGCTCCTGCTGCTCCCGGCGCTTTTTCAAGGTGACAAACACCACCAGCGCCACCACAACCACCGCAAAGCACACCGCCACAACCGGAAGCGGCGACTTCGTCACCGTCATGATCCGCTCCCCGGTCTTTTCAAAGGTGTTGGAGAAGAGCTCCTCCTCGCTGATGGAGTAGTCGCTGTAATAGCGGTCCAGATAGTCCGCCAGAATGGCAATGGCCTCGTCGTCCATCACCGTCTTGGCCTGGCTGCCCACGGCGTAGCTGCAGTTGTAGGAGCCGCTGCCGTCATCGCAGAAGATCAGCAGGAAGTGCCCCTCGTCGGTAAAGAGCTGGGGGTACAGCTCCTCGGCCAGCTCCGTCAGGCGGCTGACGGAGGTGGTGGTGCCGTTGGGCAGAACGTACAGGTAGGGCTGCACGCCGGTGTCCCGGTAGAACTGCCGCATCCCGCTCTCCAGCTGGGCGCGGTTGCTGAACCAGCTGCCGTCCTTGTCGGTGTAATAGGCCGTCTCCGTCACCGCGGAGGCGGGGAGCTTTTCCCGCTCATATGTAGAGCGCTGCACGCCGCCGGACCCGCCGCCCTGCAGGAGGGGTACCAGAATCAGCAGCGCCGCCACGATGATGATGAGCCACACCACCACAACGAGCGTTCCTGTTTTCCGACCGGAACTGCCCGGTTCCTGGCGGTCCGGCGGTCTGCCGGGACTGCCGCCGTAGCTGGGACTGTTGTGAATGATGATGGGACCGGTGCGGATGCTCCGGGGCGGCCGGGGAGGGGGTCCTCCGTCAAATCCGCCGCCGAAGGACCGGCCTCCGCCGGAGAATCCGCCGCCTCCGCCGGAGCGGCCGCTGCTGCGGCCCCCGGAGAAGCCGCCGAAGGACCGGCCTCCGCCGGAGAATCCGCCGCTCCGGAAGCCGCCCCCGCCGGAGCGGCCGCCGCCTCCTGATCTGCCCATTCGCATCTTCCTCTCAAGCCTCCACGCAGAGCAGCTTCCGCGGAAGGGTCTTAAATATGGATTCCATTTTAAGGGTTTTCCCGCCTGCCGTCAACGGTTTGCCGGAAGATTTACGAATTGTTTGCATTCCGGCGCGGAGCGAAGCTGAAAAAAGCTTCCCGCAAGCCGCTTGTGCCCCGAATGGGGTATTACAAAGGCTTGCGGGGTGCAGGGGCGGAGCCCCTGGGGAAGGGTCTCCGGGCAGAGCCTGGAAAAGACGCGAAGTGACGCAAAAAATCCTCCGGGGGATTCCCCGGAGGATTTTTGAATGGAATGGATTACTTTGCGTATTCGACCACCTTGGTCTCCCGCAGGACGTGGACCTTGATCTGACCGGGGTACTCCATTTCCTCCTCGATCTTCTTGGCCAGATCCCGGGCCAGGATGACCATCTGATCCTCGCTGACCTGCTCGGGCTTCACCATGACCCGGACCTCCCGGCCCGCCTGGATGGCATAGGCCTTGTCCACGCCGGGATAGGAGCCGGTGATGGTCTCCAGCTGCTCCAGCCGCTTGATGTAGTTCTCCAGATTCTCGCGGCGGGCGCCGGGCCGGGCGGCGGAAATGGCGTCGGCCGCCTGCACCAGGCAGGCCACGATGGTCCGGGGCTCCACATCGTTGTGGTGGGCCTCAATGGCGTGGATGATGTCCTCCCGCTCCTTGTACTTCCGGGCGAACTCCACACCCAGGGCCACATGGGTGCCCTCCATCTCGTGGTCCACGGCCTTGCCCAGGTCGTGGAGAAGGCCGGCGCGCTTGGCGGCCTGGACGTCGGCCCCCAGCTCCGCGGCCATCATGCCGGCGATGTGGCTGACCTCCACGGAGTGGAGCAGCACGTTCTGGCCGTAGCTGGTGCGGTAGTGGAGACGGCCCAGCATCTTCACAAGCTCCGGGTGGAGACTGCGGATGCCGCACTCAAAGACCACCCGCTCGCCCTCGGCCTTGATGACGGCCTCCACCTCCCGGCGGGACTTCTCCACCATCTCCTCGATGTGGGTGGGGTGAATCCGGCCGTCGGCGATGAGCTTTTCCAGGGCAAGGCGCGCGATCTCCCGGCGCACCGGCTCAAAACAGCTGACGGTAATGGCCTCCGGCGTGTCGTCGATGATGAGATCCACGCCGGTGAGGGTCTCGATGGTGCGGATGTTGCGGCCCTCCCGGCCGATGATCCGGCCCTTCATGTCGTCATTGGGCAGGGGAACCACACTGACGGTCATTTCGGCCACGGAGTCGGCGGCGCACCGCTGGATGGCCTGGGCCACCACTTCCCGGGCGCGGGCCTCGGACTCCTCCTTCATCCGGGACTCCACCTCTTTGATCTTGAGGGCAGTCTCGTGAGTCACCTCGGACTCCACCTGGTCGATGAGGTACTGCTTCGCCTCCTCGGCGGTGAGGCCGGAGATGCGCTCAAGCATTTCGGTCTGGCTGCGCTTGAGGAGCTTGATCTCCTCGTTTTCCTTGTCGGCGGCCGCGTGCTTCTGGGCCAGGGCCTCCTCCTTTTTCTCGATGGCCTCGGTCTTGCGGTCCAGGTTCTCCTCTTTTTGCTGCAGGCGGTTTTCCTGCCGCTGCAGGTCGGCCCGGCGGGACTTCTCTTCCTTTTCGTATTCGCTGCGGCTCTTCAAAATCTCTTCCTTGGCTTCCAAAAGGGCTTCTTTTTTCTTGGTCTCGGCACTCTTGATGGCCTCGTTGATGATGCGCTTCGCCTCGTCCTCCGCGCTGGAGATTTCTTTTTCAGACACGTTCTTCCGGTAGCGAATACCCAGCAGAAAGCAGACCACACCGCCGACCACCAGCCCCACCAGGGCGCCAATGGCATACTGCATCATGGCGGATACTCTCCTTCACTTCTGTATTCATTTCGCCAGCCGGGCAGAAAAGGCGCGGAAAGACCGCAGCCGGCTCAGAGGTGAGACGGCCCGGTGTCCGAAAAGGGGAGCAATGTCCCCAAAGGCCGCGTCCGGCCTGTTCAGCTGACGGATAGAAAATGATCGAACGGCACCCCTATGCCGGCCGAAAATCATCTTTTATTAGTTTAATCGTTTGCCGGAGCCGTGTCAAGAAAAACCGTAGAGTTTTCGTGGAATTCTAATAAAAAATTGAGCGAAGATGCTCTGAGCCCGTTTGAAAACCGGCGGAATGCCGGATTGCGGGGGAGTTTTTGCCGGGGCGGGCCTTCCGGGGCAGTTTACGTTTCAATATAGGCCGCCGCGGCGTAGCCCATCAGATCCCCGTAGCGGACCACGTACCACCCCTGCCACTCGCCGTAGACGGTGAGGCTGGCGCCGTTGGGCAGGTTGGCGATCACCCGGCCCACGCCGGAGGGATAGCTGCGGAGGTTCAGCGTGCCGTAGCTGACGCGGACGGTGCCCGGCACCGGGTCCATAGGGTAGACGAAGGGCAGGCCGAAAAAGCGGGTCAGGGCCCGGGCCAGCTGCTGGGCGATGGCATCCCAGTGGCCCTCCAGCCAGACGGCGTCGGCGTAGTTGTCGTGGTAGCCGATCTCCGCCAGCACCGCCGGAGCCCTGGATTGGCTGACCTCCCCCAGGGTGGTGGTGGCGCGGGTGGTGACTTTATCCGGCAGGGGATAGATCTTCCGCAGCTCCTCGGCGATGAGCTCCGCAGCCCGCTGACCCTGGGTGCTGCCGGGATAGTAAAAGACGATGATGCCTCTGGCCTCCCCATAGCTCCCCTCCGGAGCAGCGTTGGAGTGCAGGGCCAGGTAGAGGTCGTAGTTGCCGGCGTTGGCCTCCCGGATGGAGCTGGCGGCGGTCATATCCGGCCGGTTGCGCTGGTAGCGGATGGCGTTGGAATTCAGATAGGGCACCAGGGCGTCCGCCAGCAGGTTCATGTTGTACTCCTCAGACCCGCTGCCGGTGACGTAGCTGTTCCAGTCCTGTGTAGATGGACTCAAGTAGATGATAGGCATAGTAGGTTCCTCCTCCACCACTATTTATATGGTAATTTCCGGCGGGATGTGATACACTGTCCGTTGAGAATTAGGAATTAGGAGTTAGGAATTAGGAATTAAAAATTAGGGACTGGGAATGATGGCGTCCAGTTTCAACGGACAATTGAACATCCGCCTCCGGCGGAAGCAGGGATCTCCCTGCCTCCACAATTCCTCATTCCTAACTCCTAATTCCTAATTCCTACCGGGAGGTTTTTTATGAAGGCAGATCGCATTTACCCCCAATACACCGTCACGGCCAAGGCGGAGGCGTCCATTCTCCGGGGCCACCCCTGGGTCTATGAGGCGGAGATCCTCTCGGCGGAGGGAGCGGCGGAAAACGGCGGACTGGTGGATGTCCTCAGCCGGAAGGGACGATATTTGGGGACGGGATTTCTCTCGGAGCACTCCAAAATCCGGGTGCGGCTGATCTCCCGGAACGCCAACGACCGCTTTGACGAGGCCTTCTGGCGGCGAAAGCTCCAGTGGGCCTGGGAATACCGGAAGACGGTGATGGCGCCGGAGGATCTGGACGCCTGCCGGATTGTCTTTGGGGAGGCGGACGCCTTTCCGGGACTGACGGTGGACAAGTTCCACGACCTTCTCAGCGTGCAGGTGCTCTCTGTGGGGATGGAGCGGATCAAGGGGACGCTGCTGCCCATGCTGGCGGAGCTGCTGCGCTCTGACGGGTATCCCGTTCGGGGGATCTTTGAGCGCAGCGACGCGGCCCTGCGGGACAAGGAGGGCCTGCCCCAGGGCAAGGGCTGGTTTCCCCTGCCGGGGGAGGCGCCGCCGCCGTCGCCTGTGGTGGAAATTACGGAAAACGGCATCCGGTATCTGGTGGATGTGGAGAACGGCCAGAAGACCGGCTTCTTCCTGGACCAGAAGTACAACCGCCGGTGCGTGGCCCGCATGGCGGCAGGCCGGACGGTGCTGGACTGCTTCACCCACACCGGCTCCTTCGCCCTGAACGCCGCCCTGGGCGGGGCGGCCCATGTCACCGCCGTGGACGTGTCGTCCTCCGCCGTGGAGCTGGCCAGGGCCAACGCGGAGCGAAACGGCCTGGCGGACCGGATGGATTTTTTGACGGCCGACGTCTTCGACCTGCTGCCGGCCCTGGAGCGGGAGCCCCGGCGGTACGACTTCATCATCCTGGACCCGCCGGCCTTCACCAAGTCCCGGCAGACGGTGAAAAACGCCATGGCCGGATACCGGGAGATCAACTGCCGGGCCATGCGGCTGCTGCCCCGGGGCGGGTACCTGGCCACCTGCTCCTGTTCCCACTTTGCGGAGGAGGCGCTCTTCACCGCCATGCTGGGGGAGGCCGCCCGGAGCGCCGGGGTGCAGCTGCGGCAGATTGAGGCCCGGCAGCAGGGCTGCGACCACCCGATCCTCTGGGGCGTGCCGGAGACGAACTATTTGAAATTCTACCTGTTCCAGGTGATCTGAGGGAGTGCGGTGCGCCGGGAGCGGTTTTTGCTTGCAGCGCCTGTGCCGCTGCAAGCGGGCGCTGGCCGGAGGATTGGGACAAATACGCTGAGGAGGCAGAGAAGATGAAGTGCAGACCCATTTTGGTGGACGACTCCCTGCGGGAGCTCACCCAGCACGGCACCCCCGATTTCCCCCTGTCCATGGACCGGCAGGTGGTGGCGGACCCCAGCCATGGCAGTGTCCGCCACTGGCACCCGGAGGCGCAGATTGCCCTGGTGACGGCGGGAGAGGTCCTCTTTGAGACGGAGCGGGGAGTCTTCCGCCTGGGAGAGGGGGAGGGCTTCTTTGTGGGCAGCGGCGTCCTCCACCAGGCGGCCCCCACAGAGCGGGCCGACGGGGTCTACATCTGCGTGAACTTCCTGCCGGATCTCCTCTGCGGCCCCGGCGGCAGCGTGCTGCGGCGGGACTATGTGGACCCGCTGCTGAGCTGCGAGGCCCTGCGCAGCGTCCCCCTGACGGATCAGCCCTGGCACCGGGAGATCTGCGGCCTTTTGCGGCAGATGGGGGAGGTGGAGGAGGAAGGGGCCTACGGCTATGAGCTGCAGCTGGTGGCCCTGCTCTTCCAGATCTGGCGGCTGCTGGTGGTGCACCACCGCCGGGAGATGGAGGAGCAGTCCTCCGTGTCCTTCGGGGACCGCCAGCGGATTCGGACCCTGCAGACCTATATCCGCAGGCACTACATGGAGCGCATCACCCTGGCGGACATCGCCGCGGCGGGACACGTCAGCCGGGGGGAGTGCTGCCGGGTGTTCCGGCGGGTTCAGGGGGAGACCCCCATGGGCTATCTCACCCGCTGCCGCCTGGAGCAGAGCGTCCGCCTGGTCAGCGGCACCGAGCTCAGCATGGGGGAGATCGCCAGTCAGGTGGGCTTCGGCACCGCCAGCTACTTTACGGAGCTCTTCCGCCGGGAGATGGGGACCACGCCGCTCCAGTACCGAAAGCAGCGAAAAGTATCAAAATCTTAACCACACTTGCCGGGAAATTCACAGGAATTCTCCCGGCAGTTGACTTTCCGCAAAGTGCACCTCTATACTGAAAAAAACAGGCGGAGCCGCCTGAGGAAGAATTACAGACCGTATTTTACATCTCAAATTTTCCAATAAGGAGAGATTTTTATGGGAAAGAAAACGGAATTTTTGTTTCTGTCGGAGCCGGACTGCATTGCCGCCGGCGTGCTGGACGCGAAGAAGTGCGTGGACAACGCGGAGGAGGTCTTCCGCCTGCTGGCCCAGGGGGACTATCTGATGGGCGGCGCGGGCCGCAACAGCCACGGCCTGCCCCTGGTGTTCCCTGAGACCAGCCCCTTTCCCGGAATGCCCCTGGCGGGCCCGGACCGGCGGTTTGTGGCCATGCCCGCCTATCTGGGGGGCCGCTTTGACGTGTGCGGCGTGAAGTGGTACGGCTCCAACGCCGCCAACAAGCAAAACGGCCTGCCCCGCTCCGTGCTGACGGTGATGCTCAACAACAAGGAGACCGGAGAGCCGCTGTGCCTGCTCAGCGCCAATCTCAGCTCCGCCGCCCGGACCGGCGCGGTCCCCGCCGTGGGCGCGCGGTATCTGGCGCGGAAGGACGCGGAGGTGCTCACCTGCGTGGGCTGCGGCCCCATCGGCCGGGGGTGCCTCAACGCCATTGTCACGGTGATGCCGAAGCTGAAGACCGTGATCTGCTGCAACCGCTCGCCGAAAAACGCGGAGATCATGGCGGAGCATGTGCGGCGGGACCTGGGGTACGAGGCGGTCATTGAACCGGACCTGGAGAAGGCGGTGCGGCAGGCGGACGTGCTGTCCATCGCGGCCTCCCGGACGGCGCCGCTGGCGGTGAAGCGGGAGTGGATCAAGCCCGGCTGCACGCTGCTGGCCTCCGGGCCCTTCCAGTGCGACGAGCAGCTGTGGCTGGACATGAAGATCGTTCTGGACAACACCGCCCTGCACCAGACCTATGTGAAAGACGGCAAAGAGGCCCATGACCCCAACTACGGCAACCACATCGGCACCCCCATCTATCAGCTGATTGACGCCGGGAAGCTGCCGGATCTGGAGGAGTTTTCAGTGCTGGGCAAGGTGATTCTGGGCCGGCAGACCGGACGGGACAGTGCCGAGCAGATCGTCTGCTTCATCAACGACGGCATGGCGGTCTTCGATATGGGCCTTTGCCACGACCTGTACCACACCGCCCTGGACAAGGGCCTGGGGCAGAAGCTGGTGCTGTGGGAGAGCGCGGCGCAGTGTGAGGAATAAGGAGCCGTTTATGGAACAGAAAATCAGGAATCGGGAGGCGCTGCTCTCCTGCGGGGACGCGGAGGGCCGCCGGATTGTGCTGGAGGTTGCGGAGAAGACGCTGCAGCGCCTGGACGCCAGAGAGCGCATCAGGAGCATTGCCCACATGGAGGGGGATGTCCTCTGCATCGGAAAGCGCCGCTGGGATCTTGCCAGGAAGCGGCACGTCTATCTGCTGGGAGCCGGCAAGGCCTGCAACCACATGGCCATGGCCATGGATGAGCTGCTGGGAGACCATCTGACCCGGGGCATCGCCATTGTGAAGTCCTCGGAGCCCACGGATGTCTTCTGCCGGACGGAGGTCTTTGTAGGGGGCCATCCCCTGCCCAATGAGGAGGGCCTCCGGGCCTGCCGGGAGATTTTGAAGCTGGTGGACGGCGCGGGAGCGGAGGATCTCTTTATTGTGGTGATCTCCGGGGGGAGCTCCGCCCTGATGAGCTGCCCGGTGGAGGGAATCACCCTCCAGGATGAGATCGACGCCACCGACGTGCTGCTGAAGTCCGGGGCGGGGATTCTGGAGATCAACGCCATCCGCCGCCACATCAGCCAGATGAACGGCGGGATGCTGGCAAAGCGCATCGCCGCCCGGGGGGCGGAGCTGATCGGGTTCGGAATCTCCGACGCCGTGGGCACCCCCGCCACCGGGGACATCGGTGAGCCCTACGCCGCCTACCGGGGAACCCCCATGGGCCCCGACCAGACCACCCTGGCCGACGCCCGCCGGGTGATCCGGGACTACCATCTGGAGGACCGGCTGCCCAAATCCGTGGTGGACTATTTGATGCATGTGGGGGAGGAGGGGGAGACGCCCAAGTCCTTCCCCCGGAACACCTATTTCCTGCTGAACTCCCTGCCGGACTCCTGCCGCTGCGCCAAGGCCGCCGCGGAGTCCATGGGCCTGCCCGCCGTGATCCTCTCCAGCTTTCTGGAGGGGGAGGCGGCGGACGCCGGCACCATGCTGGCCTCCGTGGCCCGGGAGATCCAGCAGCACGGGAACCCCGTCCAGGCCCCCTGCGTCCTGCTGGCCTCCGGCGAGGTGACCACGAAGATTCCCGACAGCGCCGCCATCACCGGCCACGGCGGACCGGGGCAGGAGCTGACGTGCAGCTTTGCCCTGTCCGCGGAGAAGATCCCCGGCTGCGCCCTGCTCTCCATCGACTCCGAGGGCACCGACGGCACCACGCCGGCGGCGGGCGGCCTCACGGACTCCCAGAGCTTCCGGACGGCCCGGGAGCGGGGGGTGGACCTCCATGCCGCCCTGCGGGGCCACGCCTGCTACGAGGCTCTGACGGCGATTGACGGCAGCATCCTCACCGGCAATACCGGAACGAACCTCTGCGACCTCCACATTCTCTATGTCCCGGCCCTGGAGCCGGGGAGGAAAGCCGGCCCGCGGATCAAGTCCGTCCGCGCCCGGCAGATCATCGACTGCAAGTGCCGCCCCATGGTGGAGGTGGACGTGGTGACGGAGGACGGCGCCGTCGGCACCGGCGCGGCCCCCACCGGCAGCTCTGTGGGAATGTACGAGTCCTGTGTCCTGCGGGACGGGGACCCCAACGAGTACCATGGGCTCAGCGTCCACAAGGCGGTGGACAACGTGAACCGCATCATCGCCCCGCGCCTTGTGGGCATGGATGTGACGGATCAGGCGGCCATTGACCAGGCGATGATTGACCTGGACGGCACGCCGGATAAGCACGTCTTAGGCGGCAACGCCATCTACTCCGTGTCCGTGGCGGCCTACCGGGCCGCGGCGGCGTCCGCCGGCGTGCCGCTGTACGACTACATTGCCGGGGACGGCATCCGGACGGTCCCCATCCCCTCCTTCAACGTCCTCAACGGCGGGAACAACGCCGGGGTGCGCCAGGCCTTCAACGAATTCATCGTGATGCCCTACCGGGCCAGCGACATCGAGCAGGCGGTGGAGATCGCCGTGCAGGTGTTCCAGGAGCTGGGCAAGGTGATTCAGGACCGCACCGGCGCCCCCGCCCGGGTGGGCGGGTCCTACGGCTGGTGCGCCCCCTACGAGGACCCGGCGGCCTGCCTGGATCTGATCGCCGAGGCCATTGACCGCTGCGGCTACAAGGAGCAGTGCGCCTTCGCCCTGGACTGCGCCTCCAGTGAGATGTACGACCCGGAGAAAGGCTACTACCTCAACGGAAAGTACCTCACCAGCGCCCAGCTGGTGGCCTATGCCAAGGACCTCACGGAGCGGTACAACTTCGTCTTCATTGAGGACCTGCTGGACGAGAACGACTGGGAGGGCTACCGTCTGGCCCATCGGGAGATCACCCGGACCTTCCTCATCGCCGACGATCTGACGGTGTCCAACAAGGCCCGGATTGTCCGGGCCCATGAGAGCGACTCCATTGACGGCTTCATTCTCAAGCCCAACCAGGTGGGCACCATCACCGAGGCCATGGAGGCCCACCGGTATGCCCAGGAGCACGGTCTCTTCTCCATCACCTCCGGCCGCTCCGGCGGGGTAGTGGGGGATGTGGTGATGGATTTGGCAGTGGGCCTGCAGATCCCCTTCATCAAAAACGGCTGTCCCCGCTCCGGCGAGCGGATTGACAAGCTGAACTTCCTCATGCGGGCCAAGGACACCCATCCCGGGTGTCATATGGCGAAGATTGAGCACCTGGTCCGCTTTTAAGGAGCGCAGAAAAAAGTTTCGCTCAAGCCTTTTCAAAGGCTTGCGGGGTGCAGGGGCAGCGCCCCTGCCGGGGGTCTCGGGGGCGGAGCCCTTGAGCACAGACGCGAAGCGCAAAACAAACGCAGAACGGGCTCATAGAAAGCGTATAGAACAGACAGATGGGGCGGCGCATTGCGCCGCCCCAAAAAAATCACAGCAATCAAAAAACAAACGCAAGGGCGGCCTGCTTCGCGCCGCCTCACGACAGCCGCAGGGGCGCTGCCCCTGCACCCCGGCAGGGCGCTGCCCTGCACCCGCCAGGGGCGCGGCGCCCCTGGACCCGCCGACTATGCGCCTGAGGCCCGCATGGCGGTGACATCGCCGGTGACCCATAAAAACCGGGCGGTCAGCAGCGCGTCGGCGGTAAACCCCAGCAGAAAGAGCCAGGTGACCTGGGGCGGAATGTTCTTTGCCAGGACCTCCGCCCAGGGCTGTACCCACCGAGCCGCGATGGCCGTCAGAGGGGCCCAGGCCAGGGTGAAGGGCAGACAGACCCTCCCGTGAAGGTTCCCCGGCACCTGGCTGTAGTCCCAGAAGCGGACACCCAAAAACACCTCGTAGGCCCAGTGTACGGCGTACTCCACCGCCGTGGCGGCGAGGCCCCCCAGCAGTGCCAGCGCCCAGAAGGGGAGACCCCGGGGCAGCGCCAGTACCGCCAGCATCCCCAGACCGTAGACCGGACACAGCGGCAGCAGAAGAAAGCACCTGCGGGCCTGATGCGGGGCGTGGGTGGCGGCGGCAAAGGCCCGCTCCAGAAGGAAGCCGAGAAAGCTGTAGAGCCAGAAATACCAGAGCGTCATGGAAATGTTTCCTTTCCCAGGTGTCTGCTGAACACCCGTCAAAACGCCCGCGCAGGGCGCTTTTCCGCCGGAACCGGGGGGATTCCCCGGCCCGCCGCGGGTAGTATTTCCAGAAGAGCGCTGTGAGATTCACGCTTGCGCCGGCAGAAATTTCATGGTATGATATCGGCGGGTCCGGGACGGACCTGATGAATCTGAAAGAAAATGAGGTGGCGGGATGGAGGACAGCTGGGAGAGCTTGCGGAAAGAGTGCCTGGCCTGCCGGGGCTGCGGCCTGGCGGAGACCAGAACCAACGTGGTTTTCGGAGACGGCGCCCAGGACGCGGAGGTGCTCTTCATCGGCGAGGGGCCCGGCCAGCACGAGGACGAACAGGGAATCCCCTTTGTGGGCCGGGGCGGACAGCTGCTGGACGATATGCTGGAGATGGTCCATTTGGACCGCACAAAGGTGTATATTGCCAATATTGTCAAGTGCCGTCCGCCGAAGAACCGGGACCCCCTGAATGTGGAGCAGGAGGCCTGCATCGGATACCTGCGGCGGCAGGCGGCGCTGCTGCGGCCGAAAATCATCGTGTGCCTGGGACGGATCGCCGCCAAGGCCATCATCAAGGAGGATTTCAAGATCACGGTGGAGCACGGCCAGTGGTTTGAGCGGGGCGGCGTCCAGATGACTGCCATCTACCACCCGGCGGCGCTGCTGCGGGATGTGAGCAAGCGCCCGGATACCTTTGAGGACCTCAAGGGCATCCAGGCGAAGATTCGGGAACTGTGTAAACACACGGAGGTATGAGAGTGGGACGTTCTGTGACGACATCTGCCCGCCTGCGGGTGTTGGATATGGCCTATATCGCGCTGTTTGCCGTACTGATGGCGGTGTGCGCCTGGGTGACGGTCCCTATGACGGTGCCCTTTACCATGCAGACCTTTGCGGTTTTCGCGGCCCTGGCGGCCCTGGGCGGCCGGCGGGGGCTGTACGCGGTGGCGGTGTATCTTTTGATGGGTCTGGTGGGTCTGCCGGTGTTTTCCGGTTTCCAGAGCACCGGGGCGCTGCTGGGCCCCACCGGCGGGTATCTGGTGGGCTTCCTGGCGGCGGCGCTGGTGTACTGGGTGGTGACGGCCCAGCTGGGGGAGTCCCTGCCGGCGGTGATTTTCGGCTGCCTGCTGGTGATGGCAGCCTATTACGTCTTTGGCACCGTCTGGTTCATGATCGTCTATGCCCGGACCACCGGGCCGGTGGGCCTGTCCGCCGCCCTGGGCTGGTGCGTGATTCCCTTCCTTGTGCCGGATCTTGTGAAGCTGGGCCTTGCGGTGACCCTGGCCGGCCGGGTGAAAAAATATCTGAAATGAGAAGCGGCGCCCGGACGGATCGTCCGGGCGCTGTTCCTTCGCCGCTTTGGCCGGCGGGGAGGAACGCCTGTCAAAATCTGCGGGAAATACTTGTCATCCCATGGGAGTTCTGCTATAATCGACCTGAAAAACAAAAATGCGGCAGCTTGCGGGCGCTACCAACACCCGCAAGCCTGCGCAGGTGAGGATTCCACCTACACAACGGCCATCGGCCGCACCGCATGGAGTATTATACGACATTCCTGCTCTTCCTGCAAGGGCGGGTTTTGCCGTGTTGCCCTCCGTGTCCGGACTGCATAAGAAGTTTGCTTCTTGCGCTGTGTGGGAGTTTCTCCTGCACGGCGTTTTTGTTTTTCGCCCGGCGCCCCGGGGACGGAGCCGTCTCCGGCGGCGCTGTGGTGAAACCATGCAGATTCGGAGACAGGAGGCTTGCAAGATGAGATCAAAAGAAAAAATGGACGCGCATCCGCCGGGCCGGGTCCTCCCCAGAGGTGGGTGGCTGCTGGCCGCCGGTTTGCTGCTGGCCGGCGTCCTCTGGCTGGCAAAGACGTCCCCCCGGCCGGACATGTTCCCGGGGACCGCTCTGCACATCCTCGTCCGGGAGCTGCTGGCGGCGCTGGCGGCGGGGCGGGGGCTGCTGAGCGGCGGCGCTTTGCGGCAGGCGGTGTGGAGTCTGATTGCCGCGGAGATCTGGAGTCTGGTATTCCTGCCGCTGTGGGCCGTGGCGGCGTCCTGGATCTGGGGCGCCGCGGCGCCCTTTTGAGGCAAAGACGCGTTTGTCGGCGCACTTTAGCGAGGACGTTTCATCTGCCGGACCCCGGCGCGTAGTCTATCCGAAAAGAGAAGAAATTCTGTGTAGCGGGAAGGAGGGGTGTGTGCGGCTGCGCCCGCAGGCGCGTCAAGGTGAGCCGCGGAGCGGCGAGAAGGCCCTCTGGAGGGTTCGGAGCGCAACCGCCGCTTGCGGCGGCTCTTGGCGCGGAGATGAACCCAGGAGGGGTTCCCTGCGCCCTTTTAATCAGAGAGTTTCAGAACTTTTTGAAGTTCTGAAACTCCCGCTCAGCTTGTCGAAAAAGTTTTTTCGACAAGCTGAGCGCCCGGAATCCTGGGATTCCGGGCGCTTTTCACGATTGCTTTGTCACGAAGATCAGTTGCTGAGGCAGAGCTTCTGGTCCTCCACCCTGAGATGGGCCACGTCGCCCTCCTTCAAAGAGCCGTCCAGCATCCGCTCCGCCACGGCGTCCTCCACCTGGTTCTGGATGCAGCGGCGCAGGGGCCGGGCGCCGTACTTGGGGTCAAAGCCCTCCCGGGCCAGCTCCGCCACGGCCTCCTCGCTGGCGTCCAGATGAATGCCCATGGCCTCCATGCGGGCGGAGACGGTGCTCAGCATCCGCCGGGCCACCTCCCGAATGTCGTCCTGGGTCAGGGCGCGGAAGACGATGATGTCGTCAATCCGGTTCAAAAACTCCGGCCGGAAGGTCTGGCGCAGCTCCGCCATGACGGTCTCCCTGGCGGCCTGGAACTGCTTTTCGGCGTCGTCGCCGGGGGTGTCCTCCGGGTGGGTGAAGCCCAGCTTGGTCCCGGCGGCGGTGAGGCTCTTGGCGCCGATGTTGCTGGTCATGACGATCACCGTGTTCTTAAAGTCCACGGTGCGGCCCTGGGAGTCGGTGATCCGGCCGTCGTCCAGGATCTGGAGCAGAACGTT
Source organism: Clostridiales bacterium (assembly GCA_019423635.1). GTDB lineage: Bacteria > Bacillota > Clostridia > Oscillospirales > Oscillospiraceae > Oscillibacter. The sequence goes on from JAHZBA010000004.1 coordinate 112,892, forward strand.
CCACACGTCCTCGTGGGCCTTTTCGATCTCGTCAAAGAGGATGACCGAGTAGGGCTTGCGGCGGACCTTCTCCGTCAGCTGGCCGCCCTCCTCGTGGCCCACATAGCCCGGGGGGGAGCCGATGAGCCGGGACACCGTGTGCCGCTCCATATACTCGGACATGTCGATGCGGATCATGGCGGCCTCGTCGCCGAAGAGGGCCTCCGCCAGGGACTTGCAGAGCTCCGTCTTGCCCACGCCCGTGGGACCCAGGAACAAAAAGCTTCCGGTGGGGCGCTTGGGGTCCTTCAACCCCACCCGGCCCCGGCGGATGGCCCGGGCCACGGCCTGGACGGCCTCCTCCTGGCCCACCACCCGCTCATGGAGCAGCTCCTCCATCCGCAGCAGGCGGGCGCCCTCGTCCTCCGTGAGGCGGGTGACGGGGATGCCGGTCCAGCCGGAGACCACCTCCGCGATGTCCTCCTCCACAACGGGGCGGTGCTCCGTGTGGTTCTGGCGGCGCTTGTCCCGCTCGGCCTCCACCTGGTCCCGGTAGTTCCGCTCGATGTCCCGCAGCTGGGCGGCCTTCTCATAGTCCTGGCTGGCAATGGCGGCCTCCTTGTCCCGGGTCAGCACGTTGAGCTTCTCCTCCAGGCTCTTGAGCTCCGGGGACAGCTCCTCCGCCTCCATCCGCACCCGGCTGGCGGCCTCGTCCATCAGGTCGATGGCCTTGTCCGGCAGGAAGCGGTCGGAGATATACCGGGCGGAGAGGGTCACCGCCGCCTCCAGGGCCCCGTCTGTGATCTGGAGCTTGTGGTGTTGCTCATACTTCTCCCGCAGGCCCTTCAGGATCTCCAGACTGGCCTCCTGGCTGGGCTCGCCCACCTGCACCGGCTGGAACCGGCGCTCCAGGGCCGCATCCTTTTCGATATACTTGCGGTACTCGTTGAGGGTGGTGGCGCCGATCACCTGGATCTCGCCCCGGCCCAGAGCGGGCTTGATGATGTTGGCGGCGTCCACGGCCCCCTCGGCGCTGCCGGCACCCACGATGGTGTGGAGCTCGTCGATGAAGAGGATCACGTTGCCCGCGCGCTGGACCTCCTCCAGGAGCTTCTTGATCCGCTCTTCAAACTCGCCCCGGTACTTGGTGCCGGCTACCATGCCGGAGAGGTCCAGGGACAAAAGGCGCTTGTCCAGCAGCTCGTCGGGGACGTCGCCCATGACGATCTTCCGGGCCAGGCCCTCGGCGATGGCGGTCTTGCCCACGCCGGGCTCGCCGATGAGGCA
>JAHZBA010000040.1 GCA_019423635.1 Clostridiales bacterium
AATATCCGTGAATGTCTTTAAACATTACGCAAGAATATTTTACATTCGTGGGGCAGTTATCCACGTCCTCACCCAGGTCGGAATATGTAGGCACACAGCTGATGTTGATGCCGCCGGTGGTGGCGCAGATAATGTCCTCATCCGCCGGGGCGGCCACCTTAGCCGGATCAAACCTTTTCAGCAGAACACCGGCGTCAAGCTGGAGGCCATCAAAGGTGTCCTGGGGAATCACAGTAAAAAGTCCCATGATTTCGCTCCTTTCAGTTCAAAGTCAGGTATTCAGCGGTCAGGTTGATGTACCGCCGCTTGATGTTGTTGTCGGGTTCATATTGCAGGCTCTGGCAGAACGGAGACCCCCGCTTGAGCCAGATGTACCCGCCGTCGCAGGGGATGGTCACGCCGCCGTAGCCGATGCGCTGGGAAAGCTCCTGGGCCTTCTCATCCGGAACTGCCTCGCTGGTGGTGTGGAACCACAGGTTGACAGTCATGCTCACCTCACCGCCGCCCCAGGCGTCTTCGATGTACTCATAGGTGCCGTAGGGGAACAACACCCCCTCCGGCTTCTCCGGCTCAGATGGCACGGAGGAGGCCCGGTAAAACGGCATGAACTCGTTGAGCCAGGCGTACAGGGCCTTGTTCTTGGTCATGTCGGCAGCTCCTTCCGCTCTGCCATGAAGAATTTCAGGGCGAAGCTGGCGGACTTGGGGGCCACCTTCTCCTCCGGATCAGAGGTCACCCGGTAGGTCTGGCCGGTGGTCTTGTCTCGGAAGTAATCGTTGTAGTCGATGGGGAAATCGGAGCGCACCAGCGCGGAATACACGCTGGTCACGCCCTCCTTCTCTGCCCTCCGGGCCTCCATGGAGGTGTCCAGGGCCTGATAATTGACAAACTCCGCACCCTCGGCCCACTCCACAAAGTAGCCTCCGGCCCCGTCCGGTCTCCGGGTCTTTTCCAGCACTACGCAGGTCCGGGCAAAATCATCTAACAGGCTCACGCGCTCACCTCCAGCACGGTTTTCGGGGCGTGGGCGGCGTCCCCTTGGGGTTCGGAGCCACCATGGAAGTGTCCCGCAGTTTGCGATAGGGGGCCAGCTGGGCGGCAAAGGCGTCCTGCCAGCCCACCGATGCGCCCTTGGCGTTGGTGGCCCGGGTATAGCTGTACCCGCCGAAGCTCTCGCTGGTGTACGCCCCCGGCTGGTTCTTTGCGGCCCACGCCTTGATCTCCTCTGCCAGGGTAACCACAGACTTGGGGACCGCCAGCGCCCAAACAGCTCCGGTAAAGGTCTCGTCCGCCAGGTCCGTGGCCTGGTGCTGGTGCAGCCCATCGTTGAACACGCTGCCCACGATGCGGAAATACTGGCCCTCCGCCAGATTCGGAAGCACCAGCTTCCCACCGGTCACCGTAAAGGTCCCGGCGTACATCTCCCGGGCGAACCAGTTATTCAGATGTGTCAGTACGGCTTCGAGCACGGCTTTTCACCACCTTTGCAGGTTCGGCCTGTACGGCTGCGCTGCTGACGCCCGGCCCCCCACTGGCCCGGGTGTCCAGACCAGCAGGAGCAGCGGGCGCAGGCTCACTCAACAGCGCGTTTAAGGGCCCGGCTCTGTGATGGTGGTCTTGACCACACCGTCCAGGCGCTCAGCAAACAGGGTCATGCCGTTCACCACAGTGTCGCTGGCGGTCATGTTGGTGTAGTCGGGCTCCTCGTGGATGCCGATGTAGCCGGTCTCGTCGCTGGTGAAGGAGAACGCCTCGTTCAGGTCAGCGCCGTTGACGGGCACATAGTAGAGGACCAGGTTGTCTTGGGCGGTGGAGTAAATGGTGCCCTTGGGCACGCTGGAGTTCATGAACACCTTGCCCATACCCAAAAAGTCCTCGATATAGGTCATGCCGAAGGCAGTCTGGGTGGTGATGGTGGCGGTAGCCAGGTAGTCGGCAATGTCCAAGGGGTTGATGAAGTGGACGGCCTGGATGTCGTCGTCTTCAAACAGGGTCTGAAGCTTGCCCCAGGTCTGGGCCAGAGCCGCCTGGAGGCCCGCGCCGGTGGCGGTACCAGTGCCGGTACCCAGGAAGGTGAAGAAGTCCTTGCGGATGGCCTTCTGCACATCCTTGAGCATACGGTCGGTGGTCATGCCCACGGCCTGGTCATAGCCACGCTCAATGATTGCCTCGGCAGAGGTGGCCTTGCGCCACTTCTTGAGGGAGATCTCGCCGTAATTCACGGCCTCGGTGGTGTACTTACTCAGGGGGATGGTCTCGCCCTCGGCAACAGCGCCGTCCTCCAGGGCTCCGGTGGCCTTATAGGTCTTGAGCACGGTGCCCGCCTGCTTGGCCACCTTCCGGGTCACGCCCAGGGCCTCGGTCAGCTTGCGCAGACTCTCGGTAAACATCAGGGTGAAGTCGATCTCCCGCACACGGGCGAGGTCGGCTTTCTTAATCAGCTTGGGGTCAACTGCCATGATTCACTCATCCTTTCTCAAACAGTTCCATGTTGTCGCGGATGGCGGCACGGCGCTCTACGGGATCCTGAATCTTCACGATCTCCTCCCGGGTCATCTTGCCGCCGCCATTCTTGGGGGGCGTCTGGGTTTTCAGCCCCTCCGTGGTCGTAGTGGAGACCAGCTTTGCAAAGGCCCCGCCCACCAGGGCGTCCAGCGCGGCGGCGTCCTTGATTTTGCCGCCGTCCAGTTCCAGCTTCTCGATGGCCTCGCCGCTGCCCATCATGGCGATGGTGAGGTTGTCGCCGGTGATGCCCTTGCTCTCGTAGTAGGCCTTGACAGCCGCTTCCTTGGCCGCGCGGGTCTCCTTTTTGGCGATGTCGGACTTATAGGCTTCAAAGTCCGAGTGTTCCTTCTCGTACTTTTCTTTGTAGCCGTCGTCGCCCTTCTCTTTCAGGTCATCCAATTCCTGCTGGACGGTGGGCAGCTTATCAGCGTCGGCCTTGTAGACCTTCACCTGTTCCTTCAAGCCGTCCACGGTGTCGGTGTGTGCTTCGATGATGGTGTCCACCTGTTCGTCGGTGAGGCCCATGCCCTTCAAAAGTTTGCGTGTAAGTGCCATTTCAGTCTCCTTTTCTTCGGCCCCGGTACTTCGGGGGCGACTGTGATATAAAAACCGCTGTGCTTTGCGGGATTTATCCTTCGATTACGTGAACGCCATACTCTTTCGCGCACAAATTTTCAATCTTGCAGCCTCTTGCCTTGTCCCAGCCGGGAGCAAAATAGGCCACATCAGCGGTGGCCAGCAGTTTCAGGCTTTCACCCAAATACCACAGCGGGGTTGCGTCTACCGGTGCATCTTGAAAGAAACTATCGATAACCTCGATTTCATCCTTTACAGAATCCTTTGCGGCCTGGATAGCATTGCTCCGCTCGGCCAGAATTTCAGCATCGGTCTTGCCTCTCATTGGTTGGGAAATAAACAGTTTTTTCATGAAATTACCTCCAATTCTTTGAAACAAAAAAGAGCCAACCACCGAGAAATCCTCGGTAGCTGGCTCCTATTGCCCTTTCCTGCGCCCAATTACGCAGGAGTCGTATATTTGATTGTCTTTTTGACCTCCAGGACAACGTACCCGTCGCCCTTCCGGCGGATCTCGGCGTCGTTGCCCCGCTTAATGATGGCCTCAACGGCCTGAATGGTCTTATCGTCCATGTAATTCATCCTCAATGATAGTCCGGTAGGTCTGAGCGTTGTCGGCAACCGCCGGTTTCAGATATGGACTTGCTGGATTGCCCTTCGTCCAGTGCCATTTGCCATTGGCGTCCTGGTACTTCCACGGGGTAGGCCGTCCGCCAGGATAATACTGACCGGTGCCCAGCTCCACGTAAGCGCCGTATTCGCTGTTGGTACCAATATACACCGCCGGTTCTGCCGGGTCCACCTTGTGGGTGATGCTGTTGCGGAGGTTGCCTGTGTCTACCCGTACCAGCCGCTTGGCGTACCCCTCAGCCACCAACCCACACTTTTCAAGCGCCCGTTCTGCGGCCTCCTGAAGGGCAGCAAGAACCTCGTCGGAGCGGTCGTGCAGTTCAATGTTCATTGCGCAATACCTTAACAGAGCGCTTCCACTCTTCGTATTTTTGATGTTCTGGCTTCATTTCAATCAGAACTTGTAAAAAAATATCCCATTGCTTCAAATGTTCATTATTTGTTTCCTTATTTTCTAAAAACGCTAAAGTCTGCTTCATGGGGAACAATTCTGCTCTGGTATCAAATGATTTTGCAAAGTCACGGCTGCACCCTCGTTTTTCACACTCGGAGTATACTGCTCCCATTCGGTTTTCCTCTTGCGCTCTGACTTTTTCTTTCCAATCGCTTAAACTACTCATCATTCATCACCATTTTTATAATCATCTTGCCAGAATCGGCATCCTCTTCAATGCCTTTAATCAAAAAACTTGCATTTCGCCTTATAAGGAACTCATATTCAGCGTCTTGATATTGCCCCGCAAGCTGATTTACATACGCACCTCGCCCCGTTCCGGCCGGAACTTCAATTTCAAAAATAACAGGCTTTACTGTAGCAACAGGATTTCCATGTAAAACTGTCGTACTCATATATCCGCTATCACGATATGTTTTCCCGATAAGTCCGGAAATATCATCGCCATACTGCTCAATCAAACTATCTAAGGCGTCTTCCATAACGCCACGTTGTACTTGGATATTATCTTTCAGTTTGTATCTACTGATTGCAGAATCAATATTTTTTGCTAAAAACTCTTCTTTTTCGGCATCTACACTTTTCCAATCTCCTACTTTTCTAAGATAATTATTCAGGTCATAATAGCCACCACCTGTGTAGTCGCTAATACTATCCTTTTCATCACTGGATAGACTTTTCATCCATTTGCCATGTTCGCTGTTCTTTCTAGCCGTCAAGCCCCGCTTTTCATCGTCATAATAGAAGAACTCGTTTGCTGCTTCGCCGCTCTCAAACTGCCTGTATTGCAACGGTTTCGGACTTTCTTTTATTATATCAGATTTTGTGATGCTTTCAACTGGATTCGTGCGTTTTTTCCACCCAGCCCACTCCGCATAGGACATATTCCCGATAACCTTGTTTTCGCTGGTCTCTTGGTTTCTTGCCTTGCGCAGCGCGTCCGAGGTGTCCACCCCATCCACCGCAGCAATCAGCGTGCACCGGCAGTTATAGACCAGATGCCCCGCCGCCGTCGAGTCCCCGGGGTATCGTATCTCCTCCCCATCCACCTTGAACGGCTTATCCACATCGGCCTGCTGCCCGTCCAGCATAGCGTGAGCGTGGCGGGTGCGGTTGTCCAAAGTGGCAAGCCACTCCTTTTTCATGCGGATGCCCATTTTCTCAGCGGCGTGGTAGCTGTCCATGCGTCCGGCGTTCTGCGCCCCGGTAACTGCCGTTCGGGCCGTCCGTATGGCGCTGGCCCGGTTCATCTCCGGGATGCGGGTTTGCAGGTCGTCCGCCATGCCCTTGATGCTCTTTCCCTGGAGGATGGAGCTGGTGACGCTGGCAGTGATCTGCTTCTTCCCCCAGGCAAGGTCAATTCCGCGCCGCAGGGCCCGCTTGGGCGGGTAGTAGGGCATCAGGCCCGGTTGCTCCACAATCAGGCGCTTCACCGTCTGCTCGTCCCACAGGTCAAAGCCCACATCCCCGGCCACCTGCTCGATGGTGTATGCCGCATAGTTCCGGTTCAATGAGTAGATTCCCGGTGTAGCATCGTTGACATAGGCGGTAGCTGTCTCGTTGGCCTTGGTCATGCGCTCGGCCACCTTGTCCCGCAGAGCCTGGAACCGCTCTCCCCGCCCGATCTGAGCCAGCCGCCAATTGATATAGTCCTGCTCCGTCCACTCCCGCCCATTCCGGATGGTTCCGATGAGCTTCTTCATCTTCTCATCCCGCTTGCGGAAGCTTTCAAAGTAGGCCCTAACCGTCTCATCCAGACTGTTTCGGGCTTCTTGGTAAATAGCAGAGATCCGGCGCTCTAACTCGTCCAATTCCTTATCGGTCATCCGGTGGGCGCAATCAGGCTTCCTCGTCATCCTCCGTCACCTCCTGCTCCCGCAAGAGCGTGCGGTCAATCTCCTCCGCCGCCCGGCGTTTCAGCAGCTCCTCCGCCTCCTCCGGGGTCATCCAGGGAAGATGCTTGATGACTGCCTCATCGTCCAGGTAGTTGGCGGCGGCAAGCACCATCTGAGTCTCCTCCAGCTGGTTGGCGATCCGGTTCCATTGGAAGGACGGCTCGTCCTCGATGCCGACCAGGTCCAGCAGATTTCCGATAAAGTCCCGGATATGGTACTCGAAGTCGCCGCACTTGTCATCTTGGCTCTGATAGCCGATACGGATCGCGGTGGCTGTCAGATTTCCACCGAGCATCTTCTCCATATCAACCAGCTGAAAACTCTCAAAAAGATCGCTACGCAGACGGGAAAGCATAGCTTCCCGGGCCTCATACGGGATATTCAGTGTGTGGGCCTCCGCCCCGCCACCGTCGTCCGAGTCCACCGCAGACGCCCGCAGCGTCCGCAGCCGGTCCATGAACTGAGCGATCTCCGTGTCATCCATGCCGCCGGCATTTTTGAGGGTCCAGTACACCGAGGAATTGTCCTCGATCACATTTGCAAGGCCGGATTTAATGAAATCATAGCAGTCGATACTTTCCCGGATGCTCACAAACTCAGACTGGTGCAGGTCATTGGCGTACATGGGGATAATGGGCAGGGAAGCATAGTTCCCGCCGCCCTCGATGGTCTCAGTGCCCAGCCCGTCCCGGCGTACATCCCGGAGATAGGGCCGTTTCTCCTGGAGAACCTGCAGATCCTCACCCTTGCGCTGGATGTACTCTGTCGCGCCGTCCGGCTCATACAGAGTGTACCGCTTGGTCTGTCCCTCCGCAGCACCCCAGTACCGCACACCAGCAGCCAGGGCGCCGTTGTCGCCATCGTAGAGCGGGGCAAAACCCGCCTCGTTGCTGGTGTCAGCGAAGCCAAACACCTCCAGGTGGTCCCGGTTCCAAAATCCGTATGATACGCCGTCCACCATGGCCTTTTTCGCCAGCTTCTGCAGTTGGCTGTCAAAGGTATTCCCCAGTTTCTTCTTTGTCTCCTGGTGCTCAAAAGTAACGCCATTGGACAGCACATATTGGGTCTGTTGGATAACGAACATCCGAAAGAATGGCATTTTCAAACGGAAATTGCTGCTGTACAGATCGGGGTATGCCTGTCCTGTCGGTGTATAGAGCATCTTCTGAAAGCGCTCGATGGTGGTATGCCGCTTGGCATAGTATTCCTCCGCATCGGCGGCGATCCGGTAATCTGCGCTCCCCAGGTGGTCCCGGACAACGGACCGTACAAATTCCATCCGGTCCCGTTCGTTGTCCCCCAAGGCAGTCAGGTCCTGATAGGTTTTCACTCTCTCACCTCCGCTTGTACAGCGGTACATACTCCGGTTTCCCGGCCTTGTGCCTTAAAATCGTCTGACAAAAATATCTGATGTCATCCATGGCGTGGTCGTTTTCCTTCACAGGCCTATCCTCCGCCGCCTTATCGTCCCAGCGGTATAGGCCAAACTCCCGAATTGCATCCTTGCAGGAGAGGTGGACTTTCACCGTGCCGTCCCGCAGCATCCGCGCTGTGGTCATGATGCCGGGCGTGACCTCGTTGTGGGCCTTCCGCACCCTAAACCGCCCGTGTCGCCGGATCGTCTCGATAAACGACGCCGCCGACGGGTCCACCACCACCGCCCGAACAGGCAAATCACCGGCCAGGGCTTCCAGCTCGGTGTAATACTCCTCGTCGGTCTTGTTCCGCTGGCTCTCCCGCCCGGAGTAGTAATACTCCCGGATGCGGGTGGCAGTCTTACCGTCCCAGCACCACAGGCCCGCAGAGAATGGGTTCAGCGTGCCGTAGTCGCAGGAGATGTAATACTCACCCTTTTCCGGTGTCTCGTCCACAATCTGCTCCTCACCAAAGAAGTCATAGACAAGGCCCTCGGCCAGTACCCATAGGCCACGGATGTACCGGTCGTAGAATACGCCAGTGAACATAGTCTGATAGCGCTCGATGGTCTTGGCGCTCAGGCCGGGGTTGTCCGTCATCTCGAAGTGCAGGTACAGGGCGTTTCGCTCCTTGTGCCGCTTGATCCACTCCAAATAAAACCAATGCTGCGGACTCTCTGGGTTGCAGGAGAACCACAGTTTGGCTCCATCCACAGAGCAGCGGGTCAACGCCTGCTCCACGAAACTGCGGGGCATCAGCGCCACCTCATCCAACAGCACCCCGGCCAGCGTCCGGCCCTGGATTAGCGCGAAACTGCTCTCGTCCTTTCCTCCGAACACCTCGAAGTAGTTGGTCACAGCCCCCCGCCGGACCTCCAGCACCTTGTCCGCCCGCCGCCAGCGCATGGTGTAACGCTCTTTGGCAAGGGACATGGAGATGAAGGGCACCACGATATTTTTTGAGGCGCTGTCCACAGTCTTGCCGCAGATGCCGAACCGCTGGCCGCTAAACTGTCGCATAGCCCAGTCCACAAACGCCCACATCATGATGGATGTCTTACCCGAGCGGACTGCGCCGTCGCAGATGAGGGCATCATACTTTGAGTATGGAAAGGCGAGAATTTTCTTCTGCTTTGCGCTAATCATTGCTCTCCAACTCCTCCGCCAATTCTCTCAGGCTCTGGCTGAGCCCGTCCTCTTTTGCCGTATCCGCAGGCCCGCCGCTGATGGCCGTCCATTTATCAATCAGCGTGCCGATGGCCGTGGTGATCTGGGCCGGGGTTGCCTCTGCCAGCTTCTCCGGCGTGTTCAGCGCAGTCAGGCCCTTATCAATGATCTCGCACACCAAACCCCGCTGCTTTTCCATGTATGCCATGATGTCGGCGGTGTTCTCCGCCTTTTTTTGGTCTAATTTTTCCTCAATGTCTCCCGCCTCGTTCAGGATCGATTTTGCGGTGGCCCAAGAGACTTTATTCTTTTTCGCGGTGGCATTCACAGACTGCGTTTCCAGATAATCAGCCACTATTTTCTTTTTTTGCTTATCTGTCAACCTCGCAGCCATTTTTCAGCACCTCAACGTCTCCTGTTTTGCAAGCTGCGCAGTGCAGCCATCACATCTCCAAACGTGCTTTCTGTACTCCCTTGAAAAGAAATCCCTCTTAAACTTTCAATAAGTGCGCCTGCACTTGTTTCGGTGTTTAAAATCCTTCTTGCTTCGCTCATGTTCGCTTGCGCTTGCTTCATTTGAGCAGGCGTCGGATTTATCGTCCGGACAGCTTCATTAAACCCAGCGTCTAGGGCAGAGTTGGCTATTTTGTGGGTAGAGGTAAGCGATCACTTCCCCAGGAGACATTTGACATCTCCGCCGCCCGCCGTGCCAAGAAACTGACACAGGCCCAGCTAGCCGAACAGATGGGCGTTGACCAGGCCCTAGTCTCCAGGTGGGAGTCAGGGAAGGTAAGTCCAAATAAGGACAATCTTTCAAAACTCAAGGAAATATTGCTCTGAATCACCGCCCCTTCTGGGGCGGTTTTTTTGGGTATCGCCGCCGCCCTCGTGCGGACAGGAGCGACGTATATACCCCTTGTGGGGTATTTTGCGGGTTGTGTGCAGGCTATCCGCTGGCCTGTCCGGGGGTCGGGAACAGCGCCCTCCGCTTTTTTGCGCGCTCTGTCCAGCGTGTGTGCCGCGTGGAGGGTGCGACCCTTCGGCCCGGATCTTGGGCTGGCTCTTGCCTGCGGCATATATGGCCGCCCCTTATGCGGTTCGGGGCGGCTATTGATTAGGAGGGCCCGTTTTTCGCCACGGAGCCGGGCAGAAGAAAGATGGGAGTGGGTATCTCTACCCGCTCCCATTTTCTCATGTATTCTGAATCCTGTCCCCTATATCTAGGATTTTCAAAAATTTTTTTGATTTTTTTCGGGCAGGAATCGTATGAATGTCTCTTCTGTTTCAAACTGTGCTCCACACGCCGAACATCTCCTCCGGCGGACAATTTTCCCTTCCGGCGTTTCCCGCGTGTCATATACGGAGCTATCCTCTCCGCAAACCGGGCACATTCGGGCCGTTTGTTCTGTGTCCAGCATCCCGCTCATGTCACACCCTCCCTGATTCGCCGGTCCCACCGCTCCAGCTTCCCGGCCTGGATCCGCGCCACCTGGCCCCAGTCTACAAAGCTGATGGCCTCCAGTGCCTCCGCGCAGTTGAGCACGTCGGCCACCTCCTCGTTGATAAGGGCCCGCGCCTTGCCCTGTGTCAGCGGCGTGGTGCCCACCAGCACCCTGCGCATCTTGAGCACCGCCTGGGCCAGCTCAGAGCACTCCTCCGCGCACTGACACAGGATCTCCTCCGCCCCCAGCTGCTCCGCGATCCTGCGGAGCGTGTCATTGTCACTCATACAATCAGTCCTCCATGTTGATCGGCGTCCCCACCGTCCCCACGCTCTCGCCGCTCCCTGTTGCCCGGAAGAACTCCCCGGGCATGGGGAACATCCATCGGAACATCAGATAGTTGGCCGCGTCCACCAGGTGCTCGGTGTTGTGGTCCCGGTGGAAAGCGTCCAGGCACAGTTGGGCCGTCTCCAGGGCATCCACCCGCCCCTCGCCGAAATTTTTCCGGGCCGGGCCGTATTTGTGATGCGACACCTCCACACGGTTCCTGCGCAGCCGGTCAAACTCCTCGCTATAATCGTTGTTGGCGCTCATTGGAAAACTCCTCTCTCAGCGCCTCCGCGCTGTCAAAATACTGTGTACTGTACATCCCAGGCCGCCACCGCTCCAGCCGGATCAGGTAGGGCACGGACCAGGCCCGGGAGGCGGGGCAGGTGCTCACCCGCACCCGCAGCGCCCCCCAGCGTCCGCTCGATCTCCATCTCACCGCAGCGGTGGTGGGCCCGGGCGATGGTGTCCAGATCCTTATCCGTCAGCAGATTATCCATCGGCGTCCATCTCCATCCTAGCCATAATCTCCGCCTTCCGCCGCATACACCAGGCAAACACTGGGAACCTAAAATCCTTTTGGGTGGAGCACTGCGACAAAAATCCGCAGGTCTCACAATGCCCGCCGACGATGGCCTGAGAGATCGCCAGTCCCTCGGCCTGCTTTTCGGGCGGATATGGCCGGTCAAACATGGTGATGTGCGTATATGATTTACAGCTCATGCCTCCACGCTCCTCTCCTCATCCTCCAGGTACATCGGACACTGGATCACCGTGTAGGAGGTCATCCCGTGGGCTCGCACCTGTTTTTTCGGGCCTGCGACAAATCGTGTGGGATTTCTTTCTTGTGACATTCAATTATTTCACTTTCCTTTCGTCCATAGCAGAAAGTGCGCTTATTTCTCGCAACCTCTCCACGCTCACTTCCTTCACCCTCAGGAATAGCCGTGCGGCCTCCTTCGGCATATAGATGGATGGGCGCCATTTCGGCTCTGCTGCATATCCGGCAGCTTTTGCGCTGCCTCCGTCCGCCTTGTAGATATAATGGTCGCACCAGTCGCCATTCCACGTCTCACGCACCCACAGGATGTCGCCGGGCTGGTAGGGTGGAAAGAAATTGTACAGCACATCCATCCCAGCAACATGGCACACAATGTTTAAGCCCTCTTCGGGGTCGTGGAAACACATAGGCTTGTCCAATGGCTGCGGCTTTACCACCCGCCGGGTGACGGTCTTCCTTCCATCCAAGACGGCCCGAACCATCTGGGTATTAAACAGGATTGGCTTCATGGTTTTCTCCTTTCAGCGCCGTCTCTGCCTCCTCATGGGTTAGCGCCTGTGTTCCGTCAATCGGCTGTCCGCAGTAAGGGCATTGATACATAGGCACTTCGCAGGAATCGGCTTCCTGGAATCCGCCCATGAGGTCGTGCTTACAGTTGGGGCACAAGATAGAATCGTGGTTGTCGTCGCCCCATATAAGGGGCTTCCGAGGTTCATCCAGCATCACCAGCCGCCCCTCTCGGTCAGCCTGCACCAGCTCCCGGAGGCGGTCCAGATTGTAGTCGCCGCCCAGGATGTCCTCAATGGATTTCAGCCGCTCCCACACCCTGCGCTGGGAGCAGTAGCCCTCCTCGCAAAATGGGCCACCCAATTCCTCTCGGCACATGGATATGTCGCAAAATTCCCCATCAAATGTTAATCTCTCCATACGTCTCCCTCATATCTCCGGTGTAGATCCGTGCTCTACCAGCCACTGTGCACTCCTGCGTCTCTGCTCTGTGGATGCTGAGGTGATATTACAGATTGCCTTGTGGACCGACAGCTAGAATACTTTATCACTGCTCGGGATAGGCACGCCATACTTCCGGCAGTATCCCTTTATCTTCTCCTCGTCCAGAGACAGGAGCGCTGCATCCCGCTCCTGTACAAAATTGCTTATGGCCATGCTTAACCACCCTTCCTGAATCTGGTTTTAAAATCCCCCGGCTCGAATAATTCGCACCGCTGGAACTCTGGCCTGCGCACCTCCGGCGCACGCTGCCCGCAGTCGATTATGCAGGGCATGGTGTGATAGTCCTTGGACCGCTCCACTGTGCTGCAGTATCCGGCCCCATGCGGCCGCGTCTCGTCAAGCCACTTACACCCATGGCAGTTCATGGCGTTTTGCCTCCTCCAATCCTCATCTGTTCCGCCCCGGTCTCCCGGATCTCCACCACCCGCGTGTCTCCGTACCGCTCCAGACACATTGCCAGGTGCTCCTTCAAACCAATGGCCTGACCAGGCGGGGCGTCTACCTGGATTACGATGGTCATCATTACACCGCCACCGCCTTTTCCAGCTCCTCCATGGTCGTGATCGTCCGGTTGCACCACTCCGGCAGGTTCGCCCGTACAAGGGCCGTCGCCATGGGAGGGCATACCGCGTTCCCGCACCGTGCCACCTGCTTTGTTTTCCCGTACTCGTTGCCCAGGTAATCCCGGTCGATGATGTAATCCGGCGGAAAACCCATGGCGTTATAGAGTTCCCGCGGCGTCAGCATCCGCAGAAGAATGTCCGCGATAAAGTAAAGCCCTCCGCCAATCTCCAGCAGCAGGATTTCATCGTCTGCCATCTCATACCCACAATGGCGGTTGAGCAGATCGCGGACTTCCGGCCAGTGCATCAGGTCTTGCCCCCCCACCTCAATCAGCTCTGCCCGGCAGTCTGCAAATTCCCCGGCAGCCGCCGTGATCGTGCGCAGTGGCCGACCTGCATCCTGCCCAATGTCTTGCCCTTTGAACTCGACAATATGGGCCGCCGCTACCGCATTGTGGTCAACCGACGTCACCGTCGGCAGCGGCTCTTGTGCTTCCGCCCCTATCACGCCTCCGTAATACTTGCAGATGTGGGCGCAGACTATCGCCTCCCGGTCGTGGCTCGTTACCGTGTGCATCGGCTTTCTCACATCAATCGGCTGCCCATTCCCGAAATATTCTACAAGCTGCGCCGTGGTCAGCCCGTACCGGTTGGAGGCATCCACTGTCGGCAGCGGCATCCTCAGTCCGTTTGCCCGGACCCGTTCTGTCTGCTCCGTGTGGTACTGAATCAGGTTGGCGGAGGCCATAATCTGCCCGCCCGCCGTGCGGATCGTGCGCACCGGCTCGCTCACGTCGGCTCCCACACTCCCTCCGGTGTTGCTAAATGTGAACGGAGCAAGCAGGGGATCACATAGCCCGCCGGTGTACTTCCGTGTGATAGTGTTGAGTGGTTCACCGTCCGCCCTCGCATGACCGTCCCCTCCGTGATTGCACTCCACGACGAAAGGCCGCCCGCTTCGGATGGTGAACTTGTCCACGCCCCGGATAACCCTCCGCATGGTGTTATCCGCCAGTGGCCGGACGGCGTTCACACCATATTTTTCTTTCAGCTCCCGCTTGCTGGCAAATACAGAGTAGCAAGGTACGCTCCAGTCGATGATCTCCGCCGCGCTTTTCCATGGCAGCAACCGCCCGTCCCGTACCTCCTCGCTGTCTCTCGGCCCATGCGTCCGTTCCGGCCACACGATAGGCCGCCCGTCGCAGCGGGCAACCAGCACAAAGCGTTTTCTTGTGGTCGGTGCTCCCAGGTCCGCCGCCACGATTTCCCGGTGTTCAACCTGATAACCCAGCTCCAGAAGCTGCCGCTTCCATTTCTGAAAGGTCTGCCCAGCTTTTTTCTTCACCGGTTTCCCTTTCCGTACAGGCCCCCATGTTACGAACTCCTCCACATTTTCCAGGATAATCACCCGTGGGCGGACAGTCCCAGCCCAGCGCAGGACAATCCACGCAAGCCCCCTGATGTTCCGGTCTACCAGTGCCGCACCTTTGGCTTTGGAGAAGTGCTTACAATCCGGCGAGAACCACGCAAGCCCCACCGGGCGGCCCCGGCAAACTTCCCTCGGGTCTACATCCCACACGCTCGCCTGCAGGTGTTCCGTGTACGGGTGGTTGGTGCGGTGCATCAGAATCGCGTCAGGGTCATGGTTGATTGCTATAGCGATAGGACGCCCCGTCGCCAGTTCGATCCCCGTAGACGCCCCTCCGCCGCCGGCGAAGTTGTCCACGATGATTTCATCCAATAGGTTGATCTGTTCTCCGCTCATTTTCGATCTAAGTCCTCCAATCTCCTCGCCCGCCGCTTATACTCCTGCAATGTCCTCGCCGACCAAATCCCGGTCCTCCGCATGATCTCCGCATCAGTCATCCCAGCCCGCAGACAGTCCGACACCGCCCGGACATCATATTTTGGTTTCTAGCCCCGGCCGGCGGAGTAGTCCTTCCCGTCGCTCACATACAGCGGGCAGGCGACCACATGGTAAGAGGCCCCGCAGCCCCGGTTCCAGGTCGCCTCTGCCGTCCACCCGGGCACGGGCTGGAATTTGATGCGCTTGGTCTCCGGGTCCCGCTCAGACCACGGGCAGTCTCCATAGCACTTTGCGCAGCTCAGGCATAGTGTGTCAGCCATGGGCAGCCTCCCACACGCCGGCCTCCCGGAGCAGCACATTCCACTTCCCGGGGCTCATCCCTCGGGCCGCGGCCTCCCGCAGCGTTGGCAGCCCACGCTCCCGCAGTTCCTGGTGCCACTCCTCCTGCCAGTCATCCAGTTCCTTCCGCTTTTTCTCCATAGCTTCTAACAGGCCATCTGGGGCGCTTTTCTCTGCCCCCTTGTCTCTTATGGGAGGGAGATATGCCGCCAGTTCCGAGGGATCCGGAAAAAATCGGTTTTCCCGCGCTCTCTGAACCACTGCGCTCCTGACTTGCGCATAGCTCCAGGGCTTCAATATCTCTGCCCAGATTGCCAGCGTCACGTTGTCACGCGGCTTCTTCTTGCCTTGGTAGATCTGTTCCAGCAGGTCAAACGTCCTGCATACGTCCTCTTTTGTCAAATCGCACCTCTCGTTTTTGGGGAGGGGGTCCACCTTCCAGTCGCCGCTCCCTGTTCTTCTCTTAGAGCTCTTTCAGCAGCGCGCCCCCCGTTAGAAGTAGAGGGTATAGATTTTTGAGTTCTATCTTTAGAACTACCTCTCCTATCCCTATACCTATCCTATCCTATCCTATCCTATGTGTCATTCGCAGGCCGCAAATGAGCATTTGCATGACGCAGATGGGCGTTACCCGCCGTTTTTGGGTATGAAAACCAAACCGACGCTCTCGTCGGCTCCCAAAAGCCAGTAATCGGCTATGACAGACCTTACCCGGCGTTTTTTCAGCGCCGGTACAAAACTGCGCTGGATGCCCCTGCTCGTAAGTACTCCGTGCCCCTCGTACAGCATGCGGTCAAACAAGCCAATACGCAAGCACAGCCCAACGGTATCCTGTACCGCCTTTGACCCAACTCCGCCGCCGATCCGTCTTGCAACGCTGGCGGCATCATCGCAGGTCCATGGCAAAAAGTATCCATGCAGCCCGAAGGCCCTTTGGCAAAGATAGAAATAGATCGTAAACCCGGCCACACCCTGGCCGTCGATCAGCTTGTCTATCTTCGGATCTTCAAATACGTCCGTGGCCCAGCCGGAGAACTCAATGCCCTCCTTCGGCCGTCCGGCCATCTCATCACCCGCTTTCTACCGGCGGGGCCAGGACGCCCCAGCCCCGCCAATTATTTACATCATCACAATGATCTTTCCGGCGTTGATCTCGTCGGCCAGCTTCTCCTCGAAGTACGCCACGATGGATGCCTTGGCCTGCATCTTCCACATTCCGCCGTCGGCCTCGAACAGCCCCACGTTACCGTCCTCGTCCAGCCGCAGGATGAACTCGCTCTCCGGCTGCTCCACCTCCAGGAAGGTGCGGTAGGGCCGCATGGAGATGCGGGGCTTGACCTGGACCAGGGCCTTGAGAGAAATGCCCTGGCGGGCCTCCACCTCCTGGCTCACGCCGTTGTCCCGGGTGGTTACGCCGTTCTCCTTGTTGATGCGGGAGAGCAGGTCCAGCAGGTAGTCCACGCCCTCTCCGGGCATAAACTTGCTCCGCAGCTCAATGATGGCCTTCTCCTGCTCCCGGAAGCCCTCCTGGAACCCAGGCACGTCGCAGGCCGCCTCATACAGGCTGTCCCGGCACATCTCGCTGTCATAGGTGGAGAACACAGAGACCTTCCGTGCGCCGTCCACCCGGACGAACATAGGCAGGTTGTCGAACATATCCAACTCGTTCCGCAGCAGCTTTACGATGCTGTCCAGCCCGCTCACGCTGATCTGGCAGGGGCGGTCTACATGGGGGGCGATACGCACCAGCTCCCGGTCGGAGTAGGTGTCGCCGTGGATGGTGTAGGTCTTGTTGTCCTTGAGGGACACGAGATACTGAGCAAATTCCTTCAACATGATGTAGTCTCCTTTCTGTTATGCCTGCTTGATATTGGTGAATTTCAGAACCTTGGGCCGGTCCTGCTCTCCGCCGTCCATCCCCAACTGTCCGGGGACCTGGGGGACCATCTCGGCCACCACCATCTCGCCGGTGCCCGGCTGATTGGTGATATAGAGGCTGGTGGTGATGGGGTCCGTGGGGACCAGCGTGCTCTTGGCTGTGGTCTGCACGGTGATGGTCTTGCGGTCCGCGCTGGGGATAAGCTCCAGCCCCACAGTGATTTTTCGTTTCCCGGTGGGTTTGGTGTTGGGGTCCAGGATGTTGTCAATGACCCTGCCCATCTCATAGTCCACCCGTTCCAGAATGGCACCCATGGACATCTCCAGGATACTTTTCTTTTCTAGTTCATTCATTCTGCATCCTCCAATCGTTCACGCGGGCACACCGTAACCTGCACCCGATCCCCCACCACCTGCTGCACCAGGCGGCGGAACATCCACTCATTGCCGCAGGCGTCGGACAGGTGCATCAGGTACACCTCCCGCACCCGGGACTTGTCCAGCCCGGCCAGCCAGGCGCAGGCCCTGGACACACTCATGTGGGCGTTGGCCACCCGGCGGCGCACCTTCTCCGGCATCCGCTCCGACCGCTCCAGGGCGGTCTCGTCATAGTTGCATTCAATGGCCACCAGATCTACACCGGGGAACTGATACCCCAGGTTGACCGTGTCTGTGGCAAAGACCAGCTTGTCCCCGTCCGTCCGGCTGCGGATCAGAAAGCCCATAGGCTCCGCCGCGTCGTGGAAGGTGGGGAAGGGGAGCACGTCAAAGCTGCCCAGAGCCACCGCCTCCCGGTCCTCCAGCGGCTCCAGCTGTTCGCACCCCAGGGCCTCCGCCGTCCCGCGGCTGGCGTAGACCGGAACCCCGCTCCGGATCAGCTGCTCATAGCAGCCGGCGTGGTCCTTGTGCTCGTGGGAGATCAGACACCCGGCAATGCCGGACACGCCGAAACCGGTCAGCTTCTGAAGCTTTTTCCAGCTCACTCCGCACTCGATCAGCAGGCAGGTCGTTCCGTCCTCCACCAGATAGGCGTTCCCGTGGGAGGAGCTGGCCAATGGGATCAGCTTCAAATTGGACAACCACCTTTCCCTCCGGCTGGCGCTGCCTGTTCTTCTAGCGGGAAGTCCACCGTATCCGTTGGCGTGTGCTCCTTCTGGTACTGGGAGGACTTCTTGATCTTCTCCTGCACCCACTCCGGCAACGCCTGGAATACCACGTCGTCCCATTGTTCCATGTCCCAGCAGATGGGCGCTGTGTCCGTCTTTGGCGCTGGCATCCCCTTGGGCAGTGGGATCACGCTGTCCACGTTGGCGTACTCCCCTGTGTCGTTGAGCACCACGTTCAGCTGACAGGCCCGGCCCACTTGGTCAAAGACCTCCAGCTCTCCGAACTGCTCGTCGCTGTACTGCACCCCGTTCCAGCTGCTCAGGAAGCCCCGCAGGCTGCTCTTTTTGCCGACGGCGAAGGAGAAGGTCCGGGACAGCTGCCGTGGCTTCACTTCCCCGTCCACCTCCACCGTCTCCCCGGACAGCTCCCAAATGAACTGAACCTCGTTTCGGTAGTTCTTGAACTTCTCGCTGTACTGCTCCCCCAGATCCACCACGCCCACGCAGGTGGCAATGTACACCCCCGGCTCCACAGGCGGGAGCTTGGGCTTCGCCCGGTCCTTAATTTTCATATTCACACCTCAGCTTTTTATCTCCCGCGCTGACCACCAGGCGGACGGTCTGGCTCCCCACCGGCAGCAGCCCGGTCACACTCTCCGCGTTGTCAACGAACAGCGGCACCCGCATCCCATAGTGCTCCGACAGCGTCCGGATCACGTCCAGGCCGGCGTTCACTCTGGAGCCGTTGTTCATCGACCGGTATGGGACCCCATCCACCGTGGCCTCACAGCAGTCGGCCAGCCCTCCGTTGACCTGCTCCTGAAACAGCTTCCACCGTACCAGCCGGAACCGTCCGTTGATCTGATCCTCAATGTAGCGCACCTTGCAGCGGCTGAACTCGTCACACAGGAACAGCAGCTTGTCCAGCTCCTCCAGCTGCTGCCCACTCTCCCGGGCCTCCTGCCGCAGGGCCTCCATCCGCTCTTTGGCATAGTCCAGCATGGCCTTCCGGCCCAGGTCCCGATCCAGCCTGTCCAGCTGCTGCTGGAGCTCCAAAATGCGTCCCTCGATCTCACTGCGGATCGCACCGTTCTCCCGGCTCAGGCCGTCCGCCTGATGGCGAGCCTCCTCCAGGGCGGCGGTCAGCTCCGCCTCTTGCCGGGCAAATCCGGGAAGGTCCTCCACTTCCGCAGGGGCCG
This sequence comes from Clostridiales bacterium, assembly GCA_019423635.1. GTDB lineage: Bacteria > Bacillota > Clostridia > Oscillospirales > Oscillospiraceae > Oscillibacter. The sequence goes on from JAHZBA010000040.1 coordinate 19,096, forward strand.
GGGCTCTGTACGCCTCCACCTCTGCCCGGAGCCGGGCGATCTCGTTTTCCGCCCGGACCCCCGCCTCAATGGCGTCCTCCCGGCGGGCCTGCGCCTTGGCGCGTTCCGCCTTGGTCCGGTCTGCCTCCTCCACGGCCTCCGCCTGGATTCTTGCCCGGTCCGTCTCAAAGGCCGCCCGGGCGGCCTTCTGTGCCTCCTCCGGCATCCTCTGGCCACAGGTGGGGCACACCGTCTCCTCAAATGTCTGCTCCGCCGCCGCAGACCATCGGGCCCGGCACCGCCCGATCCGCTCCTCCAGATGCTCCATCAGGTCCTTTTCGTTCTGGGCCAGTTGTGTGCAGCGCAGCAGATCCCGCTCTGCCGCCCGGATCTCCGCCTCCAGCGCCGGCCTCCGGTCCTCAACCGGGACGATTTGACTCTGCCTGTGCAGCCGGTTCTCATTCCGCAGCGCGGCCAGCTCGTTCTCAAGCCGGGCCACATCATTCCGCTTGGAAGCCAGCAGGGTGTTGTTCTCCAGTTGGATCAGTTCGCCCCGCAGGCTGTCCCGCCGTGCGGCCACTTGGCTCCGCTCCTCCTCCAGAGCGGTGAAGTCGATCCCTTCCAGCTCGGATACCGTCTTTTTGCACTCGTCCAAACGGGCCGGAACTGTATCCCGGGCTCCGTTCAGCCCCCGACGCTTGGCCTGAAGCTTCTTCTTGTAGTCCTCCAGACTCAGCCGGCCCATGGACTCCATCAGCGCCGCGAAGCGCGGCTCCTGCTCCATGATCTCCCGGTCGGAGGCCACACCACACACCTCAAACAGGGCCTCCCGCCGTTTCCGCCAGTCCAGCCCCTCGCAGAACCAGCCCACGCTGGTCAGCATCCGCCAGCGGTCCTCACCGGCCAGCTCGTCCACTTTCGCCTCAAAGGCGTACTTCTTGACAGGGACATCATCTACATAGTACTCGCTGGTGTTCCCGTCATAGGTGGCGTCCGCGTTTCCGCGCTTCACGCTCCACTTCTCATAGTAGGTCTTGCGCAGTGTCACCGGATCTCCATCCGCCAGCAGCGTCGCAGAGACCTCCGTCACCGCCCCATGGTCCGCCACCTCTCCGGCGGCGTCCAACGGCTTGATCTCGAAGCTGCCGTTCCCACGGCTGTCCTTCCCAAACAGCAGCCAGGTCAGCGCGTCATATACCGTGGTCTTGCCTGCGGCGTTGTCCCCATAGATACTGGCGCTGCGCCCATCCAGCGGCAGAGATAAGCTCTCACAGCCCTTAAAATTTCGGATCTCCAGATCCATCAGCTTCAAATCCATCTTGACGATTCCTTTCTTGTCCCATATAATATGGGTGTCTTACTATTTCTTTGCCGTCGTGGGTGTTACAGCGCCTGCGGCGGCTCTCTTTTTTGCCCGGTATTCCCGCATATAATTCCGGGCTCGTTCCCGCAGTTGCTCCCGGTTGGCTTCGTAGTAGGCCTTCTGCTGTGCGGCCACTTTCTCCCGGTTG
>JAHZBA010000041.1 GCA_019423635.1 Clostridiales bacterium
TTGCCTCTCCCTTTGGGAGAGGTGGCGCCGCCGCAGGCGGTGACGGAGAGGGCTCCCCCCAGCCTCCCTCCGGCTCCTGATAAACCCCACGGACCATCCGTGCCCTCCGCAGTGGCGGCCAATGGCCGCCGCCGTTCTTCCTGCGGCCCCAAACCTCTGCCCGGAACGCCCCTTCGTAGGGCGCGACGACTCGGCGCGCCGCTCCTCGCAAGACTGGCCTGGGCCACGACCCGACGCACCGCTCTTTCCTCCCCGCCTTTCGTAGCAGCGGCCTGCGGCCGCCACATCCCTGGCCGGTTCATTCCGCCATCATCTCCCGCCCTTGCAAAAATCTGAATTTCAGACTTTTCCAAAATATCTGTTTTCACGATACATATACTTCCCTCTAGGTGATGGGATTGAAAACCGAAATTTTGAAATATGAGCGAATCCGCAACCTTCGGATTGACCAGGGGCTAACTCAGAAAGACATAGCCGACATCATAAACGTCAAGCAAAACACCTACTGCCAATACGAAATCGGTGTTTTGAATTACCCCCTAGACGCCGTCATCAAGCTGGCCGAATACTACAACGTCAGCATGGATTACCTGGTAGGTCTGACGGATCAGCCGGAGCCCTATCCCCGGAAGAGGAAGGCGCCATGAGACCGCTGGACGCGCTCCTCAACCTCCTCTTCCCGCCCAAATGCCCCTTCTGCGGGCGTGTCCTGGACCGCCCCGGCGTCTGCCGGGCCTGCGAGGCCGCCCTGCCCTGGCTGGCGGAGGCCGACGCCCTCTGGACGCTGCCGGACGGGAGCCGGTGCGCCGCGCCCTTGCGCTATGAGGGCCTTGTGCGGGAGGGGATTCTGCGGTTTAAATTTCACGGCGCCTCCGCGGCGGCGGAGCCTCTTGGAGAGCTGGTGGCCCGCTGTGCGGCGGAACATCTCTCCGGGGAGTTTGACGCCGTCACCTGGGTGCCGGTCAGCCGCAGGCGCCTGCGGCAGAGGGGCTATGACCAGGCGGAGCTCCTGGCGCAATCCGCCTGCCGCCTCTGGGAAACCCGGCCGCTCCGTCTGCTGGACAAGCTCCGGGACAACCCCGCCCAGTCCGGGCTGGAGGACGCCGCCCTGCGCCGGGAAAACGTCCGGGACGTCTACCGGGCCTCCGGCGATGCCGCCGGCCGGCGGATTTTGCTGATGGACGACATCTGCACCACCGGCGCCACCCTCTCCGCCTGCGCCCTGGCCCTGCGGGCCGCCGGGGCGGAAACGGTGGTCTGCTGCACCGCCGCCCGGACGCTGGGGGAAAAAGTTCACAGTTCCGGCAAAGAATAGGGTTGCAATCATCGAGTCCTGTCGTTATAATGAGTCTTGTATGACTGCAAGCGGAAAAACCGTCCATAATAACGGCAGAAACGGATAATGAGGTGGAAGTATCCATGGCTAAAGATATTGGGATTGATCTTGGCACCGCGTCGGTGCTGGTATATGTGAAGAGCAAGGGCATTGTCCTCAACGAGCCCTCCGTGGTGGCGCTGGACAAGAACAGCGGCAAGCTGTTGAAGGTGGGCGCGGAGGCCCAGGCCATGCTGGGCCGCACCCCCGGCAACATCATCGCCATCCGCCCCCTCCGGGAGGGCGTCATCTCCGACTACGACATGACCGAGCGGATGCTCAAGGAGTTCATCCACAAGGTGGCGGGCTTCTCCCTGTTCAAGCCCCGGGTCATCATCTGCGTCCCCTCCGGCATCACGGAGGTCGAGGAGCGCGCGGTCATTGACGCGGGCATCCAGGCCGGCGCCAGAAAGGTCTTCCTCATTGAAGAGCCGGTGGCGGCGGCCATCGGCGCGGGCATCGACATCGCCAAGCCCGACGGCCACATGGTGGTGGACATCGGCGGCGGCACGGCGGACATCGCCGTGATCTCCCTCTCCGGCGTGGTGGAGTCCGCCTCCATCAAGATCGCCGGCGACCAGCTCAACGAGGCCGTGGTGAAATACATGCGCCGGACCTACAACCTGCTGGTGGGCGAGCGCACCGCCGAGGAGATGAAAAAGCAGATCGGCTGCGTCTTCCCCAAGGACGAGGAGGAGACCATGGACGTCAAGGGCCGGTGTCTCCTGACCGGTCTTCCCAAGGTGGTCACCGTCAGCTCCACGGAGATGATGGACGCCTTTGAAGAGCCGGTGGAGCGGATCATGGAGGCCATCCACTCCGTGCTGGAGCGGACGCCGCCGGAGCTGGTGGCGGATATCTCCACCAACGGCATCGTCATGACCGGCGGCGGCAGCCTGGTCTCCGGCTTTGACAAGCTGGTCACCGCCCGCACCGGCATCCACACCGTGGTGGCGGAGGACGCCATCAGCTGCGTGGCCCTGGGCACCGGCAAGAGCCTGGACTCCATCGGTGAGATGCAGGACGGCACCATGAACCTCTCCCGGCGCAAGCAGATGAACTGACGAAAAGCGGGGACGCCGTACGGCGTCCCCGCCTGCTGCAAAAACGGAGGAGACCTCCCGGCCCGCGGCCGGGAGGTCTCTTTGCATCGCTTCCCTTCCCGGCGGTGCCGGAGAACCCCTTCTCCCGCGCCGCCGCAGTCTTCCAGTCCCTTCCAATTTTCCTCCGAATCCCGGCCAAAAGAGACCCTGAAAGAGGAAAAGCCTTGCAATTTTCGCAGAATTTGGTATAGTGGAGAAGGTCGTCCGCCTCAGACAAAGATGCCCAGATGGAAGAAGGTGTCGATCTGGCCCACCAGAATCAGCAGCATGGCCAGGGGCACCACAATCCGGATGCAGAAGCTGAAGAAGGCGTCCACTTTTGTGCTGCCGTTGATGTGAATCTCCTCCAGAAGCGTCCGGGGCCCGATCTCCCAGCCCACCATCAAACTCGTGAGCAGGGCGCCCAGAGGCATGGCGATGCCCTCGGACAGCGCGTCCATGAAGTCCAGCCAGCAGTCGTTGAACTCGCCGATGACGCCAAAGGTCTTCCGGAAGGGAACCCACATGCCGTTGGCCCCCAGGCCGTCCAGAGCCACAATGGCGGCCTCTGCCATGATCGCAAGGCACACCAGCACCACCACCCGGTGGCGGTTGACCGGCCGGCCCTTCTCCTCGGCCCGGTCCAGGAAGTAGGTGACCACCACTTCCGTCAGGGCAATGGCGGAGGAGATCGCGGCGATCAGCACCAGCAGGTAGAAGATCACGCCGAAGAGGGGGCCCGCCGGGCCCATGGCGTGGAAGGTGTCCTGCAGGGTGACAAAGAGCAGGTTCGGTCCGCCCAGCTTGATGTCGGCCAGGGTCATAGCCCGCTCCAGCCCGGTGCCCGCGTCGATCACCGTGGCGCCGGCGTTGATGCTGGAGATACCGTGGGACACGGCGGCGGGGATCACCGCCAGGCCGGCCATGAGGGCCACCACAGTGTCCGCCGTCACAACGATGACGGAGTTGCTCACCAGGTTCTCGCTCTTGCGCATATAGGAGCCGTAGGTGATGGTGATGCCCATGGCCAGGGACAATGAGAAGAACATCTGTCCGCCGGCGGTGGCCAGCACGGTGGTCCAGTGGGGCGCGGTCTCAATGAACCCGGCACTGACGGCGTAGCCGGGGACAAACATGAATTTCAGGCCCTCCACAGCGCCCTCCATGGTGACGGAGCGGAGGATGACGATGACCAGCATCACAAACAGCGCGGGCATCCCCACCTTGTTGAACTTCTCAATGCCCCCGGAGATGCCGCCGCGGTTGATGAGGTAGCAGGAGAGCATGAAGATCAGCGTAAAGATGACGGAGCCGAAGCGGTTGGTCAGCATGGCCCCGAACAGCTCCGAGCCGCTCTGAAGGCCCGCGCCGCCAAAGGCCAGATCGCTGAGGTTCAGGGCCATATACTCGATGCAGTATCCGCCCAGCACGGAGTAAAAGCTCATGATGACGAAGGGGGAGAACACGGCCAGCCAGCCCACCCACTTAAATTTTTTGGACAGCGCGTGGTAAGCGCCGATGGTGCCCTTCCCGGTCCTGCGGCCCATGGCCAGCTCCGCCATCATGATGACAAAGCCCACAAAGATCGCCAGCAGCACATAGAGCAGCAGATAGGCAAAGCCGCCGCTCTTTCCCATTTTATAGGGGAAGCCCCAAATATTTCCCAGACCCACGGCGGAGCCGATGGCCGCCATCAAAAAGCCCAGGTTGCTCCCCCAGGTTCCTCTGTTTTCGTTCACACACACAATCTCCTCTCCGGGATTGATAAATCCCTCGATACAGCATACTATATTTTCATGAAATCGGTCAAGAAAATTCTACAAAATTCTCCCAAAGATTTCAAATACTTCCTGTTCGGCTGAAAAAGCGGACATTCGATCCGTCATGTCCCGGGTCCGTCCCGGGCGGCGGCCCGCGGAGCGGCTGAACGCAGCGGATTTTCAAATTTGGAATCCGGAAACCAGACCCCATTTCCCATGGCAGGGCCTCCGCGGCGGCGGACGCTTCCTGTCCCATCATCGCGCCCCAGGCGCAGGAGGTTCTTATGGATCAATTCAAACCTGTCACCAAGCAAGACGGAGCCCGGCTCCGGAAGTATTACGAAAACTGCAATTTCGGCCTGTGCGAGTACTCCGTGGGCACCAAGCTCATGTGGCGGCCCACGCTGCATCCGTCCTGGGCGGAGATCGCCGGATGCCTGGTGATCCGCAACTGCATCGACGGGCAGACCGTCTTTGACTATCCGGTCCCCGGCCCCGAGGGGGACGAGGACGCGGCCCTGGAGGCAATCGAGTCCTACTGCCTGGAAAAGGGCGTGCCGCCGGTGATCTCCGTGGTGCCGGACTGCAAGGCCCCCCGGCTGCTGGCCCGCTACCCTTACGTCCGGGTCAGCAACATCCGCACCTGGCGGGACTACGTGTACTACCGCCAGGACCTGCAGCTCTTTGCCGGCCGGCGGTACTCCGGCCAGCGCAACCACATCAAGAAGTTCCGCACCCAGTGGCCCGAGGCCGTCTTCCGCCGCCTCACCGCCGCGGACGAGCCCGCCATCGGGCAGTTCTGGCAGGACTACGAGGCGGAGTTCCCCAAGGGCGCCAACGCCAAGGCCCGGGATGAGCTGGCCCTGGCCAAGAAGATGCTCCGCATGGTGGACAAGCGGTGGTTCCTGGCCGGGGGGATCTTCGACGGGGACAAGCTCATCGCCCTGTCTCTTGCCGAAAAGTGCGGCGAGACGCTGCTGATCCACATTGAAAAGGCCCTCTACTCCTACACCGGAGTCTATCCCACGCTGGTGCAGGCCTTTGCCGACGCCTTCGGCGAGGGCTGCCAGTGGGTGAACCGGGAGGACGACGCGGCGGACCGGGGTCTGCGGACCTCCAAGCTCCAGTACGGCCCGGCGAAGCTGGCCCCCAAGTACCGCTTTGAGCCCCAGAACGAGCTTCTGAGCCACGTCAAGGAGATCCCGGTGCTGAAGACGGAGCGGCTGACGTTGTCCTGTCTGACCGAGGCGGACCTCCCCGCCTACAACGCCCTGGTGCTGGACGGAGAGCGGAACCGCTGGTGGGGATATGACGACGTGGCGGGCCTGGGCGGCCCGGTGGAGGAGCGGAGCTTTTACGACGTGGCCTGCCGGGACTTTGCCAACCGCCTGGCGGTGAACTTCGCCGTCCGGCTGGAGGGAAAGCTGATCGGCGAGGCGGTGCTGTACCGCTTCGACTGCCGGGGCGGCGCGGAGCTGGGCTGCCGGATTGACGCGGCCCATGACGGCTACGGCTACGGCACCGAGGCCTTTGCCGCCGTGGCGGACTGGGCGCTGTACAAGGTCCACCTGACCAGAGTGGTGGCCAAGTGCTTTAAAGAGAACACGGCCTCCTACAAGATGCTCTCCTCCTGTATGCGCAGGTGCGGCGAGGACGAGACGTATTTCTACTTTGAAAAACCGGTGTGATTCTAAACTGTATGACAGAACCGGCGCGACTGCGGTCGCGCCGGTTCTCAGCTTGTCGAAAAAATATTTTCGACAAGCTGAGCGGGAGTTTCAGAACTTCAAAAAGTTCTGAAACTCCCTGATTAAAATGGCGCAGGGAACCCCTCCTGGGTTCCCCGCACACACCCCTCCTTCCCGTCTTCCGGGTTTCTGTTCTTCTTCGACAGCCTGAAAACCGGCGCGACTGCGGTCGCGCCGGTTCTGTTCTCTGGATTCTTTTCGGAGCCCGCCCCGCAAAAGCACACCGTGCGTTTTCAGTCCACTCCTCTGGCCTTTACCCGCAGGCGGTTCAGGGACCGGGCCAGGGCGGCCTGGGCCAGCTGGTACTCCTGCCGGCTCTTCTTTTGCAGCAGGGCCTCCCGGGCCTCGTCGGCCACCCGCTGGGCCCGGACGATGTCAATCTCCTCCGGCCGCTCGGCGGAGTCCACCAGCACAAGGACCTCGTTGTTCTCCACCTTCACCATGCCCGGCGACACCGCCGCCAGCTGCACGGGTCCGTCGGGAGCCACCTGATAGCGCAGCGTCCCCGGCTGGATGGCGGCGATCATGCTGGCGTGGCGGGCCAGAATGCCCATCTCCCCGTCGCTGGCGGGGATGACGAGGCTGACACAGGGCCCCTCGTAGAAGGACCGGTCCGCCGCCAGAATCCGCACCTGAAAGGTCTCCATCAGATCTCTTCCTCCTCCATCCGCCTGGCCTTTTCCACCACGTCCCGCCAGGTGCCCACGTTGTAGAAGGCCGCCTCCGGGTACTGGTCCAGCTCTCCGTCCACCAGCTTTTCAAAGCTCTCCAGGGTGTCCTTCAGGGGGACGTAGATGCCCGGGAGACCGGTGAACTTCTCCGCCACATGGGTGGGCTGGGCAAAGAACCGCTGGAGCCTTCTGGCCCGGCCCACGATCTGCCGGTCCGCGTCGCTGAGCTCGTCCATGCCCAAAATGGCAATGATGTCCTGGAGCTCCAGGTACTTTTCCAGAATCTCCTGGGCCTTCCGGGCGATGCGGTAGTGCCGTTTCCCCACCACGTCGGCCTCCAGAATCCGGGAGGAGGAGGCCAGGGGGTCCACCGCCGGGTAGATGCCCTGCTCGGAGATCTTCCGGCTCAGCACCGTCGTTGCATCCAAATGGGCAAAAGTGGTGGCGGTGGCGGGGTCCGTGAGATCGTCCGCCGGCACGTACACCGCCTGGACGGAGGTGACGGAGCCGTCCTTGGTGGAGGTGATCCGCTCCTGGAGCTCCCCCATCTCCCCTGCCAGGGTGGGCTGGTAGCCCACGGCGGAGGGCATCCTCCCCAGGAGGGTGGAGACCTCGCTGCCGGCCTGCACAAAGCGAAAGATGTTGTCAATAAACAGCAGCACGTCCTTGTGCTCCTTATCCCGGAAGTGCTCCGCCATGGTCAGCCCCGACAGGGCCACCCGCATCCGCACGCCGGGGGACTCGTTCATCTGCCCGAAGACCAGCGCCGTCTTGTCGGCCACGCCGCTCTCCCGCATCTCCCGCCAGAGATCGTTGCCCTCCCGGCTGCGCTCGCCCACGCCGGTGAAGATGGAGTAGCCGCCGTGCTCCATGGCCACGTTGTGGATCAGCTCCTGGATCAGCACGGTCTTGCCCACGCCGGCGCCGCCGAAGAGGCCGATCTTGCCCCCTCTGGGGTAGGGCTCCAGGAGATCAATGACCTTGATGCCCGTCTCCAGGATCTCCACCGCCGGGCTCTGCTCTTCAAAGCTGGGGGGCTTTCGGTAGATGCTCTGGACCGGGGTGCCCTCGGGCACGGGGCCTGCGCCGTCAATGGGCTGGCCCAGCACGTTGAACATCCGGCCCAGGGTGGCCCGGCCCACCGGCACCTGGATGGTGTGGCCGGGGATCTCCACGGCCAGGCCCCGGGCCAGGCCCTCGCTGGGGGAGAGCATGATGCAGCGCACGGTATTCCGCCCGATGTGCTGCGCCACCTCCATCACCCGCAAAACGCCGTCCCGCTCCACGGTCAGCTCCTCCTGAAGCCGGGGCAGCTCACCGCTCTGGATCTCCACGTCCACCACAGGGCCGGAGATCTGTACGATAATTCCTCTTTCCAAATCCGTTACCTCCCCTTCCTCTGCCGCTGGGCCTTGGCGCCGGCGGAAATCTCCGTGATCTCCTGGGTAATCGCCGCCTGCCGGACCCGGTTGTACTGGAGGGACAGCTCTCCCAGAAGCGTCTCCGCGTTCTGGTTGGCGTTGTCCATGGCCGTCATGCGGGCCTCCTGCTCGCAGCAGAAGCTGTCGATGAGGGCGCTGTAGATGAAGCCGGAAATGTAGCTTGGCATCATGTTGTTCAGCACGGTCTTCACATCCGGCAAAAACTCAAAGGGCGTCCGCACCGCCCGCTCTTTGGGCGGCGCGGCAAAGTACGTCCTGTGGAAGGGCAGCAGGCGGGCGGACCGGGCCTCAAAGCTCATGGCGCTCTCCATATCGGTGTAGACCACGAAGATCTCCTTCAGCTCCCCCCGGTCAAAGCCGTCCAGCAGCAGTGCGCTGATCTCTCTGGCCCGGGCCATGGTGGGGTTCTGGGCCGTGTAGAGGAAGCTGTGCTCAATGGGGATCTTCCGCTGGGTGAAAAAGCGGCGGCCGTACTCCCCCACCACGAAGAGCTTCGTGTCCGGGTGCTGCTCCAGAAGGCGCATGGCCTCCTTGATGGCGTTTTGATTGTAGGCCCCGGCCAGTCCCTTGTCGGCGGTGATGACCAGGCAGCCGTAGGTCCCCTCCAGGGGCGTGTCGTTCCCCACGGGGTAGAAGTAGCGGCTGTCCACATTGTTCACCGTGCGGAAGATCCGCTTGATCTCCCCCCGCAGCGCCTCAAAGTAGGGGCGGGTGCTGTCCAGCTCCTGCCGGGCCCTGCGCAGCTTGGTGGAGGCAATGAGGTACATGGCATTGGTGATCTTCTTCGTCTCCTGGACGCTGGCGATGTGGGTTTTGATCTCTTTCGTCCCCGCCATCTCAGCCACCGCGCTTTCCGCTGGACCAGAGCGTCCTGGCAAAGTCCCGGGACAGCTCCAAAATCTCCTCCCGGTCCTCCTCCGGCAGCATGCCCGTCACGTCGATCCGCCGGCACAGGTCCGGAGCCGCCTCCTCCATGTGGGCGAGCAGCTGCGCGCGGAAGTCCTCCATCTGCTCCAGGGGGATCTCCTGCATCACGTGGTGCAGCGCGGCCGTCAGCAAAATCACCTGCCGGTGCTGGGAGAGGGGGGCGTACTGGGGCTGGCGCAGCAGGCGCATGAGCCCCTGGCCGTAGCTCAGCTGGCGCTTGGTGGCGTCGTCCAGGTCGCTGGAGAACTGGGTGAACACCTCCATCTCCCGGTACTGGGCCAGCTCCAGACGCAGCGTGCCCGCGGCGGACTTCATGGCCCTGGTCTGGGCGTCGCCGCCCACCCGGGAGACGGACAATCCCACGTTGACGGCGGGCCGCTGGCCGGCGAAGAAGAGATCGCTCTCCAGAAAGATCTGTCCGTCGGTGATGGAGATGATGTTGGTGGGAATATAGGCGGAGACGTCCCCCGCCTGGGTCTCCACGATGGGCAGAGCCGTCATGCTGCCGCCCCCCAGCTCGTCAGAGAGATGGGCGGCCCGCTCCAGCAGCCGGGAGTGGAGATAGAACACATCGCCGGGGTAGGCCTCCCGGCCCGGGGAGCGCTCCAGCAGCAGGCTCAGGGCCCGGTAGGCGATGGCGTGCTTGCTGAGATCGTCATAGACAATCAGCACGTCCTGGCCCTGGTACATGAAGTACTCCGCCAGGGCGCAGCCGGCGTAGGGGGCGATATACTGCAGCGCGGCAGAGGCTCCGGCGGGCGCGCAGACCACGGCGGTATACTCCATGGCCCCCCGGTGTCTGAGGTTCTCCACCATCTGGGCAATGGAGCTGGTCTTCTGGCCGATGGCCACGTAGACGCACACCACGTCCTTCCCCTTCTGGTTCAGGATGGTGTCCAGGGCGATGGCGGTCTTGCCGGTCTGGCGGTCGCCGATAATCAGCTCCCGCTGGCCCCGGCCGATGGGGAACATGGAGTCGATGGTCAAAAGGCCCGTCTCCATGGGGGTGTTGACCGGCTGGCGGTCCAAAATTCCCGGGGCAGGCGTCTCAATGGGGCGGCGGGCCACCGCCTCGATGCGGCCCTTTCCGTCAATGGGCACGCCCAGCGCGTCCACCACCCGGCCCAAAAAGGCGTCGCCCACCGGCATTCCGGCGGTTTTCAGCGTCCGCCGGACGAGACTTCCGGCGCTGATCTCCTCGCTGTCGCCGAAAAGGATGCAGCTCACCCTGTCCCGGCGCAGGTCCTGCACCATGCCCCTGATCCCGCCGGTAAACAGCAGAATCTCCCCGTACTGGGCGTGATCCAGCCCGCTGACCGTGGCAATCTCGCTGTCCACCGTCAGCACCGTGCCGATCTCCTCGGGCACTATGGCCAGGGACCAGTCCTCCGCTGCCTGGCGCATCAGGGGGATCAGATCCTCCTGGCCGGGCTGGAGCTCAAGTCCATACAGGTAATCCTGGAACTGGCGGACCCGGCCGCCCAGACTCCAGTCGTAGACGTCGGAGCCCACCTGGAGGCGGAAGCCGGAGCGCAGGGACTCGTCGGCCTCCCAGTGCAACGGCACCTTGCGCTGATACTTTTTGGAGAGGAACTCCGCAAAGCGCCGCAGCTGCTCCGCCGTGGGCTCCCGGGCACTGCGCAGCTCCGCGCTCAGACGGCTTCGGTCACTTCTCATCGCCTGCTCCCTCCTCCGCCAGATCCAAGAACTGATCGAAGGGATCGGCCTGGAAGGCCATCTTCTTGGCCGCCTCGGCGGCCAGCTTCCGCAGCTCCCGCTGGGACGAGCGCAGGATCTCCTCCCGGTCGTGCTCCGCCTCGGCCCGGGCGTGGGTCAGGATCTGCTGGGCCTGCGCCTTGGCCCGCTCCAGCTGCTCCTCCGCGGACTGCTGGACGGCGGACTGGGCCTTGGCCCGGGACTGGCGGATCTCCTCGCCGGCGGCGTCCAGCTTCGCCTGGTATTCCGCTTTGATCCGCTCCGCCTCCTGGAGCTTCTCCGCGGCCTGGGCGTCCAGCTCCTGATAGTAGCTCTCCCGCTTGGCCATGAACTGCTTCACCGGCTTGTAGAGCAGAAAGTACAGCCCCCCCGCCAGGATGGCGAAATTCATCCAGTGCAGCAGAATCTGCTGCCAGTCGATATTCAGTGGGATATTCACACGCGCCACCTGCCTTACAACACGAAGATGATGAGGATGACCACCAGCAGGGCATAGATAATGGCCGTCTCAATGAACACCAGACCCAGCATCAGCGTGGTGCGGACCTTGCCCTCCGCCTCCGGCTGGCGGGCGATGCTCTCCGTGGACTTGCCGGTGGCCACGCCCATGCCCACGGCGCCGCCGGCGGCGGCAATGCCGATAGCGATGCCCGCGGCGATGGCCTTCAGCCCCAGGGAATTCCCGGCGCTCTCCTCCACGGCGGCGTCCGGGGCCTCCGCAGGCTCTGCGGCGGCGGCGGGCACCGCCAGCACGGCGGACAGCAGCAGGATCAAGGTGAACACGCAGAGCACTTTTCTGCGAAACAGCTTTTTCATGGGAACAACCTCCAAATTCTTTGATGTATCGGAATCACTCAGGCGTGCCGCGCCCGGCGGGACCTGCGCTCCCGGGGCGGGGCCGGCTCGGAGACCTCGCCGTAGTAGAGGGCCGTCAGCATGGTGAGCACATAGCTCTGGATCAGGGCGTGGAGCAGGGTGAACAGCACCCCCACCACCACCGGCAGAACAAAGCTCAGCTGCACGAAGTAATAGACCAGCTCCGTCACCAGCAGTCCGCTCAGCAGCGCGCCGAAGAGCCGGAAGCTCATGGAGATGGGCAGGGAGAACTCCTTCAGGGTCCTCCCCACGCCCCTGACGCCGCTGCCGGCAATGCCGCCGGAGAGAATTACCAGATAGGAAAGGCACCCCATGGCAATGGCGGCGTTGATATCGGACAGCGGGGCCGGCAGGGTGATGGGATGTCCCTGGACCGTCACCGCCTGGAGCCCCACGAGCTCAAAAAGGGTGCCCACAAAGATGTACGCGCCGGCGGCAAAGAGGTAGAGCCCCAGAAAGCCGTTCTTATGGGGGCTGTTGTTCTTGGCCATGCGGTCGAACAGGCCCACCAGCTCCTCCAGCAAAAGCTGGAACTTCCCCGGGCGGTACTGGAACCGCGGGATGACAAAGATCCGGATGAGGGCCGCGGCCAGCAGCAGGAGGGCCGTGACCGTAAAGGCGGAGATCAGCCCCGGGTTGACCGCCTTCAGCCCCAGCAGGCTGATCTGATTCACATCGTGGAGCACCGCGTCCCGCATGGCCTCCTGAACGCTTTCCGACCGGCCCGGAGGCCCCGTCAAAAGCGCGCCGGCCAGCAAGGCCGCCACCGCCGCCAGCCACAGCGCCAGTCCTTTTTTATGTTGTTTCATCTCGCACCTCTTTTCTCTCAGGAAACTCTGATTCAATCAAAGCACACCGCTCTGCGCCAAACCCTCCGCCCGGCAGGGAAGAAACCCGCGGGAACCCCAAGGGATTTCCAGATCTCCCGGCGCTGTCCGGGCGGAATCCCCCGTCCCCGCGGCGGGCCCCAGGGCGGCCGAACAGCGGGCTCTATGGGAACCGCACGGCACTGAAATCCTGCCGGCGGACTCTGCCCGCCCGGAAAACCGTCTCCGTTTTCCGGCGGGTTGACGGTCCGGCGCGAAGAGGCGTGTGGGGATTGAGTTTGAGCTTTCCCATCCACCCCGCGGTCCTGCGGCCGCAGCGCCGCGGAGATTCTCTCAAAATTATAGCAGTCCTCCCCGCTCTGTCAATGGCTATTCTGCTGAGAACTCCCGGAATCTTAACGGCATCTTTGCAGTTGTGCACACTCTGCCGCCCAAATCACACCGGAGGACCGGATACGCCCCTGCGCACCCGCTCCTCCGGCCTGGCAATTCCGGGATGTCCCCCGTCTTTCAGCTCTCCTCCCACTCCAGCTGCAGCGCTCCCCGGGGGCAGCGCTCCACGCAGAGACCGCACCCGGTGCAGCGCGCGGGGTGCACCGTCAAGGCGCCGTTTGCGCAGTCCAGCGCGTCATACAGGCACCCCGCCGCGCACTGCCCGCAGCCGTCGCACTCCCCCGCAAGGCGCGCCGTCAGGGGCCGGGGGGAGATCTCCTCAAAGGGCCGCAGGGAGTCCAGGGCCAGCCCCGTGATCTCCCGGACAGAGCGGCGGCCATGGGTCTCCAGCCATCGCTCCAGGTCCCCCAGAATCCGGGGGATCAGGCCGTAGCCCTCCCGCAAAAGCCCGGAGGCCACCTGCGCGCCGCAGGCCCCCAGCATCAAAAACTCCAGCACGTCCTCCGCCCCGCGGACGCCGCCGCAGCCGCAGACCGGCAGGCTCGTCAGCTGCTTCAACGTGGCCACCACCGCCAATGCCACCGGGTGGATGGCCGCGCCGCTGTAGCCGCCGTAGGTGGGCATCCGGGCCCGGCAGGTCTCCAGATCCACGCTCCGCAGGCCCTTCAGGCTGTCCATGGCGGTGACCCCCGCCACGCCCGCCTTCGTCAGGGCCGCCAGGAAGCTGCGGGAGCCCGCGGCCTCGTAGGACAGCTTCACAATCACCGGGATGTCCACCGCCTCCACCGCGGCCCGGAGATACCCGCAGATCTCCTCCGGGTAGCTGTTGATGGTCTCATTCCGGGTGCCCAGGGGCGCGGAGATGCTCACCTCCACGGCGTCGGCCCCCATGCGCTCCACCTTTCCCGCAAGATACCCCAGCTCCGAGGGAGAGCCGCCCCAGATGCTGGCGATGATCCGGCAGTCCCCCCGCCGCAGCCCCTCAAACTCCTGCTCCCACTGCTCCAGCTGCATCTCGGAGTAGAGCATGGTGTTGAACAGCTGCTCCGGATGCGGCCCCAGAAACAGGCGGGGGCTGGGACTGCGGCTGGCCTCCAGGGTGATGGTCTCCGTCACCACGGCGGCGGCGCCGGCGTCGATGGCCCGCTGCATGGCGGCGCCGCTGCGGGACCAGGGGCCGGCGGCCACCAGGATGGGATTTTTCAGGGTCAGCCCTGCGTATTCCGTCTCCAGAGACATGGTGCTTCCTCCTTAGAACCTGTATACATCCACGGGACACACCGGACCGGCGGACGTGTCTGCCGCGGCACACCGGGTCCTGTTTGAAACATGGCAAAACGCCGCCCTGCACCCTTTTTCCGCCGGGACTGCGTGGATTCCCCCGGAAATTCGCCAGGATTCCTGCGGGAAACCGCCCTGCCCGGCAAAACATCCGGCCCAACCCGGCATTCCGCCAACGTTCAAACAAGACCTATCCAAACAACTCATAAATGGGGCTGGTATTGCCGCAGCTGCCGCGGATCTTCAGCGTCGGCTGCAAGATAATCTCCTGGGGCCCGCCGCCGTCCTCCCCGCCCTCGATGCAGTCAAAGAGCATCCGGGCGGCCACCAGACCCAGCCGGTGGGCCGGCAGCTCCAGGGCCGTCAGGGGCGGCGTCAGGATGGAGCAGACCTGGGAGTCCTGGAGGCAGGCCAGGGCCATATCCCGGGGAATGGCGACCTGCTCGTCCGCCGCGGCCTTGGTGACGCCGAAGGCCAGCTGGTCGCCGGCGGCGATCATGGCCGGGGGCCAGCTGCCGCTCTCAAAGAGCTTCTGGGCCGCCAGGTATCCCCCCTGCACGCTGTTCTCCCCCCGCAGAATCCGGCCCTCCGGGGGCAGGCCCGCCTCCTGCCGCGCCCTGCGGTATCCGGCGGCGATGGCCTCCATCTCCGCCAGAGGCGCCCGGTCCAGCAGCAGCGCGACCTCCGGATGCCCCAGCTTCAAGAGGTGGGCGGTCATCTGGCAGGCGCCCTTTTCGTAGTTAATCATGCAGAGGTTCCGGCAGCTCTCCGGCCCCCGGCCCCCCACGTGCACCCAGGGAAACGACGGCTTCAGCAGCGGCCGCACCGCGCCGTCATCCAGCTGGGAGGACACCAGGATCAGCCCGTCCACCTGGCGGTTCAGCACCATTTTCAGGCACCTGAGCTCCTCCGCCGCCTCGGCGTAGGTGTTGCACAGCAGCACGGTGTGCTCCTTCTTCCGGGCAATCGCCTCCACGCCGGTGATGAGATCCACAAACCGGCGGTCGGCGATGTTGGGGACCAGCAGGGCGATGGTGCCGGTCTTGCCGATGTTCAGCCCCCTGGCAAACCAGTTGGGCTGGTAGTCCAGCTCCCGCATCACCGCCAGCACGTGGTCCCTGGTTTCCGGCTGCACCTGCTGGGGGTGGTTCAGCACCCGGGAGATGGTGGCGACCGACACGCCGGCGGCCCTGGCCACCTCCTTGATGTTCATGGACGCTTCCCCCTTCCCCCATGTCCCTCCGCACCGCGGCCGGCGGAAATCCGCGCGCGGCGTCTTCCGCAAACCCGACGGATTCCGCCGCGCACCTGTTCCTCCGTGCGGCTTACTACAAAGGATCATATCACATTTCCCAGGCAGATTGCAAATCCGGCGGTGAAAATGTAACTATTTTCATAATTTTGTAAAACACGCCAAAAATCCCCGGGAATTTTTGGTATTTAAGATCTGTATCCGCCTGTGGACACGGGAAACCATTCGTGGTATAGTGCTTCTTGTGTATATGAAACTAGTTTCAAAAATGTGTGTGAATGTATGAGGAGGTTCCTATGAGCGATCAAACCAAAACCGCCGCCCAGACGGTGGACGCCGACTACTCCCTGGAAGCGGTTCCCCAATCGGCCCGGAAGGGCTTTTGGAACATGTTCTTCGTCATGCTGGGCTTCACCTTCTTCTCCGCCAGCATGAGCGTGGGCGCGAAGCTGGGCAACGGCCTGGATCTTGGCGGCTTCGTCTGGGCCTGCATCATCGGCGGCATCATTCTCTCCGCCTACTGCGGCATCCTGGCCTTCATCGGCTCCGACACCGGCATGAACATGGATCTTCTGTGCCGCCGGACCTTCGGCGCCAAAGGCTCCTACCTGTCCTCCGCCATTCTGGGCTTCACCCAGATCGGCTGGTTCGGCGTGGGCGTGGCCATGTTCTCCATTCCCGCCGCGGAGCTGCTGGGGATCAACGAGTGGGTGCTGACCATTGCGGCGGGCCTGCTGATGACCGCCACGGCGGCCACGGGCATGAAGGCCCTGGAGATCGTCAGCTACATCTCCGTGCCCCTGATCGTGATCCTGGGCGTGTACTCCATGGTCACCGCCACGGGAGCGGGCGGCGGCCTGGCGGCCATCTTCGCCCAGTCCGCCGGCGGCATCACCCTCTTCACCGGCATCGGCTTTGTCATCGGCTCCTTCATCTCCGGCGGCACCGCCACCCCCAACTTCATCCGCTTCGCCAAAAACAGCAGAATCGCCGTGTGGACCACCGTCATCGCCTTCTTCCTGGGCAACACGCTGATGTTCTGCTTCGGCGCCATCGGCGGCGCCTTCACCGGCAAGGACGACATCTTCTATGTCATGATCGCCCAGGGCCTGGCCATCCCCGCCCTGATTGTGCTGGGGGCCAACATCTGGACCACCAACAACAACGCCCTCTACACCGGGGGCCTTGCCATGAGCAACATCACCGGCATCCGCATGAAGATCACCTCCTGGGTTGCCGGCATCGTGGGCACGGCCCTCGCCATCTGGCTGTACTGGAATTTTGTGGGCTGGCTGAACATCCTCAACTGCGCCCTGCCCCCCATCGGCGTCATTGTGATCCTGGACTACTTCAAAAACCGCAAAAAGTACAAAGGCAGCTATCAGGAGGTCACCGTCAACTGGTTCAACATCGCCGGCATTGTGGTGGGCGCCATTGTGGCCAACCTCCTGCACTGGGGCATTGCGGCCCTCAACGCCATGGCAGTGGCGGCCGTCTGCTTCTTCCTGGGCGAGCTGCTCCGCAAAAACAAGTAACAAAGACTGCGATCTACGCGACATAAAAGGAGGATTTCACCATGCTGTTTCAGAATCTGCGGATTGAAAACGCCGCGGAGCCCGCGGACATCCGGGTCGCCGACGGCAAGTTCGAGACCATCGCCCCCCATCTGGACCCCCTCCCCGGCGAGGAGGTGCTGGACTGCGGCGGCAAGATGGCCCTGCCCCCCTTCGTGGAGTCCCACGTCCATCTGGACACCTGCCTGACGGCGGGCCGGCCCCGCTGGAACCTCAGCGGCACCCTCTTTGAGGGCATCCAGTGCTGGGAGGAATACAAGCCCTTCCTCACCAAGGCGGAGGTCAAGGAGCGGGTGAACAAGGCCATCCGGCTCCAGGCCGGGAACGGCATCCAGTTCGTCCGGACCCACATCGACATCAACGACCCCAAGCTCACGGCCCTGGAGGCCATTCTGGAGCTGCGGGAGGAGGTCCGGGACTACATCGACATCCAGATCGTGGCCTTCCCCCAGTACGGCATTTTAAGCTATCCCAAGGGCGCGGAGCTGCTGGAGCAGGCGCTGAAGATGGGCGCGGACGCCGCCGGGGCCATTCCCCACTTCGAGTTCACCCGGGAGTACTCCGTGGAGTCCCTGAACATCTGCTTCGACCTGGCCCAGAAGTACGGCAAGCTCATCGACATCCACTGCGACGAGATTGACGACGAGGCCTCCCGGGGCCTGGAGACCGTGGCCGCCCGGGCCTACGAGACCGGGATGCGGGACATGGTCACCGCCTCCCACA
This sequence comes from Clostridiales bacterium, assembly GCA_019423635.1. Lineage (GTDB taxonomy): Bacteria > Bacillota > Clostridia > Oscillospirales > Oscillospiraceae > Oscillibacter. Next base: position 17,648 of record JAHZBA010000041.1, read on the forward strand.
CCACCGCCATGCACAGCTACAACAACGCCTACATGATCCGTCTCATGCGGATTCTCAAGATGTCCGGCATGAACTTCGTGGCCAACCCCTGCGTCAACGTCCACCTGGGGGGCCGGGCGGACACCTACCCCAAGCGCCGCAGCATGACCCGGGTGAAGGAGCTCACCGCCGAGGGCATCAACGTCTCCTTCGGCTCTGACGACATCTTCGACCCCTGGAACCCCCTGGGCAACGGCAAGATGCGGGACCAGGTGTTCATGGGCCTCTACGCCGGCCACATGCTGGGCTACGACGAGATCGTGAACTCCTACAAGTTCGTCACCACCAACGCCGCCCGCACCCTGCACCTGGGCGAGGGCTACGGCATCCGCCCCGGCAACGACGCAAACTTCGTGATCCTGGACGCCAAGGACTGGTACGACGCGCTGAACTACGACGCGGCCATCCTCTACAACTACCGCAGGGGCAAGCTGATCGCCTCCGCCAGGCCCGCGGAGAAGACGGTCCTGTTCTAATCGAATCCCGTGTCACACCCGAAAGGGGGCGGCTGAAGCCGCCCCCTTTTCAGCTTGTCCAAGAACTCCTGACAGACAGTTCAGACTCCCTCTTTGAGGGAGCCTTTTACAAGGAACGGGCGCACAATATGCGCCCGCCTCCCCCGTCTCTCGTCTCCCGTAAAGGCTTCCCCTTTAGGGGAAGCTGGCACGGCGGAGCCGTGACTGATGAGGGCGATTACCGGCAGGCCCACGCTGAACGACCTCATCCGCCCCAGTGTGCGCACTGGGGCACCTTCCCCTA
>JAHZBA010000042.1 GCA_019423635.1 Clostridiales bacterium
GGCGGGCCAGGTCGATGACCTCCCCGTCAATGGGGGTGGAGTCGATCTTGAAGTCGCCGGTGTGGACCACCGTGCCCATGTGGGTGTGGATGGCGAAGGCCACGGAGTCCGGAATGGAGTGGTTCACATGGATGAACTCCACGTTGAATTTCCCCGCCCGGACGCTCTTGCCCGGCTCCACGGTGATGAGCTTGGTGGACTTGCTGAGACCGTGCTCCTCCAGCTTCAGCCGGATGAGCCCCGCGGTGAAGCGGGTGCAGTAGATGGGCATGTTCACCTGCTTGAGCACGTAGGGAATCGCCCCCACGTGGTCCTCGTGGCCGTGAGTGATGAACAGCCCCCGGATACGGGCCCGGTTCTTGATGAGATAGGTCACGTCGGGGATGATGCAGTCGATGCCGTACATGTCGTCCCCGGGGAACGCCATGCCGCAGTCCACCACGATGATCTCTCCGCCGAATTCGTAGACCGTCATGTTCTTACCGATCTCGTCCAGTCCGCCCAGAGGAATGATTTTCAGTTTTTCTGCCATAGATGCCAATAAACTCCTTTTTTATAGATGATGTACGCCGAAACACCGATGAAATCACGCTGCACCGAAAAAAGGCGCACAAAACTCTGACGTCCGGTATCCGCGCGGCCCCGTTACGCCGGCGGGAGTTCGGTCCCGTCAAATTCTGTCGGATGGGTGCTTCTGGCTGAGAGCCTTTGTCCATGGCCGTGGAACACGGTCTGAGCGGCTTTTTTTCACCGTATGGCGCCGGTTTTCCCGGCAAATCCGTTGGGAGTGCCGGAAAAACGCCTCTGATCCGGTGAAAAAACCTCGCCTGCCCAGGTTCTCCGGCGGGGAACACAGGCCTTATTTTAACCGGGGAAAGCGCGTCCCGCGGTAAAATACAAAATCAGCGGGGGAGCGGCTCTCCCCGCGCACGACTCATTACAGTATAACACAGAAAATCCCGTTTGTATACATAAATTTTTCCGCCCCCGGACCGGAGGCGGTCCCGGCGGGCTTTTTTCGCATTTTCCTTGCGCATCCTGCGCAAAACTGCTATACTGTATATTCCAGGATTCCACATTTTATCTGCGGCCCGCCGCGCCTGTTCCGGGCGGCGAGGGCAGAAAGGGGGCCTCCGGGATGAACAACAAAAAACTCTCCCGCCTGCTGGAACCGAATTTGAAGCTGTACTTTTTGTGCCTTGCGCTGTTTACCGCGGCGGCGGCCACCGTCAGCTGGAAGCTGGCGCTGGCGGAGGGACTTGCGACGGCGGGACTGTATGTCTATTTCACCAAGCGCAATCAGAAGCGCCGCCAGGGGATCCTGCAGTATATCGACAAGGTCACCGGCAGCGTGGATACCGCCAGCAAGTCCACCCTCATCAACTCCCCCCTGCCCATCATGGTCTTCCGGCCGGACACCGGGGAGGTCATCTGGAGCAACGAAAACTTTTTGCAGCTGGCGGGAGTGCGGGAGCACCTCTTTGAGATGCGGGTGGAGTCCGCCGTGCCCAATTTCCCGGTTCAGTGGCTGCTGGAGGGAAAGCAGGAGTGCCCGGACCGGGTGGAGATGAACAGCCGCCGCTTCCGGGTTTACGGCAGCCTTGTCCGGGCCAAGGGCCGGGGCGGGGAGCAGAACCTGGTGGCCACCACCTACTGGGTGGACACCACCGAGGCCGACCGCCTGTGGGAGACCTATTCCGCCACCCGCCTGGTGATCGCCATCCTGATGCTGGACAATTACGACGATCTGATGAAGTCCTGCGCGGACACCCAGCGCAGCGCCATTCTGGCCCAGATTGACGAGCGCCTGGGGGCCTGGGCCGACTCCGGACAGGGGATGCTGCTGAAAACCGAACGGGACCGGTATCTCTTCCTCTTTGAGGAGTGCCACTACGACCACTTCGCGGCGGAGCGCTTCTCCGTGCTGGACGCCATCCGGGACATCCAGGCGGGGGAGGGGGCGCACCCCACCCTCTCCATCGGCATCGGCAAGGACGCGGACAGCATCCCGGAGCTCTATAAGAACGCCTCCCTCTCCCTGGAGATGGCCCTGAGCCGGGGCGGAGACCAGGCGGTGATCCGCAACCGGATGGACTTTGAGTTCTACGGCGGCCGGAGCAAGACCACGGAAAAGCGCACCAAGGTGAAGTCCCGGGTCATGGCCAACGCCCTCAGTGAGCTCATGGCGGACGCCAGCGAGATCTATGTTATGGGCCACAGCTACGCCGACATGGACGCCGTGGGCGCCGCCGCGGGCATCTGCTGCGCCGCCCGGAAGCGGGGCAAGCGGGCCCAGATCATCATCGACCTGGAAAAGAGCGCCTCGGAGGCGCTGCTGGGCAAGCTCCAGGCGCTGCCGGAGTACGCCGGCGCCTTTCTCTCCGGCAGCGACGCCTTTGTGAAGATGCGCCCCGGCGCGCTGCTGGTGGTGGTGGACACCAACCGCCCGGACCTGGTGGAGAGCCAGCAGGTGCTGGAGAGCTGCAACCGGGTGGCGGTCATCGACCACCACCGCCGGGCGGCCCGCTATATTGAAAACGCGGCCTTCAGCTTCCACGAGCCCTATGCCTCCTCCGCCTCGGAGCTGGTGACGGAGCTTTTGCAGTATCTGGTGGAGCCAGCCGATCTCCTGCGGGAGGAGGCGGAGGCGCTGCTGGCGGGAATTGTGCTGGATACCAAGCGCTTCTCCCAGCGCACCGGCGGCCGGACCTTTGAGGCGGCGGCCTTCCTGCGCCGGGCGGGGGCGGACACGGCGGAGGTTCAGCGCCTGTTCCAGAACGATCTCAGCGACATGGTGACCCGCTACGACATCATCCGCCGGGCGGAGGTGTACCGGGGCAACATTGCCGTCGCCATCGTCCCCGAGGACGGGGTGGACCGGGTGGCGGCGGCCCAGGCCTCCGACGAGCTCCTCACGCTCAAGGGCGTGGCGGCCTCCTTTGTCCTCTACCGCAGCGGCGAGGCGGTGCTGATGTCCGCCCGCTCCCTGGGGGAGATCAACGTCCAGGTGATCCTGGAGGCCCTGGGCGGCGGAGGGAACTCCACCACCGCCGGCGGCCGGGTGGAGAACGGGGACATTCACGAGGTCCGCGCCAGGCTGATCGACGCCATTGACGCCTACTTTGAGAAGTAGGCGGGGAGGGACAGGCGCATGAGACGCATTGCGTTGTTTGCGGTGCTCTACGCCCTCGCCCTGGGCGTGACGGGCATCGCCGTCTGGCTGGGGATGTGGTATCCGCGGCTGGGGGCGGCCCTCCTGTTCCTGGGACTGCCCCTCCTGCCGGCCCTGTCGGCATACGGCCTTTTGCGGCAGGCGGACCAGGAAAGACAGCTCCGGCTCCTGAGGGAGCAGCTCCAGGCGCTGGAGGATCAACAGAAATCAGAATAAGGAGAGATCAACCATGAAAGTGATTTTACAGCAGGATGTGAAGGGCCAGGGCAAGAAGGGCCAGATGGTGGAGGTGGCGGAGGGCTACGCCCGGAACTTCCTCCTGCCCCGGAAGCTGGCGATTCCCGCCACGGCGGACGCCATCAACACCATGAACCTCAAGGAGAAGGCCCGCAAGGCGGAGGAGCAGCGGCTCAAGGCCGAGGCGGAGGATATCGCCGGGAAGCTGAAGGAGTGCCAGGTGAAGCTGACGGCCCGGGCGGGCGCAGGCGGCAAGCTCTTCGGGGCGGTGACCACCAAGGAGATCTCCGACGGGCTCAAGGAGCAGTACGACCTGGATATTCCCAAGCAGAAGCTGGTACTGGAGGAGCCCATCAAGGCCTTCGGGAGCTATCAGGTGAAGGCAAAGCTGGGGTTTGAGGTGATCGGCACGGTGTATGTGTCAGTGTTTGAGGAGAAATAATTAGGTCCGGCCGGCGGCCGGGGGCGGAAGAATTTAGCCATGATGATGGCCTGGCAATGCACCCCCCATTTTCTCTTTTTCTCGGCGGAGAAAAAGAGAAAACGGGCCGTGCACGGTCCAAAAGAGAAAAAGACGCTGGTGGCGAGAATTTGACCTTCGGTCAAATTTCGCCAATATGCGGGGGTTGTCCCCGCCCGGCTTGGGTGGAGACTTGGCGGCCCCTGCCGGCGCGCGCCGTCCCGCTCAATGGAAGAAGCCTTGACCCGCGTGTTGATACTTCCGGCGGAGGCTGTTGGGTGGTTGACGGACGGTTTCCTCTTCTAATTCCGCGCTTTCCGCTTCGCTAAGCGCTGCATTGGGGCTTTGTAGGGAGTGGCCCCCTTGTGCCGAGGCTCCTTATTCCTGTTCGGCGGCCAGGTGCAGGCCGGCTTGCACGCCTACTGTGAAGGCGGCGGTGCACCAGTGCAGCTGCAAGGTGTGCAGGAGATCCAGACAGGAGATCTGCTGGTCCCTTGGAAGGGTCTCCAGCAGCGGCGCCAGGAGCTTGTCCTGAAAGAGAGGCTGCTTCGCCAGCTTCGGCTGGGCGTAGGTATCGTAGAGCCATTCGTATAGGGATTCCATAGGAACACCTCCGATAACACGATTTTAAAACACGTGAGATTAAATATCGTATATAATAGCATATTTTCCGCATTCTGTCAACACAAGAGGACGATTATGAACGTTATTTTACCAGTTTTTTCAGTACGCCTGAAAGAACTCCGTCAAAAGAGCGGTCTTACGCAAAGGAATATGGGGGATCTGCTTGGGAAAACCGAACGCCATTACCAAGCCATTGAGGCCGGAACCATCAACGTCTCGGCAACGATACTGATCTTTTTGGCCAAGGAGTTTCACGTCTCCGTGGATTATCTTTTGGGGCTGTCGGATCAGCCGTAATGGTCAGGCCTGTGAAAATATGATGAATCATAAAAATCTCGTCATTTTTAGTCAGCGTCTCCGCGCCCTGCGGCAGGAACGCAGGGAAACGCAAAGGGATCTGGCGGCGTATTTGAATTGTACCATCAGCAATTATCAGAAATATTGAGTATGGCCAAGTCAATATTCCAATTACCGCATTGATTGCACTTTCACAGAGGTTTCAGGTTACCACAGACTATCTCCTGGGTTTGTCAGATCAGCGATAGAGGATTTTTACGCGGAAGAGATCCGCTTTTGCGAGAGAAGTTTGGAGGGGAACGGGGGAGCGGCGCGCCGAGTCGTCGCGCCCTACGAAGGGACCGGGGGTGAGACGGGGAAACCCTCTCCGTCACCGCCTGCGGCGGTGCCACCTCTCCCAGGGGGAGAGGCAAGGGGGTGCCCTGACCAAGGGGCGGGCCCCACAGAGCCCCAGGGCAGCGCTTAGCGAAGCGGAAAGCGCGGAATTAGGAGTAGGGACAGTTCGTCAACCACCCAACAGCCTCCGCCGGAAGTATCAACACGCGGGTCAAGACTCCTTCTACTGAGTGGTCCGGCGCGCGCCGGCAGAAAGCCCCCGATTACCCGGGCACTGTGCGGGAACAACCCCCGCACATTGGCGAAATTTGACCGGAGGTCAAATTCTCGCCACCGGCGTCTTTTTCTCTTTTGGACCGTGCACGGCCCGTTTTCTCTTTTTCTTCGCGAAGAAAAAGAGAAAATGGGGGGTGCATTACCCAGCCATCATCATGGCTAAACTCTCCCGCCCTCCGGCCGCCGGCCGGCCCCAAAAGGAGGCTCTTATGCCCAACGAAGATATTTTGTTAAGACAACTCCCCCACTCCCTGGAAGGGGAGCAGGCGGTCCTGGGCTCCATTCTCATCGACCCCGACTGCGTGAAGGACGTGGTGGAAAAGCTCCGCCCGGCGGACTTCTACCTGCGGCAGAACCGGGAGATCTTTGAGACCATCTGCTCCATGTTCGTCTACAGCAAGCCCATTGACGGCATCACCGTCTGCGATGAGATGGAGAGAGCCGGCACCTACGACAGCCAGACCACCCGCTCCTACCTCGCCCAGCTGATGGAGATCACCCCCACCAGCGCCAATGTCATGGAGTACGTGTCCATTGTCCGGGACAGGGCGCTGCTGCGGGGCGTGGCCCAGGCGGCGTCGGAGATCACGGCCATGGTCCAGGAGGGCGTGGGCGGGGCCGCGGAGATTCTGGAGGCCGCGGAGCAGAAGGTCTACGCCGTCCGCCGGGGGCAGTCCGCCCAGGACATGGTGCCCCTGCGGCAGGTGCTGCCGGAGGTGCTGGACCGCCTCAGCGAGATGAGCGAGAGCGAAAACCACCTGCCCGGGGTCTCCACCGGCCTCTCCGCCGTGGACCAGAAGATCACGGGGCTGAACAACTCCGATCTGATCCTGCTGGCCGGGCGGCCCGGCATGGGCAAGACCTCCCTGGGGCTGAACTTTGCCCTGAACGTGGCCCGGGGCACCCGGAAGACCGTGGCGATCTTCTCCCTGGAGATGTCCCGGGAGCAGCTGACCACCCGGCTCCTCAGCTCCGAGGCGCTGGTGGAGAACACCCGGCTGAAAACCGGAAATCTCCGGGAGAGCGACTGGGAGAAGATCGCCGGCGCCGCCACGGTGCTGAACCAGCTGGACGTGCGCATCGACGACAACCCGCTGCTGAGCGTGGCGGATATGAACGCCAAGTGCCGCCGGCTGGACAACCTGGCCCTGGTGGTCATCGACTATCTCCAGCTGATGACCTCCGCCGGCGGCCAGAGCCGGGGGAACGAGAACCGCCAGCAGGTGGTGTCCGATATCTCCCGGATGCTGAAGATCATGGCCAAGGAGCTGAACGTCCCGGTGGTGTGCCTCAGCCAGCTCAGCCGTGCCAATGAAAAACGGGAGGACAAGCGGCCCATGCTCTCGGATCTCCGGGAGTCCGGCGCCATTGAGCAGGACGCGGACATCGTTCTCTTTTTGTACCGGGACGATTATTATAATGAGGACTCGGAGAAGCATAATATTGCCGAGTGCATCGTAGCCAAGAACCGCCACGGCGAGACCGGCAAGGTGGAGCTGCGGTGGATGCCGGAGTACACCACCTTCTCCACCCTGGATACCCGCTATGACGACGAGGACTGACCTGCTCCCGGAGGCGGGAGAGCGGGTGCTCTGCGCGGTGTCCGGCGGGCTGGACTCCATGTGCCTGCTGCACCTGCTGTGCCGGCACTGCCGGAGACAGGGCGGGACGGTGGTCGCCGCCCACTTCAACCATCAGCTCCGGGAGACGGCGGACCGGGACGAGGCCTTCGTCCGGGAGGTCTGCGCCCGGTGGGAAATCCCCCTGACCGTGGGCCGGGGAGAGGTCCGGGAGCTGGCGGAGCGGGAGGGGCGGTCCCTGGAGGACGCCGCCCGGACGCTGCGGTATGACTTTTTGCGCCAAACGGCGGAATCGGCGGGGTGCGGCGCCATTTACACCGCCCACCACGCCGACGACAATGCCGAGACCATGCTGTGGAACCTGATCCGGGGCACGGGGCTCAAGGGGCTGGCGGGGATTCCGCCGCGGCGGGACAACATCCGCCGCCCCCTGCTGGAGGCCCCCCGGACGGAGCTTGCGGCCTATGCCGCCGCCCACGGGATCTCCTATGTGGAGGATGAGACCAACGCCGATCCGGAGGCTGCCAGCCGAAATTTCCTGCGGCTGCGGGTGCTGCCGCTTTTGAAGGAGCTGAACCCCGGGGCCGTGGAGCACATGGCCCGGACCGCCGCGATCCTGGCCCGGGAGGACGAGGCCCTGGAGGTTCTGGCGGAGATGGAGGCCTCCAACGCCATGAAGCGGCCCGACGGCAGCTGGGCCGTGTTCACCTCCACCCTGGAGAGCTGGCCCCGGGCGGCCTCGGAGCGGGTGGTCCTGCAGCTGATGGCCAGGACCTGCGGACACCGGCGGGATTTCACCGCCCGGCATGTGCGCTCGGTGCTGGAGCTGAGACCGGGGGGGAGCCTCTCCCTGCCCCACGGGCTGCTGGTCCGGCGGGAGGGGGACTGCCTCACGTTTGAGAAGACCGTCCCCGTTTCCCCGGCGTGTTCCGCCGCGCTGGGGCAGACTGTGTCCTTTGGGGACTGGACCGTGACGCTGGCGGAGGCGCCGGGGGAGGGCAGTGCCTACCGCCTCTCCCTGCGGTCGGGCGTGCCCCTGGCGGTGACCCATTGGCGGAGCGGCGACCGGATGCGCCTGCCGGACCAGCGGGGAGCGCGGACCTTGAAGCGCCTGTGCGCCGAGCGGGGCATCCCCCCCTGGCAGCGGGACGCCTTGCCGGTGCTGCGGGCGGGGGAGATCCCCGCCGCCGTGCCGGGCGTGGGCGTTGACCGGGCCTTTGCGCCGCAGCCGGAGGGCGCGGCGGTTTATGTGACCTTTACCCATCACTGCGGTTGAAAAGAGGGAGCTGCTTCTTTTCAACACTGCGGCACAGGGCGCCGCGGCGGACGGCATAGGAGACGCGCCGGCGGACCTGGCCCGCCCTGCAAGCCGGTTGCCGGTTTTAGAGTGCGTGGATACTACAGACAGATAAAAGAGGAGGACAGACGTGGTGAGAAGTGAGATGGAACGGGATATCTTGAAGGTTTTGGTGACGGAGGAGCAGCTCAGGCGCCGGGTGGCGGAGCTGGGGGAGGCCCTGTATGAGCGGTTTCAGGGGCAGAACCCGCTGTTCCTGGGGGTGCTGAAGGGGTCCTTTGTCTTCATGGCGGACCTGGTCCGGGCCTGCCAGCTGAAAAGCGACATCGAGTTCATCGCCGTCAGCTCCTATGAAAACGCCACGGTGTCCTCCGGCCGGGTGAGGATCAACCACGATTTGCAGCAGGACATCACCGGGCGGCACCTCATCATTGTGGAGGACATCCTGGACTCCGGCAACACCCTGGCCTTTTTGAAGGACTACTTCCTGGCCAAGGGGGCCGCGTCCATCACCATCGTGACGCTGCTGGATAAGCCCGCCCGCCGGACCAAGGCCATCACTGCGGACCTGGCGGGCTTTACGGTGCCGGATGAGTTCGTGGTGGGCTACGGCCTGGACTACGCCCAGCAGTACCGCAACATCCCCTATATCGGCGTGCTGAAGCCGGAGGTCTACGCCGGGTGACGGCAAAAGGAGGGACACATCTTGTCAAGACAAAGCCGCGCATCCAATCTGAGTATGCTGTTTTTGGTGCTGGTGATTGTGCTCAGTCTCAGCTGGATCTGGCAGCTGAACCGGCAGACGGAGGAGCTGAACTACTCCGAGATGGTTCGGCTGTTCCAGCAGGAGAAGGTCTCCGCCTTTTCCTTCTCCGACGGCCACACGGTGACCCTCACCCTGCGGGACCAGCCCAAGGGCAGGGAGCATGTCCGCTGCCAGGTGTATGACTTCCAGCTGTTCTACGACGACCTCAACGACCTGGTCCAGGCCCAGCAGAGCAAGGGCGTCATCACAACCTACAGCTACCCCCCGCCGGAGACCACCAACTGGCTGGAGATCCTGCTGCCCTGGGTTCTCATGGCGCTGGTGCTGGGCGGGGTGTGGTACCTGACCAGCGTCCGGGCCCAGGGGGGCGGCATGGGGCCGGACCGCATGGCAAAATTCGGCTCCGCCCGGACCCGGACCCTGACGGAGAACGACAAGCACGTCACCTTTGACGACGTGGCCGGCGCCGATGAGGAGAAGGAGGAGCTCCGGGAGATTGTGGAGTTCCTGAAGGACCCCAAGCAGTTCCTGGCCCTGGGGGCCCGGATTCCCAAGGGCGTGCTGCTGGTGGGCCCGCCGGGCACCGGCAAGACGCTGCTGGCCAGGGCCGTGGCCGGGGAGGCTGGGGTGGGCTTCCTCTCCATCTCCGGCTCCGATTTTGTGGAGCTGTATGTGGGCGTGGGCGCCAGCCGGGTGCGGGACCTCTTCGACCAGGCCAAGCGGACGTCCCCGGCCATTGTATTCATCGACGAGATCGACGCCGTGGGCCGCCAGCGGGGCACGGGCCTGGGCGGCGGCCACGACGAGCGGGAGCAGACCCTCAACCAGCTCCTGGTGGAGATGGACGGCTTTTCCGCCAACGAGGGCGTGGTGGTCCTGGCGGCCACCAACCGCGCCGACGTGCTGGACCCGGCACTGCTGCGGCCCGGCCGGTTTGACCGGCAGATCTACGTGGGATTGCCGGACATCCGCGGCCGGGAGGAGATCCTGCACGTTCACGCCAAGGGCAAGCCCCTGGCGGAGGACGTGGACCTCCACAAGCTGGCCCAGGGCACGGCGGGCTTCACCGGGGCGGACCTGGAGAACCTCATCAACGAGGGGGCCCTGCTGGCCGGGCGGAAGCACCAGCGCTTCATCACCATGGAGGATCTGCGGTCGGCGGAGATCAAGGTCATCGCCGGCCCGGAAAAGCGCAGCCGGGTGATCCCCCGGCACGAGCGGGAGCTGACGGCCTGGCACGAGGCGGGGCACGCCGTGGTGATGCACACCCTGCCGGGCCAGGACCCGGTGAGCCAGATCAGCATCGTGCCCCGGGGCATGGCCGGGGGCATGACCATCTCGCTGCCGGAGGAGGACCGCTCCTACCTCTCCAAGCGGTATCTGGAGGACCAGATCGTGGCCCTTCTGGGGGGCCGGGTGGCGGAGCAGATGTGCCTGGGGGATATCTCCACCGGCGCCAGCAACGACATCCAGCGGGCCAGCGCCATCGCCCGGAAGATGGTGGCCAGCTACGGCATGAGCGAGAAGGTGGGCACTGTGGCCTTTGACTCCGGCCATGACGAGGTGTTCATCGGGCGGACCATGAGCCAGGGGCGCAGCTACTCCGAGGCGGTGGCGGCCCAGATCGACGAGGAGGTCAAAACCCTGGTGGGCCTGGCCTGCAAGCGGTGCGAGGCCATTTTGCAGGAGCGCCGGGCCAAGCTGGACGCCGTGGCCGCCTACCTCCTGGAGCACGAGACCATGGAGCGGGAGGCCTTCCTGGAGGTGATGGAGTCTCCGGACCCCCCGCAGGAGGAGCACTGAGGCGCCGGCCGCCGGAGGGCCTTTCGGCAAAATCACGGAGACAACTGTCCCTGTGAGAAGAACAGACAGCGGAGGGAATTCCAGCCTGCGGGGGCATTTGTTCTCCCTGGAAGGACAGAAATCGGTCGGGGCGGCGGAGTGTCTTGGGAAAAATGACCAAAAACAGAAATCTTTCTGTGAAATATTCATCTTGCAAACACCGGAAAAAACCCGTACAATGTATGTTTATACAAGGGACACTTGTCTGTCCCAGTTAAACAGGAGGATGAAAAGAATGAAAAAGCTATTTGCTCTTTTGCTGACGCTGGCCATGGTGCTGAGCCTGGCGGCCTGCGGCGGCGGCTCCGGCGGCGGCGGAAACGACAGCCAGGGCGGCTCCGGCAGCGGCGACAAAGTGGTCAAGATCGGCGTCTTCGAGCCCCAGACCGGCGACAACGGCGCCGGCGGCAAGCAGGAGATCCTGGGTATGCAGTATGCCAATTATGTCCAGCCCACCGTGGAGATCAGTGGCGAGACCTACAATGTGGAGCTGGAGATCGTGGATAACCGCACCACGGCGGAGAACGGCCCCTCCGCGGCGGCCGAGCTGATGAACCGCGGCGTGTCCGTGGTCCTGGGCTCCTATGGCTCCGGCGTGTCCATGGCCGGCGGCAGCGTGTTCCAGGAGGCCGGCGTGCCCGCCATCGGCGTCACCTGCACCAACCCCCAGGTGACCTCCGACTGCGATGTGTACTTCCGCATCTGCTTCCTGGACCCCTTCCAGGGCACGGTTCTGGCCAACTACGCCTATAATGAGCTGGGCGTCACCACGGCCTATACCCTGGCCATGCTGGGCAGCGACTACGACCAGGGCCTGGCCTACTACTTCAAGGAGGCCTTTGAGGGCCTGGGCGGCACGGTAGTCAGCGAGGACTTCCCCGAGGGCAGCGCCAACTTCGTCTCCTATATCAACAACGCCAAGAGCGCCGGCGCCGGCGTCATCTTCGCCCCCGTGTCCACCAACTATGCCCAGCTGATTATTGAGGCCGCCGCGGCCCAGGGCTTCGAGGGCTCTCTGCTGGGCTCCGACACCTGGGACAACAACATGGTGCTGGAGAGCACCGTGGGCAAGACCGTCCGGGTGGACATCACCACCTTCTATCAGGAGAGCGGCTCTGCCTTCGATAACGGCATCAAGGAGTGGATCAACGCCAATGCCGACGCCAAGACCAACAACGGCGGCAACGACACCGTCTCCGCCGTCACCGCCATGGGCTATGACGCCTACTTCACCGCTCTGGAGGCCCTGAAGGCCGCCGGCAGCACCGACGCCTCCGCCGTGCTGGGGGCCCTGCCCACCGTCAGCTATGAGGGTGTGTGCGGCCTCATCGAGTTTGACGAGATCGGCGACGCCAAGCGGGACCAGGCCTACATCAAGACCGCCAACACCGAGACCGGTGCGTGGGACTTCGTGAAGGTCCAGGGCGTGGGCTGATCGGCAGCCTGCTCAGGCACAGAGAACGGCTCTCCGGGCGCTTTTCCGACAGGAAGCGCACAGAAAAAGAGGAAGAGGGATGGCGGGCGGTTCCGCCCGTCATCCCTCTTTGTGATCTGTTTCAGCGGCCCCGCGCCGGCGGGCCGCCTCGAAAGTTCAGACACTCCGGCCTTTCGAGACGGCCCGGCGCAAAACAAGCAAAGGAGGTCCTTCCATGCAAGCGATCCTGCCCTATCTGATCAACGGCGTCTCCGTGGGCGGCCAGTACGCCCTGATCGCCATCGGATATACCCTGGTCTACGGCATTCTGCGGCTGATTAACTTCGCCCACGGCGATGTGTTCATGGTGGCGGGCCTGGTGATGGTCTACGCCACCGCCGCCATGCCCTTCTATCTGGCCCTGCCCCTGGTGCTGGTGGCCACGGTGTTTTTGGGCTTTGCCATTGAGCGGGCGGCCTATAAGCCCCTGCGGTCGGCGCCCCGGATGTCCGTCATGATCTCCGCCATCGGCGTCAGCTACCTGATTCAGAATCTGGCCTTCTATATCACCGGCGGCGTGCCCCAGCCCGTGGTTAATCCCATCCCCTGGATCTCTGAGAACATCATGGTCCTGGGGGCCTCTACCAAGCGGGTGACCCTGGTGACGCCCATTTTGACGATTTTGCTGGTGGCGGCGCTGGTATACCTCATCAACCACACCAAAATCGGCATGGCCATGCGGGCGGCGGCCAAGGACTTTGAGACGGCCCAGCTCATGGGCATCAAAATCAACGCCGTCATCTCCATGACCTTTGTCATCGGCTCGTTCCTGGCGGCGGTGGGCTCCATGCTGTACTTCACCAACTACCCCTCCGTGGCCATCACCTCCGGCGGAATGCCGGGACTGAAGGCCTTCGTGGCGGCGGTGTTCGGCGGCATCGGCTCCATTCCCGGCGCCGTGGTGGGGGCCTTCATCATCGGCCTTTGCGAGGAGATCATCAAGGGTCTTGGCTACACCACCTTCTCCGATGCCTTCACCTTCGCCCTTTTGATCGTGGTGCTGTGCGTGAAGCCCACGGGCCTCTTCGGTGAGAAGGTCACCGACAAGGTGTAAAGGAGGGATGGATATGACGAAAAGCAGACAAAAGCTGGTGATGATGGCGGTGGTGCTGGTGGCGGTGCTGGCGGCCAGTATGGCCGTGGACGCCGCGCTGCCCAGCTATCACATTGCCATCAAGGTCATCAAAAAGGCCACGGTCTATGCCCTGGTGGCGGTCTCCATGAACCTTCTGAACGGCTTTACGGGCCTGTTCTCCCTGGGACAGGCGGGCTTCATGCTGCTGGGGGCCTTCTCCTACGGCGTGCTGACGATTCCTGTGGACAAACGCGCCGGCGTGTACCAGTATTTTGACGGCGGCGCCATCAAGTTCTCCCTGCCGGAGATCTTCTCCGGCTTCCTGGGGGAGACCGTGGGCTCCACGGTGGGGATGCTGCTGGCCCTGCTGGTGGGCGGCATCCTGGCGGCTCTCATGGCCTGGCTCATCGGACTGCCGGTGCTGCGGCTGAAATCGGACTATCTGGCCATTGCCACCCTGGGCTTTGCGGAGATCCTGCGGGCCTTCTTCCAGTGGAACGCCCTGGGGCCCATCACCAACGGGTCCAACCTCTTGAAAAATTACCCGGACTTCACTCACGCCACGTCCTATATCATCCTGGCGGGGCTGCTGGTGGCGGTGATCGTTTTGCTGATTAACTCCACCTACGGCCGGGCCTTCAAGGCCATCCGGGACGACGAGGTGGCCGCGGAGGCCATGGGCATCAACCTGGCCAAGCACAAGCGGATGGCCTTTATCATCAGCTCCTTCTTCGCCGGCGTGGGCGGCGGAATGCTGGCCATGTACAACGGCACCATTGCCGCGGCGTCCTTCAAGAGCACCATGACCTACGAGATTCTGCTGATCGTGGTCATCGGCGGCATCGGGTCCATCTCCGGGTCCGTGATCGCCAGCTTCCTGTATATCTTCAGCTCCGAGTGGCTGCTGCGGGGCCTGGACTCCGGCAAGTTCCTGGGAATCAACGCCCCCGGTGTCTTCAAAAACGGCTTCCGCATGGCGGTGTTCTCCGTCATCATCATGGTGATTGTGCTGTTCTTCCGGAAGGGGATCATGGGTGACAAGGAGCTGCCGGACCTCCTGGATCGAAGACCGGGGCGCAGGAAGGAGGCTGCCGGAAAATGAGCGAGAACGTTTTGAGAATTGAAAACGCCACCATGCAGTTCGGCGGCGTGGTGGCCGTGGACAATCTGAACCTGGAGATCAACCAGGGGGAGATTGTGGCCCTGATCGGGCCCAACGGCGCGGGGAAGACCACCGCCTTCAACGTGGTCACCGGCGTGTACCAGCCCACCAACGGGGCGGTGTGGTTCTGCGGGGAGAAGATCATTGAAAACCACCCCCAGGGCAAGATGAAAAAGCTCTACAAGGGCCAGCATGACGGGGAGTACCAGCATGTCCTGGCCCCCACGCCGGATAAGATCACCAAGCTGGGCATGGCCCGGACGTTCCAGAATATCCGGCTGTGGAAGTCCCAGACGGTATTTGACAACGTGCTCATCGCCAAGCACTGCCGCACCACCAGCAACGTCTTCTCCGCCACCTTCCGCTTCAACCGTAAGGAGGAGGCGGCCCAGCGGACCGAGGTGGCCCGGCTTCTGGAGATCGTGGGCCTCTCGGACGTGCAGAATGAGCTGGCCACGTCCCTGCCCTACGGTAAGCAGCGGCGGCTGGAGATTGCCCGGGCCCTGGCGGCGGAGCCGAAGCTGCTGCTTCTGGATGAGCCGGCGGCGGGCATGAATCCCCAGGAGACCGACGAGCTGACGGCCTTCATCGCCGAGATCCGGGACCAGTTCCACTTGACGGTCTTCCTGATCGAGCACCATATGAACCTGGTCATGGACATCTCCGACCGGATCTATGTGCTGGACTTCGGCGAGCTGATCGCCCAGGGGACGCCGGCGGAGATTCAGAACAATCAGCGCGTCATTGACGCGTATCTGGGGGTGGCCGAGGATGCTTAAAATCGAAAACCTCCACGTGGCCTACGGCGGCATCCAGGCCCTGCGGGGCATCTCCCTGGAGGTGCCCGACGGGAAGATCGTCACGTTGATCGGCGCCAACGGCGCGGGCAAGTCCACCACCCTGCGGACCATCACGGGCCTTGTGAAGGCCCAGTCCGGCTCCATCCGGTGGAATGAGGAGGAGCTGCTGGGCAAGTCCATTGACCATATCATCAGCGCCGGCATCGCCATGAGCCCCGAGGGGCGGCGGGTGTTCCCCGACATGACGGTGCTGGAGAACCTGAAGATCGGCGCCTATCTCCGCAAGGACAAGGCGGAGATCGAGAAGGACATCAAATGGGTTTACGAGCTCTTCCCCCGGCTGGAGGAGCGCAGCTGGCAGCTGGCGGGTACCCTGTCCGGCGGCGAGCAGCAGATGCTGGCCGTAGGCCGGGCCCTCATGTCCCGCCCCCGGCTGATGATGCTGGATGAGCCCTCCCTGGGCCTTGCCCCGCTGGTGGTGCAGGACATCTTCTCCATCATCGGCGAGATCAACCGCCAGGGCGTGACGGTGCTGCTGATTGAGCAGAACGCCAACATGGCCCTGAAAATCGCGGACCACGCCTACGTCCTGGAGACCGGCAATATCACCATTTCCGGCACCGGCGCGGAGCTGCTGGCCGACGAGCGGGTGAAAGAGGCGTACCTGGGCAAGCACGGATGAAAAAAGAGAGGCGCAAGCCTCTCTTTTTTGCGGGGATACACGCCCCTCCGCAAAGGACGCGACAGGAGGATGCCCTCTGCGAGTCAGCCGATTCCGCTGATTTCCCCTTGGGAGACGGTGAGATCGGCGGTAAAGCCGGTGTCCTCGGCGGCCACCAGCTTGAGCCGGCAGGTTCCGCTGTCCACGTGCAGCGTGCTCTGGACGGGCTCCTCCATTTCTCCGTCACTCTCGGCAACCACCGTGAGGTTCCCGGCGGGGTCAATCCACACCAGCTTCAGCCTGCCGGAGGAGACGTTTAAAGTGCAGGTGATCTCAACGTCCGCCGCCTCCTCCGCCTCAAAGCTCCAGAGGGTGTCCATCCCCTCCATTTTGCCCGCGCTGGCCGTCCAGTGCTGCTGGTTTTCGATGGACTGCCGGAAGCGGACGAGGGTATAGGAGTCGGCCTCCCCGGCAATCTGCTCCGCATCGTCGTAGAGACCGGCTGTGACGTCGGAGGAGGCGGAGAAGGAGAAGAGGGCGCCGGAGGACGAGCAGCCCGCCAGGAGTGCGGCCAGCACCCATGCCGCGCCCAGTACTCTGATCCGTTTCATAAAACACCCCCAAGTCTTCTGCAATGCTGGAACTTGATGTCATCCATTCTACCACGGGCGCCCATGCAGGTCAATCAGCCGGTGTGAAGCCGGCGGCCTTGCCGGCCGGCGCGCCCTTTTCCGTGGGCGTCCCCGTTTTTCATCCTTGTACTTTTGGACAGCTTATGGTACAATAACGCAGTTAAAGTATTTCTGCCAGGAGGACTCCAATTTGGAACGCAGCAAGGTATTGATCCCGGAGGCGGACCTGAACCGCCAGCGGGCTTTTCAGGGGAGAATTCGGGAGATGTTCGCCGCCCGGCAGGCACATCCGCTGGCCTGCGTGGACACCTTCGGGTGCCAGCAGAACGAGGCCGACGGCCAGCGCCTCAAGGGGATGCTGGCTGAGATGGGCTTTGCCTTTACAGAGGAGGCGGCGGAGGCGGATCTGGTGATTCTGAACACCTGCGCCGTCCGGGAGCACGCGGAGCAGCGGGTCTTCGGGAACCTGGGAATCCTGACCCACACGAAGAAGAGCAACCCCGAGCAGGTGATCGCCGTGTGCGGCTGCATGGCCCAGGAGCCCCGGGTCTCCCAGCGGATCAAACAGTCCTACCCCCATGTGAATCTGGTGTTCGGCCCCCACGCCCTGTGGCGCTTCCCGGAGCTCCTGTGGCAGGTCTATGAGAGCCGCAGGCGGGTCTTCTCCGTGGAGGACAGCCACGGTGTCATCGCCGAGGGGCTGCCGGTGGTGCGGGACCGGGGCGTGAAGGCCTGGGTCTCCATCATGTACGGCTGCAACAACTTCTGCTCCTACTGCATCGTCCCCTACGTCCGGGGCCGGGAACGGAGCCGGGACCGGGAGGCGGTGCTGGCGGAGGTCCGGGAGCTGATTGAAGCCGGGTATAAGGACATCACCCTCCTGGGCCAGAATGTGAACTCCTACGGCCACGACCTGGAAAGCGGCTGCGACTTTGCGGACCTCCTGGCGGAGATTGACCAGATTCCGGGGGACTACTGGATTCGCTTCATGTCCAGCCACCCGAAGGACGCCACGAAAAAGCTCTTTGACACCATGGCCCGGTGCACCCACGTGGCCAGGCAGCTGCACCTGCCGGTGCAGTCCGGCAATAACCGGATCTTGCAGGAGATGAACCGCCGCTACACCAGGGAGCAGTACCTGGAGCTGATTGACTACGCCCGGAGCGTCATGCCGGGACTGGTGCTGACCAGCGACATCATCATCGGCTTCCCCGGCGAGACGGAGGCGGAGGCCATGGAGACGGTGTCCCTGGTGGATCAGGTGGGCTACGACGCCCTGTTTACCTTCCTCTACTCCCCCCGCCCCGGCACAAAGGCGGCGGAGCTTGAGGACCCGGTGCCCCGGGCGGAGAAGCAGGTGTGGTTTGACAGGCTCCTGGAGGTCCAGAACGCCCGGTCCGCGGCGCGGCACAGGGCGTATGTGGGGAAGACGGTTCGGGTGCTGGCCGACGGCGAGAGCGACGATCAGGAGTACCCCATCTCCTCCCGGACGGAGGGGAACCGGCTGGTGCGCCTCCGGGGGGACGCTGCGCTGATTGGGCGGTTCCTTGACGTGAGGATTGTGGGGAGTAATACCTGGGCGCTGTATGGAGAGGTTGTTTGATAAGGCCTGCGGCCGGAGGCAGGTTTTTGCTATGATGATAGCCTGCAATGCACCCCCCATTTTCTTTTTGGTCTTGCCAAAAAGAAAACGGGCCGTGCA
>JAHZBA010000043.1 GCA_019423635.1 Clostridiales bacterium
ACGGCCCGTTTTCTTTTTGGCAAGACCAAAAAGAAAATGGGGGGTGCATTGCCAGACCATCATCATGGTCAATGCCCCCTTGCAGAATGCAATCCCCCCAAGTATAATATACCCATATTACCAAAAAGGAGGCCCCATTATGAAAACCGTGGGCCGCTTCGCCCCCTCTCCCAGCGGGAGAATCCACCTGGGCAACATCCTCTGCTGCCTCCTGGCCTGGCTCAGCGCCCGGCAGAAGGGCGGAAAGGTGATCCTGCGGATCGAGGACCTGGACACCGCCCGCTGCCCGCGGAAATACGCCCGGCAGATGCTGGAGGACCTGCGGTGGCTGGGCCTCACCTGGGACGAGGGCCCGGAGAGCGGCGGACCGGACGGGCCCTATTACCAGAGTGAGCGCACCGCCCTTTACCAGGCCGCCCTGGAGAAGCTGGAGCGCCAGGGGCTGGTTTACCCCTGCTTCTGTACCCGGGCGGAGCTCCGCGCCGCCAGCGCCCCCCACCGGGAGGACGGCCAGAGCGTCTACCCCGGCACCTGCCGAGCTCTGACGCCGGAGCAGGCGGCGGAGCGGGCCGGGGCGCGGCCGCCCGCCCTGCGGCTGCGGGTGCCGGATGCGGTCTGGGGGGTTGCCGACGGCCATATGGGGGACTACGCGGAGAATCTGGTCCGAGACTGCGGGGATTTCCTCCTGCGGCGCTCCGACGGGCTGTTCGCCTATCAGCTGGCGGTGGTGGTGGACGACGCCGCCATGGGGGTGACGGAGGTGGTCCGGGGGGCGGATCTGCTCTCCTCCACCCCCAGGCAGCTGTACCTCTACCATCTTTTGGGCCTGGAGCCGCCGGCCTTTTGCCACTTCCCCCTGCTGCTGGCCCCGGACGGGCGGAGGCTCAGCAAGCGGGACGCCGACGCGGGGCTGGACGACCTGCGGCCCCGGATGACGGCGGAGGCGCTCCTGGGGAAGCTGGCGTGCCTGGCGGGCTTCCATCCTGACGGGACGCCCCGGACGGCGGAGCAGCTGCTGGCGGAGTTCGACTGGGACAAGGTGCCCCGGGAGGATATCCGCATCCCGGAGGGGTGGCTGCGGTGAGGAGCGGCTTTGAAAATTTTTCCGGGACAGGTATTCCCTTTTTGCCCGGAGACGATTATAATGACTTCATACGCGCATTTGGCCTGAACAGGCTCTAGGCGGCGGCCCGGAGGCCGCAGGGAGGTTTTATGAGAATTATTGTCGTGGGCGCCGGCAAGGTGGGCTCCACTCTGACACAGCAGCTGGCTGTGGACCATGAGGTGACCGTCATTGACCAGGACCCGCAGCTGATCAATAACATCATCAACATCTATGACGTCATCGGCGTCTGCGGCAACGGCGCCAGCGCCGAGGTGCAGCGGGAGGCGGAGGTGGACAAGGCGGAGCTGCTGATTGCCGCCACCTCCGGCGACGAGGTCAATATCCTGGCCTGCATGGTGGCCAAGAAGCTGGGGGTGCGGCACACCATCGCCCGCATCCGGAATCCGGAGTACGAAAAGCAGCTGCGCTTCATGCGGGAGGAGCTGGGGCTCAGCATGGTCATCAACCCGGAGAAAGCCGCCGCCCGGGAGATCGCCCGGGTGCTGCGCTTTCCCGCCGCCATGAAGATCGAGTCCTTCTCCAAGGGCCGGCTGGAGCTGGTGGAGTACCGCCTGCCGGAGAAGTCCGCCCTCCATGGGATGCGGCTTTCGGACCTCTATCAGAACGTCCAGGTGCGGGTGCTGATCTGCGCCGTGGCCCGGCGGGAGAAGACCATCATCCCCTCCGGTGACTTTGCGCTGCAGTCCGGGGACAAGATCTATCTCACCTCCTCGCCCCAGCAGCTGGGGCAGTTCTTCCGGCACCTGGGGGTGTTCCGGAACAGGGCGTCCTCGGTCATGGTGGTGGGCGCCAGCAAGATCTGCTACTACCTGACCTCCCAGCTGCTGGAGATGGGGATGAGCGTGAAGATCATCGACAAGGACGAGCGGCGCTGCGTCCAGATCAGCGAGCGGCTGCCCAAGGCCCTGGTCATCAAGGGCGACGGCACCGACAGCGACCTGCTCCACGAGGAGGGCATTGAGCAGACCGACGCCTTTGTGGCCATCACGGGCATTGACGAGGCCAACATCCTCATGGCCATGAGCGCCTCCCGGCAGTCCGGGGACAGTTGCAAGGTGGTGGCCAAGATCAACCGCAAGTCCCTGGTGGACCTGGTGTCCGCCCAGGAGATGATTGACAGCGTGATCTCCGCCCGGACCGTCACCACGGAGCTGATTGTCCAGTACGTCCGGGCCATGGAGAGCGCCTCCGGCGCCAAGATCAAGACCCTCCACCGTCTGGTGGACGGGGCGGTGGAGGCCCTGGAGTTCAGCGTGGCGGAGAACCTGCCGGCCATCGGCGTGCCGCTGAAGAACCTGCGGCTCAAGAGCGGCATCCTGCTGGCGGGCATCGTCCGGCGCAACGGCCGCATCGTGATTCCCTCCGGCGGCGACATGCTGGAGGCCGGGGACGATGTGATTGTGGTGACCACGGATACCACACTGCAGGACATCGACGACATCTTTGCGTAAAGGCGGGGTGGGCTCTTGAACTATCAAATGATCGGGTTTGTCATCAGCCGGATTCTCCTGACGGAGGCGGCGCTGCTGGCGCTGCCCGCGGCGACGGCGCTGCTCTACCGGGAGAGCCCTGTGCCCTTCCTGCTGGCGGCTCTGGGGGCGGGGGCCCTGGGACTGCTTCTGGGCTTCCGGAGGCCTCAGCGGACAAGCCTCTACGCCCGGGACGGCTTCGCGGTGGTGGCCCTGGCCTGGCTGGGGATGTCCGCTTTCGGAGCGCTGCCCTTCGTCCTCTCCGGGGATATCCCCAGCTATGTGGACGCCTTTTTTGAGACGGTCTCCGGCTTCACCACCACCGGCGCCAGCATTTTGACGGACGTGGAGGCCATGAGCCGGGCCTGCCTCATGTGGCGCAGCTTCACCCATTGGGTGGGCGGCATGGGCGTTCTGGTGTTTGTGATGGCGATTCTCCCCATGACCGACGGCCATGGGATGCACCTGATGCGGGCGGAGGTGCCGGGGCCCACCTCCGGCAAGCTTGTAAGCCGCATGGGGGACACCGCCAAGATCCTCTACGGGATCTACCTGGTGCTGACCCTGGTGGAGACGGTGCTGCTGCTTCTGGGAGGGATGGACCTCTTTGACGCGCTGATTCACGCCTTCGGCACCGCCGGCACCGGCGGCTTCAGCAGCCGGGGGCTCAGTGTGGGGGCCTATCAGAGCGCGTATCTTGAGATCGTCATCGGGGTGTTCATGCTGCTCTTCGGCATCAACTTCAACCTCTACTACTTCCTGCTGATCCGGCGGTTCCGGGAGGTTCTGCACTCCGAGGAGCTTCGCACCTACCTGCTGATTGTGACGGCCTCGGTGCTGGCCATCGCCGTGAATATCTACCAGATGTACGGCTCGGCGGCCGTCAGCCTGCGCCACGCCTTTTTCCAGGTCTCCTCCATCATCACCACCACCGGCTTTGCCACAGCGGACTTCAACCTCTGGCCCAGCTTTTCCAAGAGCATTCTTCTGGTGGTGATGTTCATCGGCGGCTGCGCCGGGTCCACCGGCGGCGGATTGAAGGTGGGGCGTGTGATTATCCTGGTGAAGGCGTCCCTGGCGGACATGAAGAAAATGCTGCACCCCAACGCCGTGTCCACGGTCCGCTTTGAGGGCCGGCCCCTGGCGGAGCAGACGGTGCGGGGGGCATATCAGTATCTGGCGGTGTATCTCTTTTTGTTTGTGGGGTCCTGCCTGCTGCTGTCTCTGGAGGGGCTGGATCTGATCTCCACGGTCACGGCGGTGATCGCCTGCTTCAACAACATCGGGCCGGGCCTGGAGGTCGTAGGCCCCATGGGCAATTTCGCACCCTTCTCTCCGGCGGGGAAGCTGCTGCTGTCCTTTGACATGCTGGCGGGCCGGCTGGAGATCTTCCCCATGCTGCTGCTGTTTGCGCCCTCCATCTGGAAGCGCCGCCGTCCCCGCCCCATGGCGGAGTGAGCGGGGAGAGCGGCCGGGAGGAGATTTCCTCCGGACCTGGTGCTGCGCCTGCGGCGGAGCACCGCGGGAACGCCGCGGGGGAGCTCCCCGCCGCTGCCGAAACGAGCTGAAACGGAAAAGAGTCCGCACCCATGGGGTGCGGACTCTTTAAAAACAGCGGAAAAGCGGCGTCACGGACCCTGGGTGATGGACAGGTCCTCCAGAATCTGATAGCGGTCCATCTGGAACTGCTTGGTCATCTGCAGGGCCTCCTCCATATCCAGATCCACGATCTGGCCGGACTGGATGGAGATGATGCGGTTGCCCTTGCGCGCGGCCAGAACCTTGACCGCCGAGTAGGCCATGCGGCTGGCGCTCTCCCGGTCCCTGGCGCTGGGGGCGCCGCCCCGCTGGATATGGCCCAGCACGGTGACCCGGGGGTCCATGCCGATCTCCGCCCGGATGCGCTCGGCGTACTCCATGGCGCTGCCGGCGCCCTCCGCCACCACGATCATGTAATGGGTGCTGCCGGCCAGACGGGCCCGGCGGATCTTTTCAATGACGTCCCGCTGGAAGTCCACCTCGTGCTCCGGAATCAGCACGGCGGTGGCGCCTACGGCGATGCCCACATACAAAGCCAGATACCCGGCCCGGCGGCCCATGACCTCTACCAGGGAGCAGCGCTCATGGGACTGCATGGTGTCCCGGAGCTTGTCGATGCACTCCACGGCGGTGTTGCAGGCGGTGTCGAAGCCGATGGTGTAGTGGGAGCAGCCGATGTCGTTGTCAATGGTGGCGGGAACGCCCACCACCTGCAGGTCCAGGCCGGCCTCCGCCGCCTGGCGGGACAGGGCCAGGGCGCCCCGGAACGTGCCGTCGCCGCCGATGGCCACGATGCCGTCCAGACCCAGCAGCTTGCAGGTGGTCAGCGCCCGCTCCCGGCCGGAGGGCTCCATGAACTCCATGCTGCGTGCGGTGTAGAGCATGGTGCCGCCCTTGTTGATGATGTGGCTGACGCTGAGGGCGTCCAGGCGGACAAAATCGCTGTTGATGAGGCCGTGCCAGCCCCGGCGGATGCCGATGCACTCGATCCCCAGACGGCC
The DNA here is from genome assembly GCA_019423635.1 of Clostridiales bacterium. Classification (GTDB taxonomy): domain Bacteria; phylum Bacillota; class Clostridia; order Oscillospirales; family Oscillospiraceae; genus Oscillibacter. Next base: position 5,136 of record JAHZBA010000043.1, read on the forward strand.
GGCGGTCCGCACCGTGGCCCGGACGGCGGCGTTCATGCCGGGGGCGTCCCCTCCGCTGGTCAGCACGCCGATCCGTTTGACTTGCTTTTCCATAACTCTTCGCGCTCCTTCCAAAAGTTTCATACTGCGTAAGGTACGGCCCCGCAGAGGCCGGGGTCTGCTGCCATGATGATATCAAGGTCCGGCTTTTCTGTCAATATAGAAAGTAAAGATCGGAGGAAAACGATTCACTCAACTGGAAAAATCACTCCGCGGCGCACGGGAAGCCCGGGGCGGGGGTCCTCGCGGCGGAGGGCGGCAGAGAGGGGACAGGGGAAAAGACGACAGAATTCGAGGGAAAGGATCAGCGTTTTGACGGTAGACAGAAAATGGAGAGAGAGGTAAAATCAAGTGAAATCAGAAAGGAGCGTTTGCCATGCTGAATGAAACTGTTTCCCGCCTGCTGAACGAGCAGGTCAACAAGGAGTTCTACTCCGCCTACCTGTATCTGGACTTCTCCAACTACTTTGAGGCCCGCGGCCTGGACGGCTTTGCCAACTGGTACAAGATCCAGGCCCAGGAGGAGCGGGACCACGCGATGCTCTTCTATCAGTACCTGCAGAACAACAACGAGAAGGTGACCCTGGAGGCCATCGGCAAGCCCGACAAGGCCCTGGACAGCGACATGGCCGTGCTGAAGGCGGGGCTGGAGCATGAGCTCTATGTCACCGGCCTCATCAACGAGATCTATGCCGCGGCCTACGCCGTGAAGGACTTCCGGACCATGCAGTTCCTGGACTGGTTCGTGAAGGAGCAGGGAGAGGAGGAGACCAACGCCAACGACCTGATCTCCAAGATGGAGCTGTTCGGCTCCGATCCCAAGAGCCTGTACATGCTCAACAGCGAGCTGGCGGCCCGCGTCTACAGCGCGCCCTCCCTGACGCTGTAATCCGGAGCGTCCTGCCGGCGGAGCTTCACGGCGGGGCGGATATCATCCGCCCGTCTTCCTTGCGGGGACACGTAGGGGCGGATATCATCCGCCCGTCCAAGGGGAGATCCGGATCTTGTGGGGAGCTGCGTTGTCCGCCATCCCTCTGTTCGCTGACGCGGGGCGGCCGGTCCGAAACGGACCGGCCGCCCCTTTTGCGTGCCCCTGGGCGCTTTTTGACCCGCCGGGGGCGGCGATTTTCTTTTTTTACACAAAGTCTACACAAATCGGGAACCATGTGGTATAATGATACACGTTATGTTATGCGCTTTAGGAGGGACGGCCATGGGACGGTTCTGGAGGGGTCTGGCGCTGGCGGGGCTGCTGTTTGCGGCGTCGCTCCTCTCCGGCTGCTCTTTGCCGCGTCTGACCTTGAGCCCGGAGGAGCTGTACGCCCTGCCCACGCTGCCGGCCAAGTACACGGAGCTGAACACCCGTCTCAGCGCCATTCTGGAAAGCGGCGCGGAGTACGCGGCCCCCACCTCCGGCGTCAACATCCAGTCGGTGCAGCTGGTGGATCTGGACGGCGACGGACGGGAGGAGGCGGTGGCCTTCTTCCGCAATGCCTCTGAGGAGAAGCCCCTGAAAATCTACATTTTTTCCGCCGACGGAGACAGCTACGTTCAGACGGAGCTGATTGAGGGCAGCGGCACCGGCGTCTACAGCATCGCCTATACGGACCTGGACGGCGACGGAAAGCTGGAGCTGCTGGTGGGCTGGAAGGCCACCGCCGAGCTGCAGGTGCTGGAGGTCTACTCCCTGCGCCATGGGGGCGCGGAGCTGCTGGTGCGGCGGGAGTACGTGAAATACATCACGGCGGACCTGAACCAGGACCAGCTGCAGGAGCTGGTGATTCTCCACGCCGACGAGGAGGGCGACGGCGTCGCCGATTACTATGTCTGGCAGCCGGACGGCAGCCTCTCCAGCCAGTCCGCCGCCCGGCTCTCCGTCACCATGGCGGAGCTGAACCAGCAGGGCCGGGTGAGCCAGGGGAAGCTGGAGGGGGAGAGCCCGGCGCTGTTTGTCACCGGCGTGACGGACGACGTCCGGGCCGTCACGGACATCCTGGCCGTGCGCAGCGGCGGAACGGCCAACGGCGGAGAGCTGACGAACATTGCCCTCTCCAACCTCACCGGGGTCTCCGGCGTGGTGGCGCCCTTCTGCACGCTGTATCCCGGGGACATCAACGGCGACGGCCTGACGGAGGTGCCCGCCGCCGTGCGGCGCTATGCGCCGGGAGAGGAGAATCTCTTCTGCCAGTGGGTGGAGTGGTACCGCTATGACGGCGCCGGGCAGTCTCAGCTGGCGCTGCGGACGTACCACAGCACCGAGGACGGGTGGTATCTGCGGCTGCCGGAGGCATGGGTGGACCGGATCTGGATTGGCCGGTCGGCCTCCCTGGATGAGTCCGCCGTGACCTTCTCACTGCTGGAGGACGGCCGGGCGGGGACGCCCTTCCTGCGGATCACCGCCATCACCGGACCCAACCGGGAGACCCGGGCGGTCCGGGGCAGCCGCTTCCTGCTGGGCCGCCAGGGGGAGACCATCTACACCGGGGAGCTGCTGGAGGCCAATGAGGCCTGGCAGTACGGCATGAGCGCGGACGAGGTCCGGGAGGCCTTCAGCCTGGTGGCCGCCGAATGGAGCGCAGGGGACTACTGACGGATACGAAAAAGCGGCGGGCCGCTTTGCGGAACCGGCCTGCATCTGCGGCGCAGACAGAGGAGAGAACGGATTTGGAAAAGGGAGGATCGCGGCGATGAAAAAGGTTTTGGTGTTGGAGGACGAGACCAGCATCCGCAGTTTTATTGTCATCAATCTGCGCCGGGCCGGCTACGACGTCATTGAGGCGGAGACCGGCGAGGAGGGCCTGGAGCGCCTGGCGGAGAACCCGGACACCACCGTGGCCCTGCTGGACATCATGCTGCCGGGCATCGACGGCTTCGAGGTCTGCCGGCGGATTCGGGCCACCAATACCAAGATCGGCATCATCATGCTCACCGCCCGCTCCCAGGAGATGGACAAGGTGACGGGCCTCATGACCGGCGCCGACGACTATGTGACCAAGCCCTTCTCCCCGGCGGAGCTCACCGCCCGGGTGGACGCATTGTTCCGCCGGGCCGGCGGGGAGGACCCGGTGCAGGTGGGGGAGATCCGGCAGGACCCCTTCCTGCTGAATATCCGCAATCGAACGCTGGAGAAGAACGGCCAGCGGATCAAGCTGACCCAGGTGGAGTACTCCATCATGCGGGTGCTGATGGAGAACCCCGGCAAGGCGCTGTCCCGGGAGGAGATTTTAGACCGGGTGTGGGGCCGGGACTACTTCGGCGAGCTGAAAATTGTGGACGTGAACATCCGCCGCCTGCGGCTGAAGATTGAGGACAACGTGCAGAACCCGGTGTATATCACCACGGTCTGGGGCTACGGGTACAAGTGGGGGTTCTGAGAGAGGGCCCCGCACGTTGTCCGGGGCCCCGCAGAGCGGGGCGCGCCGTCAGGCGCGTGGGGGATTTGCCGGAGGCAAAGCCCCCGGCGCAGGCGGAATTCACTTCCGCCGAGCAGATCAGAGAAAAAGGGCTCCCGCGGCGCGGAGCGCCGTGGGAAACCAGCGTGCAGAACCCGGTGTATATCACCACTGTCTGGGGCTACGGGTACAAGTGGGGGTTCTGAGCGAAAGGAGAGGTTTTTCCAATGTCTGCGGGAGATGTTGTGGGAACGATCCGGATTGGAAAACGGGAGACATCCGTAGATTTGGAGGGCATCCCTTCGGAAAAGGTCTCCTATTTGCGGATATACTCCGGAAACAAACAGGCGAATCTGGAGCTGTTGGCATCGTATCCCCAGGTGACACAGTTGTTTTTGCAGGGGGAGTTTGCTAATCTGGATGGGATCTCCTGCCTGAAAGAGCTGCGGTCTTTGACCATGTACCCGTCCGCTCCGGTGGACTTCTCCGGAGTGCGGGGGCTGCCGTTGGTAAATCTGACGGTTGGCCGCTCCTTCCACGAGAGCCTTGCGGCACTGTTGACGGAGAAGCTGGAGAGCCTGGAGCTGGCAGCCATGCGGAAGCTGAGGGACCTGTCCTTTGTAGAGCGGGCGTCAGGGCTGAAAAAGCTGTCTCTCAGCTCCCTGCCCGCTGTGGAGTGTCTGCCGGATTTTGGAAAAATGCCGGATTTATACGCGCTGAAAGTGTATGAGCTCCATCAGCTGAACGATCTGGAGAGTCTGACCCGCTCGGCGATCCGGTATCTGGCGCTTGCCCTGGCGGCGGACAAACTCACCGGGACCAGGATCGCGGATGTTTTACTGCGGATGGAGTGCCTGGAGCATGCGGACGTGACGAATCTGGATCGGAGCGGTTTCCGACGCTATGGGGTACTGGAAAAGCGGATGAGACAGGCGGGAAAGGGACAGATTTTGGAAGAGTCTGAAAAGATGAGGCATTGGGCGCTTCTTTAAGGACTGGAAATTCTCCCTGAAGCGAAATTTTATGAGAGGAGGCGGCTTCGTGGATCGGGAAAAGGGATGGCACGCCCTGCGGCTGCGGGGCCTGCGGCAGCGGTGGCTGTTCAACACCGTCATGCCGGTCCTCTTGCTGCTGGCGCTGCTGGTGGTGCTGTTCTCCACCGGTATCTACAGCTATTACTACGGCACCATGCAAAAGGGTCTGGAGACCCGGGCCCAGGCCATGGCCAACTCCTTCAACGAGTACTTCATGAGCAGCGGCTACAACAGCTACTACCAGATGGCCGTCCGCTCCGCCGAGTCCTTTGAGGACAAGAACTGCATTGAGATGCAGTTCATCAGCAGCAGCGGCCGGATTCAGGTGTCCACCTCCGGATTGACGGCGGGCACTATCCCCGGCACCGCGGATATCAGTCAGGCCCAGGAGGAGAACCGCATGGCGCCCTTCCAGGGGCGGGACCCGGAGACCGGGGAGAAGATCATGGCGGTCTCCCATCCCCTGACCTCCAACGGCCGGGTGGTGGGGGTGCTGCGGTTTGTCACGGCCCTGCGGACAGTGGACCGGCAGATCATGCTGGTGATTTTGATTGTGATTTTGATTGCGCTGCTGTGCATGGGCATGGTGATCATCGCCAACCTCATCTTCATCAACAGCGTGGTGGAGCCGGTGGCGGTGGTGACGGAGGCCGCCAAGCGGATCTCCGCCGGCAGCTACGGCTTCCAGATTGAAAAGCACTACGCCGACGAGCTGGGCCAGCTGGTGGACAACATCAACACCATGTCCCTGAAAATCGGACAGAATGAGAAGATGCAGACGGAGTTCATCTCCTCGGTCTCCCACGAGCTGCGGACGCCCCTGACGGCCATCAACGGCTGGGGAGAGACCATCCTGGAGGACCCCACCGGGGACCCCGGGCAGCTGCGCCGGGGCATCCGGATCATTTTGAACGAGTCCAGACGTCTTTCCACCATGGTGGAGGAGCTGCTGGAGTTTTCCAAGATGCAGGACGGCCGCTTCACCCTCCAGCTGGAGCAGATGGATCTCCAGGCGGAGTTTGAGGACGCCATTTTCACCTACCGGGAGCTGTTCCGGCAGGAGGGCATCGAATTGCAGTACGAGGCCCTGGAGGAGGAGCTGCCGCCCATCTCCGGGGACCCGGAGCGGCTGAAACAGGTCTTTTGCAACGTGCTGGACAACGCCGCCAAGCACGGCGGCGCAGGCGGACGGATCGCCGCCTCCATCTCCCAGGAGGGGGATACCGAGGTGGTTCGGGTCCGGGACTACGGCCCCGGCATCCCGGAGGCGGAGTTGCCCTATGTGAAGCAGAAATTCTATAAGGGCACCTCCAAGGCCCGGGGCAGCGGCATTGGCCTGGCGGTGTGCGACGAGATCGTGGGCCTCCACGGGGGGGAGTTTCTCATTGGAAACGCCGCCGACGGCGGCAGCGGAGCGGTGGTGACCATCCGGCTGCCCATTCAGCCCTCGTAAAGGCGGCGCCGCAGAGTTCAGAGCAGGAGGAGAGGACCGTGGGACTGTTGGACAAGCTGCATAAGAGAGCAGTGTCAAAGCCGGCGGCCAGGCCGGCGGCGACATTGATGGAGGACATTCCCAGGGCGGAGTCGTGGCTGGTGGAGAACATGAACGCCTCCGGCTATGCCCTGGACGGCTCCATCGAGAGCTTCCGGGAGCTGGACCGCTTTTTCGACGAGCAGAGCCGCCCCGGCGGCCTTCTGGCGGACGGCAGGCCCGGGAGCAAGCTCTTTGCCGCGGGCTGCTATATGGGGCAGGTGTTCGTCCGGCAGCTGGGAGGCGTCTGGGAGACCGACGACGCCGACCCGGCGGGCGAGGTCAACATTGCCGTCCGATTGCCGGACGGGTCCCTGGTCTGGCCGGTGCAGCGGGCCATGAAGCGCCTGAAAAACGGCGCGGAGGACGGACTGTACGACTACGGCCGCTTTGCAGCGGGAACGCTGAAGCAGCCCGGGGGCGGCCGGGAACCTTAAGCCGCAGGGCCGGAATAAAATGGAACATTTGTTTGACTTCGGGCGGAGAATCTGATATCATATGCAGCAGAAAGGAAATTTCATGGCAGAAGAGAAGAAATCCTGCGCCTTCCGCACCAGTATCGGCGGACAGGCGCTGATTGAGGGTATTTTGATGCGGGGGCCGGAGAAGCAGGCCATTGTGGTCCGGGACCAGGAGGGCAATCTGGTAGAGAAAACCGAGGCGCTGAGATTCATCAAAGACCGGTATCCGGTTCTGGGGCTGCCTCTGGTGCGGGGAACGGTCAATTTTCTGGGGGCCATGGTCAGCGGCGTGAAGGCCCTGATGTACTCCGCCGACTTCTACCCCGAGGAGGAGGCGGCGCAGCCGTCCAGGCTGGAGCAGTGGATGGAGGACCATCTCTCCAGCAAGAAGCTGGAGAGCGCCGTGGTGGCAGTTGCGGTGGTGCTGGGCGTGGGACTCAGCGTGTTCCTCTTTATGGTGCTGCCCACCTTCCTCACAGGAGGCCTGCTGCATCTGTTTCCGAACTTCCCCATGTGGGGCCGGAATCTGACAGAGGGTGTCTTGAAGGTCATCATTTTCCTGATCTACCTGATTTTCTGCTCCAGGCAGAGGGACATCTACCGGGTGTTCCAGTACCACGGGGCGGAGCACAAGACCATCTTCTGCTACGAGGCGGGGCTGCCGCTGACGGTGGAGAATGTCCGCGTTCAGCCCCGGCACCACCCCCGGTGCGGCACCAGCTTCCTCTTTGTGGTGATTTTTGTGTCCATCCTGCTCTCCAGCGTGGTGTTTGGGATCTGGCCCATCACCAACGTCTGGCTGCGGACGGCGGTGCATCTGCTGCTGCTGCCGCTGGTGGTGGGGGTGACCTATGAGTTCAACCGCTGGGTGGGGCGGCATGTACAGGACAACGGCCTGGCTAAAATTTTGACGGCGCCGGGCCTCTGGCTCCAGAACTTCACCACCAACGAGCCGGACGACGGCATGATGGAGTGCGCCATCCGGGCGCTGGAGCTGGTTCTGCCGGAGGAGAAGGGGAAGGACGCGTGGTGACGCCTCAACAGGAAGCGCGCCGTTCCACGGTCTCCGCTGCCGCCCGTGTGGGGGCTGGAACCCCAGAATCGGCGCACACGCCGCGGCGAACATGATGGGAATTTTTTTCTCCCCGCCCCCGGAGAGGGAACCGGGAATCCCCAGGTTTTTCCTGAGCCGGGGGAACCCGGGCAAATTCAATAACGAGGCGTATTATGGCGATCACATATAATAATTTGTATTTGGATATCCGGCAGCAGCTGCGGTCCTCCGGCATCACTGCCGCCACCCTGGAGGCCCGGGAGCTGGTGTGCTTCGGCACCGGCAAGAGCCGGGAGGAGCTGCAGCGGGACGGCAGCCTCTATGCCTCCCCGGAGCTGGAACGGCGGGTGCGGGAGCTGGTGGAGCGGCATCTCGCTGGGGAGCCGGTGGCCTACCTCATCGGGGAGTGGGAGTTCTACGGCCTGCCCCTGGACATCTCCCCGGCGGTGCTGATCCCGAGGCCGGACACGGAGGTGCTGGCGGAGCAGGCCATTGCGTACCTGCGGGGTCTGGAGAATCCGGAGGGCTGCCGGGTGATGGACCTCTGCGCCGGCAGCGGCTGCGTGGGGCTGGCGGTGGCTGCCCAGGTCCCCGGGAGCCGGGTGGTGCTGGGGGAGATCTCCGACGAGGCGCTGAAGATCTGCCGCCAGAACATCCGCCGCAGCGGCCTCTCCGGCCGGGTGGTGCCCATCCGCACCGACGCCCGGGAGCGGCCGGACCGGAGTCTGGGGGAGTTTGCGTGCATCGTGTCCAACCCGCCCTATATCCCCACGGCGGATCTGGCGGGGCTGGACCCCTCCGTCCGGGATTACGAGCCCCGTCTGGCCCTGGACGGCGGGGAGGACGGGCTGGACTTCTACCGCTCCATCTCCCAGCTGTGGCGGGAGGCCCTGTGTCCCGGCGGGCGGCTGTATGTGGAGGTGGGCATCGGCCAGGCGGATCAGGTGCTGCGGATCATGCGGGGCCAGGGTTTCGGCGATGTCCAGATTGTAAAGGATTTGCAGGGAATTCCCCGGGTGGTGTATGGCACGCTGCTGACGGAGCTTTGAAAGGGAGTGGATTGCCGTGGAAAAGAAGCTGTATAAAAGCCGGGATAAAATGGTAGACGGCGTGTGCGCGGGCATTGCGGAGTATTTTGGGCTGGACCCCACCCTGGTGCGTCTGGCCTGGGTTGCGTTTACGTTTTTGGGCTGCAGCGGGATTGTGGCGTACCTTGTGTGCGCCATTGTGATCCCGCAGGCGCCGGAGGGAACCTGCTGACGAGCGGAACAGAGATACAGATTTAGGAGGATACACATATGGCAAAGGACAAGGGACCGCTGCCCACCGCGGCACCGGCGGACGACAAGAAGCGGGCGATTGACACCGCCATGGCCCAGATTGAGAAGATGTACGGCAAGGGCTCCATCATGCGCTTTGGAGACCAGACCAGCATGAATGTGGACTACATCCCCACCGGCTCCCTGGCCTTGGATGTGGCCCTGGGCATCGGGGGCCTTCCCAGGGGGCGGATTGTGGAGATCTACGGGCCGGAGTCCTCCGGCAAGACCACCCTGGCCCTCCACGTGGTGGCGGAGGCCCAGAAGCGGGGCGGCGAGGTGGCCTTCGTGGACGCGGAGCACGCCCTGGACCCCACCTACGCAAGGGCTTTGGGCGTGAAGGTGGAGGAGATGCTGATCTCCCAGCCGGACACCGGCGAGCAGGCGTTGGAGATCACCGAGGCCCTGGTCCGCTCCGGCGCCATTGACGTGATTGTGGTGGACTCCGTGGCGGCCCTGGTGCCCCGGGCGGAGATTGAGGGCGAGATGGGCGACAGCTACGTGGGCCTCCAGGCCCGGCTTATGAGCCAGGCGCTGCGGAAGCTCACCGGCGCCATCGGCAAGACCAACACCATCGTCATCTTCATCAACCAGCTGCGGGAGAAGGTGGGCGTCATGTACGGCAACCCGGAGGTCACCACCGGCGGCCGGGCCCTGAAATTCTACTCCTCCGTCCGCATTGACGTCCGCCGGATCGAGGCGCTGAAAAACGGCAGCGAGGTGGTGGGCAGCCGCACCCGGGCCAAGGTGGTGAAGAACAAAGTGGCGCCCCCCTTCCGGGAGGCGGAGTTTGACATCATGTACGGCGAGGGCATCGCCCGTCTGGGGGAGCTCATCGACCTGGGGGTGAAGCTGGATCTGGTGCAGAAGGCCGGGTCCTGGTTCTCCATGGGGGAGACCCGCATCGGCCAGGGCCGGGACGCCGCCAAGAAGTACCTTGCGGAGAATCCGGAGATTGCCGAGAAGCTGGAATCGGACATCCGGGCCAACTTTGACAAGCTCCTGAGCAATCAGGCCCGCATTGCCGCCAGGGCCGCCGGCCGGGCGGTGGACGTCAGCGCCGAAGACTTCGACGATGCGGATTGAGCGCATCGAGCCTTCCAGGCACAAGCGGGGCCGGGTGCTGGTCTTTCTGGAGGACGGCGCGTGCCTGAAAATCACGGAGCAGGAGCTGCTGGACTTCGGCCTGCGGCCGGGAGACGGGCTGGAGGCGGAGGCCCTGGAGCGATTGAAGGAGGCCGCCGGAATCTCCAATGTCAAGGGGAGAGCGGCGGACCTTGTGGGCAAGCGGGCCATGAGCCGCCGCGACCTGGAGAAAAAGCTCCAGGAGAAGGGGGCCTCCCAGGCGGAGGCCCGCTACGCCGCGGAGTGGCTGGAGGCCATCGGGGCGCTGAACGACGCGGACTATGCGGCGGCGCTGGCGCGGCACTACGGCCGGATGGGCTACGGCCCCGCCTGGGTCCGGGAGAAGCTGCGGGAGAAGGGCATTGCCAGGGAGCTCTGGGAGGAGGCCCTGGCGGAGCTGCCGGAGGCGGCGGAGCAGATTGACGCCTTCCTGGCCGGAAAGCTCCAGGGCCGGGAACCGGAGCAGAAGGAGCGGCAGCGGCTGAGCAGCGCCCTGCTGCGGCGGGGGTTTTCCTGGGAGGAGATCCGGGGGGCCTGGGGCCGGCTGGGGCAGGGCTCAGGATGCGAATTTCCCTAACAGCTGGACCATGAGCTGCGCACCGAAGCGAACGCCGGAATAAAAAGCGTGTTCGGCCTGGCTGTCCGCAAGGCCGAGGATGCCGGAGCGCAGCGCCTCCGCCGCATTTTCATCGATGGCGCGGAGCTGGACGGCGACTTTGCGCTCCTCCGGGGTCTCCGGGTTATCCAGATTGCAGAGTAGGTCTGGGAGGATGGGGTCGTCGTGGTAGAGGGCTGATAAGATGTCTAACATAAAAAATCTCCTTTCAAAATAACTGTTCGTGTAGTAATATATATTATAATAAACGAACGGTGTAATGTCAAGAGGATTTATGAGGAATATGATTCTTTTTAGTGAGCGGCTCCAACAGCTCCGAAAGCGGGAGAAGCTACAGCAGAAAGAACTGGCGGCGGAGGTTGGAGTAACAGCCAATGCAATCAGCATGATGGAGAAAGGAAGGCGGGAGACTACCTTTGAAAAATTGGTATTCCTGGCAGAATTTTTCCATGTCTCCACGGACTACCTGCTGGGGGTGACGGATGATCCGAGCCGGCGGGAGGCCCCGCCGGAGGAGGCCCTGGTGTTATACAGGTCCTTGAAGCCGGAGTTTCAGAAGTATGCCCTGGAGCAGATGAAGCAGCTGGCGGAATTGCAGGAGAAGGGATCATGAGAAGTCCCTGTGATGCAGTTCGTAAAAAGTGAGATTTGCAATTTGGGAGATCTCATTGAATTGTACCTTTAAGTGGAGTATACTCTTCTTAAAGGTACATGTCAAGGTGTATTTTATGAAAACTGTAATATTGTTGAAAGAGCGGGTGTATCAGCTCCGCAAAGAAGCCCAGCTTAGTCAGCAGCAGCTGGGGGATATTTTAGGGCTGACACACAAATCCATCAGTATGTTGGAGAGCGGAGGCCGTGGAACTACCATTGAAAAGCTGGTTCTGCTGGCGGAGTTTTTCCATGTCTCTACAGATTACCTCCTGGGGATCACGGATGACCCCACCTGGAGAGGGAAGGGAGATTGAAGGGGTGTCGAGGTCGTGGCCCAGGCCGGCCTCTCTTGGCCCGTTGGGCCAATTCACCTCCTCGCGCCCTACGGAGGGGCAGATGATTTGCAGGGTTGATCGGGGCTTGGCAGTTGAGGCGGGAGAACCCTCTCCGTCACCGCCTGCGGCGGCGCCACCTCTCCCAAAGGGAGAGGCAAGGGAAAGGCCTGATTGAGGAGCAGGCCCAGCGGAGCGGTGCGCCGGGTTGTCATCCAGGCCCGCAGAGCGGCGCGCCGAGTCGTCGCGCCCTACGAAATGCCAGGGCAGCGCTTAGCGAAGCGGAAAGCGCGGAAAGAGAAGCAGGGACCGTCCGTCAACC
>JAHZBA010000044.1 GCA_019423635.1 Clostridiales bacterium
AACCCGTCCCGCCAGACGGTGACGTCCATGTACCGGGAGGCGTACTGGGTGGCGCAGGCGCCCAGGCCGTTGAGACCCAGGGAGAACTCGTAGTTGTCCCCGGTGAGGTTGTCGTACTTGCCGCCGGCGTAGAGCTCGCAGTACACCAGCTCCCAGTTGTAGCGCTGCTCCTTCTCGTTCCAGTCCACGGGGCACCCCCGGCCGGCGTCCTCCACCTGAATGGAGCCGTCGGCAAAGCGGGTGAGGGTAATCAGCCGGCCGTGGCCCTCCCGGGCCTCGTCAATGGAGTTGGAGAGGATCTCAAACACCGCGTGCTCACAGCCGTCCAGGCCGTCGGAGCCGAAAATGACACCGGGCCGCTTCCGTACCCGGTCCGCGCCTTTTAAGGATGAGATGCTGTCGTTGCCGTATTCCAGTTTCTTCGTGGCCATAGTTCCTCCGCGGGAAAAGGTTCCCAGAATGATTTGAACGCAGGGGCCCGACTCCGGATGGACCCAGGTGTCCGCCCTGCGGAAACAGCAGTAAAATGCCAGCTTTTAACTATACCACATCCCCGGCGCGAATTCAAGGGTTTGCCGCGGCGCCTCCCTTCTTCCCCGTTTTTTGGGAAATAGTTGTTACGCAAACAAACCACACCGGATGGCCTGGTGGGCCGCATCCCCTCTCCTGACGGGGTTTTACCCATTCTCCACAGAGTTTTCCACACCCTTATGTCAACTATGCAGGAAGGGAAAAGTGCGGAAATTCCCCAAAACGTCCCACAGAGAGGGAAAAAGCGCAGAGCGGCGCCGTTTTTCGGCGCCAATCTGCGCAAAATTCGACCTCTTTTTCCCCACAAGCCCCTGGGCGGCAAGGGATGCGGCCGGGAAAGGTCGACCTTACGGAAGGGGGAAAACCTGCCCCGGCGCGGTGATTTCCAGGGTCTGTTCCCGGTATTGGGGGTATTGAGTCAAAAACTTTCTCGTGAAAGAAAAGTCCCCCCACTGGTGCATGGGAAGGAAGCGGGCGATGTCCGCCGCCGCGAGAATGTGGGCCGGGCCCCGGAAGCCGTCCTCCCCCAGCCGGGGGTCCAGGGGCAGCATGGCCAGGTCGATTTTCCGCCCCGCCAGAGGCTCCGTGTACCGCTTGAAGTTCACCTCCATGTTCCGGTTCCAGGCCGGGTCCTCCCCCTCCCAGTGCCACCAGTTCAGGTCCCCGGCGTGGAAGAGGGTCCTCCCGTCCGCCGTCACCAGGAAGGCCACGCCCTCGTCGGTGGAGGACAGGGTCTCGATCTCCGCCCGGGGCAGGGAGAGGGTCTGGCCGCCCTTTCGCACCCGGGCCTTTCCCGCCGTCTCCGGGGAGATGCCCCAGCGCCGGCGGCGGCGAGTGTCCAGGGAGATGCCGTGGCCCAGCAGGAAGTAGACATCCCGGTTATCGCCGTCCTCACTTAGGACCTTGTTCTTCCATGGGTCCAGGGCGAAGATCTTGGGGTCGAAGTGGTCCGGGTGGGCGTGGCTTGCAAAGACGTACAGGGGCACATCCCGCCGCAGTTCCGGCAGCTCCCCCTCCGTCCAGTCAAACAGCAGCGTCACCGAGGGCAGCTCGATGAGAAAGCCGCTGTGGCCCAGGAAGACGGCGCGGCTCATTTGAACCGCACCGCCGTGCCGTAGGCGATGACCTCGGCGGCCCCCTGCATCACGGAGGAGGAGCCGTAGCGGACATTCAGCACCGCGTCGGCCCCCAGCCGCTCCGCCTCGTCCACCATGCGCTTGGTGGCGATCTGCCGGGCCTCCGTCAGCATCTCCGTGTAGCCCACGATCTCACCGCCCACCAGGGTCTTCATGCCCGCCATGAAGTCCTTGCCGAAGTTTTTGGACTGGACCACCGTGCCCTTTGCGATGCCCAGGGCCTCGAACTCCTGGCCCCCGGGGATATAGTCAATATTCAGCAGCAGCATCTAATTCTCCTCCTTCAATCTCCTGAAATCGCTGTCTCAGCACCACCAGTGCCGGGATCATCAGTGCGGCGCAGAAGGCGCCCAGAATTGCAAACAGCCACAGAAGCCACCCCGGCAGGTCCGGGATCAGGCACAGCGCGCCAAAGCACCCCCCGCAGGCCAGCATCAAAAGGCCGAAAAAGACCACGCCCAGCACCGCCTGGCGGCGGTATCGCCGTTTGCGCTCTTCAATATTGACTGGCATCCTCTTCCTCCCCTCCGTCGATCTCCCGCAGCCGCTCCCGCAGGGCCTTGAGCACCCCTGCGATCACTGCGCCGCCCAGAATCAGCCAGCACAGCAGGGGGAACTTGACGTTCACGACCTCCCCGCCGCTCCACAGGCCCATGGCCCACAGCACGATTCCCATCAGCGGCGCCACATAGGCGATCACCAGCACCGCCATCACAATGGGGGCGATCTTCTTCCTAGTAGTTTTTCGCATCGTCAATCTCTCCTCTTCCGATCTCCCGCATCCGCTGGATCAGGGCCGCCAGAATCCCCCCGGCCACCAGCGCCAGCAGGGCCAGACCGATCAGCAGCAGCGGCAGGGGCAGCCCGTCCACGGGGTCCAGCCAGAAGACCCAGACCAAAAGGGCCATGAGGCCCGCCAGCAGCGCCGTCATGGTCCCGGCGATGACCAGCGGGGCCACGTACCGGATGCGGATGTCGGAGCGCTGCTTGTTCTGGAAGGTAGTGCCCTCCTGCTCCAGGGTCTCCATGCGGCCGAGGAGGGCTTCCGCGTCCAGGTCCTCCAGCCGCTGTCCGCAGCCGGTCAGCTCGCCGCACAGCCGGATGGCCTGGGCCAGGTTCTCCCGGTCCCGCTCCAGCGTTACGAGATGCCGCCGCATGCCGTCCCCCACGGTGTGGGCCCCGCTCTGCATCTGCCGGATCTCCTCCAGGGGCACGCCCAGCTTCCGCAGGAGCTTGATCTGCCGCAGGACCGCCACCTCCGCCTCGCCGTAGTCCCGGTAGCCGTTTTCGCTGTTGCGCCGGGGCGTCAGCAGTCCCTCGGACTCGTAGAAGCGGATGTTCTTTTTTGTGATGCCCACCAGGGCCTCCACCTCGTTGATTTTCAGCCGCCTCACCCGCCTTTCCTGTGTCTTGCTGGGATGATGGTACACCTTCCACAAGGGGGAATGTCAAGGGGATCTTGAAAAATATCTCCCACCTGCCGGTCGGTACCCGGGGAGTAGCCGAATGGCAGAGTTTATCGCCGGCCCGTTTCCCCGTGCATCACGATAGAATTGTAGGGGCGATGTCCTCATCGCCTGTTTTTAGGAAACACCGGATCTCCCGGGGGACGGGCGATGAGGACATCGCCCCTACGGCGTCTCGTGAAAATGCGGACAATATAAAATGTGCGGTGAAAACTCACGATACCCGCATACGGGTTTTCTTTTTCGTGGCGTTATGGTATAATTCCCCCATGGAAAAGAGACAGTTGACAAATGAACAGGTGCTGTCAGCACTGCCCGCCCCCCTGCTGGCCTGGTTCCGAACCCATGCCCGGGACCTGCCCTGGCGGCACACCGCGGACCCCTATCGGATCTGGGTCTCGGAGATCATGCTCCAGCAGACCCGCGTCGCAGCGGTCCTGGGGTATTATGCCCGCTTTCTCGCGGCTTTTCCCACGGTGGAAGCACTGGCCGCCGCCCCTGAGGAACAGCTGATGAAGCTGTGGGAGGGCCTGGGCTACTACAGCCGGGCCCGGAATCTCCAGAGGGCGGCCCGGCTCGTGGTGGAGCGGGGCGGCTTTCCGGACACCTACGAAGGGCTCCTGGCCCTGCCCGGCGTGGGGGACTACACCGCCAGCGCCATTGCCTCGGCGTCCTTCGGGCGGCGGGAGGCGGCGGTGGACGGCAACGTTTTGCGGGTGGTCAGCCGCCTCACCGACTGCCACGACGACATCCTGGACGCAAAGACCCGGCGGGCCGTCCGGGCGGCGCTCCAGGCGGTCATGCCGCAGGAGGCCGGGGAGATCCGCCTGTTCAACCAGGCGGTGATGGAGCTGGGGGCCCTGGTCTGCGTGCCGAACGGCCCGCCGAAATGCGGGGAGTGTCCCGTCTCGGCCCTCTGCCTGGGCCGCCGCCTGGGCACGGCGGAGAATCTGCCGGTGAAGGCCCCCAAAAAGGAGCGGCGCAGGGAGGAGAAGACCGTGTTTTTGCTGCTGCGCCAGGGCCGGGTGGCCCTGCGCCGGCGTCCGGCGTCCGGGCTTCTGGCGGGGCTGTGGGAGTTTCCCAACGTGGAGGGCGCCCTGGACGAGACCGCCGCCGGGCGGGCGGCGGCGGACTGGGGGCTGGAGATCCGGGCGTGGCGGAAGAAGCTGACGGCAAGGCACATCTTTACCCATGTGGAGTGGCAGATGACCGGCTACATCCTGGAGGTCTCCGGGACGGGGCCGGAGGAGTTTTTGTGGGCGGACGGGCCGGCCCTGGCGGAGCACGCGGTGCCCTCGGCCTTCGCCCGGTACTATGAGGAGGCCGGGAAACTGCTGGAGGAGGACGGATAGATGGCGGTGCTGAGAATTGTTCTGGCCCTGGTGATGACGCTGGCGCGGGTGCTGCCCTTTCTGATTGTGGCGGCGCTGCTGGTATTTCTGTGGCAGCGGTCCGCCCGGAAGCGGCAGGACCCCGACTTTGAGGGGCCGGTGGTGACGGTGGACTACGAGGTCGTGGAGGACGGGACGGACGAGGAGGAGAAACCCTGATGGCCTTTTGGAACAAAAGCGAGGACCCCTGGGACATGGACCCCGCCAGGGAGCGGGCCCGGCGGGAGCGGGAGCCTATGGAGAACCCTCTGGACACCCTGCGGGACTGGAATGAAAAGCGAAAGGCCGACGCCGCCGCCAGGGAGGCCGCCCAGGCGGCGGAGCCTCCGGAGAAGTGCCCCTGGTGCGGACAGGACATGGAGCGGGGGTATCTCGCCACCGGCCGGGGCGGCATTGTCTGGACGCCGGGGCGGATGACCACCCGGGCCGCCTGGATCGGCCCGCCCAGGGAGAGCCGGGAGCGGCGTCTGCGGGTGGACAACGAGGGGGGAATCGCCGCCTATAAGACCGCCTGGTACTGTGAGCGCTGCCAGAAGATGACCATCGACGCCGCGGGGCTCCTGAGCCCCGAGAACACGGACATGTGGCCCTTCCCCCAGGAGCCGGAGACGCCGGAGTCCGATGGCGGAGAGGGGGATGCCCCATGATCTGCCGCCTGTGCCCGAGAGAGTGCGGCGCGGAGCGGACGGAGACCCGCGCCGGCGGCGTCTGCGCCATGCCCGCCACCCCCGTGGCCGCCCTGGCCTGCCTTCATAAGTGGGAGGAGCCGTGCCTTGTGGGAGAGAAGGGCGCCGGGGCGGTGTTCTTCTCCGGCTGCAATCTCCGGTGCGTGTACTGCCAGAATGGAACGATCTCCCGGGGGCAGACCGGAAAGCCAGTGGCTCCGGAGCGCCTGCGGGAGATCTTTTGGGAGCTGATCGCCCAGGGGGCGTCGTGTCTGGATCTGGTGACCCCCACCCACTTCACCCCGGCCATTCTGGAGGCCCTGGGAGAGGAGCCCTGGCCGGTGCCGGTGGTATGGAACTGCGGGGGCTATGAAAAGGTGGAGACGCTGCGGCTGCTGGAGGGGAAGGTGCAGGGATATCTGCCGGATTTGAAATACGCCCTGCCCGGGACGGCCCGGGCCTGCGGCGCCCCGGAGGACTACTTCCAGTGCGCCGCGGCGGCCATCCGGGAGATGTTCCGCCAGCGGGGGCCCTATCGGATGGAGAACGGGCAGCTGGTGTCCGGCGTGCTGATCCGGCACCTGGTGCTGCCGGGGGAGCTGGAGAACACCCGGCGCTGCATTGATTGGGTGGCGGAGACCTTCCGGCCCGGCGAGGTGCTGTTCTCCCTCATGAGCCAGTACACGCCTCAGCCGGGGGCCGTCGGAAAGCTGAGCCGGCCGGTGACGGCGGCGGAGTACCGCGCCGCGGCGGCGTATCTTACAAACTGCGGGATCACCGACGGCTACACCCAGGAGCGGACCTCCGCCAGGGAGGAGTACACGCCCGCCTTTGATCTCTCCGGCCTATAAAGAGCCGGAGGCTCCGGGGGATGCCAAGCCAGGGGATCAGGCTTTGGAGGGATGACCCTCTCCGTCACCGCCTGCGGCGGCGCCACCTCTCCCGGAGGGAGAGGCAAGGAGGCGGCTTGACCAGCATCAGGGGCCAGAATCAGGGGGAAGGCCCCCGGAGCGATGCGCCGGGTCGTGGCCCAGGCCAGCCTCTCTTGGCCTGTTGGGTTAATGCGCCACCTCGCGCCTCACGGAAGACGGAGAAGGGGGGAACGGCGCGCCGAGTCGTCGCGCCCTACGAATGGGGTTGTTCGGACAGCTTTCCAGGAACGGGCGATGAGGACATCGCCCCTACGAAAGGCCAGGGGAGCGCTTAGCGAAGCGGAAAGCGCGGAATTAGGAGTAGAGACCGTTCGATAAGCACCCAACAGCCTCCGCCGGAAGTCTCTTCACGCGGGGAAAGGGTTCTACAAGGACCTGGGTCCGGCGCGCGCCGGCAGGGGCCACCAAGTCTCTGCCCAAGCCGGGCGGGGACAACTCCCGCATTGGCGAAATTTGACCAGGGGTCAAATTCTCGCCACCAGCGTCTTTTTCTCTTTTGGACCGTGCACGGCCCGTTTTCTCTTTTTCTGCGTCACAGAAAAAGAGAAAATGGGGGGTGCAAAGCACCAGCCATCTTCATGGCTGCCACCCCCACACCGTCCCGGTGGCCTCCGGTACGCCGTCCTCCTCCCACTGGTGGTCATTGTCCCGCAAAAAGGCGCTGGTCACATTGAAATACCGGTGCGCCGTCTCCTCTGAGACCGGGATCTTTGTGGAGGGGTCGTCCCAGGTCACGTCCACCCCGTACCACGCCCCGTCCAGCTGTACCAGGTTCCACGCGTGGTCCGCAGTGCCGCTGTGGGCGGTGCCCTCCACCGTGATGCACTCCACGCCCAAGAGATCCATGAAGAGCTGGAAGGTGGAGGCGTAGCCCAGGCAGATGCCCGTCTTCTCCACCAGAAAGCCGTAGGGGTTGTCGTTGTCCTGGCCGGCCTGCTCCTGGGGAAGATGGCTCAGCGTCCCGTGGTCATACTGTCCCCACGCCAGCATCCAGTCATGGATGGCCAGCTCCTTTTCGTATTCGTTCATCTCCCCGGTGACCGCCTCATCCAGGGCGGCCCTTGCAGCCTCCAGCACCGCCTGGCTCTTCCCGGACAGGCCGCTGGCGTCGCCGCTGCGCCAGGCCGCCAGCACCGCCTCGCGGTCGTAGTCCCCGGCGGGCTGAGAGGGAGGGGTCTCCTGCGCCGCCGGCTCCGGGGGCTGCGGCGCCTCCGGGGCGGCAGAGGGCTCCGCCGGGGCGGAGGCGGGGAGCTCCTCCGGCGCCTCCGGGCTCCGGGGTGTCTCCGGCGTTTGTTCGGGAGGGGCGGGCGTCTGGGGCAGGGGCTCCCCGGGAACCGGCTCCGCAGCCGCCGGAGGCGGTGGGGCGTCCGGACCGAAATACCGCAGAAGCTCCTCCCGGGCCGCCTCCGGCGCGGGGCACAGCAGCAGCGCCGCCCAGCGGCCCTGGAGCACCACCAGGCCCTCCTCCACCAGCGCCGCCTGCTCCGGCAGGTACCCGGTGAAGTCCCCGGCCCTGTGTTCCTGATAGGCCAGCAGGGCCGTCTCCGCCGCCTCCATGTCCGCCTCCTCCGTGAGGTGCAGAATGGCCAGCTCCACGGCCTCCGTGCCGGAGGCACAGCAGAGGATTCCGTCTGCCACCTCCTCCGGGGCCAGCTGATAGTAGGCAGTCAGGTACTCCCCGAAGCCCTCGTCCTCCGGAGTCAAAGACTCCAGGGCCGGCAGCGTCTCCGTCTGCGCCAGGCGCTGCTTCACGGCCTCCATCAGCTCCGATGGCGTGCAGGCGGTCTCCGCCTCCGCGGAGATGGCGGCCTCCCCGCCGCCGCAGGCGCTCAGCAGCAGGCAAAGCGCCGCTGCAAACAATCCGACAGTTCGTCTCATAGGTCCTCCTGTGGCTCTGCGGGGACCCGCCGGTCCCCGGTACTCTACACCTGATACACTACACGAAAACAGCGCGTCCTGCAAGCCCCGGACCTGTTTTGCAGGGCGCGAGGAGGTGCATTGGCCCAACGGGCCAAG
This sequence comes from Clostridiales bacterium, assembly GCA_019423635.1. Classification (GTDB taxonomy): domain Bacteria; phylum Bacillota; class Clostridia; order Oscillospirales; family Oscillospiraceae; genus Oscillibacter. The sequence continues at coordinate 8,138 of JAHZBA010000044.1, forward strand.
AGAGGCTGGCCGGGGTCATTGTGCCCTACAGATCAAATTTGCGAGACAGGCGTGCCGTCCCGGGCGGGCATACAGGTCCGTTCCTATGCAGGATTGCCAAAACAGGATAGAAATTTTGTACAGAACCTGCCAGGGCGAACCGGTGGAAAGTTCCGGGAGAGCTGTGGTAAAATAAAATATCCGCCGCCTTTGGCCGGTTCACTTCCGGCTGGAGGAAGCGCGGCGCCCTGCCTGCGCAGGATACGCCGTAACCTGGAAAAGCGGATGGAATTCCATCTGACGCAAGGAGGACGTTTCTATGAAAATCGGTTTTGGCTGTGACCACACCGCCGTGGAGCTGAAAAAGGCCCTGATGGAGCATCTGACGGAGCGGGGCTTCACCTGTGTGGATTTCGGGGCCATGGACCCCGCCGAGAGGGTGGACTACCCCGACAAGGGCCAGGCGGTGGCGGAGGCCCTGATCCGGGGCGAGGTGGACAAAGGCGTGCTGCTCTGCGGCACCGGCATCGGCATCTCCCTGGCCGCCAACAAGGTGCCCGGCATCCGGGCGGCGGTGTGCAGCGAGCCCTACTCCGCCCGCATGGCGGCGCTGCACAACAACGCCAACATCATCGCCATGGGGGCCCGGGTGGTGGGCACGGAGCTGGCGAAGATGATTGTGGACACCTTCTTTGACACGGAGTTCGAGGGCGGACGCCACGCCCGGCGGGTGGGGCTGATTTCGGACATTGAGAAGAAGTACAGCCGCGCCGACTGATCCGCCCGGATCAAACGGTCTCTCCCGCCCTCCGCCCGCTCCGGCCGCCGCCGGGGCGGGCGGTTCTTTGCGCCGCCGGCGAGGTCTGCGGAGTGGAAACAGAGTTGAGCCTTCTTCGGAGCCGCATAAAAAGGGGCCGCCCGACGCAGCGCGTCAAGCGGCCCAAGCGGGTGGGATATTGGAAAGCTTCCTGGATTATCGTAGCACACGGAGCCCCCTTTTGTAAATAGGAGCTTTTGTCGAAGGGCATCTTCTTTTGGGGAATCCTGGAAGCCCTGAAGAAATTGTTGAATGTGTGCAGATTTTACTATACAACCGGAAAGATATGTGCTATACTGTACAAAAGAGGAGGGCAGTGCCTCCTCCCCCACGAAAGGAGCGATCACCATGAAGTTTACCTACACCTGCAAGAAAGTCTCTCTCAACGACTCCATCAAGAGCTACGCTGAAAAGAAAATCTCCAAGCTGGAGCGGTATCTCCGGGGGGAGAACGCCACGGCGGCTGTGACATTTTCTGTGGAGAAGGACCACTTGTGCACGGTGGAGATTACCATCCGGGATGGCGGCACGCTGCTGCGGGCCCAGACCCAGGCGCCGGATGGGGATATGCGCAGCGCTGTGGATTCCGCGGTGGGCTATATTGAGCGGCAGATCCTGAAGAACAAGACCCGCCTGTCCAAGCGCCTGCGCAGCGAGGGCTTCCCGCCTCCGGCTCCCTCCGACGACTTCGAGATTGCCGAGGAGAAGGAGTTTGAGATCGTCCGGACCAAGCGCTTCTCCGTGAAGCCCATGAGCCCGGAGGAGGCGATCCTCCAGATGAATCTGCTGGACCACGACTTCTTCGTCTTCCGCAGCAGCGAGGACGACAGCCTCTGCATTGTGTATCAGCGCAAGAACGGGGGCTATGGCCTGATTGTGACGGATGAGGAGGAGTGAGGCGCTCCGGGTCCGGTTATGAATACAAGTTTTAATAAGATTCCCCCAGGGCCGCAGGGCCCTGGGGGCTTTTTGTGTGTCCCGATTTACTTTTGTGTGTTTGAATGGGCTGGATGCCTTGCATTTCAGTGGGCGGGTAGATGGTAAACACATGAATGGAAATTGGGGGGTGTATTGGGGAGTTTTTTGGGCTGCCGCCTGCGGCGGGACGCCTTCGGATGTTTGCCGGGGCGTTGCCCCGGAAACTTTGCAGGGGCTCTGCCCCTGCACCCCGCAAGCCTTTGAAAAGGCTTGAGCGAAACTTTTTTCTGCGCTTCGCGCGCCTTAGCGGAAAGCCTGGCGCAGAGCTTCCCGCTCTGTCGGGGTCTCCACCCAGTTCTCCACATACCCGCAGCTGCAGCATACATATCGGATCACTGGGATCTTCCCCAGCAGCGTGAGCTGTGTAGTGTAGATGTTGTTCCCGCTGGCATAGCGGCCGGGACGGTCCGGTATCCGGAGGATCTCCCGGCCTCCGCACTTGGGACAGCAGTGTCCGTTCCTCATCGCTCACCTCTCAATCCGATACAGCCGCATGGACAGCGGGATGGAGACCGCCGTCAGCACCAGGGCCGCCAGGGGCAGCAGGACCAGCACCGGCCCGGGGATGGAGAGACCGCCCGTGCCGTCGGAGACCGCCACCCCGGCGAGGGCTCCCCCGCCGACGCATACCAGGAAGATCATCAAAAACATGGTCATCCGCCCCTTCTCCACGCCGAAACGGATCATCAGGGGCAGCGTGATACTGAGCACGCAGACGCTCCCGCAAAAGCCCAGCAGGATGTTGACCAGGGACCCGCCTTCCAGCGGAAACCCCGCGAAACTGATTACGGTCTGGGCGACTAGGGCGAAGAGCCCCGCCGCGCCTGCGCACAGCCAGCCCAGCACGTATTTGCTCAGCACCAGGTCCCGGGTGGAGTAGGGCATCATGGCGGCCATCTGATCCCACTTGCACCGCTCGTCGTAGGCCATGGCGGTGTAGGGCAGCATGGCCGCCCAGATCACGATGAACACACTGCCGAAGGCCCCGTTGCCAAAGGCGATTACCAGCAGGACAAGGATAAAAATCCGCATCTGCTTCCACAGCACATAGAAATCCTTTAAGAGCAATGCTTTCATCCGTTTTTCGCTCCTTTCACCATAAAGAGAATGATGTCCTCCACCGTGGGCCGCTCCATCTGGAACCCCGCCGGGGCCAGGTCCCGCCGGACCAGCGCCCGGACGCCGCCGTAGCCGTTGGGCTCCCGGGCCACAATGGCCGCCGGGTCCAGACACTCCAGCTGCTCCACGGAGTCCGTGAAGATTCCGTAGGTCTCCAGCAGCCGGTCCTTCTCGTCGCACAGCAGCAGCCGTCCCTGGTGCAAAAAGGCGATATAGTCGCACAGCTTTTCCAGGTCACTCAGAATATGGGAGGAGATCAGAATGGAGTGGTCCTCCTCCCGGGTGAACTCGTTGAAGAGGTCCAGCACCTCGTCCCGGACGATGGGGTCCAGCCCGGCGGTGGCCTCGTCCAGGATCAGGAGTTTTGGCTGGTGGCTCAGGGCCACGGCAATGGCCAGCTTCATCTTCATACCCCGGGAGAAGTCCTTAAAGGGCTTTCTGTCCGGCAGGTCGAAGCGGCGCAGATACTTCTGATACAGCCCCGCGTCCCAGCGGCGGTAGGTCCCCGCCATGATCTTCCCCACCTGGCCGGCGTTGAGGGTCTCCGGGAAGTAGGCCTCGTCCAGCACCACGCCCACATCCTCCTTCACGGCCCGGAACTCCGGACTGGCGGGGTCCACCCCCAGAACTCTGGCGCTGCCGCCGTCAGGCCGCAGGGCGTTCATCAAAAGGCGGATGGTGGTGGACTTTCCGGCGCCGTTCTCCCCCACCAGGCCGCAGATGGTGCCGCAGGGCACCGTCAGGCTCAGATCCTGGATGGCGAACTCGCCGAAGGACTTGTGAATATGGGACAATTCGATGGCATTCATAGGGCTTCCTCCTCAAACAAGACAGTCAGCATCTCCCGCAGCTCCTCCGGCGTCACGCCGCAGACGCGGGCCAGCTCCGCCGCGGCGGAGAGGTGGTCCTCCAGCTCCTTCAGGCGCTGCTCCCGGATCAGGTCCAGGTTCTTCTCCGCCACAAAGCAGCCCTTCCCGGCCACCGTATACAGGAAGCCTTCGGCCTCCAGCTCGTCATAGGCGCGTTTTGTGGTGATGACGGAGATTTTCAGGTCCTTGGCCAGGGCGCGGATGGAGGGAAGGGGCTCCCCGGGCTGGAGGGCGCCGGAGATGATCTGGGCTTTGATCTGGGCGCAGATCTGGTCGTAGATGGGTTGGTTGGTGGTATTGCGGATGATGAGTTCCATGGAAGTCACTCCTGTTCGTACTGTACATGTACAGTATACACAGTATGAACAGTTTGTCAAGGGGGATACGGGAAAAATTTTTGGAAGGGGCGCGGAGCGCAGGAAAAAGTTTCGTCCACCTTTTCAAAGGTGGCGGGGTGCAGGGGCAGAGCCCCTGCGGGAATTCCGCTGCAAAGCAGCGGAATTCATACATTGTGAGCGAAACAGCGAAGCGCCTTTCGCGGGAGGGCTGTTCCATGCCTGGATCGAAGCGCCGGCCTTTCGCAAAAAGGCTGCTCCATGCCCGGATGGAAGCACCGCCCTTCGCTGTAGATCTGCTCCAATCTCAAGTCGAAGCAGCCCTCCCGCAAAAGGCAAGCCCGCCGTCCTCCGGACGGCGGGCTCTGTTTTGCTGCCTTTTCTCCTCCGCCGCTCTGCGGCGGATTTAGGGGAGCTTTGCAGGGGCTCTGCCCCTGCACCCCGCAAGCCTTTGAAAAGGCTTGACCGAAACTTTTTCCATTCCTCTCACGAAAGCAGCAGCGTGTCGTCTGCCTCGTCGCTGCCGCTGACCTTCCCAAACAGCTCCAGCAGCTGCGGAACCGTCAGCTTCTTCTTCTCCTCCCCGGCCACATCAATCACAATCTTCCCATTGTACATCATAATCAGCCGGTTCCCATGTACAATAGCGTCCTTCATGTTGTGAGTAATCATCAGCGTCGTCAGATGGTCCTTCCCCACAATCCGCTCCGTGGCGTCCAGCACCTTCGCCGCCGTCTTGGGGTCCAGCGCCGCCGTGTGCTCATCCAGCAGCAGCAGCTGGGGCTTGCGGAGCGTGGCCATCAGCAGCGTCAGCGCCTGCCGCTGGCCGCCGGAGAGGAGGCCCACCTTGCTGGTCAGCCGGTCCTCCAGACCCAGGTCCAGGATCTTCAGCATCTCCCTGTACTGCTCCCGCTCCGCCTTTGTGATGCCGACCCGCAGCGTCCGGGCCTGACCCCGCCGCATGGCCAGAGCCAGGTTTTCCTCAATCTGCATGGTGGCCGCCGTGCCCATCATGGGGTCCTGGAACACCCGGCCGATGTATTTCGCCCGCTTGTGCTCCGCAAGATGCGTCACGTCCACGCCGCCGATGGTGATGCTGCCCTCGTCCACCGTCCACACGCCGGCTACGGCGTTTAAGAGCGTGGACTTGCCCGCGCCGTTGCCGCCGATCACCGTCACAAAGTCCCCCTCGTTCATGTGCAGGGAGACTCCGTTCAGAGCCGTCTTCTCGTTGACGGTTCCCGCGTTGAAGGTCTTGTAGATGTTCTGAATGTCAAGCATTTGCCTTGCCTCCCTTCTGCACGGGCCTCCCGAAGTAGCGGCCCTTCCAGTAGGGGACGGTCAGGAAGACGGCCACAATGATGGCGGAGATCAGCTTCAGATAGTTGGTGTCAATGCCGCTGAGGCTCACCACCGCCTGGATGACAATGTAGTAGATGATGGCGCCGATGGAGACCGCCAGCAGCTTCAAAGCGAAGTTCCGGAAGATCCTGGAGAAGAGCACCTCGCCGATGATGACGGCGGCCAGGCCGATGACAATGGCGCCCTTGCCCATGCTGGAGTCCGCAAAACTCTGATACTGGGCCAGGAGAGCTCCGGACAGGGCCACCAGGCCGTTGGAGATCATCAGGCCCAGCACCTTGCCGGTGTCGGTGTTGATGCCCTGGGCCCGGGCCATGTTGGGGTTGGCGCCGGTGGCCCGGAGGGAGGCGCCCAGCTCCGTGCCGAAGAACCAGTACAGCGCCGCAATGATGGCCGCGGTGAACAGGCCCACCACAAAAATGGGGTGGCGGTACACCGGCCGGGTCCCCTTGGCCACCTCCTGGACGAACCGCAGGGACACCAGGAGCTTGTTCAGATTCTCCTGGTCGATGACGTTGATGGCCACATTGGCCTTCATGCCCATGATGGCCAGATTGATGGACCACAGCCCCAGCTGGGTCAGAATGCCCGCCAGAATGGCCGGGATGCCGCAGGCCGTGTGGAGCAGGCCCGTGACCAGGCCCGTCGCCATGCCTACGATGAGGGCCGCCAGCAGCGCCAGCCAGAGGTTGACCCCATTGCTGAAGAGCACCACGAAGGTGGCGCCGCCGGTGCAGAAGGACCCGTCCACCGTCAGATCGGCGATGTCCAGGATTTTATAGGTGATGTAGACGCCGATGGCCATAATGCCCCAGATCAGTCCCTGGGAGATGGCCCCCGGCAGTGCGCCGATGAAATTCATCATAAGCTGATGCCTCCAAAATGTTGATGGGGAGAGCGCGAAGCGCGGAAAAAAGGGTTGCTCCGGTTTTTATGGGGGCTCCGTACAAGCCCGGCGGAAGTCCTCTTGCGGATAAAACGCAGATTGCCTCCGGCGGCCTGGCCCTTGTTCAAACAAGGCCTGAGACCCCCCAAAACTTTTTCATGCTGCCGCGCACTGCGCCGCTCTGGATCATAGCCGAAAAGAGCGGAAAAAGGAAGCCCTCCTTTCCGCTCTTTCGGTATGTTTGCTGGAAAACGCAGAGAACGGGGCGGTCTCAGCCGATGGCCTCGTAGCCGGCGGGGGCCTCCTTGCCCAGGGCCTCGCAGATGGGAGGATTGTACTTCTTCACAAACTCGGGGGCATATTCGATGGGCATGGTGGAGATGTCCGCCTCGCCGGTGAGAATCTTGGCGGCCATTTCGCCGGTCTTGTAGCCGATGTCATAGTAGCTGATGGACAGCGTCGCCATGCCGCAGCCGGCGCAGATGCCCTCCTCGCCGCAGAACACGGGGATGTTGCCCCGGCAGATGTTGTCAATGATGGGGGTGTTGGAGGCGGCGGTGTTGTCCGTGGGGATGTACAGCACGTCGCTGGCGTCCGTGGCGGTCTGGCACACGGCGGCCACATCATTGGAGTCTGCGAAGGCGTACTGGGTGCAGGTGTAGCCCATCTCCTCCAGATAGGTCTGGACCGTGTCCACCTGATACTGGCTGTTGGCCTCGTTGGAGCAGTACAGCAACCCGATGTTCTTGGCGTCGGGGTACCACTCCTGAATCATGGCCGCCTGCTGGTCCAGGGGGGCCAGGTCGGAGGTGCCGGAGACGTTGCCGCCCACGGTGCCGGAGAAGTCCTTAATGCCGAAGGCCACGCCGTACTCCGTAACGGAGGTGCCCAGGATGGGGATGTCCGCGGTGGCGGTGGCGGCGGCCTGGAGGGCCGGGGTGGCGTTGGCCATAATCAGGTCCACATTCTTGGACACAAAGGCGTTGGCAATGGTGGCGCAGGTGGCGGGGTCGTTGGCGGCGTTCTGATAGTCAAAGGTCACCTGACCCGGCAGCAGTGCGTTCAGAGCGTCCTGGAACCCCTGCGTGGCGGCGTCCAGAGCGTCGTGGGTCACCAGCTGGGAGATGCCCACCACATACGTCTCGCCGCCCTCGGCGGGATCGCCGGCGTTCTCAGCGGGCGGGGCGTCGTCCTTGTTGTCCTCGGCGGGGGCGTTGTTGTTGCCGCCGCAGGCGGCCAGGCTCAGCACCATCATGGCGGCGAGCAGCAGAGCAAGCAGCTTCTTTTTCATCTTCTCAATCTCCTTTTCGATGTGCGCGTCTTGTGATAAAAAACGGCAAAACCGCAGGCCGTTTCTTAACAGTGGTGCAGGCGCAGAGGGCACTTGCTTCCCTCCACCCCTGATACTTTTTCAATATATAGCTTTAAATGGATAAAGTCAATCGTCATTTTTTACAAAATCATCCTGACGATATCGGGTTTCCATGGCAAAACGGGCGGTTTTTCCGGGGGACGCAGAAAAATCCCCGGCCCGGAATACAGATCCGGGCCGGGGGGTTCGGCGGCTTCTCAGCCGCTTACAGCAGGTTCATCAGGTTGAAGGCGAGGATCAGCCCGGAGAACACGATGGACACCGTGGAGCAGAGCTTGATGAGGATGTTCAGGGAGGGGCCGGAGGTGTCCTTGAAGGGGTCGCCCACGGTGTCGCCCACCACGGCCGCCTTGTGCTGCTCGGAGCCCTTGCCGCCGTGGTGGCCGGACTCGATGTACTTCTTGGCGTTGTCCCAGGCGCCGCCGGCGTTGGACATGAACACCGCCATGGCAAAGCCGGTGACGGACACGCCGCCCAGCAGTCCCACCACGCCCGTGGGTCCCAGAATCAGGCCCGTCACAATGGGAACAATAATGGCCAGCAGGGCCGGGGCCACCATCTCGTGGAGGGCGCCCTTGGTGCACAGGGACACGCAGGAGGCGTAGTCCGGGTCCGTCTTGTAGTCCATGATGCCGGGGATCTCCCGGAACTGGCGGCGGACCTCCACCACGATGGACTGGGCCGCCTTCTGCACCGCGCTCATGGTGAAGGCGGAGAAGACGAAGGTCAGCATGGCGCCGATGAACATGCCAACCAGCACCGTGGGACTGGTGAGGGTGAAGTTCAGCGTCTCCGTGGTGTTGTCCTGGACGATATTCACATAGCTCACCAGCAGCGCCAGGGCCGTCAGGGAGGCGGAGCCGATGGCAAAGCCCTTGCCGGTGGCGGCGGTGGTGT
>JAHZBA010000045.1 GCA_019423635.1 Clostridiales bacterium
CCCAGGCCCAGCACCTGCTGCTGGGCACCCTGGTCATCGGCGCCAGCGACACGGTGACCGGCCTGTTCCTGACGCCCTACCTGGAGTCCTTCCACCGCCGGCACCCCGGCATCCGGCTGAAAATCGTCAGCGGCCGCAGCGCCAAGGTCCTGGGGCTCCTGCGCTCCGGGGCGGTGGACATCGCCTTTGCCTCCTCCCCGGCCGACAGCGCCCTGGAGTGCTGGCCCTGCTTTGCCACCCACGCCGCCTTCGTGGCCGGCAGCACCTACCCCTGCGACTTCGACCACGTCCACACCCGCCAGGAGATCGCCGCCTTTCCCCTGATCCTCCTGGAGCGCAAGGCCAGCAGCCGGGTCTTCCTGGAGCAGGAATTCTTAAAAAGCGGCGTGACCCTCACCCCGGAGATCGAGCTGAGCTCCCGCAGCCTCCTGGTCTCCCTCGCCCGGATTGGGCTGGGGGTGGCGGGCGTCACGCTGGAGTTTGTGCAGGAGGCCCTGGACGGCGGGGAGATCCGCCTGCTGCGCACCGATTTTGAGATCCCCGCCCGCAGCGTGGACATGTGCACACTGCGGGACGTCTCCCCCACCGCCGCGGCCGCCGCCTTCATGGAGATGGTGCGCAGCGGCCATCCCGCCTGACAGGAGGTCTTTCTGATGGAAACCTTTCTCCTCATTCTGGAGCTGGCCGGCACCATGGCCTTCTCCGCCGCCGGGGCCATGACGGGCCTGCGGAAGAACATGGATATCTTCGGTGTGTGCATCCTGGGGCTCACCACCGCCGTGGGCGGCGGCGTCATCCGGGATGTGATTCTGGGCAGCACGCCGCCGGCCACCTTCCAGGACCCCATCTACGCCGTGGTGGCCATTCTCACCGCCCTGGTGCTCTTTCTGCCCCAGATCCGGCGGCTTCTGATGCTGGACCAGCAGCTCTTTGACCGGGTCCTCTTCTGGATGGACGCGGCGGGCCTTGGCATCTTCACCGTCATGGGCATCCGGGCGGCCTATGCCCACATGGCCCGGCCGGGGCTGTTCCTGCTGGTCTTTGTGGGGGTGGTCACCGGCGCCGGCGGCGGGATGCTGCGGGACATGATGGCCGGGGACACCCCCTACGTCTTTGTCAAGCACGTGTATGCCAGCGCCTCTCTGGTGGGGGCGCTGCTGTGCGGGCTGCTGTGGCACCACGCCGGGGAGACGCCCTCCATTCTGGCGGGCATGACGGCGGTGGTGGTCATCCGCGCCCTGTCCGCCCACTACCGCTGGAACCTCCCCAGGGCCCACGACATCTCCTGATCCGAATCCGGCCCAGCGCGCCGTCCCCAAGGACGCCAAAACGGCCCTCCCATCCGGGAGGGCCGTCACAGCTTATCGAAAAAGTCTTTTCGATAAGCTGTGCAAGTTTACAGAACTTCAAAAAAGTTCTGTAAACTTATGATTTCAATGGTGCAGGAAACCCTTCCCGGGTTTCCCGCACACACCCTTCCTCCCCGTCGAATCAGTCTTCAGCTTTTTTCGACGGACTGAAGCGGCCCTCCCATCCGGGAGGGCCGTCTTTCACAGATCCTTCACATCTGATTTTCCCATCTTCTCCATCTGCGCCTTCCTCCGGAGCTTCTCCCGGGCCGCCCAGTAGATGGCCAGCAGCACCAGCGTAGGAATATTCCCTGCCAGCAGCGTCACCAGCACGCTCAGCACGTTCTGCGAGACGCTGCCGGTGTCCGCGAGATTCAGCACCAGCAGCAGGGACTGCAAAAACGCCAGCAGGGGCAGCACCAGTCCCGGCCACCGGCTCTCCCGCCGGGAGAGAAAAATTTGCAGCAAAATGCCGCCCACCCCGCATACCACCAGGACCACCAGGGTAAAGATGAGCGTTCTCGATGCAATCGCCATGAAAGTTCCTCCTTCACATAATCAGTCAGACACCACCAGCTGCCGTGCGCACAGCGCGCCGCGGGACGGCGCTGATGGGGAGAGAATCTTCGGTCCCCTCTCCACTGTGCGGACTATAAATCGTCAATCCGCGTCCTTTTCAACTGGCGCCGCATTCTTCTTCGCCGCATCAGGCGGCAGAGCCCGTAGACGGCCAGCAGCACCAGCAGCGGAACGCTGCACAGTCCCAGTACCAAAGCGAGCTCGTCCCCCAGCCTCCGCACATGCTCCAGGTTCCGCAGAAGCCAGACCGCAGTCCATAGAATCCAGGCGGCGGGCGGAAGCAGGCCCGGCCGTCCATCCTCCCTGCGGGACAGCAGCACCTCCACCACGATCCCAGCCAGGGCGATGGCCAGGAGGACGGGGAGGTCCCGGCCCTCCAGGGTAACGGACAACGCTCCGCCGTCCAGGTAAATTCCAGAGTGCAGCACTCAGGTTCCCCCCTTTGTCTTTCGATACTCATGGATCAGAATCTTTGCCGTGTCGAAGTCCAGCTTGTCGTCCACCGCCAGCCGCTTCACCAGCGACACGTAGGGGTCCGCCTCCGCCGTCTCCGCCAGCTGGATCTTCTGGATCAGCCGGTCCAGCCGCAGCCGCACCGTGGGATAGGTGACGCCGTACTGCGACGCTACCTCCTTCAAAGACCCCGAGGCCAGGACGAACTTTTTGATGAATGCCGCGTCCTCGTCCTCCAGTCCTGTCATCCATCCGGGCAGCGTCTCCATATCCCCTCCCCCCTTTCATAATATGAAATATACACTTTAATATTGTTAAAGTCAAGACTTATTTTATATTTTAATAAAGTTCCAATGTCCCTCTGATTCCCAGGGCCGGCAGCGTAGGGCGCGGCGCCCCGGCGTGCCGCGGACGCACTGCTGCACCACGGCTTGTCAAGTCGTGACCCTGACCAGCTTCCCCTGGCCCGCCGGGTCAATTCCCCTCCGCCCTGCGCACCGCGGGAACACGAACGCAAATTGGACGCCCATCAATATAAGGAAGACTCCCCGTTTCCGGGGAGTCTTTGCCTGATAGAGAGCGGGAATCAGCCCATGGAGAGGGTGTCCCGCACGGCGCTGTCGAAGTAGGCCACAGGGTTCTGGGCCTCGCCCTCCTCCCAGACCTGGAAGCACAAATGCGAACCTGTGGACAATCCGGTGGACCCCGCCAGGGCAATCTCCTGCCCGGCCGTCACCGTGTCCCCCTGGCTGACCGTGATCTCCTGGCAGGCGGCGTAGACCGTCCGGAGGCCGTCGCCGTGGTCCAGCACCACGTAATTGCCCCGCTCGGCGTCAAAGCCGGTCTCATCCACCGTGCCGTCCGCCGTCGCCAGGATGGGGGTCCCTGCCGGTGCCGGGATGTCGATGCCGTTGTGGGTGACGGTCCGCTCCTCGATCTCCTCCTGGCCGTCCTCGTTCTCGTGGATGAAGATCTTGTCCCAGGAGCCGAAGGGGTAGCTCATGCTGATGGTATGGACCCCCTCCACCGGCCACTGGAGCCAGCGGCTGGCTTCCACGTCTGTGGCGTAGAGGCCGTAGACGTAGGGCTCGTCGTCCCCCGCCAGCTGGGGCAGGAGGGTCAGGCCGCCGGTGACGTACTCATCCACCCGCAGGGGGCCGCTGGAGAGCTGGTAGGTCCTGGTCTGCTCGCTGCCGTCGGTGAAGGCGGCGGTGACGGTGAGGATCGCGCCGTCGAAGTAGTCGATGTCCATCTGCTCCTCAATGGTGATCCCCAGCCCGGAATTGCTGACCATCTCCTCCGGGGAGAGCCAGAAGCCGTAGCTCCTCTCCGGGTCGTAGTCCTCCCGAACGCTCTGGCCCAGGGCGGTCATCTCCGGCATATACCACATCCCGTCGTCCGTCTGGCTGATGGCGGCAACGGCCATAGTCCCATCGGCCATGGCCTGGCGGAACTCCGCCATCTCCTGGTCCGTCAGGTTCTCATGGAGCTGGTAGCGGTACAGCCCGCCCCGGTCGATGGAGAGGGACACGGTCTCAATGTGCTCCCCGGTGATCCGGAACAGCAGCCCCGTGTAGTTCCCCCCGTCCAGGGTGACGCAGCCCTCCCCGGCCCGGAAGGCCAGCCCACTGTTGGGTCCGGGGGCGTAGGTCTCGTCGCTGACGGCGGCATAGGCCGTCAACCCGAAGGAAAAGGTGGGCACCAGGGCCACCGGAACGCCGCCGTCCTGGGGCGGCACACCCGGTTCCGCTCTGGGGTCCCTCGCCGGCCGCAGCTGCACGGTGCCCAGCACCAGGGCCAGGGCGCAGGCGGCGCACACCGCCGTTCGCAGGATGGGACGGCTCCGCCTCCGCACCGCGGACCCGGATACCTGCCGCCCCTGAGCCGCCGCCCGCAGCACCCGGTCATTGAGCCCGGCCGGGGTATGGATATCCTCCATCATCTTCTGATAGCTGTTCTTCATCTTCAAACCCTCCCAACAGGTCCTTCAGTTTCAGCTTTGCCCGGCGCAGCCGGGTCCGTACCGTGGCCGCCGGAACACCCACCATGAAGGCGATCTCCTCTGTCCGGTAGCCCTCGCCAAAATAGAGGTGCACCGCCGTGCGCAGCTTCTCCGGCAGCCGCCCCACGGCGTCCCACAGCTCCGACGCCTCCTCCCGGTCCGGCTGGGCCAGCTCGGCCACGGCCTCCAGAGGGACCGCCGTCTGCCGCAGGCGGAACCGGCCCACGTCGGCGCAGCGGTGCAGGGCGGTCCGCAGAAGCCAGGCCTTCAAGTGCTCCGGCTCCCAGTCCCGCTCCGGCTCACGGAGGAGGCGGAGGAAGACGTCCTGGTACACGTCCTCGGCGTCCGATTGATTCCGCAGGCGGCACAGGGCCAGCCGGTACACAGCGTCGCCGTGTTCTCTCATGGCATTGCGCAGCAGGGTCTCCTGATCCATTGCAATGCCTCCTTTCTTGTTGCTGAAAAGCGCCTTTCACTGAGAATACGCCGGAGAGGGCGAAATTGTTTCCTGCTGGGGGAATTTTTTGCACGTAAAATCGGCCCCATATCAAACCTGGCGGCCGTCACCGGCCGCCAGGCTCCTCTTCAATTCCGTAAATCGCGAACCGCCCAATCAGGTTCTGGACCGTCAGCTTCTGGGCCAGCAGCTGCTGGTGGGTGGCCCCCCGGACCTTTCCGGCGGCCCGCAGCCGCTCCAGGTCCGCGGCCACCTTGTCCCGCTCCTTCAGAAGATCCGCATACAGGCGGTCATAGGCCGCCAGCCGCTCCTGCTCTGTCATGTTCTCCTCCTCTTATCAGGGCGCCGCCCCGGCACACAGAGGGCGCTGTCCCTGGAACCCTGCGGCCCTTGAAAAGGCCGATGAAACTCTTTTCAAACCTCCGCCGGCACTCACACGTTAAACCGGAAATAGATCATATCGCCGTCCTGCACCACGTAGTCCTTGCCCTCGCTGCGGAGCATGCCCTTCTCCCGGGCCGCGTTGACGCCGCCGCACTTCACCATGTCGTCGTAGGCGATGACCTCCGCCCGGATGAAGCCCCGCTCAATGTCCGTGTGGATCTTCCCGGCGGCCCTGGGGGCCTTGGTGCCCTTTTTAATGGTCCAGGCCCGGCACTCGTCCTTGCCGTAGGTCAGGAAGGAGATGAGGCCCAGCAGGGCGTAGGAGCACTTGATGAGCCGGTCCAGGCCGGACTCCTCCACCCCCAGCTCCTCCAGGAACATCAGCTTCTCCTCGCCCTCCAGCTCGGCGATGTCCTGCTCCAGCTTGGCGCAGATGGGCAGCACCTGACTGCCCTCGGCCTCCGCGATCTCCTTCACCTGCTGGTAATATTGGTTCTCCTCCAGGTGGGTAAAGCCCTCCTCGTCGGTGTTGGCGGCGTAGATCACGGGCTTGAGCGTCAGCAGGTCGGAGGTAGCCAGCAGCGCACCGTCGTCCTCGCTGCACGGGAAGGTCCTGGCCAGCTTCCCCTCGTCCAGGTGCTTCTGAAGGGCCGTAAAGAGATCCACCTCGTGCTGGAACTTCTTGTCCCCCTTCAGGGCCTTTGCGGCCTTCTCCACCCGGCGCTGCACCATCTCCAGGTCCGCCATCACCAGCTCCATGTTGATGATGTCGATGTCCCGCCGCGGGTCCGTGCTGCCCTCCACGTGGATCACGTTCTCGTCGTCAAAGCAGCGCACCACGTGGACAATGGCGTCCGTCTCCCGGATATTGGCCAGGAACTTGTTGCCAAGGCCCTCGCCCCGGCTGGCGCCCTTCACCAGTCCCGCAATGTCCACGAACTCCACCACCGCCGGGGTCTTCTTATCCGGCTCATACAGCTCCGCCAGATGGTCCAGCCGCTCATCGGGGACCGCCACCATGCCCACATTGGGGTCGATGGTGCAGAAGGGATAGTTGGCGCTCTCCGCGCCGGCGTTGGTGATGGCGTTAAAAAGGGTGCTCTTGCCCACGTTGGGCAGGCCCACGATTCCAAGTTTCATGTCTCTGTATACCTCCTGATTTTTCAAGGGTCGCGGCTGTCCCCACTGCACGGCCGGTCCGCCGCGCACCGGCCGCCGGACGCTCCGCCGCAGGCCGCGGCGGCAGGGTCTTCGGTGTTCACAGCGCCGCCGGCCGCAGATTGCCCGCGGCCCCGCCGTCCCGCATAGGGGGCGAAGCGATTGCGGTAATTTTATATTTTATCATAGTCCTTCCCATTTCTCAATAGGCGCCGCGGCCCAAACCGGCAGCCGTCCCCGCAAGGCAAAAAATCGCAGGAATCCTTTGAGAATTTCAAAATTTGAACGACGCAGGACAACAAAAGGCCCTCCCGAACAGTGTTGAAGGCTTGTGCATACAGGTTCTACTCCGCCCTGCCGGGGTGGAGCGTCCGGAAGAAGGGAGCTGCGGTGTCATCCCTCCTCATAAACAGCAATCCGAATGCCCCCGGACCGCAGTTGCTCGCAATGGCGGAGGATGCCTTTTGCAGGTAGACCCGCTCAAAGGGACAGATCTGCTGCACCAGCGTCTGAAGATACTGCAGCCGTTTCTCGTCCATTCCGGAGTAGGTGATGAACAGAATCCGCCGGTCAATGCTCCTGGTATCCTGAAGCGTTTTTCTGACATACTTCCTTGCCACGTGCGCAAAACCGCCGATCTCCATGCGGCTGACCACCATTTTGCTCTTTCTCAGCACAAGAACCGGATGCAGCAGCAGCGCATCGCAGAGAATCTGAATTCGCTTTGAGATTCGCCCGGACTGGCACATCATATGGGTGCTGTTGATGATAAACGCAGAGGAAATAAAGCGCTCCATCCGCCGCACCGATTCCACAATCTCCTCCTTTGCCGCCTGCTGCTCCGCCATCTGAGCCGCGCACAGCACCGCCAGCCCCAGGCTGCTGGAAAGATGTCCGGAATCAATGACCGTGACATTTTCAAAGGACTTCGCCGCCTCCATGGCATTCTGATAGCCCTCGCTGACGTGCTTTGCCATGGTGATGTGAATGATATTCTGCGCCTCTGTCAGCTTCTGGGCAAAAAATCTCTCGTAGTCCTTCACCTCCGGCGGCTGGGAAACGCCCTTGCGCCCCCCGGCGATATGGATCATCAGCTCGTCGGGATCCAGCTCCTGCCCGTCCAGGAACCGCCCCTCTTCGGTGCAGATGTAGTACGGGCATACGGAAATGCCGAACTCCTCGATCAGCTCCTCCGGAAGGTCGCACACACTGTCCGTCGTAATCAGAATCGTGCGCCGCTTTGTCTGTTCAAAGATCAGGATATCCTTTTCAAGCTTCGCCTGCCTGACCTCCTCGCTGATCTGTACCAGCTCCCTGGGCAGAACGCTCAGCACGGCCGCCTCCAGCAGTGCGCCGCTGACGGGCTTGGCCAGGTATCCGCTGAACCCCTCCTTGTGGTAGAGGAGCTGGTTGTCGCTGCCCGCATTGGCCGTCAGCGCAATCACCGGCACATCCTGGCACAGTCCGCCCGGCTGTGCCTGCAGCGCGTGAAGGCACGCGATGCCGTCCATCTCCGGCATCATGTGGTCCATGAGAATACAGTCGTAGTGATGATTCTGTGTCTGCTTCAGGCACTCCGCGCCGCTGGAGGCCGTATCAATCTGGATCCTGGTCTCAGCAAGCAGCTTGCTGACGACCATCAGATTCATGTCATTGTCATCCACCACAAGGATATGCGCCTCCGGCGCCTCAAAGCTCTGGCGGTAAGGCTCCCCGTCGCGGTTCCTTGTATGGGACGTCAGGGTAAACGTCCCCAGCTCCCTCCCGTCAATGATGTCCTGATCCAGCATGACGGTAAACTGTGAGCCCTTGGTATAAACGCTGTTCACGCTGATCTCACCGCCCATCAGCTCCACCAGCTGCCGGACAATGCTCAGTCCCAGACCGGTGCCCTCGATGAAGCGGTTCTTCTCCTCATCCACCCGCTGGAATGCGTTGAAGATATAGGGGATGTTCTCCTTTTTCACCCCCTGCCCGGTGTCCTTGACGGAGTACCAGACGCGGACCCTGTTGACGCTCAGGCGCTCGCACCGGACGGACAGGGTGATGGAGCCGCTGCCGGTATACTTCACCGCGTTGTTCAGCAGGTTGATCAGGATCTGCTTGATGCGCACCTCGTCTCCGCAGAGCATACTCGGAATGGACGCGTCCACATGGAGCTTGAACTCCAGCCCCTTCTCCTTCGCCTTGATCCAGATCATATTGACGATCTCCGAGAAGAACGCGCCGGTCTCATAGGAGACGTTGACAATCTCCATCTTTCCGGACTTGATCTTGGACAGGTCCAGGATGTCATTGATCAGTGTAAGCAGCAGCTTGCTGGCCCCCTGGATATTCCTGGCGTTCTCCGCCACCTCCTCCGAGATCTCCTGCCGCAGAATGATCTCGTTCAGCCCGATGATGGTGTTGATCGGCGTGCGGATCTCATGGCTCATGCTGGAAAAGAAGTGATTCTCCGCCCGGTTCAGCTCCTCGATCTCCTTTTTCTGCTGCTGGGAGAGCTTGTTCTCCTCCTCGTACATCCGGTTCAAAAACATGAGCAGCACGCAGTTCAAAAGTCCCACCATGACCACGGAAAAGGCGGAGTCCAGGAAGGAGTGCTGCTGGGTATTCGTTGCGACGTACGCCGGGAAATAGAGGGCGGTGCCGTAGCACAGCAGCGTCTCCACCGTGCAGAGCGCAAAAAACACCACTCTGCGCCTTCCCTGCAGGGTGATACAGACGTAAATGAAGCAAAACACGAACCACTCCGGCACTCCGCTGTAAAACCCGCCCGCCGTAAAAAAGCTGATGGGAAACACGATCAGCAGCAGGATTGTGATGGCCGTGGCGCCGGTTTGAATCCGCGCCTTCCGAATGCTGAACTTCACAATTGCCGCCATGGCGGCCAGGCTCACCGCCAGAATCAGGATGTTCCAAATGCTCCTGCCCATCGGCAGAATGAACGCCAGCGCAACCATGCAGGTGCCCGTCACAATGCGGAACATGCGCTCGTGCAGGCTGATTTGGTGGTCAGAGATGATGTGAAACCATTTTTTAATCACGCAGTTTTCCACTCCTCAGAACACGGTATGAATTCTGCTCCGGCCGCGGGGATGCTCTCCCCTCCGGCGCCGGAAACGGCTAGATCCCCCGCATCTGCTCGCAGAGCGCCTCATAGGCCCCCAGCAGTGCGGCGTGATGCTCCCGGATATAGTCCGTGTCGCCCCGCTTCCCCGCCAGCTCCAGCGCCCTGGCCTGCGCGGAGAGCTCCTCCGCGCCAATCGTCAGCGACGTACTCTTCAGCGCATGAACCTTCACCGCGTAGTCCGCCCAGCTGGCGCTCTCGTACAGCGAAGCGATCTCCGCCCGTTTCTCTCCGCCCTGCCCGCAAAAGAGCCGCAGCATCTCCCGGTAGAAGTTCTCGTCCCCGGCACAGTAATCCAGGCCCAGCTGTACATTGACACCGGCCTCCCTCAGCCGCTCATAGGGGATCGCCGGCACGCCTGCCGCGGGAGCGCCCCCGGCGGTCTCCGGAAACACTTCTCCATCCGCTCCCGCGCCGGGCGCCTCCGGGACAGCCTTCACCGGGGCGCCCGGCTCCGGAGCGGTCCTCGCCGAAGCGGTCCCCTCCGGGGGCGCCGCCTGCCTCGCGGGCTTTGCGGTATACTGGATGCAGCTTTTCGGCAGCACCTTTCGCAGCACCCGCTCCAGCACTGTGCGCTCGATGGGCTTGGGGACAAACTCCGTGAATCCCTCGCTGCGGAACATCTCCCTTGCCCCGCTGACAGTATTTGCCGTCAGCGCGATCACCGGCAGGTTCCGATACATGCCGTTTCGGATTTCACGGAGTTTCTTCAGCGTCTCCACGCCGTCAAACCCGGGCATCATGTGGTCCAGGAAGATAATGTCGTAGGAGGCGCTGCTGCACCGCGCCACCGCTTCCCTTCCGCTCAGGCAGGTGTCCACCTCGATCCCGTAGCTTCCCAGGACGCCCCTGGCCACCACCAGGTTCATCTCCTCATCATCCACAGCCAGCGCCCGGACCCCGACGCACATAAAGGGCTTGCGCCCGGCGGCCTGTGCCTCCGCAAATCCCCGCTCTCCCATCTCCCCGTTCAGCAGGTTCGCAACGGAGAGGGCGGAGAAGGGCTTATGGATCATCAGCAGCCTGCTTCCACCGTCCAGAACAAACTCCCTCTCCGCAATCACAACAACCCGCAGCGACTCCGCCAGCTCCTCATAGTATGCCGGGTTCTCCTCGTATTCCGCCTGGGTGATGAACACATGGGTCAGCGCGTGGCTCCGCTGCAGTTTGAGGAAGCCCTCAAAATTGTGCGCCTGATAGCCGTGAACGCCCAGTCCCTCCACCAGATTCCCGATCAGTCCGTCGTAATAGCCCCGCACCTCATCGCAGCTGTACCGCTCGGGCTTGAAATAGCACGCCACGCAAAACTGCTCCGGGTGATTGAGCACAATGCACGGCCGCCTGTCCACAACCTTCTGGGGGATCACAATATGGGCGTGGAGGCCCTGCTGGCCCTTGCTGTCAAAATGAATGAAGCCGCCCATTGCGTTCAAAAGCCCCCGGGCAATGGGAAGTCCCAGCCCCAGGCCCCCCACAATCCGGCTGCTCCCGGAATCCGCCTGGTAGAACTCATCATAGATCTGCTGCAGCTGGGAATCCGTCATGCCGATTCCGGTATCCCGGATATCAATGACCAGATTGATGCCGTAGCTCTCCCGCCGGCTGTCGATGCGGATGGATATGCCGCCCTCCTCCGTAAACTTGATGGCGTTTTCCACCAGGATCTTGAGCACATGGGAGATCTTCTCCGCGTCGCCCACAAGAACCGCGGGGATTTTCGGATTGATGTCAAACACCAGCTCCAGATGCTGCCGGTTGCTCTGCAGCGCGGTCATCGTGATCACGTCGTTGAGCACGGAGGTAATCATGTACTCCTCCCTGGCCGGCGTCAGCGTCCCCTCCACAATCTCCGTGTAGTCCATCATGTTATTGATCTGGTTGGAAAGCCGCTTTCCCGCCATCTCGATGGACATCATATCGGCCCGGATCTCCGGGGGAAGGTCCCGCCCCAGCGCCACCTCGCTGATTCCGATCACCATATTGATCGGCGTGCGCAGCTCATGGGAGACGTTTGACAAAAAGTTGGCGCTCTGCTTTCCCGTCGTCTCCAGTTCCGCAAACATCCGCTCATACCAGACCCGCTGCACCACGCGCCTGTCGATCCAGTATCTTGCAAGCGCCGTCCCGCCAAAGATCACAACGACACCAAGCCCCAGGCGAAAGACGTCCCGGAGCTCCATGCCGCAGGAGACCGTATGGAGGACCAGCGCATGATACAAAAGCTCCAGCAGATACAAAAACTCGATCACGTGCAGAATCCACTTTTTATTCAGCATGAACAGCGCCAGAATCAGGATGCAGGCCACCGAGGGAATATCATACAGGCTGACCTCATGGATGCCAAAGAAAAAGAACTCAATCAGCAGCAGTCCGGCGCACAGATTCTCATAGAGCAGATCCGAGCCAAGCCGCTCAATGTGCAGCAGCCATATGCTGAGACAGCCCGCAATCATCAGCGGAATCACCCAGAGCTCCCAGGCCATCATCACCGCAGTCAGGCCCAGCATCCCGCTGAACACCGTTGTAATCACCGCCAGCAGCAGATGTCTGCCTGTCTGCTCCTCCGCCCTCATGCCTTTTCCAGCTCCTGCGCAACCCGCTTCAGCAGCTCCTGGGGCTGGAAGGGCTTTTTCAGGTAATTCACCGCCCCCAGCTTGATGGCGCTGCGCACATCGTCCTCCAGCCCCGAGGCCGTCAGGAAGATCACAGGGGTCCGGGAGGTAAACGTCTTCATCCGCTCAAAGGTCTCAATGCCGTTCATCTTCGGCATCTCAATATCCAAAAGGACCAGATCCATGTCCTCGCGCTTCAGGGTATCCAGCGCCTCCACCCCGGAGTTCGCAAGAAACACATCGTATTCCTTTCCCAGGATCATCTTCGTCCGCATCAGATTCATGTCGTCATCGTCTACCACTAAAATGCGCTTTTGCAGATTCATATCGGTGCCCCCTGTTCCGTGATTGGGTATTTCCATGGCCTTACAAAGTTCATTCTAAAGGAAGGCACCGGGAAAATCAAGCCTGTATTTGCGTTTCGGCCCGTCCGCCGCCGCGCCTTTTTCCGGAGGACCGCCGCCATGGCGTTCTGCGGAATCGGAGCCGCCCCGGCTCCATCCGGAACCCTCTCCCCCTCTGCACACAGCGGATCTCTCCCCCGCCCGGACCCGCTTGCCGTTTGCCCGCTTCTCCTGTAAGATAGAGTCGATGCAGCTGAAAAACGATCAGCGCTTTTCCAGGCCGGCGGAGCCCGCCGCGGCTGAAAAAGGCGGCCGCTTTTTCACCCGAGGTGACGATGGAATCGGCTCCCGCCCTCCACTTGCGCCGTGAAACCGTCCAGATACGTCAAAGGGTATTACGCCGGCGCCCGTTGGAGCGAAGAAACCAAGAGAGGGATGTCAATATGATCAAAACAGCCATTTGTGACGATGACGCCGGCCTCCGCGCCGCTCTCGCCTCGCTGATCCGGGCGCAGGGCCGCCCCTGTGAGATCCGGGAGTACGCCACGGCCGCCGAGTACCTGGCAGACCCCCGGGAGGCGGACCTGCTCTTTTTGGACATCGAGCTGGGCTCCGGCTCCATGGACGGCATGGCTCTGGCGCATGAGCTCCGGAGGCGGACGGCCGGGCCGCAGCCGGTCCTCATCTTCGTCACCGGCCATGCGCAGCACGTGTTTGACGCCTTTGACGTGGGGGCGTTCCAATACCTGATGAAGCCGGTGGATGAGGAGAAATTCTCCAGGGTCTTCGCCCGCGCGGCCGCACAGATCGAAGCCGCCAAAGCAGCGCCGCACCCCGCGCTGACGCTCCAGTCCGCCAGCACCAGCAAAACCCTGCCGCTGGACAGCATCCGCTACATCGAAAGCAGCAATCACAAGGTCGTGGTGCACCTGCGGGACGGTGAGTTTACCTGCTATGCGAAGATCCGGGATCTGGAGCTGGAGCTGCAGGGCCGGTTCTTCCGGATTCACAAGGGGTATCTGGTGAACCTCTCCTACGTGGACGGGTACAGCAAAACAGAATTGACCCTGACCACCGGAGAACGGCTGCTGATCTCCAAATACAAGTATCCGGACTTTGTAAAGGCTCATCTCCGCTTTCTGAAAGAGGGGGCCGGCCTATGAGTGAAACAGGATTCCGGATCTTCCATCAGATCTTCTCCGCGGCGGCGGAGCTGCTGTATGCCGGACTCCTCACCGCCTTTTTCCACCCCTTTCTCCCCCGGGAGCACAGGCTGCGGCGGGAGCTCCTGCTCTTTTCCGTCTATCTTCTCTTCGAGCTGGCCTGCGGCCGCTTCGCGTTCCCCCAGGGCGCCTTCGGGCTGATCCTGGCGGCCGCGCTGCTGACAGTCTCCCAGTGGATCGGCCTGAAAAAGTCCTTCGTGTTCCTCCTGACGCTGCTCTATTTCAACGCCAGAATCTCCAGCGGCCTGATGGCGGAGAGCCTCTATTTTCTCCTGGAGCGGTCCCTGCCTCCGTACGCGGAGCATCTGGAGGCCGTCTTCCTCCGTTCCGCCGCCCTGGTGACGCTGTTCCTGCTGTCCCACGCCGTGCTGTTCGCCGTCATGCTCTGCGCCCTCCGGCGGCAGCTGGAGAAACAGCGTCTCTCGCTCCACCGGCGGGAGCTGTGCTGCCTCAGTCTGGTTCCAACGGCGGGAATTCTCTTTGGCCAGGTGATCTCCCGGCTGCTGATTGAGTTCAAGGACGGCGCCTGGCTCCAGCTCTATGAGCGCCACCCGGCATTTCTGGCGGTGATCCCGGTGCTGGCCCTGCTGTTCTATGCCGGGGCCTGGCTGACCATCGCCTTCCAGCAGGACATGGCGGCACTGCGGGCCGAACAGGCCGCCCACTATGCCCAGGACCAGCAGGTCCAGGCCATTCGGGCGCGCATCCATGAGGCGGAGCAGTGCTATGCCCGCATCCGCGGACTGAAACACGACATGCGAAACCACATGGCCAACATCAAGGCACTGGCCCGGCGCGGCGAGTACGAAGGCCTTGGGGACTATCTCGCCCGGATGGACGAGAGCATCAGCGACTTTGAATCGACACTTCAAACGGGAAACCCGGTCACGGATGTGATCGTCAACGATACACGGCGGCGGAGCCTTGATGCGGGCATCCGGTTCCAGGCGGAATTTCATTTCCCCGATCCGGCGGCCTACGACGCCTTCGATATGGCCGTCATCCTGCAAAACCTGCTGCAAAATGCGCTGGAGGCCTGCGGAAAGGTCCGGGAGGAGGAGCGGTTTATTGTGCTGACGGGCAGGAGAAGGGGCCGCTTCTTTCTGATCGAGGTCCAAAACTCCTTTGCCGGCCAGGTGCTGCTGGGACCGGACGGCCTGCCGCTCACCACGAAGCAGGAGGACCCCTCCATGCACGGCATCGGCCTTGCCAACGTGCGCCGGGCGGCGGAGAAGTATCAGGGAGAGTTAGAGCTGAAAGCGGACCAGCAGACATTTTCCGCAGTGGTTTTATTGCAGGAAAGGAGCAGTTTATGAGCAGTATCATCCAGCCGAATTATAGGACAAGAGCATATAGTGCCCCCACAAAGCCCCGTGAAGCCAAGCAGACCGGGACGCAGGGCAGCAGTTTCCTCGATCTGGCAGCACGGGCCAGCAGAAGCACAGCGGATGTGCTGGAAATCAGCGGCAAGCCGGAAATTTCCGAAACGGCAGAAACATCGAATGTGGATGCCTATCTGGAGCATTTGAAAAAGAAATATGGGCGGGTGACCATAGAAAGTGTGGGGAAAGATCAAGCCAGCCTTGAAAAAGCTGGCAAGCGCATGAGCGGCAATGATGTTGTGATCGCTCCCAGTATCTTGGAGGAAATGGCCGGCGACGCAAAGAAGGCACTCTATTATGAGCAGAAGATCGACTATTTTTTCAACACGGTTATCCCCCAGGGAAATGCAATATGTGCCGCCAGAGGTCTTGTCTTTGAACCGTGCGGTGTTGTTGTCCATGAGGACGGGACTGTGACTTACATCTGCGGGTGCAGCGACTCCCCCGAACGTGTGGCCGAGGTAAACAGGGTCAACGCGGAAAAGGCCAAGAAAAAAGCAGAACAGCAGCGGCAGTATCAGGAGCAGGCTGCGGCGGCAGCACAGCGCAGGGCCATGTGGGAGCGTGCCGCAGAAATGGCGGCGCCGGAAAAGCCCTTCTCCAATATTGGTGATCTGCTGAAAACGCGGATGGTATCTTCCACCGCAGTCACGCCGGAAGTTTCTTTACCGGCAGGAACAAATATGTTCTTCCTGAATATGTGATGTAAAGGAAAGGGTGATATCATGAGCAACACAATTCAGCCAAGTTATGGGACGCAGGTATATCGCACCCCCACAAAGCCCCGTGAAGCCAAGCAGGCCGGGACACAGGCCAACAGTTTTCTCAACATGGCGGCGCAGGCCAGCCGGGGCAGAACGGATACACTGACACCCTCCATGCCCGGCCTCATGGGTATGGCGGGTCTGCCTGCCAGCCTGATGATGGATTTGTCGGTGCGGGCTGCCGGACAGGCGGGGAACACAGACGCGGCGAAAGCAGCGGAGGCCCCCTCCCTGGAGACCATGCTGAAAGCCAAATACCCCAACATCCATTATCACGTCTTTGACGCCGGCAGCGGCTATTGGAGAACACGGAACGACTACCCCCATTACCTGCTGTATCAGGACGGGGACCAAGCCAAGGAAACGCTGGAAAATTGGCAGCCCACCGGGGCCAATCCCTTCTACGGCTCCATTGACGGCAGATTTACCGCCCCGAAGGAGATTCACGCCCTGG
>JAHZBA010000046.1 GCA_019423635.1 Clostridiales bacterium
CCCCGGGCCTTCTGGGCGGACATGATCTTGTCCGTCTCCTCGATCAGCGTGGGGATGAACCGCAGGGCGATGGACATCATCATGGCCAGCTCGTGGACCGGCACATGAAACCGCTTCAGCCCCCCCAGCAGCCGCTCCAGGCCGTCGGTCAGGCTGATGGGGCTGGTGGTATAGGTCATGAGGAAGGTGCCCATAATCAGCATCATGATCCGCAGAACCATGTACACGGCGTTGACAAGACCGCTCTTTGTCACATGGAGAACTCCCCACTGGAAGAGGTACTCCTCCCCGGGGGTGAAGAACAGGTTCAAAACGGCCGTGAACACGATGATGAACAGCACCGGCTTCAGGCCCCGCACCAGGGCCTTGAAGCCCACCCGGGAGATGCGGACGCACACCGCCAGCGTCAGGGCCATAAGGACATAGCCCAAGACGCCCTTGGCGGTGAACAGGGCGATGATATACAGCAGCACCAGCAAAATCTTGGTTCTGGGGTCCAGCTTATGGGCGGGGGTGGTGCCGGGGAAGTACTGGCCCAGGGTGATGTCCTTCAGCATCCGCCGCTCCCCCCTTTCAGCGCCAGCAGCTGACGCCCCAGCGCCTCCACGGTGTACACCGCCGGGTCGATCTCCACGCCCCGCTCCCGCAGGGCCATGGCAATCCGGGTGACCTCCGGCACGTCCAGCCCGGCGGAGAGCAGCTCCCCGCTCCGGGCGAAGACCTCCGCCGGCGTGCCGCTCATGAGAATCCTCGCCCGCTTCAAAACCAGAATCCGGTCCGCGTTCCGGGCGATCTCGTCCATGCTGTGGCTCACCAGAATCACGGTCATGCGGCGGTTCCGGTGGAAATCCCGGATATTTGCCATCAAATTCTCCCGGCCCGCCGGGTCCAATCCCGCGGTGGGCTCGTCCAGAATCAGCACCTCCGGCTCCATGGCCAGCACCCCGGCCAGGGCCACCCGGCGCTTTTGCCCGCCGGAGAGCTCGAAGGGGGACTGATCCAGCTGCTCGTCCCGGATACCCACCAGCCGGGCGGCCTCCCGGACGCTGCGGTCCAGCTCCTGTCCGGTCCTGCCCTGGTTAGCCGGGCCGAAGGAGATGTCCTTGTAAACGGTCTCCTCAAAGAGCTGGTACTCCGGATACTGGAACACCAGTCCCACCCGGAAGCGGACCTGCCGGATCTTCTTCGGCTCCGCCCAGATGTCCCTCCCGCTCAGCAGCACCTGGCCGGAGGTGGGCTTCAGCAGTCCGTTGAGGTGCTGGATCAGGGTGGACTTCCCGGAGCCGGTATGGCCGATGATGCCGAGGAACTCCCCGGGGTAGACGTCAAAGCTCATATCCTCCACGGCGCTGTGCTGAAAGGGGGTGCCGATGCCGTAGGTATGGGTCAGATGTTTGATTTGTAGGATTGGTTCCATATGTTGTCCTTCCAGGTTTTTTGTAGGAGCGCGCGAAGCACAGGAAAAAGTTTTCGTCCACCTTTTTCAAAAGGTGGCAGGGGTCCAGGGGGCGGCGCCCCCTGGCAGGGCGCAGGGGCAGCGCCCTTGCGAAACCGCCGCAAAGCGGCGGCAGAAGCCATGGAGCAAAACAGCTTTTGCCGCGGAACGCGGGAAAAGCGCCTTTTGCGGGAGGGCGCATCCGGAACCAGTAACGGGGGAATCCTCTCCGCAAAGGCCCGGCCGCCGGCATGGAGTGTATCATCATACACGCCTTCCTGGCGAGGCTTTTGGGCCTTGGGGGCGGATGTTCTTCTATTGTGAAAAAGAGCTTTCTTCCGCAAAAGGCGCTTTCGCCGTCTTCGACGGGGAAAGCTGTTTTGCTGGTCTTTTCAGGACCGCCGCTTTGCGGCGGCTTTTTGCAGGGGCGCTGCCCCTGCACCCCGCCACCTTTTGAAAAAGGTGGACGAAAACTTTTAACAATCTTCTATTGGAGGGCCGCGGCGATTGCGTCGGCGCACTCCTCCGTCGTCAGCGCGTGCAAAGAGACGCCCCAGCCGCTCCGCCGCAGGCGGTCCAGCAGATCCACCGTGTCCGGCACCGTCAGCCCGATGGCCCGCAGACGCCCCACCTGGGCGAAAATCTCCCGGGGCGGGCCGTCCATCACCACCGTTCCGCCGTCCATCACCACCACCCGGTCGGCGCCCTCCGCCTCGTTCATGTGGTGGGTGATGAGGACCACCGTGATGCCCTTTTCCCGGTTCAGCCGGTGAACGGTTGCCAGCACCTCCTGCCGTCCCCTGGGGTCCAGCATGGCG
Organism: Clostridiales bacterium; assembly: GCA_019423635.1. Lineage (GTDB taxonomy): Bacteria > Bacillota > Clostridia > Oscillospirales > Oscillospiraceae > Oscillibacter. The sequence goes on from JAHZBA010000046.1 coordinate 2,254, forward strand.
GTGGCCTCGTCCAGAACGATGCACTCCGGCTCCATGGCCAGCACCCCGGCAATGGCAATCCGCTGCTTCTGGCCGCCGGAGAGCAGGTGCGGCGCGTGGGTGACGAACTCGCTCATGCCCACCGATGATAGCGCCTCGTCCACCTTCCGGCGGATCTCCTCCGGGGGAACCCCCAGGTTCTCCGGGGCAAAGGCCACATCCTCCTCCACCACATTGGCGACAATCTGGTTGTCCGGGTTCTGGAACACCATCCCCACCCGCTGGCGGATGGCCAACAGGAGGGCCTCGTCCCGGGTGTCCATCCCTTTGACATACACCTGTCCGCCGCCGGGCAGCAGCACGGCGTTGAAGGTCTTGGCCAGTGTCGATTTCCCGGAGCCGTTGTGGCCCAGGATCACCACGAAGCTGCCCTGCTCAATCTGGATATCCACGCCCTGCAGCACGTCTCTGGGGGTCTCTCCCTCCTCTGCCGGATAGGCAAAGCGCAGGGCCTCCGTTCGGATCATCTCACTCATGGCGTCTCCTTGCTTTTTGCACATGAAAGTTCCGGGTCACTCCTGGGGCTCAATGGAAATCACAACGGCGTGACGCAGTTCCCTCCGCTCCGCCGCCCGCTCCAGCGCCTCAGAAAAAGAGCCCTGATACAGCAGCACCCTCCGGGCTCCCGCCTGCATCAGCGCGTCCTGCATGGCGATCTCCTCCACCTGGGTGGCGCGCTCCGCCATCCGGACACAGACCACCGGCTTGGGGAGCATAGGGCCCGTCTGCCGCAAAAGGACCTGAAACAGGAACCTGGCCCCGTCATAACAGGCCACCTGTCCCCGCCGGAGGGGAGAGAAAACCGCCGTGCCCGGGACGTTTTGATAGGCCCCGGCCGCCTCTCCGGCGGCCAGGCACTTCTCCAGCATCCGCCAGCCCGGCCCCTCCCGCACCCCGGCGGCCACCAGCGACGGCTCCCGGAGCCGGACGCCTGTCCGCAAGCTGTGCATGGTGATGACTGCCGGCTCCTCGCTCCAACTCCTTAATACGGGCTTTCCGCCCTCGTAAAATTCACTCATCGCCGTCACTCGCTGCACCACCGGCCCGTGGCTCCGCAGGGCAGGGCCAGGCCCGTCTCCGTCACCGGCAGGCCCAGCTCGTCCCAGCTGCACTTCCCGCCGTATTTTGACCCCACCAGCAGCTGTAAGAGATACCCCAGCACCGACGGGGCCAGCCCGGTGGTGTAGGAGTTAATCAGCACAAAGAGGGGCCTGTCCGACAGCACGGCGGCGCAGAGCTTCACGAAGTCGTAGAGGTTGTCCTCCAGCTTCCACACCTCGCCCCCCGGCCCCCGGCCGTAGCTGGGCGGGTCCATGATGATGGCGTCATAGGTCTTTCCCCGGCGGATCTCCCGCTCCACGAACTTGCCGCAGTCGTCGATGATCCAGCGGATGGGGGCCTCCTCCAATCCGGAGAGCTTCGCGTTCTCCCGGGCCCAGGCCACCATGCCCCTGGCGGCGTCCACATGGCACACGCTGGCCCCGGCCCTGGCACAGGCCGCCGTGGCCCCGCCGGTATAGGCAAAGAGGTTCAAAACCCGGATGGGCCGGCCGGCGGAGCGGATCTTGTCCATGACAAACTCCCAGTTCACCGCCTGCTCCGGGAAGAGGCCGGTGTGCTTGAAGTTCATGGGCTTGACCTGAAAGGTCAGCTCCCCATACCGGACGCGCCAGCTCTCCGGCAGGGCCTTTTTCTCCCAGTGGCCTCCGCCGGACTGGGACCGCAGGTACCGCCCGCCGGCCCTCTTCCAGGCGGGATGCCTCCTGGGAGACTCCCAGATGGCCTGGGGGTCCGGCCGCACCAGGAACTGCTCTCCCCAGCGCTCCAGCTTCTCCCCGCCGCCGCAGTCCAGCAGCTCATAGTCCTGCCACTTGTCCGCGATCCACATGGCCTGTCCTCCCTCTTCAGCCGCTCATTGTGTGAAAACCTGTGTCCACGGCCCGGAAGTTCCGGGCCGCGACCGTTTTGCCCAGGATGGAACCTCCCCTGGCAATCCGGACGAACCGCCGGGAAAACCGGCGCCGGCACGGCGGAAAAAGCCGGCCGGCCCCGTACGGCGGCCGTAAAATTCGGGGGGTCCCTGCGGCGAACCGCCTTTTCACAAAAGATTCGTATTATTATACCGCCCCAGGGGAGGGTTCGTCAATTCCTTTTCCGCGGGAGTCCCTGTCGAAATCCGCCGCCGCTGCGGAAAAATGACGGGGCCGCGCGCCGTCCGGCTCCGATCATGGCCGCCGGGAGACGCGCCGCCCCCTGTCCGCTGGAATCTCCGTCATCCCCTCCGGCGCAGAATCTCCCCGGCGCCCCAGGCCGTCTCACCTGCGCGCCGCGGAGGTCTTCCAGTACTCGTTGGACTCGGTAATGGCCCGCCGGGCCATCTCCGCGTCGCGGCAGCGCAGCGCATGGTAGATCCTCACGTGGGAGGAGTCCGCCGCCGCGCCGGTATCCTGGTGCTTGTGGGACGAGGTCAAAAACGGCACGAAATACTCCATCAGTTGGTTGTACACCGTCTCAAAGACCACATTGCCGCACTGCCGCCCCAGAATCCGGTGATAGCCCACATCATTCTGCACAAAGCGCTCCAGCTCCGCCCGGCTCTCCTGCAGGTTCCGCAGCTCCTGGAGGTTCTCCTCCAGCAGCTCCAGCGTGGCCGTGCGGCGGTGCTCGTCGGCCAGGATCAGCTCCACGATGTCATACTCCACCTTTTCCCGGAACACCGCCAGGGACTCCACATTGGGCTGGAGGATCAGCATGGGAAAGATCATGGGGTTGATGCTGCTGCTGTTGAGCTCCGTACAGACATAGGTGCCGTCCCCCACCCGGACATCCACCACACCGCAGACGCTGAAAACCTTCATGGCCGAGCGGACGGAGCCCCGGCTGACACCCAGCAGTCCGGCCAGCTCCTCCTCGTTGGGCAGTCGGTCCCCCGGTTTCAGATCCCCCTTCAATAAGAGATTCTTGATGGACTCGATCACATAATCCACCGCGGAAACCTGCTGCTTTTTCTGAACGGAGAACATGCCTGCACACTCCCTCTCCGGCCCGGAACGCTCCGGCAGCCCCACAGTGTCTGCCGCTTTCCCACCGGTCAATTAGGAATTATCATACCACAGGATCTCCGAAAGATCAAGGGCATCCCATCTCCTCTGCACACCCGTCTCATAAAATCAGATGCTCCTCTTTTGCAGGGCGCGACGACCCCTGCGCACTGCGAGTTGCAATGAAACCGCGGCAGGATCGCCGCGCCTTACGGCAAATTTCCGGAAACTTACGGCGCGCCGGGGTCGTCGCGCCCTACAGATCAAATTTGTGAGACGAGCTCACCTCTGCGGTCCTTTGCCGAAAAGGTCCCCGGCATCCAAAGGACGCCGGAGACCTTTTGGGAACATCCCCTCTGCGGTCTTCCCGGGGGAATCCACGCCGCGGAGGGGGAGGAGAAGAGAGAGATGGTCGGATGCGATCAGTACTTTTCGGGGAAGAACAGCCGGCTTGTCTCCTCGTCGGTGGGCTTGCCCACGGCAGTGCCGATGAGGAAGCAGACCAGAGCCACCACGATGCCGATGCTGATCTGATGGAAGGTGCTGATCTTGATGCCCAGGGCCATGGTCACACAGTAGGCCGCCAGGCCGCCCACCATGCCGCAGACGGCGCCGGTGGCGTTGGCTTTCTTCCAGAAGAAGCCCAGAACCAGCGTCCAGAAGAACGCGGTCTGCAGTCCGCCGAAGGCAAACATGTTGATCCACACGATGATGCTGGGGGGAGAGATGGCGATGATCACTGCCACAATGCCCATGACGGCGGTGACGATCAGGGAGATGCGGGCCACCTTCTTCTGGTCAACCGTCTCCTTCTTCACCTCTTTGTGATGGAGATACATATCCTTCACAATGGCGGAGGAGCCGGAGATCAGCAGCGAGGAGATGGTGGACATGGTGGCGGCCAGGGGGCCGATGATGGTGAGGCCCGCCAGCAGGGGATGCATGTACTGAGAGATCAGGATCGGAACCACCGTGTCGGTGGAGCCGGTAATCTCAGAGGGGTCCAGCACGCCCCGGGACAGCGTGCCCAGCATGTGCATACCCACCATCATGGCGCCCACGACGATGGTGCCATAGATCATGGCCTTGTGTACGGACTTGGTGTCCTTATAGCTCAGGCAGCGGACGTTGGACTGGGGCAGGCCCAGGGTGCACACGCCGCAGAGCATCCACTGGGTGATGTACAGCGGCAGGGGAATCGTGGGAATCCCGCCGCTCTCGGAGTAGGGGCTGAGCAGGACGAAGCCCTCGCCGGTCTCCGCGGCGCTGCGGGAGGCCTCGTTGATGGTGGCCATGATGTTGGTGAGGCCGCCGCCCTTGGTGACCACCGCATAGCCCAGGCACACCATGCCCACCAGCATGATGATGGCGCAGGCGGTGTCGGTGACCGCCACGGCGGTGAAGCCGCCCACGGTGGTGTAGAGCACCACGACCACGGCGAAGATCAAAAGCGCCACCGTGTAGTCAATGCCCATGGCCGCGGAGAAGATCTGAGCGCCGCCGGTGAACTGGCCCAGCATGGTGGTGGTGAAGAACACGATGATGACCACCGCGGAGATGTTGGCCAGTGCCTCGGAGTGATACCGGGCGCGGATCACGTCGATGACGGTGACGGAATCGGTCTTGCGGCCGATGACCGCCATCTTCTTGCCCAGCACGCCCAGCACAATGAAGGCGGCCACCACCTGGGTGGAGGCATAGTACACCCAGCCAAAGCCCTTCTGCCAGGCCACGCCGGGGCCGGAGAGGAAGGAGGACACGGAGGAGTACGTGGCAACCAGGGTCATGGCCAGCACGAAGCCGCCCAGGCTCCGGCCGCCGATGAAATATTCCTTGGAGAAGTTCTGCGCCTTGGCGTCACTGGACTTCTTCTGAATGTAAAGGCCCATGCCCAGCAGGACCACGAAGAAGATGACGACCGGGGACATTCTCAAAAAGACATCCATGAATCAGCCCTCCTTCTTTCCAATGTCCTCTTCGTCGAGGTCAAAATCCTTGAAAACTTTCTTCACCATCACTGCCACCAGGACCATGGACAAAATCCAGGACCCGAAGCAGCTCAGAACGAACCAGGCCGGCATCCCCAGAATGGTCCACTCCGCGCCCCAGATGGCATAGACGCCAAAACCGCTGAGGAACCAATAGACAATGATGATCGCCGCGGCGATCCAGGTTGCCCTGGCCTCCTTGTTCATCTGAATGAACTTTTCCTTGTAGGTCATTTTTTCCAAAACAATCCCTCCTAGTTGAATAGATTCTCAGAACTTGCTGCTTGCAGCGGGCCGGTCGGGACAGGGGGGGATTCGCGGGGCCGCGCTGCTCCGGAACCGATCTCTCTCTTCCTTCTTATCTGGTCAACGCAATCGCACGGGGTGCGCGCGTTTCACTGCGTCTTCGATACGCGGAACCCGCCCTGCGCACCCTCACGCACATAGCAGATCTCGCCGTCAATCATGGTCATGTCCACCTGCAGTTCCACAATGCGCATGGGGTCCACCGACAAAATGTCGTCGGACAAGACGATCATGTCCGCCAGCTTGCCCACTTCCAGGCTGCCCTTGATGTCCTCTTCAAAGGAGCCGTAGGCGCCGTTGAGGGTGGCGATGCGGATGGCCTCCATCACGGACACCGCCTGGGTGCGGTCGCACTGGATGTTCCGCACCCGGTCATAGCGGTTGACGGCGCCGTCCAGACACTCCAGGCCGAAGGGCCCGGAGGGCGCGTCGCTCTGGAGGGAGCACTTGATCCCGGCGTCCAGCATACTCCTCAGCGCGCCGAAAAACCTGTTCCGCTCTCCATAGAAGCGCATGTAGTTGCCGCCGTTTTTCGCCACGATGCCGGCGTTCACCGAGGGGCAGATGTTCATCTTCGCCATCCGGTCGATGAGGTCCTGGTCCACCAGGGTGCAGTGCTCGATGCGGTGGCGCAGATCCGGCCGGGGGTTGGTCTCAAAGGCCTTTTCGTAGCCCTCCACCATGAACTCCACCGCGCCGTCGCCGATGGCGTGGGCGGAGGCCTGGCACTCGGCGTCGTTGAGCAGCTTGATGTACTCGGCCACCTCTTCCCGCTCCCAGGCCTTCTCCCGCAGCATGGCGGGATCGTGGGAGTAGGGCTCCCGGGTGTAGCAGGAGGGGCCGCTGGAACCGCCGTCGATCATGAATTTGCTGGTGCCGATCCGGAAATAGGCGTCGCCCAGGCCGGTCTGGAACCCCAGGGCCAGGAAATGGGCGTTGTCCTCCTTGGAAAAGGGCTTTCCGTAAATGCTGTGCAGAGCCATGTACACCCGGGGCTTGAACCGCCGCTGCCGGCAGAGCTTCTGCATGGCGTGGTAGGAGGGCCGGTCGCAGGCGCCCATGTCGTGGATGGAGGTGAGACCGGCCTTCAAAAAGAGCTCATTGGAGTACAGGGCGGCCTTCTCCATGGCCTCGGCGCTGTAGCCCACCTTGCTCCACAGCAAAAACAGCGTCACGCCGTAGACCATGCCAGTGAGCTTTCCGTCTTTGACCTCAATGTCGTTTTCCGGGTACTTCTTCACGTCCTCCGGCGTCCTGACACCGATGGTCTCCAGAGCCCTGGAGTTGAACATGCACTTATGGCCGCTGCCCTCCATGCACTGCACGGGGTTGTTGGGTGCCGCGGCGTCCAGCTCCTCGATGGTGGGGTCCCGGTTCTCCTTCAGGTTGGGGGCCTCATAGCCCCACATGGAGACCCACTCGCCGTCCTTTTTCACGGCGAGGACCGCCCGGATCTTCTCCAGGATGTCTCCCACGGAGGACACGCGGCTGCCGAAGAGGCTGATCATGGGGGAATCCAGATCATCTCCCAGCATTCCAATCAGGAATGGATGGATGTGCGTGTCGATCATGCCGGGCATCAGCGTCCGGCCCTGGAGGTCATACACCTTCGTCTTCTCGTCGATCAGCTGGTCCAGGTCCTCGTTGGAACCCACAAAGACAATCCGGTTGTCCTTGATGCCGACGGCCTCCGCCACATCGGAGCGTTCGTTTACCGTGATGACTCTGCCGTTGCGGAAGGCCTGGTCCACATAGGAAAAATCAAAATTCATGGGGTGCCTCCTTCAGATTGAATTTCAGTTGGGGGCGCGATGGGGCACAGGCGGCATCTCTCTGCACGCTCTCAGATCTTCGGGTCCTCCGGATGGAGCATGGTGGCGATCACCTTGTCCAGCACGTCGTCCTGCCAGATCTCCTTCCAGTTCTCCCGCAGCACCAGGCGGTTGCCCAGGCCGATGGCCACCTTGCAGGCGTCGGAGACCGGGGTGTTGCCCAGAAAGCCCAGGAAGTTGGCGGTGAGGTTATAGATGTGCCCGGTGAGGAAGGAGACGGCCGCCTCCTTCGGGATGCCCCGCTCCACGGCCTTGTCCACGGTCTCCGCCATGGCGTAGAGGCAGGTGGCGCCCAGCAGCTCCACCAGGGTGGGCTCCAGGAAGGCGATGTCCCGCAGGCCCATCACATAGGCGTGCTCCACGGGGCCGTACATGATCTCCGTCACCCGGCGGCACTTCTCAAATACGGCGTCGTCGCCCTGGATCTTGGCCATTACGCAGTCCTGCTTGCCGCCCAGGCCGCCGAAATAGTCATGGCGGGCCTCATAGGTGTCCTGGTCCAGGAAGTAGGAGGGGTGGCAGGGATGGGCCACGGCGTAGGTGCAGTCCTCCCGCATGGTCAGTTCCTTGGCAACGGCGGCGGCGGGGTCCAGAATCACCATGCCCGCGCCGGGGTGCATCATCTCGCCGAAGGGGCCGGAGAGCTTCCCGATCAGGGAGTCCGGCACCGCGAAGATCACCACGTCCGCCAGAGGCACCACGTCCTCGGGCCTGCTGACGCTCATGCCGCGCTCCAGCACGGCCTGAATGCCCTTCTCGCCGCTCTCACAGAGGTACAGCTCAATCTCCTCGGGAAACTTCGCCAGATTGTTGCTGGTGCGGGTGCCCATCTTCCCGCCTGCGCCGATGACGGCAACCTTAATCTTGTCCATGATACAATGACCTCCTGTATGGATTCTTTCCGAACCGAACGTTCGGAGGAACACGGTGCGATATGCTGCGACCGCCGCTTCCGGCGGCAGGGGAACCGCTCGTATGACTTCACTGCTCCGGCACAGGGAGCAGCCCCATGTCACTTATTAAATGTATCCATCACGCGCCGGGCAATCTTCTCCGGTGCGAAGCCGTAGAGATCCGCCACGTCCCTGGCAAGGCCGGACTCGCCGAAGGTGCTCAGGCCGATGCGGTCCACCCGTACCGGGGCGTGCTCGCAGGCCAGACGGCTGATGTAGGCTCCCAGGCCGCCGTTGATGTTGCCGTCCTCCACGGTATAGACATGCCCGGCGCCCTTTAAAAGGCCCACAATCTCCGGATTCACCGCCGCGTTGTCGATGATGTTCACATCCGCCACAGTGACCGGCACACCCTGGTCCTTCAGCAGCTTTGCCGCCGCCAGCACCCGGTCCAGCACAAAGCCGCAGGAGAAGAGTACCACCTCCGGGCTGTCCTTGGTCCACAGGGTGACGCCGGCGGGGTTGAAGGGCGCGGAAATGTCGTAGACATCCTCCTCCCGGCCGCTGCCCAGGCGCACATACACCGGGCCGGGGGTCTCACAGGCCAGCTTCACCGCGTGATAGGCCTGGGCGGCGTCAGCGGGCAGGAAGATTTTGAAGTTGGGAATGGCGGAGAGGATGGCGATGTCCTCGTAGAACTGGTGGGTCACGCCCTCCCGCTCACCGCCGATCAGGCCGGCGTTGATGCCCATAAACTTCACATTCAGATTGGGATAGGCCACAAAGGTCCGCATCTGCTCGCAGGCCCGCATGGTCAGAAAGCCCGCGTAGGTGGCCACGAAGGGAATCAGGCCGCAGCTGGCGAGGCCCGCGCCCACATCCACCGCCGCCTGCTCGGCAATGCCGGTTTCAATATACCGCTCCGGCATCTCCCCGGCAAAGGCGGTGGCCCGCATGGCCTTCAGGGAGTCGGGAGAGACAAACATCACCCGGTCGTCGGCGCGGCCCAGCTCCGTCAGCGCCGCGGCAAACGCCGCTCTTGTTCCTTTGAAGTCCATCATGCACCCTCCAATTCTCTCCCGGCCGTGGCATACTGCTCATCGGTGGGCACGCCCTTGTGCCAGGCGTTGTCATTTTCCATGAAGCTGACACCCTTGCCCTTCACGCAGTCGCAGACAATCACGTGGGGCCGCCCGGTCTCCGCCTTGGCCGCCGCCACAGCAGATTTGATGGCATCTATGTCATGGCCGCTGATCTCCTGCACGTGCCAGCCGAAGGCCGCAAAGCGCTGGGCCACGTTGTTTTGTCCCACGGTCTCCTCCACGGTGCCGCCGCTCTGCCAGCCGTTGCGGTCCACGAAGACGATGAGATTGTCCAGCCGCCGGCCCGTGGCCACATTGACGCCCTCCCACACGACGCCCTCCTGCAGCTCGCCGTCGCCGGCGATCACATAGACGGTATAGTCCTTCTTCCGGTACTTCCCGGCCAGGGCCATGCCCGCACCGATGGCAATTCCGTTGCCCAGGGACCCGGAGGTCATGTCGATGCCGGGGGTCTTGTTCATCACGGGGTGTCCCTGGAACCTGCTGCCCAGCTCCCGCAGGTGGAAGTGCTCCACGTGCTCGCCGAAATAGCCCTTTTCATTCAGCGCCGCATAGAGAATGGGACAGGCATGGCCCTTGGACAGGATCAGCCGGTCCCGGTCCTCCCACTGCGGCCTGGCCGGGTCCACCCGCATGAGGTCAAAGTAGAGCGCGGTGATGATGTCCGCAATGGAGAGAGCCGGACCAGGGTGGCCGTCCTTGCCCTCGTAAACCATGCGGACCGCCTCCAGGCGCAGCCGGTTGGCCAGACTGCCGAGTTCGTTGCTTGTCAAAGCGATCCCTCATTTCTTCTTCGAAATTGTACTGCCTTGCAGTGCCGCCGTTCATACCATTAAACGTTAAATGTATAATGTTTATATACCGCACATGGAGAGAAAAGTCAATTCTCAACTGATTTCTTCGCATCTTTTTGGCCGTTTCAACAAAAACAGTCTCCTGGTTTTTACATTTCCTCCAAGAAGAGGTCAGTCCACCGCGGGAATTACCCCTCAGAAATGTCCTTCAGCCGCTCTGTGTGCAAAAAACGCCCCGGGCGCGGAATCTCTCCCGCCCGGAGCGCCGGTCTTTTGGATGTTCTCAGTCTGCAAACCTTCGCTCCACATCCCCGGCCCGCTCAGACGTGCCGGGAGAAGGCGCGGATCAGGCGCAGGATATCCTCCAGGGTCCGCTGATAGTTCTCGGCGCTCCGGGCGGCATACTCCCGGAGTGCCCGGGCCTCCCGGTCAATGCCGAAGATGGCCGTGACGCCCAGGTCATAGGCGGCGCGGGCGCTGGGGTCAATGGCCCCCACAATGGCCAGCAGCGGGATGCCCCGGGGCTTCACCCGGCCCGCCACGCCGGAGATCACCTTGCCGCCCAAACTCTGGGCGTCAATGCGGCCCTCGCCGGTAATCACCAGGTCCGCGCCCTCCAGACGGCGGTCAAACTGCACCGTGTCCAGAACCGCCTCGATTCCCGAGCGCAGCTCCGCCCCCAGGAAGGCCACGCAGCCCGCCCCCATGCCGCCGGCGGCACCGGCGCCGGCCCGCTGGCCCAGGTCCGCCCCCAGCTCCCGCCGCAGCACCACGTCCAGGGCCCGGAGCTGGCGGTCCAGCCGTTGGACGCAGGCGCTGTCCGCGCCCTTTTGGGGGCCGAAAACATGGGCGGCTCCCAGGGGACCGTACAGAGGGTTCTCCACATCGCACATGACGGTGATCTGAACCTCCGACAGCAGGCGGCGCACCCCGGCGATGTCCATGCGGGCAATCTGGTCCAGGGTGCCCCCCACGGGGACGAAGGTCTCCCCCGCCGGATTGAAGAAGTCCGCCCCCAGGGCGGCGGCACAGCCGCAGCCGCCGTCATTGGTGGCGCTTCCCCCCAGGCCCAGCAGGATCGTTCTGCATCCGTGCTCCACGGCGTGGCGCAGCAGCTGGCCCACGCCGTAGGTGGTGGCCCGCTCCGGGTCCCTGTGCTCCCCCGCCAGGGGCAGGCCCGCCGCGGCAGCCATTTCGATGATCGCCTGGTCCCCCTTTCGGGCGTAGGCGGCCTGAACCGGCGCGCCGAAGGGGCCGGTCACCGATACGCTCACCTTCTGCGCTCCAAGGGCCTCCACAAAGCAGTCCACGGTCCCCTCTCCCCCGTCGGCCACCGGGATAGTGTCCACCTCACAGCCGGGGAAAAAGCGGGGAACGGAGTCCCGGGCCAGACGGCAGATCTCCAGGCTGGAGAGGGTGCCCTTAAAGGAGTCCGATACGACGACGCACTTCTTCATGGATCACTGGTTCACCACGTTCACCGGCGCGCCGGCCAGATAGGACTTCACATTCTCCACCGTTGTGTCCATGATCCGCTGGCGGCTCTCCCTGGGACCCCAGGACATATGGGGCGTGATGATGCAGTTTTTGGCCTTCAGCAGGGGGTTGTCGCCCCGGATGGGCTCCGTGGAGACCACGTCCAGCCCGGCGGCGGCCACCTTGCCGGAGTTCAGTGCGTCCGCCAGATCCTGCTCCACCACCATCTGGCCCCGGCTGTTGTTGATGATGATGACGCCGTCCTTCATCTTGGCGATGTTCTCCCGGTTGATGATGCCGGTGTTGAAGGGGAACAGGGGCATCTGGAGCCCCAGCACGTCGGACTGGGCAAAGAGCTCGTCCAGGCTCACATACTCCACGCCCAGCCGGCGCCCCGCCTCGCTCTCCCGGGTGTCATAGGCAATCACCCGCATTCCAAGGGCCTTGGCGGCCTCGGCGGTGTGGATGCCGATGTTGCCGCAGCCAAGCAGACCGTAGGTCTTGCCGTAGAGCTCGATCAGGGGGTAGTCCCAGTAGCACCAGTCGTCACAGTGCTCCCACCGGCCCTCGTGGACCGTCTTGTCGTGGTGGCCGATGTGGTGACAGATCTCCAGCAGCAGCGCAATGGCAAACTGGCTGACGGAATAGGTGCCGTACACCGGCACATTGGACACGCAGATGCCCTTTTCCTTTGCATAGGCCACGTCCACCACATTGTAGCCCGTCGCCAGCATGGCCACATACTTCACCGTGGGGCAGGCGTCAAACACCCGGCGGCTGATGGGCACCTTGTTGCTCAGCACCACCTCGGCATCACCAATGCGGGCGATGATCTCCGCCTCGTCGGTGAGGCTGGTGCGGTCATACACCGTCAGCTCTCCCAGTTTCCCCAGCTCTTTCCAGCTCAAATCGCCGGGATTCTCCGTGTAGCCGTCCAGAACCACAATTTTCATAGCAGCGTCCTCCTCTTAAAAAATAATCATCGACGTGATATCCTCAAAATATCACGTCGCACCTTGTAAATCTAATGAAAATATGATATCTTTTCTATAAATTTTACAGTTTCCGCCTGTATTCTGCCAGAGTGCCGGGTGCAGACAGGAACGGATGGGAGGCAGCGGCATGTTCATCTCCCGGCAGGACGCCCAGAGCATTGTGGAGGAAGTGAAGGCCGCCATTGGGCGGGACATCAACATCATGGACGAAACCGGCCGGATTCTGGCCAGCACCAATCCCGCCCGCCAGGGACAGATGCACCCGGCGGCGGAGCGCATCCTGCGGGAGCATCTTCCCTCTCTCACCGTAGAGGAGGATCAGCCGGAGACGGGGATGCAGGCGGGCATCAACCTGCCCGTGCAGATTGACGGGACGGCGGCGGGCGTCATCGGCATCACCGGACCGCCGGAGGAGGTGGCGGGCTTTGGCAGCGTCATCAAGCTCCTGACGGAGATCCTGGTGGAGCGGGTGCGGAAAAACGAGCAGGCGGACCTGCTGGAGCGGGCCCGCAGGCTCTTCATGGAGAGCTGGCTCTTCTCCCGGCAGGAGGACTGGGCGGATCTGGAGGTCCGGGGCCGCCTGCTGGGCTTTGACCTCTCCAGCCCCTATACCGTGGTGATCCTGCGGCTGCCCCGGCCGGCCCTGGAGGGGACGGTGGAGGACCTGCGGGAGATGCGCAGTACGCTGATCCTGCGGATGATCCGAAACCGCCTGGGCCAGGACCGCCGTCACGAGTGTGCCGTCATTCGGGACAAGATCATCATTCTCCTATGCGGCCTGGACCGGGCGGAAACTCTGGCGGCAGCCCAGGGCATCTGCCAGGATGTGGAGGGCTACTACGCCATCCCCGTCCCCGGCGGCATCAGCAGTCCCTCCCGGTCTCCGGCGGATCTCCGCCGCTGCTATCTGGAGGCCCGCACCGCCAGCATGGCCGCCGCCCAGTCGGAGCGGAGTCTTCTGCTGTTCTACGACGAGGTATCCCTGGAGTTCCTCGTCCAGAGCATTCCCCAGGACCTGCGGCGGGACCTGCAGAGCCTGGTATTCTCCTCCTGCACGGACCAGGAGCGCGCCGCCCTCTCCCAGCTGGTCCGGCTGTACTTCCAGGAGGACGGAGACCTGCGGCGGTGCGCGGAGCGGCTGTTTCTCCACCGCAGCACCCTTCAGTACCGGCTGGATGGTCTCCGGCGGCGGACCGGCTACGACCTGCGGCGGCCCAAGGACGCCATGCTGCTGTATCTGGCCTCCCAGGAGCTCTAAAGTGCCGCGGCGGACCGGCTGGCGCTCCCTGCGGCGGATTTCCCGGCGCTTTTGAAATTTTCCCCTTTCTGCCGGAAAATTTTGAAGAAAGGCTTGACAAAAAGGCTCTCCTTCTGTTATAGTTAACCGTGCCCGTTACGGGTGCGCTTACGGCGGCATAGCTCAGTTGGCTAGAGCATGCGGTTCATACCCGCAGTGTCCCCGGT
>JAHZBA010000047.1 GCA_019423635.1 Clostridiales bacterium
ACCTCATAAAAATAATTTACTTTTTTCTCTATCCTTATTGACAAAACCCGAAAGGAGGCGTTCATGGGAAAGAAGAAAAATAAGCGCGGAAACGGCAGCATCCACCTGCGAAAGGACGGTCGCTGGGAGGGCCGGGTGGTCATCGGCCGCAATGAGAAGGGCCTGCCCAAAACCAAAAATGTCCTGGCGCGAACCCGCCGGGAGTGCCAGGAAAAGCTCAAGGCGTTGAGGGACAGCATCAACAGCGCCGAGCCAAGGCAGCCCAAAGCCGGCATAACCTTCGGGGCATGGCTGGACCACTGGTACCGGATCGACTGTAAACCAATGATTAGCCCCAAGACCCAGACGGACTATGAAAACCGCATCTACCAGCACATCATTCCGGAAATCGGACACATCCCGCTGGTTAAGCTCACCTCCGGGGACCTCCAGCAATTCTATATCCGCCTCAAACAGGGCGGACGGCTTCTCCAGCCGGAGCGGTACGGCCCCGGATTGTCGGACCGCATGGTGAAAACCTGCCATGTGACCTGCCGCACAGCATTGGACAAGGCGGTATCGCAGGGACTGCTCCTGAAAAATCCAGCTACTGCCTGTAAAGCCCCCACGACCCATCCCAAAGAGATGCAGGTGCTGACCCAGGAGGAGATGCAGCGGCTTCTCATTCAGGCTAAGGAGAACGGCTGCTATGAGCTTCTGCTGCTGGAGCTGGCCACCGGTCTGCGGCGTGGGGAGCTGCTGGCACTCCAATGGGACGATCTGGACTTCCAGACCGGAGAGCTGCGCGTCCAGCGGCAGGTGCAGCGGATCAGGGGAGAGCTGACGGTCACCCAGCCCAAGACCAGATCCTCCAGCCGAAGCATCATCCTTCCGACTCCGATCCTGGATATCCTGAAAAACTGCCGACAGCATACGGGGTCCCGGTGGATGTTTCCCTCACCCAGGAAAGAGGACTCTCCCCGGGACCCTGCCGCTGTCCGGAAAACGCTGTCTATCATCCTGGAGCGGGCCGGATGTAAGCACGTCCGCTTCCACGACCTCCGGCACACCTTCGCCACCAACGCCTTGGAGCACGGGATGGATGTCAAGACCCTGTCCGTCATCATCGGCCACGTCTCCAGCGCCACGACACTGAATGTCTACGCCCATGTCACCGACGGAATGCGGCAGTCGGCGGCGGCAAAGATCGACCGCGCCATCGCCAAAGCGGAGCCCGAGCCGGATGCGGCGGTTAAGGAAAAGCCCGCCCGCACCACCTTTCAAGCGGTCAAGGGAAAGTACCGTAAGCCGGGGACCGGCTGTGTCTCACAGATCAGCGACCAGCTCTGGGAGGGACGGTACTCTCCCAAGGTCAACGGGAAGCGGATGGCCCGGAATGTCTACGCACAGACAGAGGCGGAGTGCGAAAAGAAGCTGGCGGAGATGATTGTGGAGATGAAGGAGGAGATTGCCGCTCTGCGTACCCAAGCGAGAGCTGGGTAATGAACTGCCAAGCATCTCAAAAGCTGACAAAGGCTCCGCCCTCAGCCGGGGGCGGAGCCCTTCATTATCGAATAGTCTTGGGAACAAACTCCAATTTCAGCTGCATTCCCATCCCGGCAGCCAACCGTTTCAGGGTGCGGAGGGAGGGATTCCCCGTGCCATTTTCCAGTCGGCTGATATCCGCCTGCTGGATGCCGGTAATCTCGGCCAGCTGCTGCTGTGTCAAATCACGCCTTTCCCGTCCCTCAATGATTGCCCGAACGATCTGCCGTTCAGGCTCCAGTGCTTCCCATTCAGCCTGGAACGCCGGGTCTTTCAGCTGCTCATCCAATGTCTCCCGGAAATTCTTGCTCATCAATCAGCCCTCCCTGCTCTGGTAGTTGGTGCGGTAACGCTTTGTGCGGGCCAAACGCGATTGACCATGAATTTCGGAAATGCCGTCTCCAAATAGCTTGGAACTGGGCTTTTAAAGTGTCGGTTCTTTATTCTCCAGAAATTCAGGCATCATGGAAATTTTGGTACGCAAATTAATATCCCATGCCAACAGCAAGATTTCTCCTAAATGTTGACTTGGTCAAGCTCTCCTGTTACAATAGAGCCACTTTGAGGTATGGTGGATTAAATTCGAAACATTGTTTATGTGTGTTTGCTCCTGTTTATGCAAGTGAACCTGAGCAAACAAATCAAAACAAAGAATTGAATTTAATTGATTTTACCTGACAATGCTTCCTACTTGCACAGGGGATAGTGTTTTTGTCAGGGGATTACTATGCCTCTTGGTTACTACTTACCGAGAGGAGCTTTTTATTATGGAAGAAAAAATTTTCACGTTTATCGAGGATCAAATTGGACACAAGTTCAAAAACAGAAGTCTGTTGCGGCAGGCATTTGTAAGGCGTTCCTATTCGCAGGAAAACGGCGGCGAAAATAATGAAGTGCTGGAGTTTATCGGCGACAAGGCGCTGGACTTTGCGGTTGTCAGACTACTTGCTGGAAAATATGGGCATATGGCAAATGGCGATCCTGTTGATCCGCCAAAGCTTTCTGTACATTTTATTGATCTAAACCCCAAAAAACAGGATAGCCTTTCTCCTAATGAATTTATTTGTGATCATAACGAAGGGACACTATCTGAGCTAAAGCAAAAACTTGTAAGCAGGAAAACCCTTGCCTGCAGAATTGACGATTTAGGCTTGGACGATTTCCTTATTATGGGGAAAGGTGATACGCAGGCGGGCATTGCCCAGGAAGATTCTGTCAAAGAAGACCTGTTTGAAGCGATTTTGGGTGCGGTTGTACTTGATTGTGTATGGGATATGCAGGAGATTTTTGAAACCGTAGAAATCATGCTTGCGCCAGAACAGTATTTAATAGACAATGAAAGTGAAAACTATGTTGAGTTAATTCAGGAATGGACTCTGTGGAAGAATGGCGAAATACCGCTTTATCACTTTGAAAAGGCCAGTTATGAATCTTCATGGTATTTCCCTTTCGATGGAGTATCCCAGCATTTCAGCGTTCTCGGAAGTCGGGAAGCACAGGAAGTACAATATCATTGTCTATTAAAGATCGATAATGACTTGCCGATTTTCAGAGGCTTTGGCCGTTCAAAAGCGGAAGCGAGGATGGCGGTTTGTAAGGTCGCTTATGAATATTTAGAGCGGAAGGAACTGCTGTTCTCCATCCGGGATGAAATTGAAAATCCCAACAAAGCCGATGCCGTCAGTCAATTGGAGATTCTTGCCCGGCGCGGTTATTTTTCGCTCCCCATCTACGATTTCGAATTGGAACATGATAGAAACGGAAATCCAATCTGGAAATGTGAGTGCCATATAAAAGAACGCGATACTTACTTTTGGTCACAGTCTTCATCCAAGAAAGACGCAAAAAAGTCTGCAGCCTTTGAGATGCTGAAATATGTACTGGATGAGGCATAATCATGTCAAAATGGCGTTTCAACTACGAATCCGGTGAGTACGAGGATATTGATAGAGACGGTTTCAGTTACACGCGGGGTGAGTATGTCAACCTTTGGGACGACAGCGAATTCCACCGTGAAGAAGAGGAGCTGGGCCGGTGCCGCGAACAGGAAAACTGGTAACCTCTTGATTCTTTGAGGGAATGACTGATCCGCATACCAGAACAGCGGCAAAATCAAGCACAGACTGCCACCCTCCGGGACAAAGCTTCCCGGAGGGCAGGTTTTTCTCTGTCTGTGGCTGGAACTGTGGTCAAGGCGAACACGGGCTGATAAACCTCACCGAAAAACCGCTCAAAAAGTTAAGAAAAACCGCCGTTTCCTCGCAGAAACAGCGGTTTTCGTGGTGGACGATACAGGACTCGAACCTGTGACCCCCTGCACGTCAAGCAGGTGCTCTAGCCAGCTGAGCTAATCGTCCGAAGCGGAACAGGTATAGGATACACGATCCCCTCCGTTTTGTCAACACATTTCTTGCGCTTTTCTCTTTTTTTTGGTATACTGCCCGTGAGAAACCATTGGAGGAGGCACTGTCATGGGGGAAATCGCGCTGGTCACCGGGGCCTCCCGGGGCATTGGGCGGGGTATTGCGCTGGAGCTGGCCCGGCGGGGCTGGGACGTCTGCGTCAACTACCTTCAGCAAAAACAGGCCGCCGAAACAGCTGTCGCGGAGATCCGCGCCCTGGGCCGGAGGGCCCTGGCCGTTCAGGCGGATGTGGCCAGCGGCGCGGCGGTGGCGGACATGGTGCGGCAGGCGGAGGCGGAGCTGGGGCCCGTGTCCCTCCTGGTGAACAACGCCGGCATCGCCGGGCAGGAGCTGTTTCAGGATCTCTCCGACGCGCAGTGGGAGAGGTACCTGGCCGTGAACCTCACCGGCGCCCGGAACGCCGTCCGGGCGGTGCTGCCGCACATGCTCTCGGAAAAGCGTGGCTGCATTATCAATATCTCCTCCATCTGGGGCCTGCGGGGCGCCAGCTGTGAGGTGGCCTACGCCTGCACCAAGGCGGCGCTGATCGGCCTCACCCGCTCCCTGGCGCTGGAGCTGGCCCCCTCCGGCATCCGGGTCAACTGCGTGGCCCCCGGGGTCATTGACACCGATATGGTCCGCGTGCTGAGCCTGGAGACCCGCGCCATGCTGGTGGAGGAGACCCCTCTGGGCCGGCTGGGCACCCCGGCGGACGTGGCCCACGCGGTGGCCTTTCTGGCCTCGGAGGAGGCCGGCTTCCTCACCGGCCAGGTGCTGGGGGCCGACGGGGGATTCATTGTATAGGCGTAGTACAGGCGTATCGGAAGAGAAAAGATTGGGAAGGGCCCGGCGGGTCCTTCCCGTTTTTTTACTGCCGGGCGGCCAGCGCCTCCAGCCAGCGGTCCGCCTCCTGCCTGGAGTGGAATACGGTAACGGTGCCCCGGTACTGCCGGAGCAGGGCGTGAATCCGGGGCAGCTGGTCCCTTGGAAAATCCACGATCCACTGCCGGAACCCCGCGTCCAGCGTCTCCTCCACCCAGGGCAGGTCCTCCCGCTTTTTTCCAAGGCGGCTGTACACGCCGGCCAGGCAGATCTCCGTGGGGATCTCCAGCAGAAACACGCCGCTGCACGCCTCCAAACGGCGCTCCAGTGTCCGCAGGTAATTTCCGTCGATGATCCACCGCTCCTGTGAGAGAAGTTCCTCCAGCTTCCGGTCAAACTCCGCCTCGGAGCAGGTGGTCCGGTCGGCCCGGTGCCAGAGCAGGTCCAAATGGAACAGCGGCAGGCCGGTGATGCGCTGCAATCGTCTGGAGAAGGTGCTCTTTCCGGCGCCGGGACTGCCGATGACCAGGACCTTTTGCAGTGCGGCCGCTTCCATCAGCCTCTCCCCGGCAGGGGCATCGCGTGCATCATCACCCGGCCGAAACACACCAGCGTCCGGCTGCCGCCGGGCATCAGCAGCAGGTCCGCGTCGGACCGGGCCCGGTTCAGGGAGAAGAGATACACAATTCCCGCGGGGTCCTTGTAATACTGCTTGCAGAACATCTCCCCGTCCACGCAGAAGATGCCCACGTCGCCCGCCGCCATGGGGTCCCGGTTCACATAGACCACGGAGCCGTCGGGGATGTGGGGCGCCATGGAGTCCCCCTGAATCCGAACCGCGAACTCCGCCCCGGCGGGCACGTCACCGGCGACGGGGATGCTGTCGAAGTCCTCGCCGAACACCGGCGCGGCATAGCCCGCCGCCGCGGGGCTGCGGTAGAGGGGGATCATCCGCTCCTCCGTCTCCCCCCGGCGGCTCTCCAGCTCATCCCGGTAGTCGCAAAGCGCCTCCACCACGGAGCGCACCGTCTCCCGGCCCCTGGGGGAGAGGCCCCGGTAGCGCTCCATCAGCTTCCGCTCTCCGGCGGACAGCACCTGCGCTCCGGTCCGGAAGCTGTCCTGAAAGAGAAAATTCGGGTCCGTCTCCAGGCAGTCAAACAGCCGCAAAAGCACCTCTTCTTTTGGAAAACTGGTGCCACTCTCATAATTTCCGATGGAGGAGGATGAAATCCCCATCATCTCTGCCAGCGCCTTCTGGGAGAGTCCCAATTCCTCCCGCCGGGCCCTCATGCGATCACCCAAGTGCATCAAGCTTCCCTCCTCACCTGTTTCCTCTATTGTACTTCAAAATTGGAGAGGAGTCAATAAAACTCCAAGAATCTTGTAATTCCCCCTTGACACTCCAAGATTCTTGTGATAATATAAAAATACTCCAAGATTCTTGGAGATCCGCCCCACACGTCTCCGTCCAAGGTCTCCCATCACAGCGTTTCAACCTGCCCGCAGGGCGTGACCACTGGGCACGCCGCGGATACCCTGCCGCATCATGGTGTGCCGGGAAGAGCCTCCAGTCCGGCGGAGCGGCGCGCCGCTTTCGCGGTCCAGGCCAGCTTCTCCTGGCCCCTTGGGCCAGTCCCCTCCTCGCGCCCTGCGAATTATGACCGCCGCGAAACAGAACCCGCCCGGCCACAAAAAGTCATAAGCCAACAGGGGAATGTCCTTGCGTGAAGTTTTGGGAGAGCAGTCTGACCTGCGGCCAGACTGAGGGGGTTGACTGAACTTCATGACATTGTTCGTCGTGGGCGTTCTCCCTGCATGAAGCGGCCGACCCCGTTTTTTGGGCTCCGCTGTGTTCTCCGCTTCGCCGTGAGCTTTGCGAAACTCCGCGGCGAGGACAAAAAAATTCCCGCCGGCGCACCGTTTTCGGCGAAGCCGGAAACGGAACGGCGGCGTTGTTCTCCCGTCCCCCGTTTCTCCGCCGCGAGTCCAGCGAAGCGAGTCGCGGTGGAAAGCGAAGTCCCCGCAAGGGGGATGCCGCATCCGTAAGGCGGCAGAGCCGCCAACGGCTGCACAAAAATTCCCGCCGGCGCACCGTTTTCGGCGAAGCCGGAAACGGAACGGCGGCGTTGTTCTCCCGTCCCCCGTTTCTCCGCCGCGAGTCCAGCGAAGCGAGTCGCGGTGGAAAGCGAAGAAATTCCCGCCAGAGTGCAGTTTTCGGCGAAGCCGGAAACGGAACGGTGGCGAGAATTTCTGAGCTGGTGGGGGAAGGTGGATTCGAACCACCGAAGTCGAAGACAACAGATTTACAGTCTGCCCCATTTGACCGCTCTGGAATTCCCCCGTATGAAGTTGTGGAGCTGGTGGACGGATTCGAACCCCCGACCTGCTGATTACAAATCAGCTGCTCTACCGGCTGAGCTACACCAGCAAGTCCCAACAGCAGGATTTATATTACCAGATGCGTTCCCGTTTGTCAACTGATTTTTTCGTTTTTTTAAGGAGGAATGAATTTTGAGCGACACCATGCGCCGCCCGGCCGTCCTGCGCTGCACCCTGTGCGGCCGGGAGATCGTCCGGGGAGAGGAGTACTGGGCCTGCAACGGCAGCCGGGTCTGTGCCGGGTGCCTGCCGGAGCTGGCCCGGCGGGAGCTGGCCCCCTGCCGTGAGATTCTGGGAGAGGAGGAGGGAGTATGACCCTTTTGGAGATGTCCGTCCGCTACGCCGACAGCGCCGCCGCCATCCGGGCGCGGATGGCGGTGCTGCGGGCGGCGGCACGGGCGGAGGAGGACCCGGAGGTCCGGCGGCGGCTGCAGCTGCGGATAGAGGCCCTGCGGCCGATCCTGCGGGAGACCCGGGAGCTGGCGGTGCTGACCGCACGATACTACGACAGGAGTTATCATAAACATGAGCGCTACACCCTTTGACACCCGCAGCAGCGAGTGGATCGGCGACATGACCGTCTGGCTCCGGGAGAACGGGGAGGACAACGAGCTGCGGCTGGAGCGGCTGCGGCGGAACCTCCGCCAGGCCAGAGTCCTGGAGCTGACGTCCCGCCAGCGGGAGATGCTGGAGCTGTACTATGACCGGGAGCTGACGGTCTGCGAAATTGCCCGGCAGCTGGAGGTGTGCCCCTCCACCGTCTCCCGGACGCTGCGGCGGGCCCGGGAGCGGCTGCAGCGGTGTCTGCAATACGCCCTGTAGAGAGGAGAGGGCCCTGCCGCACCGGCGGCGGGCACGGAGACGGTGATTTTTGCCGCGGGATTGCGTGTTTTTTTCTCCGTGTGCTTTTTTCTGCGGATTCCTCTTGTAGTTTTTGGCGGATGTCGTATAATCAAGTGAGATCGGGCAAGCTACATCGGTACGACAGGAGGAATCGGCCTATGCTGTACAACACCTTCCACAACCGCTGGCTGCGGCTGGCAGCCGCGCTGGCGGGCGAGTTGATCGTTGCCCTCAGCGTCAATCTCTTCATCGTTCCCCTGGGGCTGTATTCCGGCGGCATCCTGGGCGTCTGCCAGGTGATCCGGACACTGCTGCAGACCTATCTTCATCTCAATTTCGGCACGATGGACATTGCCGGCATTCTCGTCTTTCTGGCCAACATCCCCATTTTGTTCTTTGCCTGGAAGGTGCTGGGCCGGGGGACGGCCATTCAGACCGTCATCTGCTCCGCGGCGGTCTCCTTTTTTTACAGCATCATCCCCATCCCCGCCGTCCCCATTGTGGACGACTACCTGACAGCCTGCCTGCTGGGCGGGTTCCTCAACGGCGTGGGCGGCGGCATCGTGCTCACCTGCGGCTGCAGCGACGGCGGCCTCTTCACCATCGGTCTGTGTATGAACAAGCGGGGCAGCACCTTTACCATCGGCCGCTTCTCTCTGACCTTCAACGCCTTCCTCTACGCCGCCTGCCTGGTGCTGTTCAACCCGGAGACGGCCATCTACTCCGTCATTTACAACTTCTTCTCCTCCATCATGCTGGACCGGATGCACAAGCAGACCATCAACGTGCAGGCCCTGATCTTCACAAAAGAGGACCCGCAGAAGATGGGGAGCTTTGTCATGGAGACGGTGAACCGGACCGTCACCTACTGGGGTGGTATCGGGGCCTACACGGGGTCGGAGACCAACGTGCTCTGCGTGTGCCTTTCCAAGTACGAGATCGAGGAGCTGCTCCACGCCGTCCGCTCCATTGACCCCGACGCCTTTTTCACCGTGCAGGAGGGGGTCCGGATCTACGGCAACTTCCAGCGGAGAGTGGGGTGAGGCCATGGTGAGCGCCGTATTGGCCGGGACGCCGGTGGACACCCAAATGGGGGTGGACCTGCTGGCCGCCCACGGCCTGGAGGGCATGGCCTTTCCCGTCTCCCGGGACCCTCTGGCCCAGACGGCCTTTCAGCTCTCCGCCCCGGCGGAGAAGACCGCCGCGGTCCGGCGGGTGCTGGAGACGGCGAAGATCCGGGGCTGTGACCGGGCCTTTGTCTACTGCAACTCCCTGTCCTCCGCCGTGGACTTCGGGCCGCTGGCCGCGGAGACGGGGCTGCGGATCGTGACGCCTCTGGAGATCTACCGCGCCCTGGCCCCCCGCTATGCCCGCCTGGGGCTCATTGCCGCCAACGCCCAGGGGCTGGCGGGGATTGAGCGGACGCTGTACGGCGCCAACCCCGCCCTGGAGCTGCTGGGGACGTGTCTTCTGCCGGCGGTGGTGTCTATTGAGGCGGGGATGGACCCGGAGGAGCTGGTGGAGCACCACGGATTACCGGATCTTGCCGCGTGGTTTGACCGGTGCGGCATGGAGGCGCTGGTGCTGGGCTGCACCCACTTCCCCTATTTCAAGGCCGCCCTGGCCGCCCGGACCGCCCTGCCCCTGATCGACCCGGCGGAGGAGATGATCCGGGCCCTGACGGCCCCCGGCGGGAGGTGAGGGGGATGGATTACCCCATGCACGTCATCGCCCATGTCCGCAGTCAGCTGCCGGAGAAGTTCGGTGTCCCCCGCCAGAGCGGGCTGGTGCCGGAGCTGGAGTCCACGGTGGTCTTTGCGCCGGAGTACCGGAGCCCGGAGGCCCTGCGGGGCCTGGAGGGCTTTTCCCACCTGTGGCTGGTGTGGGTGTTCCACCGGGCCGCCCGGGAGAAGTGGTCCCCCACGGTGCGGCCGCCCCGGCTGGGGGGCAACCGGCGGATGGGCGTCTTTGCCACCCGCTCCCCCTTCCGGCCCAACCCCATCGGCCTTTCCTGCGTGGAGCTGGCGGGGGTGGACGCCACGGCGGAGGGCCCCGTGCTCCGCATCCGGGGAGCGGATCTCATGGACGGGACGCCCATTCTGGACATCAAGCCCTACCTGCCCTACGCCGACTGCCGCCCGGAGGCTCTGGGGGGCTTTGCCCCGGCGCCGGGGGAGACGCTGGCGGTGGAGATCCCGCCGGAGCTTTTGGAGAAGGTCCCCCCGGAGCACCGGGACGCCCTGAAGGGCGTGCTGGCCCAGGACCCCCGGCCCCGGTATCAGGAGGACCCGGAGCGGGTGTACGGGTTCGGGTTCGCGGGAATGGAGGTGCGGTTTTTCGTGAAGGAGAATCGCTTGACAGTGGTTGAGATTCAAGAGGCTGACCGGCCATGACCGGTCAGCCTCTTTTGGCCTTTCCGCTCTGGGCTGGTAATGCGGACAGGCCGTGGTGTCGTAATATCGAAATTTCATTCTGGGGAAAACGCAGTGTCCGCTTCCCGCCTCAACATACTTCCCCCGATCTTCTATGTAGTGCTGATAAAAATGTGTGCATGTTTTGCAGATCTCTTTCAATAGGTACCCTCCCTTTCCGTTTTGACAGAACCAGTATAGCGGGGTCCTTACCAGCCGTGGGCCTTTCAGAGCTATAAACTCTAAAAGAACACCGTAGGGGCGGCTACCAGCCGCCCGTTTTCCCGGCAGTGCCGAGCTTCCGGACAACGAGGTGGAACAGGGCCCGCCCTCCAAAGAATCTGTGAATCGGACACTCCTGGAATTGTTCCGCCAAAACCGGTGGGACATCCGTTCCGTTTTCTTTGAACACCGGCATTCTCAGAGGGACGGGCGGCAGATTGCCGCCCCTACGGCGCCACAGGGGAAGGATATCACAGATTTGCCGCACGGTGATCTCAAAGATGACTGGCGCTCCATAAAATTTGTGCCGCCCATTTGGGCGGCACAAATTTTACGCAAACGTCACCACCGTCCCGGTTTTGCCCCCCAGGGCGTCCAAACACTTGTCCAGGCTGGTGATGACGGCCTTCTTCCCCGGGTTGGCCCGGACGAACTTCATGGCCGCCTCCACCTTCGGCAGCATACTCCCCACGCCGAACTGCCCCTCGGCGGCGTATTTGGCGGCCTCCGCCAGACTCAGGTGCCCCAGGTCCTTCTGGTCGGGCTTGCCGAAGTTCACCGCCACTTTCTCCACCTCCGTCAGGATCAGCAGCACGTCGGCGTCCACCTCCTCCGCCAGGAGCTCCGCGGCGAAGTCCTTGTCAATCACCGCGGCCACGCCCTCCAGCGTGCCGTCGGGGTTCTCCACCACCGGAACGCCGCCGCCTCCGCAGGTGATGACGATGGCGTTGTCCCACAGCAGCCGCACGGCGCCGATCTCCACGATCCGCCGGGGCAGGGGGGAGGGCACCACCCGCCGCCAGCCCCGGCCGGCGTCCTCCCGCAGGACGTAGCCCTTCTCCCGCTCCAGCTGCCGGGCCTCCTCCGGGGAGTAGAAGCCGCCGATGGGCTTTGTGGGGTTTTGAAACGCCGGGTCGTTCCGGTCCACCACCACCTGAGTGGTCAGGGCCACCACCGGGTAGTTGCGGTTTCGGGCCGCCAGGGCGTATTTCAGGGCCTGCTGAATGTGGTAACCGATATAGCCCTGGCTCATGGCGCCGCAGACGTCAAAGGGCATGGGGGGCACCACCTCCTTTGCCGTCTCGCTGGCCAGGAGAATCCGGCCCACCTGGGGGCCGTTGCCGTGGACAATGGCCATCTCATAGCCCCGGCGGCTGATCTCCGCGATGCGGGCGGCGGTCTCACGGACCACCTCCAGCTGGGCCTCGGCGGTGGGGGCGGTATCCTTCGATTGGAGGGCGTTGCCCCCCAGGGCGATCACAAGTCTTTCCGGCATATGCGCGCTTCCTTTCCAGACGGGCAGAGCGCCCGCGTGATTGGAAAAGAGTTTGCGCCGCCGGAGGGAGAATTATGCAGAGGGTGCCGCGGCCGGGCGGGAAAAGCGCCCCGGTTCCCTCAGACCAGCGCGATTCCCGCCAGCGCCGCCGCCAATGCCGCCGAGAGCAGCCCCTGCACCGCCTTGCCCAAAAGGCAGGTCCGCAGGGGCAGGCCGGTGTCCTCCAGCACGGCGGCGGTCTGGCACAGCACGGAGAGCCCGCCCCAGCCGGAGAGCCCCGCCGCCAGAACAAAGCCCAGGCGGTCCGGCGTCAGCAGCGGCGTCAGGGAGAAGAGCTCCAAAAACCCAACCAAAGCCGCCGCCCAGGGCGCTTCAAGGGCTGTCAAGGGATTTGCCAGTACGGAAAAGAGGGTCACAAAGGCGCAGATGGACACCATCCCCCACGCCGCATTCCGCACCGCGGAGACGAAGGCTCCGGCGAGGCTTCCACTGTCCTGCCGGGGGAGCACCGGCGGCACCCGGCGGCGCGCCGGCGTGCCCCGCCCCCGGAAGCACAGCCCCGTCAGCAGGGCGGAGAGGACGTGGATCAGCCACAGCCACACCCCCGTGCGGGTGCTGCCGAACACGCCGCTGCCCAGGACGCTGATTAAAAATACGGGGTTGGAGTTGTTGCAGAAGGCCAGCAGCCGCACCGCCTCGTCCTCCGTCAGCAGATGGGCCCGGTAGAGGTCCCCCGCCGTCCGGGCGCCGATGGGGTAGCCCCCCACCAGCCCCAGCAGCAGGGCGCTGCCGGCGTGGCCCGGCAGGCGGAAGAGGGGCGTCATCAATCCGGCGAGACGGGGGGACACCCACTCCCCGAATCCCAAAGAGAGCAGAAGACCCGACACGGCCAGGAAGGGAAACAGCGCCGGGATCACCGATTTTGCGCAGAGGGCCAGGGCCGCGGCCGCCGCGGCCCGCACCCGGGCGGCATCCGCCAGAAACCACACCAGTACGCCGCAGAGCACCAGGCAGAGATCCGCCCGCACCCGTCTTTTCATACACATCACCGGGAAAAGCCTATGCGGCGAAGGCGAAAAGATTTCCTCCCATCCGCCGGTTCCGGCGCTCCCCGGGACCGGAGGCGCCGGGGGTCGGAGGGGCGCGGAGGGGATGATATTCCCCGTCTTTTCCGCATAGGCTTGGGGCGAGGTGAGAAGATGGAGCGGAATCGAAAGGAGCGCGGCGGGGTTCTGGACAGCGTGGCGGAGCTGTTCGACCTGCCGGCGGACGTGGTGGCGGGCCTGCCCCGGCTGGAGCTGATCGGCAGCCGCCAGTTGTACCTGGAACACCACACGGGGCTGCTGTCCTACAGCGACACGCAGATTGACGCCAACACCTCCGCCGGCGTCCTGCGCATCACCGGGCAGCATCTGACGCTGCTGGCAATGACCGCGGCGGAGCTGCGGGTGGGCGGGAGCATTGACGCCGTGTCCTGGGTGGAGGTGAGCCGATGATCACCGGGCTTTTGAACCGCCTGCGGGGGCAGGTGCGGGTGCGGGTGGAGTGCGCCTTCCCCGAGCGGGTGCTGAATCTCTGCGGCGCCCGGGATCTGGCCTTCTGGGACCTGGAGTGGGAGGACGCCGCGGCCTTCACCTGCCGGATGAGCCGGCGGGACTGTGCCGCGCTGCGGCGGGCGGCCGGGGCGCTGAACTGCACGCTGACCGTGGTGAAGCGGGAGGGCGCCCCCTTCTTCCTCTCCCGCTTCCGCAGCCGTCAGGCGCTGCTGGTGGGTCTGGTGGGCGGGGGACTGGCCCTGTTTCTGGGGTCCTTTTTTATCTGGGACTTCCGGATTGAGGGCAATGAGACCGTGCCGGAGGAGCAGATCCTCCGGGCCCTGGAGGACGCCGGCGTCCGGATCGGCTCCTTTGGCCTGTCCCTGAACGGGGAGGACATCCGCAACCATGTGCTGCTGGACATCCCGGAGCTGAGCTGGATCGCCGTCAACGTCTCCGGCTGCCGGGCCAGCGTCCAGGTGCGGGAGCGGACCGCGCCGCCGGTGCTGCTGGACCAGCAGACGCCCACCAACGTGGTGGCCCGCCGGGCGGGGCAGGTGCTGGAGATCCGGGACTGGAACGGCCGGGCCGCCGTGCTCCCCGGCTCCGGCGTGACGGAGGGCCAGCTGCTGATCTCCGGCGTGGAGGACACCGACACCTTCGGCGCCCGGACCCTGGCGGGAATGGGCAGCGTCACCGCCCGGACCCGATACACTCTCACCACAAAGATCCCCCTGACGGCGGCCCAAAAGACGGATACTGGCCGGAGACGGACCATGGTCTCCCTGGTCTTTGGAAAACACCGGGTAAAAATCTTCTCAAACAGTAGCATTGAAGGGGGAGAATATGATAAAATAACAAAGCGAACGCCCTGGTCCCTGCTGGGAGTGCCCCTGCCGGTGACCTGGGTGACGGAGACCTTCCGCTTTTATGAGACCGCTCCGGCCGCCCTGGACCCTTTGACGGCGGAGCGGTATGGGGAGCAGGTCCTGACGCAGCAGCTGGAGGCCATGGTGGCCCCCTACGGCACCGTCAGCTCCACCCTGTGCGCCTCCCGGCAGCAGGGGGACGTGCTGACGGTGACGTTGACGGCGGAGTGCCGGGAGGAGATCGCCGAGACCGTCCCCATTCTGACGGACGAAACCGACACAAAAGAACCGGGCAGGGCCCGGTGAACTTGGGAGTGACGTATTTGGAGCAG
Organism: Clostridiales bacterium; assembly: GCA_019423635.1. Classification (GTDB taxonomy): domain Bacteria; phylum Bacillota; class Clostridia; order Oscillospirales; family Oscillospiraceae; genus Oscillibacter. Next base: position 14,616 of record JAHZBA010000047.1, read on the forward strand.
AGAATCAGCATCGAGCGGCTGGAGACAGCCATCAACATCTTCGGGTCCTTCGACGAGAACATCCGCCTTCTGGAGCAGGAGTTCTCCGTGACGGTGGTGAACCGGGAGGGGGAGCTGCGGGTCTCCGGGGAGCCGGAGGACACCATGCTGGCCTGCAAGGCCATCCAGGCCCTGCTGACCCTCTCGTCCCGGGGGGAGACCATCGGCGAGCAGAACGTGCGGTATGTGGCGGGCCTGGTCCGCTCCGGGAAGGAGCAGCAGATCTCCGACCTGGCGGGGGATGTGCTGTGTATCTCCGCCAAGGGCCGGCCCATCAAGCCCAAGACCATCGGACAGAAGGAGTATATCCAGTCGGTTTTGGAAAACACCGTCACCATCGGCGTGGGACCCGCCGGCACCGGCAAGACGTATCTGGCCGTGGCCGCCGCCGTCCAGGCCTTCCGGGACAAGCAGGTGAACCGCATCATTCTCACCCGTCCCGCCGTGGAGGCCGGGGAGCGGCTGGGCTTTCTGCCCGGAGATCTCCAGTCGAAAGTAGATCCCTACCTGCGCCCCCTGTACGACGCCCTCTTTGACATGCTGGGGGCGGAGACGTATCAGAAGTACCTGGAGCGGGGCAACATCGAGGTGGCCCCTCTGGCCTACATGCGGGGAAGAACCCTGGACGACAGCTTCATCATCCTGGACGAGGCCCAGAACACCAGCCGGGAGCAGATGAAGATGTTCCTCACCCGC
>JAHZBA010000048.1 GCA_019423635.1 Clostridiales bacterium
TTCCCTTCCAGTGATATTGTACCAGAATATGCGGTCTCTGTCAATTTCCCGCGAATCCCCCGTATAAAAGCAAGCCCGCCGTCCAAAAGGACGGCGGGCTCTCTTCTCTTCCCGCTTACTTGCGGTAGTTCTGCATACGCCAGACAATGGCGGACATCTGACCGCGGGTCAGGCTGTTGTTGGGCCGGAAGGTGCTGGTGCCGTTGCTGAAGTAGCCCTCCACAATGCCCGCCGCGTTCAGCGCCTGCACGTACAGATCCGAGGTGTCCGTGAAGGGCTTCACGCTGGAGAGATTGCTGGTGTTCAGCTTCAGCGCGCCGGCGGCCAGCTGGGCCACCTGGAGACGGGTGATCGGGGCGCTGAGGTTGATGTTGCTGCGGGTCACCAGACCGTCCGCCCGGGCCTTGGCCAGGTAGCCGCTGAACACGTTCTTCGTGGTGGGGGCCTGCTCGGGATAGCCCGCCGCCAGCATAATCAGCTTCAGCGCCGCGCCGTAGGACACGGTGCTGTCGGGCTTGAAGCTGCCGTTGGTGTAACCGGAGACTACGCCCGCGTCGGACAGCTCCGCCACGTACTTGTAGCACCAGGAGCCGCTGCCCACGTCGGTGAAGCTCTTTACCTGATTCACCACACCCAGGGAGAAGGTGCCGGAGGCCAGGGCCGTGCCGTTGGCGTTCAGGGCCACGTAGGGGATCTCCACGGAGCCGGTGAAGGAGGCACTGGGCACGAAGCGCAGCTGGCTGATGGAGTTGGTGCCGCTGGCGTAGGTGTACTGCACATTGGTGGCCGCCCGGGTGCTGGTGCCGCTGCCCACGTAGATGGTGCCGGCGTTGACGGCGGGCAGCTTCAAGAGCTGAATGCTGTACAGGGCGGAACCGGTGGCGGCCTGCACGGCGCTGTAAATGGAGGAGGCCGGGAAATTCACCGCCGTGTTCCGGGGCGTCACACCGTACACCTCAGAGAGGGTGGTGCGGGAGACGCTGATGAGGATCGTGCCCGCCACGCTGAGGGAGTTGTTGGCGTAGGCGGTAAAGGGAATGCTGGCGCAGTAGTTGTAGCTGCTGGGAACGTACGTCAGCTCCGTCAGGGCATACTGGGCGGTGGAGCTGGGGGCGAAGTAGAAGCTCTGGCCAGAGCAGTTGGAGGAGTTCAGCGCCATCCGGGAGGCGGTGCCGTACTTGCTGGCATTGTAGTAGTTGTAGTACAGGGTACCGCTGGAGGGCACGCCGGTCAGCGTCACGTACTGGAGGCTGTAGCCCGGCAGGCTCTGGTTGAGGAAGCGGGCGATGTCATTGGCGTTGATCTGGACATTGGTGCCGGACACCGTGGAATAGCGGATGCTGCCCACGTAGTTGGAACCCGCCGCCGCGGAGGAGTTGGTGTAGATCACCAGGGTGCCGTTGGCATACTCGTTCTTCTCCGTGCCGTAGACGGTGAAGTCCAGGGTGATGGAGCCGGTGAAGCTGTTCTTGGCCTCAAAGGTCAGATCGTCCAGATCGTAGTCCTTGCTGCCGGGGCTGTAATAGAACTTGTAGCTGCTGATGTTGGAGCGGGTCAGGGTAACCTCGCCGCTGCCGCCCCGGTCGTAGTACAGCGTGCCGTTGTCGAAGATGGAGGTGGAACTGGGGCGCTTGAACTCCACATAGTCCACCACGGAGGAGCTGCTCTCCTCATCCCGCAGGAACTTGCGGAAGTCGGTGGCCTTGAGATTCACGGTCTTGCCGGGGGTGACCTCATAGTTGATGTCGCCCTTTTCCGTCTTGCTGGTGGACTTGATGACCAGAGTGCCGCTGGCATACTCGTTCTTGCCGGTGCCGTAAACGGTAAAGTCCAGGGTGATCTCGTCCTTGAAGCTGTTTTTGGCCTCGAAAGTCAGATCGTCCAGGTCGTAGTCCTTGCTGCCGGGGCTGTAATAGAACTTGTAACCGCTGATGTTGGAGCGAGTCAGAGCAACCTCGTTCCGGCCGCCCCGGTCATAGTACAGCGTGCCGTCATCAAAGACGGAGGTAGAACTGGGCCGCTTGAACTCCACGTAGTCCACCACGGAGGAGCTGCTCTCCTCATCCCGCAGGAACTTGCGGAAGTCCGTGGCCTTGAGGTCCACGGTCTTGCCGGGGGCCACCTCGTACTCGATGTCGCCGCTGGCGCTCTTGGAGGTGGAGGAGATAACAACCTCGCCGGTGACCTTGTGGCTGGTGTTGGTATAGGAATAGGCGGTGAAGCCAATGGTGAGGTCGCTCTTGAAGCTGCTGGAGGCCACGAAGGTCAGATCATCCAGACCATACTGGTTCTTGCCGGGGTCCTCGTAGAAATACTCCCGGCTCAGCTTGCTGCCGGAGAAGGAGGTCTCGCCGCTCTTGCCGTAGTTACAGTAGAGGGTGCCGCCGCTGATGGAGACGCTGTCAAAGCGGACGTAGTCCAGGTACTCGCCGGAGTAGGTCTTGCGGAGGTAGTCCCGGAAGTCCCGGCTGTTGAAGTCCACGGTCTTGCCGGGGGCGACCTCGTACTCAATGTCGCCGCTGGCGCCGGTACCGCTGACCTTCAGGGTCAACGTGCCCTTCACCTCGTTGCGGTCACTGCTGCCGCCGTAAATGATATAGCTGACTTCCAGGGTGCTGTTGTTCTTGGCGTTCCGATTCGCCTGGAAGGAGAGGTTGCCCAGGCGGCTGCTGCTGGAACCACCGCTGTAGTTAAAGCCACCACTGGTAGTAAACTCGCTATAGGACAACTCGGAAGAACCGATGTAGACTGTGCCGCTGGCGTCGCTGAAATCGTTATACTTGCTCTTGCTTACACTGAACTCCACATAGTTGAAGTCTCCACTGTATTGTGTCCGGTAGGCATCCCGGAATTTGCTGGTATCAAAATCGGTGGACTTGCCCGGCGCGGCGGTGATGGTGATGTCGGTGCTCTTGGCAGATGTCTTATAGAGAGAGTAATAGGTGATATTTCCGTTCACCGCAAAGTTGGCCGGCGTCTGAATTGACTGGTTCTGGTTGTTGTAGAGATACCAGGTGCTGGAGCTTGCGGAGCCGTTGGGGGTGGTGCTCCAGCCCACAGAGGTATAAGCGGTTCCGTTGATGGTGACGGTAGAGGGGGCAGAAGGGGTCTTCGTGGGCTTGTTGCCCTTCACCACGGTCTCCTGCGTGCTTGTGGATACGCCGTTAGAGGTGAGATACTTATAGGTGACGGTGTACGTGGTACCCATCGCCCGGTTGCAAAGATCGCACTTCCCATCCTTGTTATTGTCATAGTGAGCTGCCGTCTCGATTTTCTCCTTGCAGATCGTGCACAAATACCAGTGATTTGTTTCATCACTCTGTAATGTGCCCTTCACATGCGTATGCGCTACGGCGGCGCCGCACACATCACACTTTCCGTCTTTGTTGTCATCCTTGTGAGGAAGTTTCTCAATCGTCTCCGTCTTGCCAACATTGCTACAGACAGAGCAGGTGTAGGTTCTTTCCCCTGTCGCCGTGCAGGTTGGCTCTTTGGTAACCTTGATTGTATCGGCGGTGTAAGTATGCTCTTTTTTTTCGATCGTCCCCATGATTTCCGCTCCACAGAGGCGGCACACTTGTTTAGAGACTCCCTCTTTTGAGCAAGTCGAATCAGTGACAATCTCCACATCACCCAACTCATGTTTGAGCTTGGGAATTTTTACTGTTGTCGTTGCATCGCACCTGGAGCATGTTATTGTCTTTAATCCATCTTGTGAGCACGTCGGCTCTGTGGTAGTCTCGCCCTCTCCAGAAAAATCATGATTTAACTTGGGAATCACCTCTTTTTCTGTTGCATGACATGTGCTGCATTCGTGTTCACGAAGGCCGTCCGCGATACAAGTAGCTTCCTCCGTCGTATTCCAAGATCCCCACGCATGCTGACCGTCAGCACTTGTGCAGTCCGCCGCCAGCGCCGCCGGCATCAGACTGACAATCATGACCAGCGCCATTGCCAGCGCTGAGATCCGTTTTTTCCATAATCCGTTCATACAATTTCCTCCATGCAAAATCGGATTTCGGGTTACATAATATACCTTTCTATAAGATAGCGAAAACCGCCCGGGATTTCATGAACAAACTGTGAACGAGAAGCAACAATTCTGTATCATCTTGGAAACAATCCGGGGCGGAAACGCCTTGCGGGGACGGCTTTCCGCCGTCCCCGCAGTTCTCTGTCCTCCCCAGAAATTCCCTGCCGGAAAAAGCCTCCGGCGCTGTCTCCGATCAATTGGCAGGGGCGATGGGGACATCACCCCTGCGGTATTTCATAACATGGAGGCTGTTACAAAATTGCGGCGTTTCATGACATGCGGGTATGAGAAACGATACGGTGGGGCGCATGTTATGCGGTGCAGAAGAGGGAGGGCCCTCTCCGTCACGGCTTCGCCGTGCCACCTCTCCCAAAGGGAGAGGCAAGAGAGATACGCGCCTCCCCTTGGCTCCCCCTTTGGGGGAGCTGTCTGGCCGCAGGCCAGACTGAGAGGGCGTCTCCCGGCGCAGCGTCATGGGGTCTCCGGGTAGAGCTTTTTCCGGTAGTAGGAATCCGCCGTGTAGAGGGCGGCAGCGGGGTTGTGGCCCAGCACCCGGTCCTTGACCACCAGAACGGTGACTGGGGCCTCGGAGTACTTGATGAACATGGAGTCGTGCCCCACGCACAAGCCCATAACGATATTCAGCTCCGTCTTCTCCCGGTTCAGCAGCTTTGCCTGGAGGATCGGGTTGCAGGCGTTGACGCCGGCGGCACAGCAGGCCTCGTCAATCCCCATCTCCGTCTTGGGCACCACGCCGGCCTTGCAGGCCACGCCGAAGACCTCAAAGCCGTGACTGCGCAGAACCCTGGCCAGAATCCCGCTCTCCCGGATCAGCCCCACGCAGGTGGCAATCCCCAGCTTGTGGTAGTTCATCCGCCTGGCGAACTCCACGGTCTCCTGTACCCGTGTCATTTTGCCGTAGTACTCGTACTCCACCTGGGCCGCCGTTCGGATGATGTCCGTGTTCTCCGGGGCCCGGCTCAGCTCGATGGACTCCGCCCGCAGCGCCTCGTCCATGTGGGTGGTGAGGCAGAAGGGCGGATAGGTCCGGTTTTGCACATTGCAGTTGACCTGTGAGCAGTCGATGCAGCTGCGTGTGATCTGGTCCATGGAAAGTCCTCCTGTCGGCAGTATTGCTTTCATCATATCCCAGGTCCGGCCCGCTGTCAACCGGCTGTCTTGCCGGGGAAACGCCCGGACGCACATTGTATGATGGTTGCTGAACCCCCCGTAGGGGCGGCTATCAGCCGCCCGCCTCCCCGTGAAATCCGGATCTCCCCTTGGACGGGCGGTTGGTAACCGCCCCTACAGAACGCTCCGAATCGGACGTTCCCGTTCCGGCGGGGCGTGTCTCAGGGCACATGTCCATGAAACGCCGCAGGGGTGATGTCCTCATCGCCCGTCTCCCCATGAGATCCGAATCTCCCCTTGGGCGGGCGGTTGGTAACCGCCCCTACAATCATTCCATCAAAAATATCACGAGGCACGGGGAGAGCAGGCCGATGAGAAGTTCCGTCATTCGGCCCACCCTGTTTCCCGCGGTGGCTGACCGCCGTCTCTGCAACAGTGCCCAGGGTTCCTTCCGGACTGGAAAATCCGCCCCTTTTTGTCAAATTTTTATGATTCCGGCAATTTTCGGGGCGTTCCCCTTTACAAATAATTTCCCTTCCGGTATAATACTCTGGCTACGAAATCCGAAGGATGGGAGAATCATCATGGCTTTGATTGAATACGACGCCTACAAGCAGAAGCTCCGGGACCTGGGCCCGGAGCTGGACAAGCTCTCCGCCGCCCTGGACATGGAAAGCGCCCGGCAGGAGGCCGCCCGCCTGGAGGACGAGACCGCCCAGGATGGCTTCTGGAACGACCTGGAGCGGTCCCAGAAGGTGCAGATGCGCCTCAAGCAGCTCCAGAACAAGATCGCCCGCCATCAGAAGCTGATTACCTCCTGGGAGGATCTGACGGCCCTGTGCGAGATGGGCCAGGAGGCCGACGATCCGGAGCTCCTGGAGGAGCTGAAAACCGAGTTTGCCGCCCTGGAGGGCCAGGTGGAGGAGACCCGGATGACCACCCTGCTCTCCGGGGAGTACGACGGCTCCAACGCCATTTTGCAGTTCCACGCCGGCGCCGGCGGCACCGAGGCCCAGGACTGGGCCCAGATGCTCTACCGCATGTACACCCGCTGGGCCGAGCGCCACGGCTTTGTCTACAAGGTCCTGGACTATGAGGACGGGGACGAGGCGGGCATCAAGTCCGCCGCCATCTCCATCGAGGGGGAGAACGCCTACGGCCTTTTGAAGAGCGAGAACGGCGTCCACCGCCTGGTGCGGGTCTCCCCCTTTGACGCCAACGCCCGCCGCCAGACCTCCTTCGCCGCCATTGAGGTGATGCCGGAGCTGGAGGACGACGAGTCCATTGAGATCCGGGACGAGGACATTGAGATGCAGGTCTACCGGGCCAGCGGCGCCGGCGGCCAGCACGTCAACAAGACCTCCTCCGCCGTGCGCCTCATCCACAAGCCCACGGGCATCGTGGTGGCCAGCCAGCAGGAGCGCAGCCAGTTCCAGAACAAGGACAACTGCATGAAGATGCTCCGGGCAAAGCTCCTGGAGCTCAAGGCCCAGCAGCACGCGGAGAAGATCAGCGACATCAAGGGCGTGCAGATGAAGATCGAGTGGGGCAGCCAGATCCGCTCCTATGTGTTCATGCCCTACCAGATGGTAAAGGACACCCGGACCGGCTATGAGACCAGCGGCATCGACGCGGTGATGGACGGGGATCTGGACGGCTTCCTCAACGCCTATTTGACCCAGCTGGCCACGGGAGAGTTAAAGAAATAGAGAATATTTGGAGGAATAGAGAGGAAGGTTTGCTCCATGAAACGTATGGTCGCGCTGTGTTTAACTTTGGCCCTCTGTGCCGCACTGGCGGTTCCGGCCGCGGCGGCGGACTTCTCCGACGTGCCCGCCAACTACGCCTTTTGGGATGCGGTTCAGTACTGCACCGGTAAGAAGATTCTCACCGGCTATGCCGACGGGACCTTCCGTCCTGCGGCTACCGTGACCCGCGCCCAGTTCTGCGTGATGCTGGCCCGGGCTTTCTACCCTGGCGAGGAGGATGCGTATGCCAACCTCGCATCCTCCGGCTGGTTCGCCCCCAGCGCCGCCGTTCTGGAGGCCCACGGTGCGGCGGCCTACAGCCGTAATTATTGGTTCGACGCCTCTACGATGAACGGCAACATCTCCCGGAACGACATGGCCCGCTTCATTGCCAAGGTCATGGGCACCAAGGGCTACAGCGTTGCCGAGGAAGCCAGGGACGCCGCTCAGGCCAAAATCACCGATTATGCCAGCATCTCCGAGAGCTTCCGGGAGCCGATCAAGACCGTGTTCGCCCTGGGCATCATCACCGGCTATGCCGACGGCAGCTTTTCCGGCGACAGGAGCATGACCCGCGGTCAGGCGGCGGTGGTCATTTACCGCATGGCACAGTGCCTCTCCGGTGAGCCGGGAACGCTCACGCCTGTTCAGCAGGAGGCCGCGCCCCCGCCCACGACCCTGACCAACGGCAAGGACGTGACGGAGGAGAACGTGCTGGCCATGCTGGCGGATCTGAAGTCCGAGTATTCGGAGAACATCGATTTCTCCATGGGCTACCCTCTGGGAGAATCCAGCCCCGTCAGGCTTGCCACACACCCCTACTTCCGGGCGGAGAACCCCGACGGCCACACCAGCAGCACGCTCGGCTGCGGCGGCTGGGCCACGCTGGCCAGTGACGCCATGTTTGGGCAGGACGGTTTCCCGGTTCGGAAGACTACCCTGGCAGACGCCCGCCCCGGCGATATCATGGTTCAGCTCAACAGCTCCGGCCTGCTGGTCCATGTGGCCATGATCTCCCAGCGCCCCAGCGTGGAGAACGGCAAATACGCCTTCACCGTTACGGAGGCCGGAACCGACGAGCAGGACGTATACCATATTCACTGGGATGTACCTTATTCCTGGAACCCGGCAAACAGCAAATACACCTTTGATATCTGGACTCGTTACCCTGGCTGATCCGCCTCCAGCGTGAAAAGGCGCGGCTGCAAGAGCCGCGTCCTTTTTCCGCAGTGCGCATATATACAGAAAGGATTCCATAGATGAAAAACAACAAAACGCAATCGCCTGCTCCCGGCGCGGTCCCGCCGGAGAACAAGATGGGCACCATGCCCATCGCCCCGCTGCTGGCGGGCATGGCAATCCCCATGATGATCTCCATGCTGGTCCAGGCCCTCTACAACATTGTGGACAGCGTCTTCGTCTCCCAGCTCAGCCAGGACGCCCTGAACGCCGTCTCCCTGGCCTTTCCCCTCCAGAACCTGATGATTGCCATCGGGGGCGGCACCGGGGTGGGCATGAACGCTTTGCTCTCCCGCTCCCTGGGGGAGAAGGACCAGGAAAAAGCCGACCGGGCCGCCAACACGGGCATCTTCCTCTTTTTTTGCAGCGCGGTGCTCTTCGGCATCTGCGGCGTGGCCTTTTCCCGTGCCTTCTTCCTGGCCCAGACGGACATCCAGGCCATTGTGGACTACGGCACCGCCTACGGCCGGATCTGCCTAGGTCTCTCCTTCGGCATCTTCGGCCAGTTCTGCTTTGAGCGGCTGCTCCAGTCCACGGGGCGGACGCTGTACTCCATGGTGACCCAGATCATCGGCGCGGTCATTAACATCATCCTGGACCCCATTTTGATCTTCGGCCTCTTCGGCTTCCCCCGGATGGAGGTGGCCGGGGCCGCCGCGGCCACGGTGATCGGACAGATCATAGCCGCCTTGATCGGGCTGCTGCTGAACCTGAAATGCAACCGGGACATCCACCTCCGTCTCCGGGCCATCCGGCCGGACCGGGAGATCACCCGGGAGATTTACCGGGTGGGGCTTCCCTCCATCGTCATGCAGTCCATCGGGTCCATCATGACCTTTGGCATGAACAAGATTCTCATCGGCTTCACGGACACCGCCACGGCGGTCTTCGGGGCCTACTTCAAGCTCCAGAGCTTCATCTTCATGCCGGTGTTCGGCCTGAACAACGGCATGGTGCCCATTGTCTCCTACAACTACGGCGCGGCGCAGCTGGACCGGGTGAAGAAGACCTTCCGGCTCACCGTTACCGTGGCCACCGTGATTATGGCCGTCGGGTTTGCCATCTTTCATCTCATTCCCCACGTCCTTCTGGAATTCTTTAACCCCTCGGCGGAGATGCTGTCCATCGGCACCGTGGCCCTGCGGGTCATCAGCTACTCCTTCCTGCTGGCGGGGTTTTGTATCATTGCCGGGTCCATGTTCCAGGCCATTGGCAACCCGCTTCACAGCCTGGTGGTTTCCGTCTGCCGCCAGCTGCTGGTGCTGCTGCCGGCGGCGTGGCTGCTGGCCCGGACGGGAGAGCTGGACCTGGTGTGGTTCTCGTTCCCCATCGCGGAGCTGATGTCCCTGACCTTGAGCATCGTCTTCCTCCGCAAGACCATGCGGGCGGCGGAGGCGCGGATCGGCGGGGGCGCCGGAACAGCGGAGGCCTGAGACCGCCGGGAAGATTCCCTGCCACAGGGCAGAGACAAAAAGGGCCCGGATCGGACGCACATCCGATCCGGGCCCTTTGCGTGCTGCGCCAGCGCAGCATCAGGAGAGGGAATGGAGGAAGTCATTGGGGTCCACACTCTCCCCGTCTTTGGTGACGGAGAAGTGCAGGTGAGGTCCCTGGGCGGCCTCGGCGGCGGCGGTAGAGCCGACGGCTCCGATGATCTGCCCCGCGGAGACGGCCTCGCCGGCTCCCACGCCCGGCTGGGTCTGGAGGTTGGCATAGGTGGTCTGATAGCCGCCGTCGTGCTCCAGGACCACCGTGGTGCCCATCATGGCGTTGTCCTCCACGGCGAGCACGGTGCCGGCGCAGGCGGCCAGCACGGTAGTGCCCTCCGCGGCGGAGATATCCACGCCGTCATGGGTCCGCCAGTCCTGCAGGGTGGGGTTATAGACCAGCTGATCCATGGAGAAGGCAGTCACCACCTCCCCCTCCAGGGGTGTGACAATCTGGAGGGGGGCCTCGGCGGCCACGGGGGTATCGTCAATTTCCACCTCCGGCATCACCGGGGCGGGGGTCTCCACCGGCGCGGGGGAGAGGGTCTCCACCACCGGCGGCTCCTCCGGCTCCACGATCTGCGGAGCGGGGGCGGTTACATAGGTGTCCACAGGGGGCTGGCTGGTCTCCTCTGCCGCTTCCGGCGGTTTCCGGTCGAAGAGCAGGTAATAGCTGCTGACGCCGATGACCAGCAGGCAGACTGCCATAGTGATATAGAATCCGGCGCTGCCCCGGATTGCGTCCCATCGTTTGCTCATGTATGGTACCTCCCTCAAAATTTGGGTCTGAGGGAAGTATGGGCAGGAAAAGGCTGGTTCATACATGAGAAAAAGTTTTTGCTCAAGCTTTTTTCAAAAAGCTTGCGGGGTGCAGGGGCAGAGCCCCTGCAAATCCCCCGTAAAGCCGCCGCAAAGCGGCGGAATCGGAAAAGGCAGCAAAACAGCGTCTGCCGCCGCAGGCGGAAGACGCGCCTTTTGCGGGATAATGTGCCGGGCTTCTGGGGGTGCGTTCCGCCCGTCGCCCTCCACCCGGAAAGTCAAGCCTCCGATAGAAGTTCCTCTCTCCCGTCCGCAAAAAGCGCGCCGGCCACCTTTCGATGACCGGCGCTGTTTTGCTGGCTCTCTCATTACGGCGCTTCGCGCCTTGCCCAGGGGTTCCACCCCTGGACCCCGCCACCTTTTGAAAAAGGTGGACGAAAACTTTTTCCTGTGCCTACTTGACAATCAGCGTCTTGCCGTCCATCTCCGGCGGACAGGCCAGACCCATCACATCCAGAATCGTCGGCGCAATGTCCGCCAGCCGCCCGTCCTTCCGCAGCTCACTCCCTGCCCCGCAGAGAATGAACGGCACCAGGTTGGTGGTGTGGGCCGTCATGGGACTCCCGTCCGGCTCCAGCATCTGCTCGGCGTTGCCGTGGTCGGCGGTAATCATGGCAATCCCGCCCATCTTCAGCGTGGCGTCCACCACCCGGCCAACACACGTGTCCACCGTCTCCACCGCCTTCACGGCCGCCTCAAAAACGCCCGTGTGACCTACCATGTCGCAGTTGGCGAAGTTCAGAATAATCACATCATACGCGCCGGATTCAATCCGCTCCACGCACTTGTCGCAGACCTCCACGGCGCTCATCTCCGGCTGGAGATCGTAGGTGGCCACCTTGGGGGAGGGGATCAGCACCCGGTCCTCGCCGGGGAATACCGTCTCGCTGCCGCCGTTGAAGAAGAAGGTCACATGGGCGTACTTCTCCGTCTCGGCAATCCGCAGCTGCGTCAGGCCCATGTGGCTGAGATATTCGCCCAGGCCGTTGTTTACCAGTACCCGGGGATAGGCCACCTCCACGTTGGGCATGGTGGCGTCGTACTCCGTGTTGCAGACGAAGGTGACGGGGAAGATCTGGCGGGTGAAGCCGTCAAAGTCCGGATCCACCAGGGTCCGGGTGATCTCCCGGGCCCGGTCCGGGCGGAAGTTGAAGAAGATCACGCTGTCGTTGTCGGAGATCGTGCCCTCGCTGTCGCAGACCACCGGCTCTACAAACTCGTCCGTGAGCCCCGCGGCATAGGAGTCCTTCACCGCCGCCACGGGCACGGGGTTGAAGTGGGCGCTCTCGCCGTAGACCATGGCGTCGTAGGCCTGCTCCACCCGGTCCCAGCGCTTGTCGCGGTCCATGGCGTAGTAGCGGCCCATGACCGTGGCAATCTTGCCGATGCCAATCTCCCGGCAGGCCTCCACCGTCCGGGCCACATAGTCCGCGCCGGAGGTGGGGGACACGTCCCTCCCGTCCAGGAAGGCGTGAATGTAGACCCGCTCCAGCCCCCGCTCCCTGGCCATCTTCAAAAGGGCAAAGAGATGGGACGTGTGGGAGTGAACGCCGCCGTCGGAGAGGAGGCCCATCAGGTGCAGCGCGGTGCCTTTCTCCTTGCAGGCGTCCATGGCATGGCAGTAGGCGGGATTCCGGAAGAAGCTCCCGTCCTCAATGGATTTGGAGATCCGGGGCAGGTCCTGAAACACCACCCGGCCGCCGCCGATGTTGGTGTGGCCCACCTCGCTGTTGCCCATCTGCCCCTCCGGCAGGCCCACGTCCAGCCCGGAGGCGGAGAGCTCCGTCCAGGCAAACTCCTGAAAGAACTGGTCCAGGCGGGGGGTCCTGGCGGTCTTGACCGCGTTGCCGGTTTCCCCGGCCCCCATGCCGAACCCGTCCATGATGATTAAGGTAGTTGGCGTCTTGTTCATAAAAACCTCTCATTTCGCCATTCCATCCCCGCGCCGCAGGCGCTGCGGGAGGGGCCAGGGAACCTGAGGTTCCCATTCATCCCCCGTCCCGCGCCCGCAGGCGTTTTAGGGAGGGGCCAGGGAACCGCAGGTTCCCGGTTGATTCGCCGGAGGCGAATCAAGAAATTTCAATCATTTTCGGCAGGACATGCGCCTGCCGAAAATACCACGACCCGTGCGCCCCTGGGGCGCACACACCAGTGACCGACGTCACTGGTGATCGGAGCGGCCATCGGTAGACCTAAAAGGCCATCGTCCGCCCTCAGACTTCCCATAGAACAGGGGGAATCTAAAGGGGGGACCTGTCCCCCCCTTTAAATCATTCCTGGTTCGCGGCGTTGATGATCTCCACAAACTGGTCCGGCTTCAGGGAGGCGCCGCCGATGAGGCCGCCGTCGATGTCCGGCTGTGCCAGCAGCTCCGCGGCGTTCTTGGGATTCATGGACCCACCGTACTGGATGGTGACGGACCGGGCCGCCCGGGCGCCGTACAGGCTGCGGATGGTGGCGCGGATGTTGGAGCAGACCTCGCCGGCCTGCTCGGCAGTGGCGGTCTTGCCGGTGCCGATGGCCCAGATGGGCTCATAGGCGATGATGCAGCGGCGCAGCTTGTCGGCGGGCACACCGCTCAGCGCGCTCTTCACCTGCAGGGCAATCCACTCGTTGGTGATGCCCGTCTCCCGCTGCTCCAGGCTCTCGCCCACGCAGATGATGGGGTTCATGCCGGCCTCCAGCACGGCGTGGACCTTCTTGTTCACGGTGGTGTCCGTCTCACAGAAATACTGCCGCCGCTCGCTGTGGCCCACGATGACGTACTTCACGCCCAGATCCTTCAGCATCTCGGCGGAGATCTCGCCGGTGTAGGCGCCCTTCTCCTCAAAATAGACGTTCTCGGCGCCCACGGAAATCCGCAGGTCCTTGAAGGCCTTGGAGGCCACAGAGAGATTGCAGGCAGGGACGCAGATCAGCGTCTCGCACCACTTGGCCCGAGGCATGATCTTCTTCAGCTCCTCGGCAAATTTCTTGGTCTCGGTGGCCGTCATGTTCATCTTCCAGTTGCCGGCAATCACGGTCTTACGATATCTGCGGTTCATGTCTTTCTTGTCTCCTTATCGTATGTCTTCACGAAATGTCTTTGCCAAATCGCGCAGGCTGCGCGGGGATGCGGAAAACGGCAGAACCCCAATTTCACGCCCTGAAAATGCGCAGAAATCGAACGATTCTATCCTGTATAAAAAACCTATTCATTTATAGCGAAAATATACGCGTATGTCAAGGGTTTTGGCGCGATTTTAACGTCAACGCTCAAATTTGTTCCTTTTCCGGCGGCCCGCCGGGCACCGATTCGGCCGCCGCCCGCGGTGCTCAGCGATCCAGCAGACAGGCCACGCCGGGCAGCTCCTTGCCCTCCATGAACTCCAGGGAGGCGCCGCCGCCGGTGGAGATGTGGGTCATCTTGTCGGCGTAGCCCAGCTGCTGCACCGCCGCCGCGCTGTCGCCGCCGCCGATGATGGTGATGGCAGATGTCTGACTCAGGGCCTCGGCCACGGCCTTGGTACCGGCTGCGAACCGCTCAAACTCAAACACGCCCATGGGGCCGTTCCAGATGACGGTGCCCGCGTCGGCCACGGCGGTGCAGTACAGCTTCACCGTCTCGGGGCCGATGTCCAGGCCCTGCCAGCCGTCGGGGATCTCCCCGGCCTTGACCACACGGCTCTCGGCGTCGGGGGCGAACTTGTCCGCGATGACAGTGTCCACGGGCAGGAGGAGCTTGACGCCCTTGTCCGCGGCCTTCTTCACCATGTCGTTGGCATAGTCCTTCCAGTCCTCTTCCAACAGGCTGTCGCCCACCTTGCCGCCCTGGGCGGCGGAGAAGGTGTAGGCCATGCCGCCGCCGATGATGACGGTGTCGGCGATCTCGAGAAGATTGTTGATGACGCCGATCTTGGAGCTGACCTTGGACCCGCCCAGGATGGCCACCAGGGGCCGCTTGGGATTGGCCAGGGCGCCGCCGATGAAGTCCAGCTCCTTCTGGATCAAAAAGCCGGAGACGGCGGGCAGGCAGGCGGCCACGCCGGCGGTGGAGGCGTGAGCCCGGTGGACGGCGCCGAAGGCGTCGGAGACGTACACGCCGTCACTTCCCGCCAGGGCGGCCATCTTTTTGGCCAGCTCCGGGTCGTTCTTGGTCTCGCCCTTTTCAAAGCGGGTATTCTGGAGCAGCAGGATCTCGCCGCTCTTCAGCGCGGCGGCCTTCGCCTGGGCGTCGGGGCCCACCACGTCGTCGGCCAGGATCACCGGCTTGCCCAGCAGCTCGGAAAGCCGCTTGGCCACCGGCTCCATGCGGAGCTCCTGGAGGGACTTCTTCCACTTCTCCTCAGTGAGGGAGGCGGGGTCCTTGCCCTTCTCGGTCTGCTTTTTGACCCATTTTTCAAAGCTGGCCTCCGGCTTGCCCATGTGGGAGCAGGCGATCACCGCCGCGCCCTGGTCCAGCAGATACTGGATGGTGGGCAGGGCGGCCCGGATGCGCTTGTCGTCGGTGATGACGCCGC
>JAHZBA010000049.1 GCA_019423635.1 Clostridiales bacterium
GCCCTTGGGGCCCAGCACCTTACCCAGACGGCCCACCACGCCCATCATGTCGGGGCTGGCCACCACCACGTCGAAGTCGAACCAGTTCTCCTTCTGGATCTTCTCCACCATGTCCATATCGCCTACGTAGTCCGCACCGGCCTCCCGGGCGGCGTCGGCCTTGTCGCCCTTGGCAAACACCAGCACCCGGACGGTCTTGCCGGTGCCGTGGGGCAGGACGATGGCGCCGCGGACCTGCTGGTCGGCGTGACGGGAGTCCACACCCAGCTTCACATGGAGCTCCACGGTCTCGTCAAATTTCGCGCTGGCGGTCTTGCAAATGAGAGCCAAGCCTTCGGCAGGGTCATACTGCACGTTCTTATCAATCTGCTTGGCGCTTTCCTGATATTTCTTGCCTCTAAACAATGTTACTTCCTCCTCATAGTGGTTCTTCGGAATGAAATCCTCCCACTGTATCAAGCGGTCCCGAAGACCGCAGACTGTGCTCAGTCGCCTACCACGACGCCCATGGAGCGGGCCGTGCCGGCGATCATGCTCATGGCGGACTCCAGATTGGCGGCGTTGAGGTCCTTCATCTTGATCTCGGCGATCTTCTGGATGGAGGCCTTGGAGATGGTGGCAACCTTCGTCTTGTTGGGGACGCCGGAGCCGGACTCGATATTGCACTCCTTCTTAATCAGCACCGCCGCCGGGGGCGTCTTGGTGATGAAGGAGAAGGAACGGTCGGCGTACACGGTGATGACCACGGGGATAATCATGCCCGCGTCGTTCTTGGTACGCTCGTTGAACTCCTTGGTGAAAGCGGCGATGTTCACGCCATGCTGGCCCAGCGCGGGGCCCACGGGGGGCGCGGGAGTCGCCTTGGCTGCGGGGATCTGCAATTTTACATAACCTACAATTTTCTGTGCCACGGAGCAGCACCTCCTAAATCATAAATGTGGTGGCGGACCGTCCGGTCCGTCTTTGGCGGGACCGCAGGGTCCCTCCCACGTTCTGCCGGAATCCTCCGGCGGGCTTGGTCAGCTCAGAACCTCTACCTGGTCCAGCTCCAGGTCCACGGGCGTCTCCCTGCCGAACATGGAGACCATCACGCTGACCCGGTTCTTCTCCGGCTCGATGTCCTCCACCACGCCGGTGAAGCTGGCCAGGGGGCCGTCCACAATCTTCACATGGTCGCCCACCTGATACTTCACGACGACCTCGTGCTTCTCCATGCCCATGGCCAGCACCTCCTCCTCCGTGAGGGGGATGGCCTTGTTGGCGGAGCCCACGAAGCCGGTGACGCCCCGGACGTTGCGCACCAGGTGCCACGTCTCGTCGGTCATCACCATCTTCACCAGCACATAGCCCGGAAAGACCTTCCGCTCCACCTCCTTGGAGGCGCCGGAGTCGGTGACCTCCGTCACGGTCTCCATGGGGATCTCCATCCGCAGGATCATATCCTCCATGTTGCGGCCGGCCACGAGCTTTTCAATGCTGGTCCGGACGGCGTTTTCATAGCCGGAATAGGTGTGGATCACATACCACTTTGCGCCTTCTGACATCGTTTCCGTCCTCAGGCGCCGAAGGCCTGCAGGATCATATCGACGGCGGACATCGCCACAAAGTCAAAAATCCAGATGCAGGCGCCGATCATCAGGGAGCACAGCAGCACCGTGCCGGTGTTCTTCACCACGGTCTGCCTGTTGGGCCATACGACCTTCTTCAATTCGCTTTTCATCTCGCGGAACCAGAGACCGCGGTCTCTCTTCTTCTCTTCTGCCATTCCTTACACGCCCTTCCTTTCTTACTTGGTCTCGCTGTGGAGCGTGTGCTTTCTGCAGAAACGGCAATACTTGTTCAGCTCCAGCTTATCCGGCGTGTTCTTCTTGTTCTTCATCGTATTGTAGTTTCTCTGCTTGCACTCGTTGCATCTCAAAGTGACCTTTACGCGCATTTAACGGCACCTCCTTATTATTGGTATTCTGCCCGGCGGGCGCCGGGGTCATACCGACTGCCTCCCTGCCTTTTCCGGGCGCTTCCTCCCCGCGGCTGAAAAGCGAAAAGACGCGCAAAAAGAAAGCCCTTTTTCACAGGTAAGAGGGATTGTATCATAAGTCAAGTTCCGGGTCAACTGGTTTTTCAAAAAATTTCCCGTGATTTCGGGGGCAAATCCCCTCCGGCGCCCCTCAGAGCACCATCAGCAGCGTTCCCGCGCCGATCAGCGCGCAGCCCAGCAGGCTCCTGGCGGTGAACTGCTCATGCAAAAACACGAAGGCCAACACCAGCGTGAGAACCACGCTCAGCTTGTCAATGGGGACCACCTTGGAGACCTCCCCCAGCTGCAGGGCCCGGTAGTAGCACAGCCAGGAGGCGCCGGTGGCCCCGCCGGACAGGATCAGGAAGAGCCAGCTCCGCCGGCTGATCTCCCCCAGGCCGGACTGGGTGCCTGTGACAAACACCATCCCCCAGGCCATGGCCAGCACCACAACCGTCCGGAGAGCGGTGGCGAGATGGGAGTTCACCCCGTCAATTCCCACCTTCGCCAGCAGCGAGGTCAGCGCCGCGAAGACCGCGGACGCGGCCGCAAAGAAAAACCACATATCTTCCCCTCCCAGCTTCTCCGGGCGGTGCCGGAGGACATCTCCGCTTTGCCCCCTGCCGCCGCCCGCGCCTGTGTCCTGCCGTCAAAAGAGGACGCGGAAGATCGCAGGCACCATCAGCACCAGCACAGCTCCCATGGCGCATGTCAAACAGACGGTCCAGAACTGTCTCCTCTGCTGTTTGCTCAGCTGTTGATACCATTCCATAGAGGATCTCCTCCCTTCCCTTTCGGCGGACTCTTCTGATTTTACCATAAACCGCCCCGTTCCACAACCGGGCCCTGCCTGAAAAACGCGCCCGTCCCACAAATTTGATGCGTAGGGCGCGACGACCCCGGCGCGCCGCGATTTGCGATGGAACCGCGGCAGAAACACCGCGTCTTACGGCAGATTTCCGTAAATTTACGGCGCGCCGAGGTCGTCGCGCCCTACAAACGGGGAGCATCTGACTTTATGAGCCGGGCGTGGTTTGAAAAAGGGCAAGATACCCAAACAGCCAATATCATCCCGTTCAGCCAGATCTTCTCCGTCCGGCCCGCCTGCCGGGGGCGTCCGCATGGCAGTGTTCACCGACCCGTTTCCCCGTGTTTCGCAATGTTTCCAATCGAAGGATTGCAGGGGCGATGGCCCCATCGCCCCTCCCCGGGAACCGCCGGATCTCCCGGAGAATAGGCACCCCGAGAGAATGGCCGCCCGTGCAACCGGGAAACCCGTGTGTAGGGGCGGATACCATCCGCCCGTCTCCCCACAAGATCCGGATCTCTCTTGGGACGGGCGGATGATATCCGCCCCTACAGGGTGTTCTGGAATCATGTGAACCTGGACTCCCACCGCCCCGCGCCCGCTTCGCATCTTGCATCTTCCTCCAACCTGTGGTATCCTGTTTCCCAGAAACCGGAGAGGGAGGTGCCGCTGTGAAGCCATGGTTTCCCGCCCTGCTGCTGGCCGCTCTGCTGCTGAGCGGCTGCGCCGCCCCGCCGCCGTCCGCACCATCGCCCACTCCGCCCCCGCCGGAGCAGACGGCGCTCCCGGAGCCGGAGCCCGCCGGAGAGCCGGAGCCCGAGCCCCTGCCGGAGCCGGAGGATACGGACCTCGTGCGCGTCACGGACTACCTGCCGCAGATCCAGGTGGACCTGCGCTACGCCGGGGAGGACAACTTCACCGGCCAGGTGATCTACGCCTTCTCCGACGCCTATCTGCGCTACGGCACCGTGAAAAAGCTCTCCGCCGCCCAGGAAGCCCTGGCGGAGGGGGGGTACGGTCTTCTGATCTGGGACGCCTTCCGGCCCGTGGAGGCCCAGTTCTCTTTGTGGGAGGTCTGCCCGGACCCCGCCTACGTCGCCAACCCCCGGCGGGGCTTCTCCTCCCACAGCCGGGGGAACACCGTGGACCTCACCCTGGTGACATCCGAGGGCGGGGCCGTGGAGATGCCCACGGGCTTTGATGACTTCTCCCCCCTGGCAGACCGGGATTACAGCGACGTTCCGGAGACCGCCGCCGCCAATGCCCGCCTGTTGGAGGACACCATGACCGCCGCGGGCTTCCGGCCCTACCAGGGGGAGTGGTGGCACTTTACCGACACGGACGATTACCCCGTGGAGGAGGAGTTCACGCTGAATGAGGAATTAGGAATGAGGAATTAGGAATTTTCCTATATCGAAATTTGGTCTTTTGCTTTCAGAGCTTCCTTCCTAATTCCTAACTCCTAATTCCTAACTCCTAATTCCTAACTCCTAATTCCTAATTCGAAAGAAAAGGTGGTTCCCTATGCGGATTATGGCCATTGACTACGGCGACGCCCACACCGGCATCGCTGTCTCCGACCCCACAGGCCTGCTGGCGGGCTTCACCACCGTCATCACCGCCTACCGCCCGGAGACCGTGGCGGACCAAATCGCCGCCCTGGCGGCGGAGCACGGCGCGGAGGAGCTGGTGCTGGGACATCCCGTCAACATGGACGGCACCCTGGGCCCCCGGTCCGAAAAGGCCCACGCCATGAAGGCGCTTCTGGAGGCGCGCACGGGACTGCCGGTGGTCCTCTGGGACGAGCGGCGCACCACCATCGACGCCCACCAGATCCTGTTCCACAGCGGAAAAAACGCCAGGCAGCGGAAGAAGACCGTGGACGCCGTGGCGGCGTCGCTGATTCTGGAGGGGTATCTCACCTATAAGAAAAGCCGCTGAAAACCGCTCCCTGCCGCCCATGCGGCAGGGAGTTCCGGCGAACAGAGAGAGGAGCCGTCATGACCAAGGAAGAGGCCCTGAAAACTTATTTTGGCTACGAGGCGTTCCGGGGCGGCCAGAGCGAGGTGATCGACGCCCTGCTGGGCGGCCGGGACGCCCTGGCCATCATGCCCACGGGCGCCGGCAAGTCCCTGTGCTACCAGATCCCGGCCCTGCTGCTGCCGGGGATCACCCTGGTGATCTCGCCGCTCATCTCCCTGATGCGGGACCAGGTGATGGCCCTGAAGCAGATGGGCATCCCGGCGGCCTTTTTGAACAGCACCCTGACCTATCCGCAGTATCTGCTGGCCCTGGACCGGGCCAGAGCGGGGCGGTACAAGATCATCTACGTGGCCCCGGAGCGGCTGGAGACGGAGGGCTTTTGCGCCTTCGCGGAGACGGCGGAGATCTCCCTGGTGGCGGTGGACGAGGCCCACTGCATCTCCCAGTGGGGCCAGGATTTCCGCCCCTCCTACGTCAAAATCCCCGCCTTTGTTGAAGGTCTGCGGCGCCGGCCGCCGGTGGGGGCCTTTACCGCCACGGCCACGCAGACAGTCCGGGAGGACATCCAGCGGCTTCTGGCCCTGAGAGACCCCCTGCGCATGACCACGGGCTTTGACCGGGAGAACCTGTACTTCGAGGTCCAGCAGCCCCGGGACAAGCGCGCGGCGCTGCTGGAGCTGGTGCAAAGCCGCCCCGGCAAGTGCGGCATCGTCTACTGCGCCACCCGGAAGAACGTGGAGGAGGTCTGCGCCTTCTTGCAAGAGCGGGGGATCTCCGCCGCCCGCTACCACGCGGGACTGGAACCGGAGGAGCGGCGGCAGAGTCAGGAGGACTTCCTCTACGACCGGGCGGCGGTGATGGTGGCCACCAACGCCTTCGGCATGGGCATCGACAAGTCCGACGTGCGCTATGTCATCCACTACAACATGCCAAAGGACCTGGAGAGCTACTACCAGGAGGCGGGCCGGGCGGGCCGGGACGGTCTGCCGGCCAGCTGCATCCTGCTCTTCAGCGGCCAGGACGTCCGGACCAATGAGTACTTAATCACCCACGGCGAGACCCGGGAGGAGCTGGACCCGCAGACCGCCGCGGCATTGCAGGAGCAGGCGCTGCAGCGGCTACGGCAGATGACCGGCTACTGCCGGACCCGCAGGTGCCTCCGCCAGCACCTCCTGCACTACTTCGGCGAGCTGGCCCCGGACCGCTGCAGCGGGTGCTTCAACTGCCTGCACAACTTCGAGGAGGTGGAGATCGGCCGGGAGGCCGCGGCCATCGTCCGGTGTGTGGAGGAGACCGGAGGCCACTTCGGGGTGAACGTTCTGGCGGAGACCCTCTGCGGGGCGGACACCGCCAATGTCCGCAAGTACCGCATGGACCGGGAGCGCTCCTACGGTCTCCTGAGGAATCGGCGCCAGCAGGAGGTCCGGGAGCAGATCCGCTTCCTGATCGAGGAGGGAATTCTGGTGCTCAGCACGGGGCCCTACCCGGTGGTGGGTCTGGGCCCGGGCGCGGCGGAGCGGGACCTCGCCGCTTTGCGGATGCCGGTGCTCAAAACCGCCCGGCAGGAGAGCGGGCGGCAGCGGACCGCCGCCATTCCGGCGGAGCTGGAGGGCAGCGCGGCGGAGCTCTTCAGCCGTCTGCGGGTGCTGCGGGCCAAAACCGCCCGGATGCAGGGGGTGCCGGCCTATGTGGTGTTCTCGGACAAGACCCTGCGGGAGCTGGCCGTTACCCGGCCCCAGACCATGGCGGAGTTCCGGACCGTCAGCGGCGTGGGCGAGGTGAAGGCCCGGCGGTATGGAAAGGCGTTTCTGGCGGAGATCTCCGGGTTTGAGGACTTTTGACCGATCTGCCCGGCGGGCGTGCCCGATTCGGAAGTTTTTGCGGGACGGAGATCCCCCATCCATGCAAAGGGAGAACCCCGCAGGGGCGGTAATCAGCCGCCCGTCCCAAAGGAGGCTGGTTCCGTAGGGGCGGTTATCAACCGCCCGTCCCAAGGGAGATCCGGATCTCGTGGGGAGACGGGCGGCGGATCGCCGCCCCTACAGGGCTTTCAGGAGCATCGTAAATTGTGCGTCTCCCTCTGCCGGGTTCTCCAAACCTGCGGCAGATCCGGTCCCCGGCGGTCCCAGAAGCGCGTGAGGCCGGCGGGGGCTTTTCCGGTTCTCTCAGGAATTGGTGTCCAGCCTCGCCAGCAGGTATGCCAGCAGAAAGCCCCCTCCGCAGCACAGAATCGAGAGGGGGATTTCCCCGGCGGCATACTCCGTGGGGATAATCACCAGCGTGGACGCCAGCACAATCCCCAGAATCCCGTGAAAGGCCACGGCGTAGTGCTCCCGCAAAAACCAGTTCATCAGCCGGGCCAGCAGTGCAATCGCCAGGGCCATCCCCGGCAGGCTGGCGGAGAGCACCAGAAAATCCAGCCGGGCCAGGCCCTCCAGAATGGGCTGGTACAGCCCCAGGGCCATCATCACCGAGGCGGAGGTCATCCCCGGAATCACCACGCTGATCCCCCAGAGCACCCCGCAGAAGTTGTACCACCAGAAGTTTGGCTCCACCTGGACGCCGGCAATATGGCTGACATAGAACAGCCCCGCAAAGAGCGCCCCGGCACACAGGGCCATGCTCACCCAGGAGGCGGCGCCCCGGCCCTCCTTCCCCGCCTCCCGGAACAGCGCCGGCAGCGTCCCGGCGATCAGGCCGATGAAGAGCCAGGTGGTGACCGTGCCGGAGAGCAAAAAGGCGGCGGAGAGCCCCCTGGCAAAGCCCAGAAAGCCCACAACCCATCCGATGGCCAGGGGCGGAAACATCCGCCAGTATTTGGGCAGGGCGGTCCTGGGGCGGGTCAGCACCTCCATGAAGGGCCGGTAGATGTCAAACACCACCGCCAGCACGCCGCCGGAGACGCCGGGCAGAATGGCTCCCACCCCGATCAGCGCGCCGCACAGCAGGTTTCGCAGCCAGTGCATGATCTCGTTTTGATCCCGCGGCGTCTTCATGGGCCACCCTCCTTCTCTCTATGGAAATATGATAGCAGTTTTGCCGCCCGCTTACAATCCGATACCGGGCCAAAACGGAAAATTTCTCTCCCGCCGGGCCGGGATTGTGGATTATGGACAAAAGACCCTCCGGGGCCGCCCCGTTCTCTATGCGTTTTATCTGTTGACAGAAAAAGCGATAACGTGTAAACTGCAATACAGATAACGCGACAAGTTCATACCGCAAAGACAATGAAGAGAAGAGTAGGCAGGAAGGACCGTCACAGAGAGCCCCGGCAGCTGGGAGGGGGTACGGAAGCACTTGCCGAACATGGTCTTGGAGTCGCGCGGCCGACTGCCCCCCCGGCACAGGCCGCGACGTGAGCGCACGTCACAGCGCAGGGGTGTGCTGGCACTCCGTAAGGCCGCTTCCGCGAGGGAGCGCGCGAACCAAGGTGGTACCGCGGCGGTCATGCGTCGTCCTTGAGGCAGAATCTGCTTCAAGGATTTTTTGTGCCCTGGCGGTCCCGCATCCCTCCTACTCTTCCTGTAAAGGAGCCCTGATACTGTGAGTGAATCCATCATTCAAATCCAGCATCTGTACAAGACCTTCGGCAGCGGCGAGACCGCGGTCCACGCCCTGGAGGATATCAACCTGGACATCCGGGCCGGGGAGATCTTCGGCATCATCGGCCTCTCCGGGGCGGGCAAATCCACCCTGGTGCGGTGCATGAACCTGCTGGAGCGCCCCACCAGCGGCACGGTGATTGTGGACGGACAGAGCATGACGGAGCTGACCGAAAAGGCGCTGCGGCTCCAGCGGCGGAAGATCACCATGATTTTCCAGAGCTTCAACCTGCTGATGCAGCGCACCTGCCTGCGCAACGTGTGCTTCCCCATGGAGATCGCCGGGGTCCCCAGGGACCAGGCCCGCAAACGGGCCCTGGAGCTGCTGGAGATCGTGGGACTCAGCGACAAGGCGGAGAGCTACCCTGTTCAGCTCTCCGGCGGCCAGAAGCAGCGGGTGGCCATCGCCCGGGCCCTGGCCACGGACCCGAAGGTGCTGCTCTGCGACGAGGCCACCTCCGCTCTGGACCCCACCACCACCGCCTCCATTCTGGCCCTTTTGAAGGACCTGAACCAGAAGCTGGGGGTCACGGTGGTGGTCATCACCCACCAGATGAGCGTCATCGAGGAGATCTGCACCCGGGTTGCCATCCTGGACGGCGGCGTGGTGGCGGAGCAGGGCAGCGTGGAGGAGATCTTCACGAACCCCTCCACCGACGCGGCCCGGCGGCTGGTCTATCCCGGCGGCGTCAGCCCCGCCCAGCACCCCGCCGGGGAGCGGACGGTGCGGGTGGCCTTCAACGGCGGCACCGCCTACCAGCCCCTGATCGCCTCCCTGGCCATTGACTGCGGCGTGAAGGTGAACATTCTGGGGGCCGACACCCGCAACATCGACGGCAAGGCCTTCGGCACCATGCTGCTGGGCCTGCCCGACGACCCCAACGAGGCCGCCAAGGCTTTAAGCTACATCCGCTCCCAGCCCAACGTCACCGCAGAGGAGGTGGAGGACCGTGCTTGAGATCTTTACCAGTGCCTTCTGGGCGGAGTACAGCGGCATTCTGTTACAGGGCATCTGGGAAACGCTGATTATGACGGTGATCTCCACGGTGCTGGCCTATGTCCTGGGCCTGCCCCTGGGCGTGATCCTGACGTTGACCCAGCCCCACGGCGTCCGGCCCAACAAGCCCGTGAACGCGGTTCTGGGCTGGATCATCAACATGGGCCGCTCCTTCCCCTTCATCATCTTAATGATCGTGCTCTTTGACTTCACCAAGATGATCGTGGGCACCCGGTTCGGCGTCAAGGGTGCCATCGTGCCCCTGGTGGTCTCCGCGGCCCCCTTCATCGCCCGCATGGTGGAGACCTCCCTGGCGGAGGTGGACGCCGGCGTGGTAGAGGCGGCCCAGTCCATGGGCGCGTCCACCTTCCAGATCGTCTGGAAGGTCTACCTGCCGGAGGCAAAGCCCTCCCTGATGCTGGGCGGCGCCATCTCCATCGTCACCATTCTGGCCTACACCGCCATTGCCGGCGCCGTGGGTGCCGGCGGCCTGGGAGATCTGGCCGTCCGCTACGGCCACCAGCGCCACGAGCCCCCCATGCTGTGGGCCTCCACCATCTTCCTCATCATCCTGGTACAGATCATTCAATCCGTTTTCAGCCGTGTGTCGAGCCGCATCGACAAACGTTTGAAATAAGGAGAACCCCTGTCCCGTCCGGCCGGCCGGACAGCGGTTCCCGCAAAATCCCAGAAAACCCATGGAATTATGTGAATTAGAACTGGAGGAACGAAACATGAACAAGAAGATTCTGGCTCTTGTACTGGCTCTGGCACTGGCCCTGGCGCTGACCGCCTGCGGCGGCAAGAAGGACGAAACCGTGGTGCTGAAGGTTGCCGCCTCTCCCACGCCCCACGCGGAGATTCTGAATCAGTGCGTCCCCATCCTCGCCGAGCAGGGCATTGACCTGCAGGTCAAGGAGTACTCCGACTACGTCTTCCCCAACACCGCCGTGGAGGACGGCGACGAGGACGCCAACTACTTCCAGCACGTCCCCTATCTGGACGACTTCAACGCCGAGCGGGGCACCCATCTTGTGAGCGTGGCGGGCGTCCACGTGGAGCCCATGGGCATCTACGCCGGCACCAGCGCCTCCCTGGAGGAGCTGCCTGACGGCGCCACGGTGGCCCTTCCCAACGACCCCACCAACGAGGGCCGCGCCCTGCTGCTGCT
The DNA here is from genome assembly GCA_019423635.1 of Clostridiales bacterium. GTDB lineage: Bacteria > Bacillota > Clostridia > Oscillospirales > Oscillospiraceae > Oscillibacter. The sequence goes on from JAHZBA010000049.1 coordinate 10,579, forward strand.
GGAGGGCCAGGGACTCATCAAGCTGAAGGACAGCACCAAGCTGGACTCCACCCCCAACGACCTGGCGGAGAACCCCAAGAATCTGCAGTTCCTGGAGCTGGAGGCCGCCAACGTGCCCTCCAGCCTGGATGAGGTCAACATTGCCGCCATCAACTCCAACTACGCCCTGGGCGCCGGGCTGAATCCCGTGGAGGATTCCCTGGTGATTGAGTCCTCCGACTCCCCCTACGTTAATGTCTTGGTGGTGAAGGAGGGCAGCGAGGACAATGAGGCTGTGAAGGCACTCATTGAGGTGCTGCACTCCGACGCGATTCGGGATTACATCAACGAGACCTATGACGGCGCGGTGGTGCCCGCGTTCTAAAAGAAGCAGCTGGAGATACGGAGGGGAGACCGGCAGAGCCGGTCTCCCCTTTGCTGTCGGGGTGCAGGGGGCGACGCGCCCCCTGCCGGGGTCCAGGGGCGGCGCCCCTGGGGGCTGTCTCCCCAGGAGACGGCGCGAAGCGGCGTCAGGGGAGGAGCAGCAAAACAGAGCTCGACGCCGCAGGCGTTGGGCTCGCTTTTTGCGGGAGGGTTCCTTCGGCCTGAAAAAGAAGCAGATCTCCCGCAAAAGGCGCGCCCGCCGTCCTGGGACGGCGGGTGCTGTTTTGCTGCCTTTTTTCGTTCCGCCGCTTTGCGGCGGCTTTTGCAGGGGCGCTGCCCCTGCACCCCGCCACCTTTGAAAAGGTGGACGAAACTTTTTCCTGCCTTTTCCTCAGCGCTCTAGCGCGTCGGTGAGATGCAGCAGCGCCTCCAGTACGCCGCCGCCCACCGCCAACGCCTTGTCGCTGACCGTATAGCAGTGCCCCACATTCCCCCGGGGGTCCACATCCCCGGCCTTCATTCCCTTGTGCACCACCGTTCCGTCCGCCAGAATCCCCCGCAGCACCCCGTCCAGCGTACAGCGCATCATCACCCCCGCCACCTCCGCGGCGATGTCCCCCTGCTTCACCAGCGCGCCGATCTCCAGCCGCTGCCGGAATACCCCGTCCGCCGGGGCCCGCAGCACCCGCTCCCCGGCAAATCCGCCGATGAGGCCGGGCACCCCCGTGTTGGGCAGGGCGCTGCCCTGGTAGAAGACCCGGCCCAGGGTGTGGCCCCGCATGGTCTCCACCACCGCGTGGCAGTCCTCCCCGGCGGTGAAGCCGGGGCCCACGCCGATGACCGCCGGGGCGTCCGTGATCCGCGTGCCCAGGTTCCGCTTGGCCAGAATCGCGTCCACCACCGCGTCCGGTCTCAGGGCGGAAATGCACCGTCCCTCCGGGTCCGCCAGCACCGGGACCACGCCCTGGGCCAGCAGTGTCCATACCTCCTCCGGACGCTCCGCCCGAACGGCGCGGACCTCCTCCACCGTCATATCGCCCCGGAGCAGTGCCTGGCTCAGGCACACCGTCCGCCGGATGGCCGTGGGCTGGGGCAGGTCCGTCATCACCACCTGGACGCGGGCCCGCCGCAGCCGCAGGGCAATCCCCGTGGCCAGGTCCCCCGCGCCGCGAATCACTACCAGCATGACACATACTCCTCTCTCCAAAGGCTCCCCGCCAGCACCCGCCGGCCCAAAAGACGGGCCAGCTCCCCGGCCTGCTCCAGCGCCGCCGGCGTCTCCGCCTGATTCAAAAAGATCTCTCCCCCCAGGTTCTCCGCCAGCAGCACCGCGGCCTCCGTCTCCGGCGTGGCTGCCGCTGTCTCCATCACACCGGCCAGGCGGGCGTACAGCGCCGGGCGGTGGGCCGCCTGGGCAATGGGCCGGCCGAACCCGGCGGCCCCGACCACGTGGATCACCTGCGCCGCCTCCGGCGGAATCACCGGCTCATGGGGGGCGTGGGCCTTCAGCGGCCGCCCGGCGGCTCCGTCGGCCTCGGCCAGCACGTAGTCAAACTGTTCTGCAAGCTCCGCCAGCGGAGCCTCCGGCGCGGTGAGCTTCCCGGTCCCCGGCAGGGGGGTGCCGGCGCAGAGCAGCCGGTGCCGGGGGGCCAGCGCCGCCAGCTCCTCCGCCGTCCTGGCCAGGGGCAGACCGGGGAAGGGAACAATCTTCGTGGTGGTGCACAGCAGCACCCGGTGCTCCGCGGCCAGCTCCCGGCCCAGCTTTTGCAGCAGCGTGGTCTTGCCGCCGCTGCCGGTCACGGCGACCACGCCGGGCCGGAGGCCCCAGTGCTCCGAAAGACGCATCCCCATCCCCCCTTTGTCCCCCTCATTCTACCACAGAACCGCCCCCGGTTCAACGCCGGAGGGAGCGTCCTAATTCGGCGATTTACAACAGGGGCGGATCTCATCCCCCGCCCTAGCAGAAACCCGATCCGTAGGGGCGGATATCATCCGCCCGTTCAAATGAAGATCCCGATTTCCCGGGAAGACGGGCGGCTGGTAGCCGCCCCTACAGGATGTTCGGGAATCATATGAAATGGTACCTCCAACGTCGCGCGCCTGTCTCATAAAATCAGATGCGCTCCGTTCGTAGGGCGCACCGCAAATTTGCAAAATCTTCCGTGAGACGGACGTGCCCAAGACCGGCCCCGGCCTTGTGGAACCCGGACGGCCGTGATAAAATGGATTTCTAACCAAAGGAAATGGAGGCGCAGGAATGGAACGACAGGAGAACTGGCTCCGGTGGGCCGTGGAGCTGCAGAGCCTCGCCCAGGCGGGGCTGTACTACGGCAAGGACCCCTTTGACCGGGAGCGCTACACCCGCATCCGGGAGATCGCCGCGGAGATGCTCTGCGAGCCCTCCGGACTGCCCCTGGAGACGGTGCGGTCCCTCTTTTGCTGCGAGAGCGGCTACCAGACGCCCAAGCTGGATACCCGCGCCGCCATCTTCCAGGGGGACCGCATTTTGCTGGTGCAGGAGCAAAACGGCACCTGGTCCCTGCCCGGCGGCTGGGTGGACGTGGATCTCTCCGTGGGGGAGAACACTGTCAAGGAGGTCCGGGAGGAGGCGGGGCTGGAGGTGCGGCCGGAGCGGATCATCGCGGTGCAGGACCGGGAGAAGCACAACCGGCCCGTCTATGCCTATAAGGTCTGCAAGATCTTCGTCCTCTGCTCCCTGCTGGGCGGCCGCTTCCAGGCCAACACGGAGACCGTCGCCAGCGGCTACTTCCCCCTGGAGGCCCTGCCGCCCCTGGCGGAGGAGAAAAACACGGCGGAGCAGATTGCCCTGTGCTTCGCGGCAAAGGACCAGACCCACTGGGAGACCCGGTTCGACTGATCCCCGGCGCGGAGGACAGGCGGCTGTTCCCCGCGGGGAACGGCAAGCCGTTGGGGGAGGCCGCAGCATGGCACGCACTTCAATCCGCGGTTCCATCCATTTTTTAGAAATCCACGGAAACAATCTCGTCATCCCGCTCTTTCCCCCGCGGGGGAACGTCCTATTGGCGGATTGTTGGCACGGGACAGACTCCGTCCCGCCCCGTTTGCCGGAGGCCCGGTGTTCCCGGAAAATCGGGCGACGGGGACCGTTTCAGGAACATGCGGACATGAAAACTGCGCATTTGTCCACTTCCCGCCCCGTCCCGCCTTGCAAACCCTCCGGTTTTATGGTATCCTATTGAAAAAGTCCGCCCCGGCGCTCCCCTGTGGGACAGGCCGCCGGGTGCCCAGGGGAGGGAGATCCAATGGATCGCATCAGCAAGGAAAACTACTATCTGGACATCGCCGAGACCGTCCTGGAGCGGGCCACCTGCCTGCGGCGGGTCTACGGTGCCATCATCGTGAAAAACGACGAGATCATCTCCACCGGCTACAACGGAGCCCCCCGTGGCCGGGCCAACTGCACGGACCTGGGCTACTGCTCCCGGGAGGCCATGCGGGTCCCCCGGGGAGAGCGGTACGAGCT
>JAHZBA010000005.1:0-73678 GCA_019423635.1 Clostridiales bacterium
TTCTGCCGGAGAACAAGGAGATGGCGGAGATCTACGGCTACAACGTCATCGACCCCCTCTCCGTCATGCTGACCCATCTGTCGGAGACCATCCGCAAGCACGCCTACGAGCTTTTGAACCGGGCGGAGACCATCCAGCTGGTGGAAAACCTGAAGAAGACAGAGCCGGAGCTGGTGGAGGAGGTCATCCCCAATGTGGTCTCCTACAGCGTGCTGGAAAAGGTCCTGCGGAGCCTTTTGAAAGAGGGCGTGCCCATCAAGGACCTGGGGATCATCCTGGAGACCCTGGCGGACAACATCACCCAGGGCCGGGATGTGGACAGCGCCATCGAGCAGATCCGCGGTGCCCTGGCCCGCACCATCACCCGCCGCTTCTGCGAGGACGGACAGCTGCGCGTGGTCACGCTGGACGCCGAGGTGGAAAAGCGGATCATCGGCTCCCTTACCCGCAACGAGCAGGGGGTGTACCTGGCCATGGGTCCGGAGCTGATGCAGAGCATCATCTCCCAGCTGGCGGAGCATTTGAAGAAGTTCGGCGATCTCAGCCAGACTCCCATCGTCCTGGTGAGTCAGGTGATCCGCGGCTATTTCAGCAAGATGCTGGGACAGTTCTACCCCAATGTCTATGTGCTGTCCTTCAATGAGATCAGCAGCAACGTGCAGATCCAGGCCATCGGCAACATCACCCTGGAGGCCCAGCCGGCCGCAGAGCGAAAGGCGGTGGGCAGGTGAACGGAACAGCAGTTCGGCACAGCTATACCGAGCAGGAGATCGAGCAGATTGAAACCCCGGAGCTCCTGCGGCTTTACAAGGAGACCGGCGACGAGACGCTGAAGTGGCCGCTGGTGCTCCGCTATGAGGGGCTGATTAAGAGCGCCGCCATGCAGATCCGGGGCGTCTACAGCAGCTTTGCCCAGGTGGACGACATCATCAACGAGGGGATTTTGACACTGCTGGAGGCGGTGGACAAATACGACCTGGACAAGGGCGTGAAGTTTGAGACCTACGTCTCCAAGCGCATCCGGGGCATGATTATTGATCTGGCCCGGAAGCAGGACTGGATGCCAAGAGGCGTCCGCCAGCGGGCGAAGGAGATCGACGCGGCCGTGGCGGAGCTCTCCGCCACCCTGGGCCGGTATCCTACGGAGGCGGAGCTGGCGGACTGGCTGGGAATCTCCTCGGAGCGCTACCAGCGGGACATGGCCAACATCGCCCTGAGCAATGTGCTCTCCCTGGATGCCCTGATGGACAACCGGGAGCCGGATGGCTACCAGTTTGAAGTGCCCTCCGATGACACCCAGAACCAGCCGGAGGCGGTTTTGCAGGAGCGGGAGCTCCAGCGGGCCCTGGCGGCGGGAATCTCCGGACTCCGGGAGAATGAGCAGATTGTGCTCTCCCTTTACTATGAAAAGCACCTGCAGCTGAAGGAGATCGCGCAGGTCATGGATCTCAGCGCGCCCCGGATCTCCCAGATTCACGCCCGGGCGATTCAAAAGCTGCGCAATTACATGGAAGCATATTTGAAGGATGAACTCTAAGGGACCATAAGGAGAGACATATGTTCAAGGGCTTTTACAATCTGACCTCGGCCATGCTGACCCATCAGCACAATCTGAATGTCATTGCCAACAACATGGTGAACATCTCCACCGCCGGCTATAAGCAGGACCGCTATGTGGCCACCACCTTTGACGAGGTGATGTTCAGCCGGGTGGGCAACAAGTATAACACGGGCCCGGAGGTGGGACAGCAGAGCTTCATCCGGGCGGCCAGCGATATCTACACGGATTACAGCCAGGGCATCCCGGAGCCTACGGGTCTGGCGCTGGACTTCGCCATCCAGGGGGACGGCTTCTTCGCCATTCAGAATGCGGACGGGGATGTGGCCTACACCCGCATGGGCAACTTCACCCTGAACGACGAGGGCTACCTGTGTCTGCCGGGCTTCGGGCAGGTGCTGAGCCCTCAGGGCAATCCCATCTATCTGGGAACCGATAAGATCCATGGGGACAGTCAGGGGATTCTCTACTACGATGAGGACGGCAGCGCCCTGGCGCAGCTGGGGGTGTTCGTCTTTGAGGACACCGCTCAGCTGGAGCGGGATGACCGGGGCATGTTCTTCAGCCAGGGCGGTGAGCCGGAGGCGGCGCAGGCCCCCGGGGTGCTGAACAAGCACCTGGAGCGGTCCAACACGGATATGGTGAAGCAGATGACGGAGATGATTACCTTCCAGCGCTCTTTGCAGAGTGCGGCGCAGATCTCCGGCATGTATGACCAGATGATGTCCAGGATTACCACGGAGATTGGCCGGATGTGAGATCCCGGCCTGTCCGGTATCCTTTGGTTATGAGTCCAGGTTCTAAGCTTACGCCGTCAGGGTCTCCGGGTGCGCCAGCACCGGGCGCTGCGGTCAGATTCCAAGGAGGAGTATATGAATCAGTCCTTTTTCATCGGCGCAGTGGGCGCCCATCAGCAGCTTAAGCGGCTGGCTGTCCAGGGCAATAATATTGCCAATGTCAACACCTATGCCTTCAAGGCCGACAAGGGCCGTTTCGCGGCGCTGATGTACGACGGAGTGAAGAATACGGAGGAGGAGATGGTCCCCACCGGCGTGGGCACCGCCCTGCGGAATACCGACACGGATTTCGGCGTGGGCGCTGCGGCGCACACCGGCCGGCCCCAGGACTATATGATCGGAGGGGACGGCTTCTTTGCCCTGGTGGATCTGGTCACCGGAGAGGTGACGCTGACCCGCAACGGCGCGTTCTCCATGGCCTCTCTGGAGCGGGCCAGCGACGAGGTGGACGCCGACGGCAACCCCATCATGGAACACATCTACTACCTCTCCGACGGGGAGGGCCGCTTTGTGCTCAGCAGCAGCGGCGGCATGATTGAAATGACGGACCCCAACGCGGAGCAGCCTGTGGGGGTGTTTGACTATATCAACTACAACGGCATGGAAAAGGTGGGGGACACCCGCTTCCTGGCGGTGGACAAGAACGGCGGCCTGCGGCAGGCCAACAGCCCGGTGCTCCGCATGACGCTGGAGATGTCCAACACGGATCTGGCAGAGGAGCTGACCAAGGTCATTGAGTCCCAGCGGGCCTACGGCATGGCGCTGAAGATGGTACAGGTCTCCGACGAGATCGAGAGCACGATCAACGGCCTGCGCAGCTGAGGGACCTGAGACTTCCGGAAAGGGAAATTCAAATCAGCGCGGCCGCACTTTGCAGGCGGCGAAACAGGATGGCACCGCGTTGATTTGCTGATAAAGGGGGAGAGGTATGGAAATTAAGGATTACGATCAGCTGAATTCTCTGGAGCTGGACACGCTCCGGGAGGTCGGCAGCATCGGCACGGGAAATGCGGCCACGGCGCTGTCCTCCCTGATCGGACAGCCGGTCCGCATTCAGCTGCCGGAGGTCCGGATCATGGGCTATAACGAGGCCATTGAGTGGATTGGCGGCCCGGAGGAGATCACCGCCGGCGTTCTGGTGGGCATGAGCGGGCAGATCACCGGCATTATGCTCTCGGTGCAGCAGCTGGAGTTTGTAAACCTGGTGCTGGAGAACATGATGGGAACCAGTGTGAAGGACTACAGGGAGCTGGGGGAGATTGAACGCTCGGCCCTGGTGGAGGTGGGCAACATCATGATTTCCACCTTTATCAGCGCCCTGAGCAGCCTTGCGGGGGTTCAGATCAGCCTGACGGTGCCGGCCTTTACGGTGGATATGCAGGGCGCCATCATGACGGTTCCCATGGCGGCCTACGGCGGACAGTCAGACTATATTATGACCATCGGCGGCAATTTTGTGTGCCAGGGGAAAGAGGTCCCCTGCCGGCTGCTGCTGTCGCCGGACATCCGGTCTTTGAACGTACTGCTGCGGAGGCTGGGCGTCAGCGGCGAAGCGTAACATGTGTATCTAAGAGAATAAAGGAAGTCAGGCGTTAGCAGTGGAGACGAAAATCACAATCGGCATCGCAGATATGAAAATGGCAAAGGACAGCGGTGTGTTGATCACCTATGCGCTGGGGTCCTGCATCGGCATCTGCCTGCATGACCCGAAGATCCGGCTGGGTGCCATGGTCCACATTATGCTTCCGATCAACATGGAAGAGGGCCGGAAGAACACCATGAAATACGCCGACACCGGAATCCGCGAGACACTGCGGCTCATGGAGGCCAAGGGGGCGTCCCGGGCCCGGATCACTGCAAAGATCGCCGGCGGCGCCAAGATGTTCGAAACCGGCGGCGGCACCCTGGGAAATATCGGGCAGCGCAACATTGAAAGTGTACATTTGAACCTGAAGCGGGAGGGCATCCGGCTTTTGAAGGAGGATGTCGGCGGAACTGTGGCCAGGACGCTGCTGTTCGATGTCGCCAGCGGAACGGGGTGCGTTCGGAGCTATGGAAGACCGGAACTGATTATCTAAAAGGGAAACAAACTGTTGGAAGGAGTGTTCGGAAGATGCTGGAAGAAGATAAGAGAGGAATACTGCTGGAGTCCGGCACCAATGAGATCGAGGTTATGGAGTTCACCATCGACGGGAACCTCTATGGCATCAACGTGGCGAAGGTCAAAGAGATCATTGTGTCTGCGCCGGTCAAGCCCATGCCCCATTCACATCCTGCGGTGGAGGGGATTTTCAAGCCCCGGGACCTGGTAATCACCGTGGTGGATCTGCCCAAGTATCTGATGGGCGTCAAGGGGGAGAATGGCCCCAAGGATCTGTTTATCGTAACCAATTTCAACAAGATGAACATTGCCTTCCGCGTTCACACAGTGGTGGGAATCAGCCGCATCTCCTGGAAGGATATCCAGCGGCCGGACAAGACGGTGTCCGGCGGCAGCGAGGGCGTGGCCACCGGCATTGCCCACTGCAACGGCGAGCTGGTGACGATCCTGGACTTTGAGAAGATCGTGGCGGAGATTGCGCCGGAGACCAGCATTCAGCTCTCGGAGATTGACCAGCTGGGTCACCGGGAGCGGCGGGACGCCGGCGTTCTGGTGGCGGAGGACTCCATCCTTTTGAGCAAGATGATCGAAGAGGCTCTGCACAAGTCCGGCTACGTCAATACCCGGATGTTCCCCAACGGCCAGGAGCTGTGGAACTATCTCAATGAGCTCCGGGAGAACCGGAAGCGGCTGGAGGACGAGGCCTCCGTGATTATCACGGATATCGAGATGCCGCAGATGGACGGCCACCGCCTGACAAAGCTGGTGAAGGACGATAAGGACTTCCGGGAGATTCCCCTGATTATCTTCTCCTCCCTGATTACGGAGGAGATGCGCCGGAAGGGCAAGGAGCTGGGTGCGGACGAACAGATGAGCAAGCCGGAGATCGGCCATTTGGTAAGGGTGATTGACCAACTGCTGGCGGAGAAGCAGGCTTGAGGAGAAGCATATGAGCAATAAGTACATCGTCAGGCAGCCCATCAAGGACCAGAACGGGCGAATTCTGGGGAATGAGATCCTCTACTACGGGGAGAATCTGCCTTTCAGCAAGGACCCGGATGCCAATGAGTTTGCCGCGGCGGATACGATTTACAACTTCCTGACCCACAACGGCAAAAAGGTACTGAAAGGCTCTTTGAACTTTATGACCTTCACGCCGATGCTGCTGATGAAGCGGACCCCGAAGCTCTTTGACAAGTCGGAGCTGGTGATTCAGATCGACGACAGCGTAATCATTCATCCGCTGTCCATGCACTTTGTGCAGCAGTTTGCCCAGGAGGGCTACCAGATTGCCGTGAATGAGTTTCAGTTCGCGCCCCGGTATCTGGCCCTGCTGGACAGCATCGACTACATCAAGATCAACGCCGGCCACACCAGAAATGATGCCATGCACAACATCATTGAGGTGGCACACGGCATGAACAAAAGCTGCATTGTCACGGGTATTGAGACGGCAGAGCAGTATCAGGCGGCCATTGACATGGAGGCAGATGCCCTGGAGGGCACATACGTGGCAGAGAAGCTGACCACCAAGGCCCACAGCAGCAGCTACCTCCAGAGCAACTTCTTCCGCTTGATGGTGGCGTTGTCCCGGGATGAGCCGGACGTGGAGGAGGTTGAGCAGCTGATCTCCCTGGATGCCGGCCTGAGCTTTGCCATTTTGAAGATGGCCAACTCCGTCTATTTCGCCCTGCGGCACCGGGCCACCACCATCCACCAGGCGGTGATGACTCTGGGACTGGGACAGCTGCGGCAGTGGGTGTATCTGCTCAGCGCCAGCAGCATGGACCAGGAGATGGAGGCCGGGACGGAGGAGTTCCTGAAGCTCTCCTTCATGCGGGCGAACTTCTGCAGCGAGCTGATGAAGTATGCCCAGAACATGCCGATTTCCCGGTCTGACGCATATCTGCTGGGGATGTTCTCCACGCTGAACCATCTGATTGACGCGCCGCTGGAGGAAATCCTGGCGGAGCTCCCGGTGATGGAGGAGATCAAGGCGGCGCTGCTGCGGAAGGAAGGCCGCTGCGGCAAGCTGTATGAGCTGCTGCTGAGCTATGAGGCGGCGGACTGGAACGCCATCAATGCTCTGGCAGAGGAGCTGGGGATTCCCAGCCAGGTGCTGACCAGCGTGTACTTCATCTGCATGGAGAACGTCAATATCCTCTGGGATCAGCTGACCAAGCCCTACCAGGGGCAGGAGAGCATGAAACCGTAAGGTCCTGCGGATGACAGCCCCGGCGTCCCGGCGGTTGGCCGCCGGAGCGGGAGCCATGAAACGCATCGAAAAAGCGGTCCCGGCACAATCCGTGCCGGGACCGCTCTCTCTTTTCCACGGTCAGAATTCCTGCTGATTGTGGCGGGGAGAGTCCATTACGATTTTGCACGCGCGCAGGAGCTGTGCGATGATCGCGGCGCTGAACCGGCCCTCGTAGACGGTGATTCTGGGGACGAACTCGCCCCGCGCCATCACCACATACTTGCTGGGCAGGCTGTTCAGGGCCAGGGCCTTGACGTCGCTGCGGCAGCGGTCGCACTGACACATGCCGAACATCTCCATATACTTTCCGGCCCGCTCCTCCACCAGGACCTCCATGACGTTGACATAGGTGATCTCGCGCTCTTGCTGCGAGTCGTCCGGCGGGGCGGATTCGGCAGTCTTCTCCGGAGCGGCCGCTTCATGGGCCGGGGCCTCCGCCGGAGCCGGGGCGTCCGGGGCAGAGGCAGCCGGCGGCGCAGAAGGCGCCGGCGGTGTCTGCTGAACCGGCGCGGGAGCCGGCGGCGTCTCCGGAACGACAGCGGCGGACGCCTGAGGAGCGGCGGGCGCCTCGGGTTCTGCACCCTCTGTGTCCAGCTCCGGCCACTGTACCGCCGGGGCAGGGGTGCTCTCCGTGCCGGCGGGCTGCACGGTGGCCAGCACCGGTGCATCCTCTCCGGATTCCGGTGCGGGCTCCTGGGTCTGCGGTGCCGCCATGACCTCCGGCGGCACGGTGGGGGCGGGAAGGGGGTCCTCCTCCAGCGCGGAGGCCAGGGCGTCCTCCAGGGCGTCCTTGATCTGGGTGGAGACGGCGGCGTCCGCCTCCATGGAGCTGAGGATCGGCGGGATCTGGGGAGCGGCCGCTGCGGGAGCGGCCGCGGGCTGGGCAGGCGCGCCCTCGGCGCCCTCGGCGGGCTCCGACGCTGCTCCGCTCCGGGTTCTGCTGAGCAGATTCATCACATGGGCGGTCTTGCTGGTGTTGGATTCCTTTGTGGATGCCATAGCTTGTCTCCTTTGGTTTCAAGAGAAATAAACGGTCAGCGGAATGTCGTTCGGGAGCGGGGGAAGGTGTCGCCTGCCACGGCGTCCACCAGCTTCCGCAGGTCCATGGCCGGCTTGCAGCCGGGCTTGTAGGCCAGAACGCTCTGGCCGTGGGCGGGAGCCACTGCCACGTCCACACCCCGGCGGATCTTGGCGGGGAAAACGTGGCTGTCCAGCTGCTGGGCCACCTCCTCTGCCAGATCCAGGATCTCCCGGGAGAGGGTGAGGCGGGGATTGTACTTGTTCAGCACGATGCCCAGTACCTTCAGATCCGGATTGTAGGATTTGCGGACGGTATCCACGGTATCCTGGATCTGAGAGACCCCTACAAGGCTCAGCACCTCCGCCTCCATAGGGACGATCAGCCCGGTGGAGGCCACATAGGCGTTGATGGTGAGGATGTTCAGGGACGGGGGCGTGTCGATGATGATGAAGTCGTAGCGGTCCCGGACGGCGCTGAGGTGCTGGGTCAGCATGAATTCCCGGCGGGGGGCGGTGAACTCCACCTCGGCAGTGGAGAGCATGATGTCGGAGGTAAGTACATCTCCATAAGGCGTGGAGACGATGGCCTCTTCAATGGTGTGTGCGCCGGTGAAGACATCGTAGACTGTGTAGCCTCCGCCGATATCCAGGCCCAGGGTGAACCCCAGATTGCCTTGGGGGTCCAGGTCTACGCCCAGAACCCGGGCACCTCGTTGGCTGAGACCGCACAGCAGGGCGGAGGCCACCGTGGTCTTGCCAACACCGCCCTTCTGATTCGTGACAGTGATGATCTGCATGCAGGTATTTTCCTCCTCGCAACAAAAACTGTGAGAGAACCTCTTATTTTCATTATACTATATGCCGATAAAAAAATATAGAGGAATAGCAAAAAAAATCTTCTGTTCAGCCGGGAGGCTGGGCAGCGGCCGTGTATACGCGCAGTCTGACGTATGGAAGGAGTAGATAACGATGGCAGTCGGCGGAGTCAAAAGCAGCAGCAGCATTTACGGCAGCAGAAATGTGATTACGGGTCTTGCCAGCGGCATGGATACCGAATCCATGATCGAAAATGCAATTTCCGGTTATAAAACGAAGATCAACTCCCTGAGCCAAAAGCGCACGAAGGTGGAGTGGCAGCAGGAGGCATACCGCAGCATCGTCACGAAGATGGCGGCTTTTACCAATAAGTATGCGGACTACCGCTCTTCCACGAACCTGATGTCCCCCAGCTTTTTCAATCAGGCGGTGACGACGGTGTCCCAGGGGGCAAACGCCGCCAAGGTCTCCGCTTCCGGCAAGACCAGCAGCAATATCCAGATCGACGCCGTGAAGCAGCTGGCCAAGGCTGCCACCTACCGGGTGAGCGGCGGCGCGCTGAACGGCAACCAGGACGTGGGCGGGAACGTCAGCGTTACGGCCGGCGGCTATTTTGACCTGGCCCAGGACCAGCCCATCAGTACTGTGTCCGGCAGCCTCAGCATCACTTACGGCGGCACCAGCGCCCGGTCCTACCTAGATGTGAACTTCGGCGAGCTGGACAACTTCGCCAACGCCCAGGAGATGGCGGACCACATCAACAAGCAGCTGGAGACTCAGAATGTGACCACCAGCAGCGGCACCAGCGTGAAGGCCACCAGTATGATCAAGGCGAAGGTGGAGGACGGCAATGTGGTCTTTGAGGACGTCTCCGGCGGCAAGAATGAGTTCTTCATCAGCAGTGCTTCCGGAGATATCGCCAAGACGCTGGACGTGAAGACCGGCTCCGGCGCCAAGAGCCTCACCGTGGGCGACACCGCCCTGACCAAGGATGTCAAGACCTCTGAGTATCTCAGCTACGCCACCATGGACATCACCCTGGACGGCGTGACCAAGAAGATCCAGATGCCCAGCATGGACGAGGTGCTCAAGAAGCTGGATGAGAAGTATCCCGACGGCAAGGACAAAGACGGGAAGGACATTCCCTATTTTGAGACGCTGAAAAAGAAGATTGCCAACGGCGAAGATCTCACCAGCGCCTCCAGCCGTCAGATTCGGGATCAGGCCTATATGGACGTGCTCCAGGACAAGATCGACGAGAAGTTCGGCACGCTGGAGGACGGCAAGAGCAAGCTGATCGTCAGCGACGCCAACGACGACGCCCACAGCGGCTATAAGGGCATCCAGCTCCAGTTCACCTCCGGGCAGAAGGGCTCCTCCTTCCTCATCGCCGGCGACAAGGCCAAGGCCATGGGTCTGGGGGACACGGGCACCGCCAGCTATCTCAGCACCAACAGGACCCTGAAGGACCTGGGAATTCTCAGCGATCTGACGCCGGAGATGACCAAGGACGCCGACGGAAAGGACGTCCCCAAGACCGACGACAACGGCAGGCAGCTCTATGCCTTCACCCTCAACGGCGTGAAGATCGGGGAGTTCACCGAGGACACCAGTCTGAATACCATCCTCAATCAGATCAACGGCAACAAGGACGCCGGCGTCAATGTGAGCTACTCCAAGACCACCAACGAGTTCACCTTCACCGCCAAGGAGACCGGCAAGGCCGGAAAGATCGACTTCGGCGACGGTTTGGCCAAGAAGCTCTTCCAGTCCTATGACGGCAAGTTTGAGGCGGGCCAGGACGCCATCTTCAGCGCCACTGTCAACGGCTCGGAGATGAAGGAGATCACCCGGAGCTCCAACACCATAGACATGGACGGCATGACGGTGAACCTGAAGGGCACCTTCGGCTACAATGCCGACGGTACGCGGGATACCACCGCCGAGGCGGTCACCTTCTCCTCCAGCGCCGACTCCGACAAGATTGTGGACGCCATCAAGTCCATGGTCAACGACTACAACGAGATGGCCAAGGAGATCAAGGAGGCCTATTCCACCCTGCCGCTGCAGCGGAGCAACGGGCGCTACTATGAGCCTTTGACGGACGAGGATATGGAGGACATGTCCGAGACCGCCATTGAGAACTGGAACAACAACGCCAAGGTGGGCATCCTCTTCGGCGACCAGGACCTGCGGAGTCTCTACCAGCGCATGACCCAGGCCATCTCCATGACCGGTGCTGACGGCGCGGATCTGAAGGCCGCGGGCATCACTGTCAACTACTCCAACGGCCTGACCACCCTGGCCTTTGATGAGAACAAGCTGCGCTCCACCTTGGAGACCGATCCGGACAAGGTGGCGGACATCTTCACCAAGACCACGGACACCGGCTCTGCCACCAAGGGCTTCCTCCAGGCGCTGAAGGAGCCCCTGGACCTCTACGGCAAGGCCGAGGGCGTCAACCTGAGCACCGGCACCAAGGGCGTTCTGGTGAACAAGGCCGGCCATCCCCTGGCCAGCAGCACCATGTACAACAACACCATCCAGCAGCAGCTGGACAAGATCGATCAGGAGATCGAGAAGTGGCAGGACAAGATGTCCGACCGGGTGGATTACTACACCAACAAGTTCAGTCAGCTGGAGCAGCTGATTGCACAGATGAATTCCCAGAGTTCCACGCTTTCCGGGCTGATGGGCAACATGGGTTAATCGTAAAGCGATTCCCGCCCGGCGGCAAAGAGACAGGATATGCGTACCGCACCGCGGATGGAAACGAGGCCGCGGTGCGGAGAATGAAAGGAAGAGCCGTGCCGGGCACGGGGAAGGGGCGGTGAGCAGACGGCAATGGATAGCAGAGGCTACCAACAGTACAAGGAGCAGTCCATCAACACCATGACGCAGGGAGAGCTGCTGCTGTTACTGTACGACGAACTGATTAAGCGGCTGACTCAGGCCGAGCTGGCCTTGAACAAGGAAAATTATCCGATGTTTGAGGGGGCTGTGCAGCGGGCAATTGACATCATCCATTACCTGGACGATACGCTGGATAAGCAGTATCCCATCAGCGCAAACCTGACGCAGCTCTATGAGTATTTCACCTATGAGCTGGGCCGGGTGAAGATCGGACGCCGCAGTGAGCCGCTGAGCCATGTAAAATCCATGGCAGGGGAGCTGCGGGATGCCTTCCGCGAGGCGCAAAAGAACGGAGAGTCCGGAAAGTAGGGAAGCGGGATGACGTCATCGACACTGCTGGACGCACAGGTTCAGACCAAACGGATGTACAACGCGCTGTCAGAGACCATGGACCTCACCCGCCAGCTGGCGGAGGCCCTGGACCGGGACGACCAGGTGGCGGTTCAGCTGCTGGTGTCCATGCGGGAAGAACCCATCAAGATTCTCCGCCAGGTCCAGCAGGCGCTGAAGCAGCAGCGGGAGGCCCTGGCGGGGGCAGATGGCCGAAGGCTTGCACAGCTCCTGGGCGGGGAGGCTCCGGAGACCCAGGAGGAGCAGCCGCTGGCCGCCCAGGTGGGCATCAACAGGCGCCTGCTGCAGCAGCTTCAGGAGCTGGATAAGAATGTGAACCGCAAGCTGACCCGGGAAAAATCCATCTATCAGTGAACGTATTTTTCATACAAAAAAGAACATCGGCCCGGTTCGGGCCGATGTTCGGACGTCCGTGATGCCCATCAGGTCAGCGGCTCGTCGGAGAGGACCCAGAGGGGCCCGCCGTTGGCGGTGCTGGAGGAGAGCTCGTCCAGAATCAGCTGAGGGTCCCACTCCATCAGACTGCGCTCTTTGCTGTTGGGGTCCGCCACCAGGATGGAACCGCTGAGGGTGGTGCCCCGCAGCAGGATGAAGTGGCCGCTTTTGGTGAAGTGGCCGGGGCCCATGAGGGCGACCAGCATATGGTTGGCCAGCAGCGCGTCCTGAATGGCCTCCACGGTGAATTCCGGGATCGGCGCTGCCGTCAGGCCGAAGGCCTCTGCGGCGCCGCCGACGATGGAGAGATAGGAGCCGTTGGCCTTGGCCCAGTGGCCGTGCTTCACCGCCCATTGGGCCATCTGCGCGGGGTCGGATTCCGTCTCCGTCATGCTGGACACCGCCATGGCCATGGCCGCCGGCCCGCAGCCGTAGCCGCTGATGGGGTCGCTGCCGTAGAGCTGGGAGGCCCAAGGCTCCTCTCCCTGGTTGAAGTAGACCACCGGGACAATGCCGCCGGTGAGAACCTCCCGGCCGTCCCGGATCTCCAGCTCTGTAATGGCCGGATCGGTGATGGTCTGGTCGCTGAGGAGCTCCGGTTCGCCGGCCTCCTGGCGTTCGGACGGGTCGTCGGAGCTCCGGGGAGCGGTCAGGCGGTCCCAGGTTTCGCCGCAGGCGTCCCCGAACTCGGAGAGCTTTTCGGCGGCGTAGCTGCCGCAGGCCGTGGCGGACTCCGCAATGGTGCGGGCGGCGGACTGCGCGGCGGTCTGTACGGTGCGGACGCCCTGACGGACCGGTTCGGTGATTTGGATGTAGAGAGGCCGGTTGAAGAAATAAAGGGCGGTCAGTTCTGCTCCGCCAATGCACAAAAGTGCCAGCAAGGCCAGGATGCAGAGATTCCGGCCCCGTTTTCCGTTTGAATTGTTCAAAAGCCGCATCTCCCTCTGCAGTGTCGCTGAGATTATTATAGCAAATTTCTCCCGCATTGCAAGGGGGGGCCTCGGGGGAGCCGGAAGAGATCCGTATGAATAGGAGCACAGCGTATGCCCACCATCAAACTGGAACATGTGTCAAAATACTATAAGATCAGCAGGCGGGAGCGGCATAGACGGATTGGGGACAAGCGCTATGAGACCGGCGTGGAGAATGTGGATCTCACCATTGAGCAGGGAGATTTCGTGTTTCTCATCGGCAGCAGCGGCGCGGGCAAGAGCACGCTGCTGAATCTGATTTCCGGACGGCTGAAGCCGGATCGGGGAACGGTCTATCTGGGCAGCATGAATCTCTCCAAGCTGATCCGCTGGAGCCACAACCAGGCGACGGTGATGTTCGGCCGGGTATGGCAGGAGCACAGCCTGATCCGGAAGATGACGGTGGCAGAGAACCTGCTGCTGGCGGCCCGGGTGGGGAAGGGCCGCTTTGAGACGAATCTGCAGATGCAGATTCGGGTGCAGAAAGTGCTGGGACTGGTGGGCATGGCCCGGGCCGGGGCGAAGTACCCTGCGGAGCTGTCCGTGGGGGAGTGCCGCCGGGTGGAGCTTGCCCGGGCACTGGTGAACAGCCCCCCCATTCTGGTGCTGGATGAGATCACGGCCAACCTGGACGATGACAATATCTGGGATATCTTTCATCTTCTGACAGAGATCAACCGCAAGGGCACCACGGTGATTATGGCCACCCATGCCAGCCAGTATGTGAACATCATGCACCGCCGGGTGATTACCCTGGTGGACGGACGGGTCTTTGGAGATGTCAAAAAAGGCAGATACGGCGATGTTGTTTAGGAAGAATCTGAGGATTCTCTCTTGACCAACAGAGCCGATTGATATAGAATGTAAAATAATGAAGAGCCTGTAATTGCGACAAATCAACAAGGGACAGAGGAGGAGAGCACCATGCTCAAGAACATGAAAATCAAGAAGAGCCTGATCCTGGGGTTCGGCACCACCATTCTGGTTTCGGCAATTATCATCATTGTCGCCCTGTTTATGTTGGTGTCCCAGAGCAATCGTTATCAGAAGATCCTCAATGAGGAAGTTCAGGCCACACAGCTGATTACAGAGTGCCGTCTGAATGCGAATATCGCCGCCCGTCTGGTCCGGAATATGGCTCTGACCCCCGGTGATTCCGGCAATGCCTCTTTGCAGAGCCGGGCGGAAGAGGTCCTGACCGAGATGAACGAGAAGATGAAGACGCTGGAAACGGTCTATCCGCTGGATGATAACGGGCTCACGGAATACTCTGCCGCGGTCACCGCGTGGGAAAATGAGCTGCCCGACATTATTACAGCCATCAACCGCGGCGACGGGGAGCGGGCCATTGATCTGATCCGCAACCAGTGCACGCCTCAGCTGAATACCATGACGGAGATTGCCCAGAGGCTGGGCACGAATCTGGCTACGGAGCAGGCGCACGCCATTGAGGTGCAGCAAAAGAGCGTGGTCATTGCCACCATCATTGTGATTGTTGTGATGGTTGTTGCCACCATTCTGGTACTTATGATGAACCTCGGCATCATCAAGAGCATTGTGCGTCCCGTGGAGCAGGTCCGCACGGCGCTGGTGGGCTTCAGTGAGGGCAACCTGGAGATCCCTGTGGACTATGAGAGCAAGAACGAGCTGGGCGATATGTGCCATGCCTTGCGTACCAGTCAGCACGTCCTCTCCGGGGTCATCGGCGATATCTGCCGGCTGCTGGAGGAGATGGGCAACGGCAACTTCGATGTCCGGAGTAAGGATACGACGATGTATGTGGGTGCCCTGGCGTCTGTGCTGACCTCCATCCGCGCCATCAACCACAACCTCAGCGATACCCTGGCCCAGATCACCCTGAGCGCCGAGCAGGTGGCTGCCGGTGCCGAGCAGGTGTCCACCGGTGCCCAGGCTCTGGCCCAGGGCGCGACCGAGCAGGCCAGCGCCGTGGAGGAGCTGTCCGCCACCATTGCCGAGATTTCCAGCAATTCCCAGAAGAACGCCCAGAACAGCGAGGCTGCGGCCGCTCACTCTCAGGACGCCGGCCAGAGCCTGAACGAGAGCTCCCAGTACATGGGACAGATGGTCTCCGCCATGGAGAAGATCTCCGAGTCCTCCTCCGAGATCGGCAAGATCATTGATACCATCGAGAACATTGCCTTCCAGACCAACATCCTGGCGCTGAACGCCGCCGTGGAGGCTGCCCGGGCCGGCTCTGCCGGTAAGGGCTTCGCCGTGGTGGCTGATGAAGTGCGGAATCTGGCCTCCAAGTCCGATCAGGCCGCCAAGGCCACCAAGGACCTCATTGACCGTTCCATCAACTCCGTGAAGGAGGGCAGCGAGATTGTCAAGCGCGTGTCTGACTCTCTCCAGGCCACCAGTGAGCGTGCCGGCATGGTCGTGGCCGCTGTGGAGCAGATTACCAAGGCCGCCGAGGAGGAGTCTGAGGCCATCGCCCAGGTGACGGAGGGCATTGACCAGATCTCCAGCGTGGTGCAGACCAACTCCGCCACCAGCGAGGAGTCCGCTGCCGCCAGCGAGGAGCTCAGCAGCCAGGCCGCGCTCATCAAGGAACTGATGACCAGGTTCCGCCTGCGCAATACCGGCGATTCCTACAACGCATTGCCGGCCGCCGGTCCCTCTTACAGCAGCCCGGCTTCCGGATCTGATTCTGCCGACTATGACGCGGGCTACAGCGGCGGTTCCGTGGACTTCAGCAAGTACTAATCCCTGAGACCGGAGAACTCATCGCAGGATGATGTTCTCCCTGCGACGGAAGATATTCCGCAGTCTGCCTGCCAGAAGGCGGTTTTAACACCACCTTCTGGCAGGTTTATCTTGTCTTTGATGTCTTGAGTCCGGATCGGGCGGAAGGAGGGTAACCATGGAGTACAAAGTGCAGGACAGCGACATGATCTATGCCCTGGACATCGGCACCCGCAGTGTGGTAGGCATTGTGGGCAGAGCCGATGGGGATCGTTTCCGGGTTCTGGATCTGGAGATGGCGGAGCATAGAAACCGGGCCATGGTGGACGGTCAGATCGACAATATCCGCCAGGTGGCGGAGCTGGCCCGCACCGTGACAAGTCAGCTGGAGGAGCGGCTGGGCGTTCAGCTGTGCCGTGTCTGTGTGGCCGCCGCCGGGCGGGCCCTGCGGACCAAGAGCGGCACATTTTCCATGGAGATCAATGAGGAGGAGTCCCTGAACGCCGAGCAGATCAGCCGGCTGGAGGCCGGAGCGGTCTCCAATGCGGAGGAGATGCTCCAGAAGGAGGATGAGGAGGGGCGCCAGCAGTTTTTCCTGGTGGGCTATACCGTGGCCCAGTACCGTCTGGATAACTATCCGCTGACCACGCTGCAAAACCACAGCGGCCGTCAGGCGGAGGTGGACGTGGTGGCGACCTTCCTGCCCGGAGAGGTGGTGGAGAGTCTCTACGCCTCCATGCGGGCGGCGGAGCTGCAGGTGGCCAGCATGACTCTGGAGCCCATTGCGGCCATGAACGCCGCCATTCCGGCGGAGCTGCGGCTTTTAAATCTGGCGCTGGTGGATATCGGCGCGGGCACCACGGATATCGCCGTGTGCCGGGATGGCAGTGTGGTGGGCTATACCATGGCCACCATCGCCGGCGACGAGATGACGGAGGCCATCATGCGGGCCTTCCTGGTGGATTTCGCCACGGCAGAGGAGATCAAGCGAAACCTGCAGGAGGAGGGTGAGGTGACCTACCGGGACATCCTGGGGCTGGAAAACACCATCACCTGCCAGGAGGTGTTTGCCGTCATTCAGCAGCCCATGGACCGGCTGGCGGAGGCCATTGCCGAGCAGGTGACCCAGCTCAACAGCGGCGCGCCCTCGGCGGTGTTCCTGGCCGGCGGAGGCAGCAAGCTCAGCGGTCTGCGGGAGAAGGTGGCGGCCCACCTGAAAATGGATCTTCGCCGGGTGGCCATTGCCGGCAACAACTTTGCCAAGAGCGCCTTTTCCGACAGCGTGAATCTGGAGAATCCGGAGTATGCCACCCCTCTGGGCATTGCGGTCTCCGCGGGGCTCAGCCTGTTGAACGACAGCTATGTGGTCACCCTCAACGGGGAGAATGCCAAGCTCTTCCGCAGCGGTGTTTTGACCCTGCGGGATATCCTGCTGATGAATGGCTACACCTATGCCGACATGCTGGGCCGCTCCGGAAAGAGCCTGAATCTCACCCTGGACGGCAAGCATCTGCTGCTGCGGGGTGAGCCCTTCACCCCTGCGATTTTGAAGGTGAACGAGGAAGACGCCGCATTGACCACCCTGGTTCGGGCCGGAGACCGGATCGTGTTCACACCGGCACGCCCCGGAAAGGATGCGGAAGCCTGTCTGGGAGAGGTGTTGGGCAGCGGCTTCTCCGGCCGGGTTCTGGTGAATAACCGGGAGGTCCCCTTAACCACACCCCTGTGTCAGGGCGACGTGATTCTGACGCTGGACGGTACGCCGCGCCCCACGGTGCCGGAGGCCCCCGCACAGCCCCGGGAGACCCCGGAGGCCCCGGTGGAACGGGAGCGGGTGGCGCCGCGGCCGGAAGCGGAGGAATTGAGACCGGCGGCGCAGGCACCTGCAAAGACCCAGGCGCCCCCGCAGCCGGCTGCGCAGGAACCGCGTCCGCCGGCACCGGCAGGCGGCAGGCGGCTGGAGGTGATGCTCAATGGCAAGCCTCTGGTGCTGTCCGGCAAGGAGAGCGGTCTGCCCTATTACCTGATGGATCTGCTGCAGTACTCCGGCCTGGACTTCGACCGGCTGGAGCGGCCTGTCCGGATTGAGGTCAATGGTGTGGAGTGCGGCTTCCGGCAGCTGTTGAAGAACCACGATACAGTGACCATTCGCTGTGAGTAAAATGAGGTGTGAGCGATGTTGAAGGGTAAGAAAAAGAAGAAAAAGAACGTCGAAGAGGTCGACGAGGAACAGCTGGAGGAAACCGGAAAAAAGGGGAAAAAGAAGAAAAAGGGGAAAAAGAAGATCCTTCTGCTGCTTCCCATTGTTCTGGTGCTGGCCGGTGCAGCCGTGTTTTTCCTGCGTGGCCGGGGCGGCGGAGAGTCCGAGGAGAAGGTGAAGGATGACACCGTGGACCCGCCGCAGGTCTATCCCCTGGGAGATGGCGAGATCATGGCCCTGCCGGTCCTCAGCGCGGAGGTCATCGTGCACCAGCCGGAGGTACCGGAGCCCGCGGAGGGCGAGGAGGCCATCACGGCGGTGACCTACCTCTACGAGGGCTTCACGGATGCCCGGGGCCTGCTGGCGGGCTATGCGGGGCTGCTGACCGCGGCGGATGTGGGGTTTTCCTACGTGGATGAAGAGCTGACCCGCAGTGAGGCGCCGGACTTTCAAGAGGAGAGCGGCACCGCCCTTTTGGCCAAGGCGGGCACGGAGGAGAATACGGTCCACACCATCCAGCTGGACTGGAATCCGGAGCAGCAGGGCACCGTGGTCATCGACACGGTAGAGGGCAGAATTCGGGAGCCCAGAGCGGAGACCATGACCCTGGTCGAGGCAGAGGACTATATGCGGGCCATGAATCCGGCGGACCTTGGCCTGGAGGGCGAGACCATGGCGGGGTACCGGATCTACCCGCTGGCCGGGTCGGTGCTGGTGGACGGCCGTCCCTGCCTCCACATGAGTGTCTACAGTGTGGATGAGACGGCCGGCACCAACGAGATTGCCGGTGAGTTCTTCATTGCCTCCGACAAGAGCCACATTTACAGGCGCGACAGCATCAATGGACGGGTGTACGAAGTTGGGGGCTGAGCCGGCGTCAGCCGGGGCTCCGCCCGGGTCCCTGTGAGTCGCAGAGGGGTCTGAGGGGCCATGCGGGAGGAGAACAGGGGCGCCAGGATACTCTCCAGCACACAGGCCGCAGAGCGGGCGGAGAGGGCCTCCCGGCCGGGCGTCAGAGCCCGGACCAGGGCGGGGTCTACCGCTGTGATCTGGAGGCCGTATTCCCGCCCCAGGCTTTGAATCTGCTTGACGGTAATGGCCAGCCGGGCCTCGTCATCCAGAGGATGAAACCCGATCAGACCGCTGAACCGGCCTGCGATCTCCGGCAGGACGCCCAGGCGGACCATGGCCTGCCGGGCCGTCTCGTTGGCATCAAACAGCCGCTGGGCCAGTTCTGCTGGTCCGGCGGCTGGTTTTTGTGGAGCGGTCTCGGTGGGAACCGCCTCGCAGAAGCCCAGCTGAGGGCTGCTTTTCGCCCGCAGGTCCGCGTTGGTGGTGAACAGGAAGATACACTGGCGGAAGTCCAGCTCCCGTTTGCCCTGGTCGTCCGCCCGGTGAGCGGTGCAGCGCCCTTCGTCCAGGATGGACATGAAGACCTTCAGCACCTCCGGATGGGCTTTTTCCAGCTCGTCAAACATGAACACAGTCCGGGCCTCCCGCCGCACGGCGTCGAAGATAGGCGGGTCCTCGTAGCCCACATAGCCTGGCGGCGCGCCGGTGAGCCGGTGGACAGAGTGGGGCTGTGTGAAGGTGTTCAGCTCCGTCCACACGAACTGGTAAGACTGCCCGCAGCAGCGGCGCAGGGCCGGAGCGACGGCCTTTCCCAGCTCGGATTTCCCCACACCGGTGGGTCCGTAGAAGATCAGCGACAGCGGCCGGGCCGGAGTCTGTTTTCCCACATGGGTGTACAGCCGGAAAGCGGCGGCCTCCACGGCCTCGGCCTGTCCCAGCACCTGCTCCGACAGGGTCTGCCGCAGGCGCAGATAGAGAGCCGGCCACACGCTGCTCTTCTCCGGCGGCGGAGGCGGGGGCGCTGCCGGAGCGGCCTTTGGGCGGCTCAGGGCCGGCCCCAGGGCATGGAGCCAGCGGGTCAGGTCCTCAAAGCGGTCAAAGCGCCAGGCACTGCGGGCAAAGAGGAGCTTCAGCACGGGACTTTGCCCGCGGTACTCCACGGCCGGATGCCAGTAGACCAGATATCCCCCCTCCCGGCGGCAGAAGCCCACCGTCACATAGCCGGGGCAGCAGCCCTCGGGCAGGCGGCAGGCGGGCACCTCATAGCTGCGGCCCTGGGCGGCGCAGAGCGCCACCTTTTGCCCCAGGGAGTCGTATTCCGCCGGAGTGGCGGTGCAAAGCTGTGAAAAATCCATAAAAAACCTCCTGATCCCCCGTGATGGCATCAGGAGTATGATTTCCAAAAATTTCTGATTTCAAGCCCGCCGGCCGCCCTTTCTTTTCATGGAAACGCCGTACTATTTTCAAACATGGCCAAGGCGCCGGGATGGAGAGATGATATGATTTTTAAATGCGACGAGTTGAGAGAGGCCGTACAGGAGGATTTCGAGCGGTTTCTTCAAATGGGATTTGACGAGAGCCAGATCCTCCCGGCCGTTTTGTGCGAGTATGAGCATGGCGAGGGCTTTTGCCGGGAGGAGAACCTGCTGATCCACATCTTTCTGGCCCAAAACTATGAAAGACGGGGGCTTGCAGCCCACGGCATCGTCGAAAAGCTCCGGCAGATGCTGGCAGAGGAGACCGGGACGCGGCAACTCCTGGATGGGGAAGCGGCAAAGTCCCTTGCGGAGCTGCTTGCGAGAGATCCTTGACGCAGCTGAAAAAGAGCCGCCCGGCATTCCTGCCGGGCGGCTCTCCCTCATGCGTAGGTGTCAATGTACTGACCCATCCCCTCAGTAGCGGGGAGCATCCTCAAAAGCTCCTGTGCAGCCAGCTCCTGGCTGTCCATGACTTTTTTCGTCATAGCCATGGAGTAATTCACAGAGAACTGCGCCGCGCTCATTTCCATGGCGGCGGAGGCGATTGCGTCCAACATCGTACTAACCTTCTTTCATGGGTTTTTGAGAAGAGGGCCGCTGTTCCAAAACCTCGTCCAACAGCCCTAACAGCTCCAGAGGAGCCGCTTCCTCCTGTGCAGAGTCCTGGTTGGCAGCGGTGGCGGTGACCAGCTCGCTGCGGAGAATCGAGACATCCGACGGCGCGGAAATGGCCAAACGAACCCGCCCGCCTTCAATGGAGACGACGGAGATGGAGATATTCTCCCCAATCAGCAGGGATTCACCGGCTTTGCGCTGCAAAATCAGCATGACGCGGCCTCCTCACTGTGGCTGAATTCAGACAGGAGGTGGCGCATTTCGTAGCCGCCGGACTCCAGGATGACCTGATGGGCCTGCCGGGTGTCCGGGTGAATGACAATGGGGCAACGCAGATTGACGGTGCTGTTGGAGACCGGATTCTTCACCGCGCAGAGCACATAGTAACACAGCTCCTGGCTGCTCTCCACACCAAAACTTTTCAGTTCACTGCTCTGCAGCTCCGGCGCATAGCCCGGGTCCAGCGTGAAGGGGTCCAGCGCCACAAAGGCCAGCATCGGCGTCGTGGTACTCTGCATGCAGAGCATACTGCCGTGGCCGCCCTCAAAGGGCAGCAGCAAAAACTCATGCTCGCCGTCAAAACCGAAAAGGCCTGCCGGAAAGTGAATCAGCTCCGAAGGCTCATAGTCGATTTCCCCAAAATACTTTGTCTGGAGTTTCAAAGCAGTCCTCCTGTCAGGCCTTTACGTCCACAGGTTCATAGTTGGGATCAGCGGAGGGAGGAACATACAGCGGACCGCCGATATATTTGATGATCACGTCAGGCTGCTGCGTGACGGAAATCTCAATATCACCAGGAGTGAACTTGAACTCGTTGGAGCTCAGACGCCAGTCAAAATTCAGCTTATCCATCTCAAACTTGATGTTCAGCTCTCCGGCGTCCCAGCTGATCTCCGGTCCCACCTCGGGCAGGAACTTCAGGCCCGGCTGGGAATTCATGTCCGGACTGAGGGCGGTTGCGGAATACTGTGCCATGACATCCTCCCCGATCTTTGCCTTCAATAACAACTCCCCCTGCTGCGCATAAGTGGCAGTGGCCTCATAGGCCGCCTGGCGGCCCTTTTGTGCGTGCTGTTCAATGCTGGTTGCCGGAGAGGGGACAATGGAATTGCGCATCTCAAAGGTGTCCACCTTCAACCGGATGGGGCGGCTTTTGATATTCAGGCCCCCACTGTCACGACTGATCTCCAGGTCCGCTGAAGCACGGGTGTACTCCAGCTTGGCAGGGGACATCTTCATCTCAATCTCAATGGGGACACTCTTAATTTCAATCAGTTGTGTCATAAATCCGATTCACGCTCCTTCCTGAATTCGCACGGGCTGAGAACTGGTATTCATCACCGGGAGATGCCGGATGAACGGTGTTTTTCCCGTCAGACAGGAGGTTGACGACGTCCGACGGAGGAGGGAGGCACCGTTTGCCGGGAAAAAGACCGGTCATCCGGCGTTCAGCAGATGTGAATACCGGCTTTTAAAGGCTCAGATAATCCATCAGGCTCTGAGAGAGGATGCTGTTGCCCACCTTCAAAGCCGTGTCATACGTGTATTTCGCGAAGATGAAGTCGGAGATGGCCAGGGCCTCGTCCACGTCCTCCAGACCGGAGATCTGCTCTTGCAGGTTGTACTGGTTGGACTCCAGAATCGTGGCGTTGGTGGTGAGGAACTTGCTGCGGGTGTCCAGCTCCACATATTGATCCTTCACGGCGGCGGTGACCAGCTCGTATTTATGGGCCAGACGGTAGTACTCGTCCTCTTCCGCCTGGCTGGCGAACTCGCCGTCCCGGGGATCGCAGTTTTTCAGGATCGTGCCCATCCGGTCCACCATGGCAATGACGTTTTTGGGGTCGCCGTCCGCATCGACGCCATAGCCGCCCAAAAAGTCCACGCCCTGGAGCGCCTGGTTGAAGACGCTGGTGGTCTCCACCCTGCCGCCGTTGGTGTCAAAGCCCAGACCGATGTCTGCGTTCTTCACCTCGTCCTCGGAGAAGTAGCGGAGCTTTTCCAGTTCGTCCTTGTCCGTGGTGTTCACGGGGATGCCGCGGTAGCAGAGGGTTCTGGCGGCCTGGTTTTTGTCATTGGTGCCAGTGCCGTCCTTGGTCAGGTACTTGAAGGCGGCCATCTCGTTGTAGTTGGGGTTCTTCCGCGGCGCGGCCTGGGCCCTGTCATCCGTAGGATTTCCGTCCTTATCCAGATAGGGCGGAATGTCGGGATTCGTGGGATCGGCAAGAAAGGCGGGGTTTGCCTCGGGAAGCGCCTCAAGGGGATCATTGGTTCCGACCTTGTTTACCCCGTCCTCCTTGAGATACTGGAACGTCTCCTGCTTTACCGGGTCGACCTGGTCCGGCGGAATGTACTCCGGGTTGGTCTGCGCCCCCCAGGTGAAGGGGACATTCAGACCGTCGGCGCCGGCAAAGATGAAATTCTCGCCATACCGGCCGTTCATGGTCTGCACCATGTTCTCCGCCAGAGCCGTCATGGACTGGCCCAGGGCCGTCCGGGCGGAGCCGTCCGGATCATTTGCGCCCTCCAGCATCAGCGCCTTGAAGGTGCCGTTGTTGGAGACCGTATCCAGGTTCTCCTCAATCTGCGCCACGGCCTTCCAGGCCTGCTGGAACTTATATTGAATGGAGGTGTTCAGATCCCGCTGGGCGCTGTTGCGCAGCAGGGCGGTCCGCTTCTGGAAGCTGAGGGCGGCCGCGGCGGGATCTTCGGCAAAGGAGTTGAAAAGCCGGCCGGTTTGAACGGTGTTCATGGATTTGTTCATATAATAGCCGGACCGCTGCAGGTTATAGCGGTAGGTTTTCAGAGTGCTGGTGGTTGTGGTACGGGCAATCATGGAAATCTCCCTCCTTTATCAGGTCGTCAGGCCGGTGTTGTTAATCAGCTTATCCAGCACGGAATCCAGCGTCGTCATCAGGCGGCAGGCGGCATTGTAGGACTTTGCGTACTGCATCAGATTCATGGCCTCATCGTTGAAGTCCACGCTGGAGACGGAGGCGCGGCTGCTGTCCAGCTCTACCGTCTTCTCGTAATAGTTGTCCAGCAGGGTGCTGGTCTCCTTCTGGTCATGGCCCAGCGTGGTGCCGATGCTGCGCCACATCTCCGAAAAGCTGCCGGTGAACATCGCCTCTTCCTGCGCGTTCCCCACGATGTCCTGGGGGAAGTACTCCAGCCGCTTGGATTTCAGGCCGTGGAGCAGCAGCACGTTGCTGCTGTCGGTGGAGGCGGGATTCAGATCGCCGTCTGCGCAGATGAAGGAGTTGACCACCATGGGGCCTCTGGTCCAGCTGGCGGAGACGGAGATGTTGGCGGCGGTGATGCCCTCGGCGCTGTCGGTGTCGCCGTTGCTGCTGAAGAGGTTGCCGCCCCGGAACATGCCCGGCGCCGCCTTGACCGGATTATTGTCAGCGTCAAGGTACTCCTTAGTGGGGTCGCCCTTGTATTTGATCGTCTGCGTGTCGTCCTTCAGATAGGCGATGACATCCGCCTCTCCGTTTTCATCCACATACTTGTTGTCTTTGAGCCAGGTCTTGATCTCATCGGGCACCTTGGACATATCCCATTTGGTGGAGCACAGCATATCCTTCGTGTTGAGGGCGTAGGTGTTGCCGTTGCCGTCATCCAGGACGATGGCTTCGCTGACAAGCTGGCCGTCCTTATCCGCGCCGCCTGTGGGGTCCCAGACGGTGGTGAGGAGATCCCCGGAGGGGCTGGTGAGGTAACCCTGGTTCTGCTCGTTGAAGGAGGTGGCGATCTGCTTGGCCAGCAGGTCCAGGACGTTCTGGTAGTAGGGGATGCCGCGCTTGGTAACGGCGTTTTCATCCACCGTGGCCACTACGTCGCGGTCAGTGAACTCGCCGCTCTCCGTCAGCATCTCCCGCTGGGACTGGAGGGAGCCATAGAGGTCGTTGTCATCCAGATCCACCGGCTTGGAGGGAGTCTTGATATAGTCCTGGGCGAAGTAGACGGGCTTGGTCTCCCGGTCAGCCTCGGCGGCGGAGTTGGTGAGCACGGTTTTTGTAGTGCCGTCTGCGTTCTTGACCGTTTTCTGATAGCGGAAGAACTGCGCGTGCGTCGGATCTTCCGGATCAAGGTCCGCCGGAGGCGTCGCGTTGGGATTGTACACCGGGTTTGTCTTCAAGCTCTTCTGCCAGCTCTGCCGGACGCTGGTGATGCGGACCGAGCCGTCGTCGAGGGTCTCCGAAATGGTCTCGCCCTTCAGGAACTTATCAATGATGGCCTTGTCGGCGGCATTGGCGGCATCCAGAACCTTCTCCTGCAGCACCTGGACACTCTCGTGGAGCCTGCCGTAGACATCCCGCATCTCGGAGAGGGTGAGGTCAAAGTTGGAGTTGTTCACCATCACGGCCTGCTCGAGATCCGCCGTGGGGTTGCCGTCGGCATCCTCGTAAGGCTTGTAGTCGGGATTTTCCTTTTTAATCCACAGAGCATCCGCCTCATTGGCAACGGGGTCGCCCTGGTCATTCAGGAAGGGCAGAGTTCCATTGGTTGCCGGGTCTGGATTGGGCGTGGGAATCATATCGGCCAGGGCGGGATCGTTGGTCAAGCTGCCGTCCTTAGCGACATAGGCAAAGGTGGTGTCATCATCGGGATTCTCCTCCCGCAGCTTGGGCACCTGGGTGTAGCCCAGCTGCGCGCAGTACCGGCCGTCAATCAGCACGGATTCATCCGTGTTGGCCAGGGGATCGGGGTTGGCGTCGCCCAGCTTGATGATGAGCTTTTCCACCGTCTGTCCCGCGCCGATGTCCTCGGTGGTGTAGGTCACGTCAATCTTCAGGTAGGTGGAGAGCTGGTCAATCAGGTTGTTCCGCTGATCCCGCAGCTCCAGCGCGTTGTCGCCGTGGATTTCGCTCTTGCGGATGGAGGCGTTCAGATCCCGGATGTTGGTCAGGAGCTTGTTGACCGTCGTCAGATCCTGGTTGAACTGCTCCTCCGAGTCCTTGTACAGCTCCTTCAGCTGCGCCGCATAGGACCGCAGCTCCTGGCACAGGGAGTCCACGGCGGTGCGCACCTGCACGTCGTATTCCTTCTGGCCGGTGTAATCGGTCAGGCCGGAGATGGCCTGGAAGATGTTCTCAATCTGATAGGCGATGATGCCGAACTCCTCGCCCTCCTTGACCTCGCCGCCCTTGCCGACCTCGTCCAGAATGGCCTTGATCTTCTCCAGGCCGTTCAGCTTGGCGTCCATGGCGCCCACGTTGGAATTGTCGTTGCGGAAGCGGATGTCCAGATAGGGGTCCCGCAGCTGGGAGACGCTGGTGGGCAGCACGCCGTTGCCGATCCGCAGCTCATACTGGGAGTGGTAGC
Organism: Clostridiales bacterium; assembly: GCA_019423635.1. Lineage (GTDB taxonomy): Bacteria > Bacillota > Clostridia > Oscillospirales > Oscillospiraceae > Oscillibacter. Next base: position 26,399 of record JAHZBA010000005.1, read on the forward strand.
GGTCGGCGCCGCCGGTTTTGAAGCTGACCTGCTCCAGCCGCTGGCGGGTATAGCCCGCGGTGTTGACGTTGGAGATATTGTTGCCGGTGACACTGAGTCCCAGCTGGGCGGCGTAAATCGCCAGCCGCGCCTGGGTAAAAGAACCAAACGTACCAATCGAGCCCATAGAAAAACTCCTTTTATTTGCAGTTCCGCCGCCCGTCAGGCACGGAAGTCGGTCTTCATGTTGGGAGGGGTCTCCGTCTCCGGCGGTGTGTAGCCGGGCCCGGCGGCGGGAGTGGCGCCCGCCTCCTCCAGAATCTTCTCAATCTCATGGAGGTTGCCCTCCAGAATGGTGCGGGCCGCGTCGGCCTCCTTGCGGTAGAGGCGGTACTGCTCCTGCAGGGCCGCCACGGTCTGCCGGGCCTCCGCCTGCATGGCGGCAGGGTAGCACTCAGGCAGGGAAGACAGGGGCAGATCTCCTGCACCCAGCTCGCCCAGGAGCTTTTCCCGCTTTTGATCCAGCCCCCGGAAGGACAGCGTGATGGCCTGTTCCTGCTTGAGCAGTTCGTCCAGAGCCAGCAGATCGTCGTTTTTCGCGATGGCCGCCTTCACCCGGGCCAGATCTGTAAGCTGCGCCAGCTTTTCCCGCAGGGCCTCCAGCAGATCCAGATAGGAGCGATACACATCCGCCATACCCTTACTCCTCCATCATGAACAGGATGCTTCTGGCGATGGACATGGGGTCCGGATGATACTCTCCGGCGGCCACAGCCCGGCGGAGCTCCTGAATGTCGCCGGTGGTGGTAGAGGTCCGCACCTCCTGGGAGAGCCGGCCAACCACACTCATCTGGTAGGCATGTTTGCCGGCCGTGGCGGAGATGATGGCAGAATCAAATTTATTATGTTCCGAGGAGGTCTTCTGCGCGGTACCGCGCTTGGAGACGGGGAAATACGTTTTAGGCCGGCCAACAGAAGAAATGCCGCCGGGACCATATGGAGTCAGCACAATCATTCACTTCCTTTTCGATAATCAAAACCTGAACTTCTCACTCAATATTCATATCGGCAAAATCGCAGGAAAGTTAAGGAGAGAAGAGAAAATTCTCAGCCCGGATCGCAGGCGGCCTGGAACAAACACAGCGTGCGCTTTCCGCGCGGCAGACCGCCGGAGCGGCGGCGGGTACTCCCGGTTCCTCCGCAGAGAGCAGGCGTTTTGATGGGCCGGCCGCGGCGCCCGTTTTTGCCTGGGGCTCCGCACCGGCGGGGGCAGAATGCGTCGCTGTGAAGCGGGGGCGGCGCGGAATCGCCGGTGGAGATACGTGCGGAGCAATGTGACTCCGCGCAAGACAGACGGCGCGCAAAGACGCCCGCGCCGAAGGCGCGGGCGTCAGAATCTCAGCTGAGGGTTTTCAAATGGCGGATCAGGACCCCCGCAATGCCGTCGCAGGGGGCCTGGGTACACACGGCGCCGATCTCCTTGGCCACCATGGGCATTCCGTACACCACGGAGGACTCCTTATCCTGTCCGATGGTATAGGCGCCCTTCTGGCGCATGGCCAAGAGACCCGCCGCGCCGTCCTGCCCCATGCCGGTCATGATAATGCCCACCATCTTGCACTTCACGGCCTCCGACATGGACTGGAACAGCGCGTCCACCGAGGGCCGATGACCGCTGACCTTCTCGCCGGGCATACAGGAGACGGTGTACTTGTTGCCGATCCGCACCACCCGGCACTGCAGGTCCGCGGGAGCCACCAGCGCAAGCCCGCGGTGGAGCTCATCGCCGTTCTTGGCCTCCCGGACCTCCATCTTGCAGAGGCGGTCCAGCCGCTCGGCGTACATCTTGGTAAAGCCGGGGGGCATATGCTGCACGATCACCATGCCGGGAATATCCTCCGGCAGGCGCTTCATCACCTCCAGCGTGGCCTCCGTGCCGCCGGTGGAGGCGCCCAGGCCGATCAGAACATTGTTCAGCGCCGGCGAAGCACCCAGAGGAGGCACTGCGGCAGCTGCCGAACCGCCCGCCGCGGCCGTGGCAACCACAGACGACGAGGCCGTCCGTACCTTGGCGTTGGAGGCAATCAGCACCTTCTGTGTCAGGGCCGTGATGAAGGCGGCCTTCTTATCCTGGGAATCCGGCTTGCGGACAAAGTCCACCGCGCCGGCGTCCAGGGCGTCGAAAACTTTGAGGTTCAGCGAGGAGACGAGGATCACCGGAATGGGGTTGGTGGGGATATACTCCCGGAGAAAATCCAGGCCGCTCTGGCCCGGCATCTCCACATCCAGCGTGATGACATCCGGCCGCAGCTTGGGAATCTTCATTTTGGCGTCCAGGGTGTTGATGGCATAGCCGACGACTTCGATCCGCGGATGTACGGAAAGTCCGCTGATAATCATCGTGCGGGCCACCGCGGAATCGTCCACCACCATGACACGGATTTTGTTGCCCTGCATCAATGGGGGATACCTCCTATTTTTGGAACGTGGCCGGTGCGAGCCTGCGATAGGGCGCGTTCGGGCCCAGGTTCTCCGAGCAGCTGATCATGAAATAGCCGCCGGGAACGGTGTAATCATAGAACCGCCGGACCAGCGCATCCTTGGTGGGCTGATCGAAGTAAATCATCACATTCCGGCAGAAAATCATGTCGAACTTCCGGCGGAACTTGATGGGTCCCATGAGGTTAAAGGTCTGGAAAATGACGTTGTTCTTCACCGCCGGCGCCACCGTGTGGCTGCCGTCCCCGTTGGGAACAAAGTATTTCTTCTTCCACTCCGGGGGGATCGTGTCCGGCAGCGTGTAGACGCCCTTCCGGGCGGCGGCCAGCGCCTGGGCCGAGATATCGGTGGCCAGGATGCGGGTGTCCCACTGGCTGGCCTGGCTGCCCAGGTAGTCAAAGAGGAACATGGTGAGGTTGTAGGGCTCCTCCCCGCTGGAACAGCCCGCGCTCCAGATGGAGAGCACCTTGTCCCGCTGGTGCCGCTGAACCAGATCCGGAATGATCTTGTTGCGGAAGTAGTCCAGGGGCTCCTTCTCCCGCATGAAGAACGTGTAGTTTGTGGTGAGCTTGTTGATGACAAGCGTCACATCGTCTTCGTTCTTGTTTTTCAAAAGGTTATCCACAAAATCCCCGAAGCTGTTGTAGCCCTTTTGCCGCAGCACCGGAGACAGCCGCCCGGTAATCAGCTGCTTTTTCTGGAAGAGATCAATGCCGTAGGTGGTGTGGATAAATTTGGCCATCCGCTGGAAATCCGCCTCGGAGATGGTCATGGGGGCAAAGCTGCGGCCGCCTTTTTCAGAGGAGGTGGAATTAGTACTCATGTTGGACCAGCTCCTCGCAATCCAGCACCAGCATCGTGCCGGAGCCGTCCGGGATATTGCACATGCTGGAGACCAGTTTCTGGGAGCTCTGTGCGGGCATGGGCAGAATGGTCTCGTTGGGGATGTCGATCATCTGGTCCACCGCGTCCACCAGGATGCCGATGGAGGTGCCCGCATAGTTCAGCACCACCAGGAGTCTGTCCTGCTCCAGGGCGGGCTTGCCCAGACGCAGCCGGATGTCCATCACGGGGATGATCTGGCCGCGCATGTTGAAAATGCCGCGGATGTAGTCGGGCATCATGGGCAGATAGGTCACCGAATAGGCGTTCAGAATTTCCACCACATACTCGGCGTCCACGCCCAGCTTCAGATCGTCAATCAGAAAAATCAGGTATTTGCGGCTGGAAGAAACGGGTTCTTCCACAATCGGTTCCTCTGTTTCCTGCGCAAACAGAACCTCTTCTTGTACTGCGTTCATGGCGCTCCTCCTCCCTATGTTTACGCGCTGTATGCGGCGGCGTGCAGGTTGCCCACATCCAGAATGATGCTGATATTGCCGTCGCCCAGGATGCTGCATCCGGTGATGCCGGAGTTTTTGATGTCGAAGTTGTTAACGTAAGAGGGCAGCGGCTTCACAACGATCTGCTGCTCGCCCAGCAGCTCGTCTACAAACAGGCAGTAAGAGCGGTCGCCGGACTCCAGCCACATCAGAATGCCGTCCTCCACCTGATCCGCGCCGCTGGGAAGGCGGTAGAATTCCTTTGCCCGGATGATGGGATAGTAGTTCTCCCGGATCTTGAACATCTCGCCGTTGACGGAGTCGTGGATGATGTCGTTGGAGGAGATCTTCATGCTGGAGAGAATGTTGTTGATGGGAATGGTGAAAATGGAGTCACCCACGGCGACCTCCATGCCGTCCATGATGGCCATGGTCAGGGGGATGCGCATGACGGTGGTCATGCCCTTGCCCAGCTCGCTGGTGATGCTGACGGTGCCGCCCAGGCTCTCCACGCCGCTTTTCACCACGTCCATGCCCACGCCCCGGCCGGAGAACTCCGTCACCTCCACGTTGGTGGAAAAGCCCGGCATCAGCAGGAAGTTCAGGATCTCCTTGTGGGAGTACTCAAAATCCGGAGAGGCCAGGCCGTTCTTGATGGCCTTTTTCAAAACGGCCTCGTCGTTGACGCCCCGTCCGTCGTCCTGGATGGTGATAATCACCTCGCTGCCGGTATCCTGGGCGGAGAGGATGATCTCGCCCACGGGGTTCTTGCCGGCGGCAATGCGCTCTTCCTCGGTCTCTTCAATGCCGTGATCCATGGAGTTGCGGATCATGTGCATGATGGGATCGCCGATGGAGTCCACGATGGTCTTGTCCACCTCGGTGTCCTCGCCGATCAAAACCAGCTTGGCGGGGCGGTTGAGCTTCTTGGTCATATCCCGGACGATGCGGTTCATCTTCTGGAAGGTGTTGGACACCGGAATCATCCGCAGGGACATGGACACGTCCTGTAGCTCGTCGGTGAGCTTGCGCAGCTGACGGGCGGATTTGGAGAAGGCGTCCAGGTTCCCCAGTCCCTTGAGATCCGGAGAGCCGGTGACCATGGCCTCGGTGATGACGATCTCGCCCACCAGGGCGGAGAGCTGGTCCAGCTTGCTGAGGTTGACGCTGATGAGGCTCTCCTTCTGATGCTGGGCGGAGGCGCCGCCTCCGGCAGCTCCCGCGGCGGCAGGCGCCGGAGCGGCCTTCTGAGCTGCGGCGGCGGGAGTGGGCTCCGCGGCGGCGGGAGCCTCCGGCTCCGGCGGCGCGGGCACGTAGTCGTGGGGCTGATAGGAGTACACGGAGCCGGCAGAGCGGACGACGGGAATGGCCTTTTCCCGGTCCTCGGCCCGCCGGAACTGGAGCAGGAAGCCGTCGTCGATGATGCGCTCGGCGGTGGAGGCGTCGGTCTCCACCGCGGCGGGCTCAAAGAGGAAGTCGGACTCGGCGCAGAAATCCCGCACGGAGGTCACGACCATGAACGCCCGCAGGTTCTCCATGCCGCAGCCCTCGTCAAAGAAGACCCGCAGCTGGAAGGGGAAGTCCGGATTGCCGTTGATGCTGGTGCTGGCCGCGGAGGCGGGTGCGGCTGCGGCGGGCGCCGGTGCCGGCGGAGCTGCGGCAGGGGCTGCCGGCGCCGCCTCAGGTTCCCCTTTAATTTTAGAGATCAAACTATTAATATTTGAGAGGAAACTGTCGATATTCTCATCAAGGGGCTGTTCCGACTCCACCTTCTCCATCTCACCCCGGAAATAGTCGATGGACTGAAACAGAAGATCAAACAGAGCCGGCCGGTTCTCCTCTGAGACCACCTCCATGGTGCCCTCGCGGATCAGGAAGAACATGTCCTCGATCCGGTGGGCGATGGTGGTGAGTGTATTGAACTCCATCATGGCGGAGGAGCCTTTGATGGTGTGCATGATCCGAAAGATCTCATTGACATTTTCCTGCGAGAAGGTATCCACCTTTTCCGCGTCCAATACAATGGTCTCCAATTGTTCGAGCAAGGTGTTTGTTTCATAGATATACATATCCAGAATATCATTGCCGCTGCTCATAAAGCAAAACACCGCCTTTCAGCCTTTTCATATTACATCGACCAAATGGGACCAAAAAATAAGTAGTAATTATAAAAATTTTCTGCGAGGTGACGAGAATGCCCGACCTCATGGGAGCGACCAATCCGGTACCGGGGTATGATGCCGGATCAAATAACCGCCTTCCGGTCTCGCCCAGTCAAAATACACCCCCTCAGATTCAGAATGTGACGGATCCCAGCCGGGTGGGCCGCGCCGACGGAAAGACAGAGCGGCAGGACAGCAGCCTCCAGGGGGACGGCCGCGTCCGCTATGACTCCAACTTCCAGACCTTCCTCCAGCGCCTGCGGGAGACACCGGGGGCCATGGAGAGTCTGACGCGCATCTTCTCCGGTCAGGGCACGGTGGTGCTCTCCGGGCTGGAGGAGGGCACCGCGGCGGAGATGGCCCAGCTGCTGGAGATGCTCCGGATGGACGAGGCGGAGCTCTTGAATTTCCTGACGGGGCAGGCCAAGGGGAGCACCCGCTTCGGCGGCGCCCTGTTCGCCCTGCTGCGCACCGCCTACGCCAGGGCGGGGTCCGAGGGCGTTCGGACGGACATTCTGCAGTTTTTGAAGAGCTATGCGGACTACTCCTCCACCGCCCATGTGGAGGGCAACATCCTGCGCAATCTCTCCCAGATGATCGGCGCCATGCCGGCCAGCTGGGCGGACCGGCTGCAGGACCTGCTGGCAAGGCTGGAAAACGGCATGGCGGCGGGAGACCGGCAGGGAAACATTCTGCTTTTGCAGCGGGAGGTCTTTCCCTACATGTCGGCCTATGTGGAGCGGACCCACGACATGGGCCTGCCCAGGAATCTCCTCTCCCTGCTGGCCCTGGACGTGGCCCGGTATGAAAACGGCTCCCTGGAAAAGCTTCTGGAGACCTTCCACCAGCTCAGCGGATACGGCACATTGAAAGGGCAGCTGGGCAAGGTGGACGACAAGACGCTGCTGGCCCTGCTGCGGAACAGCCAGCTGGACGCCTCCTCCCAGGCCTCGCAGTTTACCACGCAGCTGCTCTCCGCCGCCTCCAGAGCCCTGCGGGGCGAGGGAAGCGCCGAGATCCAGCAGGCCTTTCAGAACCTGATTGCCGCCATGCTCATCAACGAGAGCGTCTATATGCCGGTGAACCACTATCTGATCCCCATGGACTGGAATGGGCGGATGATGTTCTCCGAGCTCTGGGTGGACCCGGATGCGGACCAGGAGAAGCAGGGCGGAGGAGGCAGGAGCAATACCTTCCGCTTCCTCTTCAAAATGGACATCCAGGATGTGGGGCTGTTCGATGTGATCCTCACCAGCCAGAACGGGGAGGTGGACCTGGACATCCGCTGTCCGGACCGGGTGGCGCCCTTTTCCAGGCAGGTGGAGGAGGCCGTCTCCGGCATCCTGGAGCGAAACGAGCTGCGTCCGGCGCATATCAGCGTGCGGCGTATGGAGCGCCCGGTGGCATTGACCGAGGTGTTCCCCAAAATCTTTGAAGGGAAGAACAGCATCAATGTCAAGGCGTGAAGAATTCCGGCCCCCGGCCAAGAAGGCGGTGGCCCTGCACTACGGTGCCGGCGACAATGCGCCGGTGGTGGTGGCCTCCGGACAGGGGTATCTTGCGGAGAAGATCGTGGAGCTGGCCGCCGACAACGGCGTGCCCATCTACGAGGACAACTCCCTGTCCACGATCCTGACCCAGCTGCAGCTGGGCCAGGAGGTCCCGGAGAATCTGTACCAGGCAATCGTGGAGATCTACGTCTATTTCCTGAAATTTGACCCCAGCGCCCGGGACGGCGCGCTGGAAGACGGCGGCGGCCGCAAGGAGGAGTAACGGATGGAAACCAATCGTCAGGACGATAAGCTGTACATTCTGCTGGACAGCGGGAATACCCCTCTGGCCCACTGCCTGCTTCAGGGGCCCACGGACGGGCAGACCCTGCAGATTGAGGTGCTGGGCGGCAGGGAGGAGGATGTGGCGGCCCACGAGGTGGTGGAGCTCATCAGCATGGGCCGCGGCAAGGACTACCAGTGCAAGGTGCTGCGGCAGCGGGGGGAGCGGTTCTCCCTGGAGAAGATCATGGAGCTGGACCCGGAGGTCCGGCGGAATCTGCGGGTGCCCATCCGCTTTGAGAGCTTTCTCTACCCCATCACCGGCAAGTGGAAGGGGCGGCGGAAGATCCGCTCCATCGACCTCAGCTGCGGCGGCATCGGCTTTTTCAGCGGGCCGGGCCTGCAGGTGGGCGAGCGGATGGAGGTGGTGATCTCCCTGACGGATGAGCCGCTGATTCTCCGCTGCGAGATCCTGCGGATCAACGAGCTGAAAGAGGAGCGGGTGATGTACGCCGCCAAGTTTGTGGACATGTGCGAGGACGAGGAAGTGATGGTGCGCAAGGCCGTTTTCAGTATCCAGCTGCAAAACGAGATGCGGCGCGCGGATTTTGAAGAGGACCTGGAGGACGCGACATGAGCGGGAAGGAGAGACCCATGAACAGGAAGAAGAGCGTGTGGAGACGGATGACGGCCTTTGTCCTGGCCGCGGTGATGCTGGCGGGGCTTCTGCCGGCGGCCGTGCCGGAGGCGGAGGCCGCCGAGTGGATGGAGCCCTATTTGAACCAGGTAGTGGACTGGGGCATCATGCGGGGCAATGCCGCCGGCGATCTGAACCCGGACCGGCGGATCACCCGGGCGGAGTTCGTCACCATGGTAAACCGTGCCTTCGGCTATACGGAGGTGGGTCCCAATCCCTTTAACGACGTGCCGGACAGCGCCTGGTATGCCGAGGACATCTGCATTGCCCACAAGGCGGGCTACTTCAACGGCACCAGCCCCACCACCGCCTCCCCCAGCGCCCTGGTGACCCGGGAGCAGGCGGCGGTGCTCATCGGCCGGAACCTGCGCCTGCAGGGCGGCAGCGGACTCAACAGCGACTTCACCGACAGCCGGGAGATGGGCGCCTGGAGCCGCGGACTTGTGCAGGAGGCCGCGGATCTCGGCATCATTCAGGGCTACGCGGACGGCGCCTTCCGTCCCAAAGCCAGCATCACCCGGGGCCAGGTGGCCTGTTTTCTGGTGCGGGCCCTGGGCTCTTTGATCCATGAGCCCGGCGAGTACAACAACATGGGCGTGTACGGCAACCTCACCATCAACAGCCCCGGCGTGACGCTGCGGGGCGCTCTCATTACCGGCAACCTCTACCTCACCGGCGGCGTGGGTCTTGGGGACCTGGTGCTGGAGAACGTGGAGGTCCAGGGCAAGATCATCATTGCCGGCGGCGGCGAGGCCCAGGCGGGCGAGAACAGCATTCTCCTGCGCAACGTGAAGGCGGACACCATGGAAGTGGACAGCATGGCCGACCAGTTCGTCACCATCCGCTCGGAGGGCCTGACGGACATCGGCACCACCAACGTGCGCACCCAGGCCTACCTGGAGGATGTGACCACCGACGATCTGGGCCTGCGGAAGATCAACTTTGACGCCGCGGGCGGCGCCCGGCTGGATCTGGCGGGCAACATCAAGGAGTTCACCAACCTGACGCCGGACTCCACCATCAACCTGGCCCAGGGCATCATCCAGAAGGTGACCGTGGACGAAAAGGCCACCAATGCCACGGTGAATATCGACGCCACCACCAGCGTGAAGGAGATCAACCTGGACGTGGGGTCCACCATCGCCGGCAGCGGCGACATTGAGCATATGAATGTGGACGCCGCGGGCACCACCAGCTCCATTCTGCCGGACACCATCTTTGTCCGGCCCGGCATCAACTCCAACATCAAGGGCCAGCAGATGGATTCCGCCGCGGCGGCGGAGTCCTCCGAGGACCCCCGCCTGCTGACGGGCTATCCGGCCGTACGGAACGTGGCCTCCCGCAGCGCCACGGCGGTGTTCAGCACCAATAAGGCCGGCACCCTCTACTGGGGCCTCAGCGCCCTGGCGGACGGCTCTCTGGGGGAGGAGGATCTGACCTCCACCTCCACCACGGCCAACCCCAAGGTGATCCGCAGGGGCACCGTCAACGTCACCGCCGGCAAGACCGAGGTGACGGCGGCCCTGACCGGACTGACCATCGACGGGTCCTACTATGTCTCGGCCCTGCTCCAGGACAACCGGGGCCAGCGCAGCGCCGTGAAGGTCACCGCCTTCGTGACCCCGGACGACACCACCCCGGCCTTTGTCACCGGCTATCCCACGGCCATTCTGGCGGAGAACGACGACGGCGAGCAGATCATTCAGTCCCGGGTCATGGCCAACAAGACCTGCCGGCTCTACTACGCGCTGATGCCCAACAACTCCACCGCCCCCACCGCCGCCGACTTCAAGGCCAACTCCCTCAGCGGCAACCTGGGCTACGGCGTGGTGGATCTCCGGAAGAACGTGCCCTGGCTGATTCCTCAGGTGAACTCCGCCCACCTCCGGGAGGAGACGGACTATGATCTGTACCTGTGGCTCACCGACGTGGACGGCGCCCGGAGCTCCGCGGTGCGGAAGATCGACGTCCGGACCCTGGACAAGACGCCGCCGGTGATCCTGGACCTGGAGTCCGTGGACGCCACGGCCACCAGCGTGTCCATGCGGGTGACCATGAACGAGCCCGGCACGCTGTACTGGGCCGTGGTGAAGGAGGGCGCCCAGTTCTACCGCCAGGACGCCAGCGAGACGGACCCCCTGCCCAACACCGAGACGGCCAAGATGCAGATTGAGACGGGCCTGGGCGCCCTGCGCAAGGGCAGCGTCAACATCGGCCAGGCGGACACCCCTGTCAGCTTTAGCGTCTCCGGCCTTGCGGCCCAGACGGGGTACGACCTGTACTTCGTGGCCAAGGACCGCTCCGGCAACTACTGCGTCTTCCCCTCCGACAACCCCAAGGACGATCTGGTGCCCCCCATGCAGATCCGGACGCTGGACGGCCTGGCTCCCACGGTGAAGCAGGAGTTCAGCCCCGACGGCGAGACCCTGACGCCCAACGCCGACAACTCCATCCTCCTGGTCTTCTCCGAGCGGGTGCTGGGCGTGCAGGACGTCAACGGCAAGAAGGTGACCAGCAACTTCCTGGAGCTCTATGACCAGGTGGTGACCGCAAGCAGCGTGGGCAAGGGTGAAAAGGAGGCCAAGGACGCCCTGGCCAACGCCCTGGCCGCCCACATCAAGCTCTGGCGGGTGGACAGCAAGGGCACCGTCAACCCCGATCCCCGGACCTCCGCCAACGAGAACACGGCCAATCTGGACTGGATTGTGGACTTCCGCAAGGCCCGGGTGGAGATGGACAGCTCCGGCAGCGGAGAGATGATCCTCACCCTGCCCTACAATGAGAATCTGGTGGACAGCGGCCTGAATCTGGCCAGCGGCGCCACGTACTACTTCACCCTCACCGGCATTGAGGACATGTCCAACAACAAGATGGAGGGCGTCCGGGGCATCACCACCCTGCCCCGGTTCAAGACCCTCTCCGCCACGGTGAATCTGGACATCGGCAACACCATGAATATCGGGACCACAGGCGACGGCGTGGGCGGGGGCAAGATCGCGGATCTGAGCTTCACCCTGACGCCCACCGGAACCTCCAGCGTGGAGTCCGGGACGCTGTGGGATATGCTGCTGTGGACGGACACGGCCATGGCCTATGAGCTCTACTCCCGGACCGAGACCGGCCCGGATACCTGGAGCGAATGGAAACTGGAGGGCACCGTCTCCGTGGACCCCTCTGGCGGCCAGGGCGGCAAGACCTATGTGAGCCTGATGAATTCTCAGAGTCTCCGGAACACACAGAACAAGTTTGAATCCTTGAACAAGCTGACCGAGGTGACGGAGTTCGCTGTCCATGTGACCCGGGTGGGTTCCAGCGAGGACCGCACGTCCTGGAATGTGCGGATCGGCATGGGGGCCACTGTGGTGGCAGGTCCCTTCTCCGCCCTGCGGATCACCAGCCCGACGGTGGCCGGTGACCAGAGCAACCTGGACGCCGGCAAGAAGGCCGGGGCAGAGTCCATCGGCATCCCGGACCCCTTTGACATGATTATCCCCATTGACGACAGCAAGCCGCCGGTGTTTCAGCCGAAGTCCTATCCCCAAGTGGAGCCGGGCGACATCAGTGCCACTCTGCGGGTAATGCTGGACCGGGACGGCTCCGTGTTCTACGCGGTGGCCCCGGTGACCAGCGACGCCAACCGGACGGGAACCAGCACCAACTATAACTGTCCGGCCACCCCCAATGGATTGGATGGCAAAATTCCGGCGTTGGGGACGATTCCGGAGGTGAATCCCACGGCGAAGGCAGGGAGTGCTTATGATGACTCTCCCGCTTATCAGGATGCCCATGAAGGTTTGCCGGTGTCGATTCCCTATGTGACGGATGTGACTGGCGGAATCAATGACATTCCCGGCGTGATCTCCGGAAACAGCAAAGGGAAGTACCCCAATGGCCTGACGGGAAAGATGATGCAGGAACTCCAGATTGAGGGTTTGACGGCAAACACCACCTACATTCTGTACATCGTCACCCAGGGAAAATCCCCCATCTACTCCGAAAACGTGCTGGCATATCAGTTCACCACTCTGGATGCCCTGCTGCCCAAGATCGACATTACCCGCAACAGCAGCACCAGCGCCACGGTTCAGGTGAACAGAAGCTCGGAGCTGAGCTATGCGTTGGTGCCCACCAACACACTGACCAAGGACCGGGGTTCCCCCTTTGCCGCAGATTTTACAGGCGATCTGGTAAACGACAAGTGGACAGCGGATGTACAGAAGCAGTATCCAAACGTCAAAACTCTGTTGGATGCCATGCTTACCGGCTGCTACAGCGGCAGAACTTATCTGGGCTCCGTCTATGATATCTATGGCAACGATGAACAGAAGAGCCACTATGCGGATCTGATCAGTCAGGCGGAGTCGGGCGGTGTCACGGATGTGGCGATGACAGACCGGGATGTGCCGGTGACGGTAGCGCCCGGAGCAGCGTCCGGCCGGCTGAATCTGAGCCCTATGACGGGTATGAAGGGCACCGACTGGTATACGCTGCTGGTGGCGGGCCGCACAGTCAACGGCTCCGGTTACGCATTCCGGGCCTCCCGCTCCTATTTCAACGCCAGTCAGACCCTCCTCAGTGTGACAGACTGTACGCTGTCCGCCACGTCGGACACTGTGGGAGCCGCAATTCCAACCTGTAGCGGAAAGCTGAGAATCAACTTCAGCGACAGCCTGCACTATCGGGTCAGAGATTTGAACACCGGTGAAGAGAAGCGGTATCCGCTGGATAGCTGTATGCTTGCAACCGGGACGCACACCGGAGACAACAATGTCTCTCTTCCTAACGACACAAGCACTCCCAAGACACCCGGCGGGTATGTCAATATTGGCAGCGTTATGTCAATCTCTCCCCTTGGGACCGGGTCGATTACGCTGCAGGACAAAGATGTCCATGACAAGCCGGTTGGGCAGCTTCTGAATTTTACCGTAGACAAGGTCCGGGCGGGCAGTACAATCTTCTTCCAGATGAATCTCTGCGGTGCCAGCCACAACGTGCGGGAGAACACGACGCTGACAGTTACCATCAACTATACGCCGCCGTCCAAGGACGCACCGGCGGGGACGGACGGCGTCTGGACTGCGGATGTGACGCCCACTGTCTGGAAGAGCTGACACGCGCCGCAGGAGGGCGGAAGATCCGCCCTCCTGCCCGCCTGCATGAAAGGAGCGGAACCACATGAACTGGAAACACCGGGCCGGCGCGCTGCTGCTGGCCCTTGTGACGGCGCTGTCCCTGGTCCTTCCCGCGGCGGCGGCCGATATCTCCGTGACCGGCGTGACCTTGAGCTCCAAGACACTGACCCTGAAAATGGGCGGCACGGAGACCGGCACCCTCACTGCCACAGTGGAACCGGCCAACGCCACGAATCAGAATGTCAGCTGGGACAGCAGTGATGAAACAGTGGCAACGGTGACGAATGGCACAGTGACGGCCAAGAGAGAGGGCATCACTCGCATCACCGTGACCACGGAGGATAACAAAAAGACGGACTTCTGTAACGTCACGGTGGCGGCTGCGGACCCGCCGAGAGAACTGACCATGACCATCACCGGCGACCAGGAGACCGAGGAGGGCAAGGAGGTGGCACTCCGGCTGGAGCTCTCCGACCGGACCGAGACCGTGCAAAGCGTGACCTGGACCCCTAACAATCTGGTCTCCGACAGCACGCTTTCTGGCCACACCGTGGTGGCGAAGTTCCGCAGCGATCAGAAGGGCACCTATGAGGTCCAGGCCACGGTGGTCACCGCGAAGAACAAGACTGTGACCGGTAAGATCACCATCAAGGTGAATGAAAAGCCGGTGACGCCGCCGGTGGAGACGCCCGCCGTGGGCATCGCCATGAACCAGCGGTCCCCGGTGTACATCAACCGCAGCGCCGGCACCACCCTCACGGCGGTCACCACCCCCTCCAACGCCACGGACCCGGTGACCTGGGAGATCGTCTCCGGTGAGAGTGTGGTGAAGCTGGTGCCCAGTACGGAGAACGACCGCGTCTGCGTGGTGGAGGGCCTGACCACCGGCGCCGCCACCGTGATTGCCAAGGCGGGGGATGTTCAGACGGCCCCCTTCGTCATCGAGGTCAACGGCCTCGTTCTGGAGCCCACCACCCTGGACCTCTTCGAGGGCGGCGAGCCGGGCACCCTGGTGGCCAGCCGCTACGGCGCCGCCCGGTCCATGCAGCTGCTCTGGGAGACCCAGAGCGAGCCCATCGCCTCCGTGGTCAACGGCAAGGTCTACCCCAACGGCGTGGGCACCGCCAAGATCATCGTCTCCGCCGGGGCCAACTACCGCTCGGAGTGCACCGTCACCGTGAAGGAGAACGTGGCGGGCATCATCGAGGCCGGCAGCGTCCAGAACGGCGCGTCCTTCTCATTCTCCGAGGGGAACCTTCTCAGCGACCTGCGCAGCCGCTGTACCAGCATGACCAGTCAGTCGCTGCGGCTGGTGCGGGGACTGGCGGTCTCCCCCAGCCAGGGCATCTTACATTACAAATATAACTCCACGGAGTTCCAGGGCCAGGGCGTGGGCAGCGAGCCCTACTACCTCACCCAGCCCTCCTCCAGCAACCCCCAGCGGCTGCTGACGGACGTCACCTTTGTCCCCGCCGTCGGCTTCACCGGCAATGCCGATATCAGCTACACCGGCGAGAGCACCGAGGGCAAAAACTTCAACGGCACCATCCGTGTCAACGTGAAGAGCACCGGAGATGTGACCTACAGCACCGCCACCAATCTGCCGGTGACCTTCGAGGCGGCGGATTTCACCGCCATCTGCCGGGCCAAGCAGGGCCAGGAGATTAAGTATATCTCCTTCCAGCCCGTCTCCTCCGGCAGGGGGACGCTGTACCGCAATTACAGCACCACGGCGCAGTACAACCCGCCGGTCACCGCCTCGGATAAGTATTACCGCACCAACAAGCCCCTGCTGGACGAGGTGACCTTCGTCCCCGCCGAGAATACCACCGGCACGGTGAAGATCCCCTATACCTGTGTCACCACCGGCAATGGCAGCTACAGCGGCACCGTGACGATTTTCGTGGAGGACATGTCCCTGACGGAGGAGGGGGCGGTGAATTATACCGTGGCCCCCGGACGCACGGTGGACCTGCGGTCGGCGGACTTCAACAGCGCCTGCCGGGAGGTCACGGAGACCACGCTGGATTACATCCGCTTCGACAGTCTGCCCGACTCCTCTCAGGGGACGCTGTACTTCAACTACCGCAATGCCTCCAGCACCGGCAGCCGGGTCACCTCCGGCACCAAGTACTACCGCACCGGCTCCTCCCAGATCTCCGACATCACCTTCGTGCCCGCCGGCGGCTATACCGGCTCCGTGTCTGTGCCCTTCACCGGGTACAACACCAAGGGCGACAGCTTCAGCGCCCACATGGTGATCCGGGTCACGGAGTCCGGCGGGACCGTGCGCTACTCCATCCAGGAGAATGATACGGTGACCTTCGACGAGCGGGACTTCAACGAGGCGTTTCGAAGCATGACGGGAGAGCCCCTGGAATATGTTACCTTTGACCTGCCCGCCTCCCGGGAGGGAAAGCTGTACCGGAATTACCGCAGCAGCAGCTCCAGCGGCAGCAGCGTCAGCTCCTCCACAAGGCTCTACTACGACGGCCGGCCGAACATCTCCGATGTCACCTTCGTGCCTGCCAGCGGCTTTACCGGCACGGTGTCCTTCACCTACCGGGGCTATGACGAGGACGGAGACCGGACCAACGGCACCGTGGAGATCACCGTCGGCGGCACCGGGAGCAGCACGATTTATTACAGCGGCGTCAATACCCAGTCCATCGCCCTGCGGCTGACGGATTTTCAGTCGGCCTGCACCTCCGTACTGGGTGGGACGCTTTCCTACATCCGCTTCAGCAGCCTGCCCGGCGCCGGCGTGGGACAGCTGCGGCAGGACACCGGGTCCTATGTCTCCACCGGCACCAGCTATTACGCCGGCACCAGTCCCTCCATCAGCCAGCTGTCCTTCCTTCCCAGCACCAGCTACCAGGGGATTGTGAGTATTCCCTATACCGGCTGGGATACCCAGGGCAGGAGCTTCAACGGCAATATTGAGATCGTTGTGAGCGGAGGCTATACGGCCTCGTCCACCTTCACGGATCTGGGGGGCTACTCATCGGAGTTTGTCAACGCCATTGAGTACCTCAACCGCGCCGGCGTGGTCAACGGATACGGCGACGGGCGCTTCGGCCCCGGCCGGCCGGTGAGCCGCGGGGAGTTCGCCCTGATGGTGTGCCGGGCCTTCAACCTCAATACCGGCAGCACCTCCAGCTTCCCGGACGTGCCGGCAAACAGCGCCTATGCCTGGGCGGTGGCCACGGCCAGGGACCTGGGAATTGCCCAGGGCAGCAACGGCATGTACAGCCCCAACAGCTCCATCACCCGGCAGGCGGCCATGACCATGATCTGCCGTGCCATGCGCGCCGCCGGACAGAGCGTGCCCAATGTCTCTGTCAGCTCGCTGTCGTCCTATCAGGATTTCAGCCAGCTCTCGGACTACGCCCGGGCGTCGGTTGCGTCTCTGGTTCAGATGGGCGCGGTGCAGGGGGATGCCTCCAGACGGCTGAATCCCACCCAGAGCATCACCCGGGCCCAGATGGCCGTCATCTTGTACCGCGTGCTCACCAGGGGCTGATGAGAGCGGCCGGACGGCGTATGTTTTCAGATTTGATGACCGAGACAGGATCAGACATGCCAACGATAAGCTGAGAAGAGAAGGAGAGAGGACCATGTGGGAGTTCCTGAAAAAGAGGAGAGAGATGCTCCGGGAGGAAATCCGGGAGGAGGTCCGGGAGGAGCTTCGTGAGGAACTCGGGCTCCAGGAAGATCCCCCTGAGGAGGAACCGGAGGAGCCGGCAGCAGACCCCACCGCAGAGCTCGATTCCGGAATGCTGGTGGAAGTGCTGACCATGGATAACCACCTGATCTTCGTGGGAACACTGGAGATTCTGGACCGGGGCGTCGTCCAGATCCGGGAGGAGACCGGGCAGGCTGTGCCGCGGGTGGAGTATAACCTGAAGGTGAAGCTGCGGGCCTTCCGGCAGAGCGAGTGGGTGATTGCCCTCTTTGGCTATGTCTGCGGCAGCAGCCCGGAGTTCTGGCGGGTAGACCGGTTGGAGGCGCTGCAAACCCAGGAGAAGCGGAACTTCTTCCGGCAGAATATCCGCATGGAGGCCCAGGTCCGGGCCCTGCAGGACAGCCGGACGCGGCCCTGCCGGGTGCTGGACGTCAGCGCCGGCGGCGCGCTGATCCGCTGCCAGGAGGTGTTTCGGGAGGGCCAGCTGGTTCGCCTGAGCGGTGTGCGCCTTCTGGAAGAGGAGGACCCGTTCAACTTCACCTGCCGGGTGCAGCGGGTCATTCCGGACGGAACCTATACCAATTACGGCTGCCAGTTTGAACAGATGACGACCAAGGACGAGGACCGGCTGATGCGGGTGATCCTGGTTCTCCAGCGCAAGGCCCTGCAGGCCCGCCGGGGCGGCGATCTGGTGTAATCCGGATTTTCCGGGAGCATGTGCAGGCCGCGTGTTCTGTTCGCGGCGAATGCCGTGTCTTCCAGAATCCATGTGAATTATGGAGAGCTTCGCGCGCCCGTCTTTGCCGGCGCCGCCGAAGCGCCTGAACGGAGCCCCCATCAGGAGGATTTCACAGCGAAAGGCAGCTGCATGACGATTTTGCGTCGTGCGGCTGCCTTTTTTTGTCGAGATCCGGGACACGATCACACGTCCCGATGAACGGATCATGCGCATCTGTCCGCGGGGGATCTCCCGCTCCGCCGGGCCGATGCCCTTCCGACAGGCGATCCGCCCGGCGCAGGGGCAGACCCTGGTGAAGCCTGGCACCTGTTTGGCGCCGCCCAGGCAGGAGGCCGGTGCGGCCGGTACCGGGCGGGCAGAGCAGTTCCATCATCCAGGCCTTTCGCGGCGTTGTGTTCGGCGCCGTCAGCGGCGGCTGACATGCACCGGCTTATGTTCCGCTGCGCTCCAGCAGGAGAGCGGCACATTCGTCCAGAGACCATCCCTCCGGCACGGTGAAGAAGTAGACGCTGCGGTCCTCCAGAAGCAGGGCTGTGCGGGCCTTTTCCAGGATGTAAAGCGTTCTGCCGTTCCATGGCCGGGGGGAGAAGGCCTCGCGGAAGTCCGATTGGGCCTGCTGGTAGAGGTAGCGGAAGATCTGCTTTGCCAGAAGAGGACTGCGGGTGACCGTGTGGTTGGTGAAGAGGTAGCCGTCCTCTTCCGATTCCTCGGCATAGAGCAGATTGTCCGCCAGAATGGAGCGGTTGACCCGCACGGCGCTGTTTTTCTCCGCCTCGGAGCCGAAGTCGCTGAGATGCAGTACCGGCAGGGTGTCCGCCTGAGCCAGCAGGGTCTCCTGCTGCTGCGTGCTCCAGGCGGCGTTGGCGTCGCTCATGCGGTGATTGAGGAAGAGGATCATTCCGAACATCACCACGCTGATCAGGGCCACCACCGGCAGCAGGCGGCGGTTGTCCTGCCGGTCCCTGGCCATGGACTGCAGGAGCACCATGCCCGCCAGAATCACCCCGATGGGGATCAGCAGGTAGAACAGCATGTCGCTGCGGTCCCCCAGCTCCAGGGCAATGGCGGCCAGGAGAAGGAGCAGCAGCCCGCCGCTGTGGACCAGATACCGGATGCAGATTCGGGGCCGGGAGGGCGGCGGTGCGGGGATGCTGAGCAGCAAGGCGTTTACGGCGTGGTACACCGCCAGAAATCCCATCAGAGCGCCAATCACCAGATACAGGTTGGTGAGGATCAGGGAGTAGACCACCGCGGGGGAACGCAGAAGCCAGATGGCAGCCGCCGCCAGCACCAGCACCCAGATCAGGGAGGCCAGGCGGCAGGTGTTCCGGATCAGAGGCGCAGGATCCCGGTTCGGAAGAGCGATATCCGGATCTTCCGTGGCCAGGATCTGGCAGCCCTTGCTGGTTCCGACAGCATACCAGCCCTCCTGCATACGCTCCCGGAGACGGCCCTTGGGGTAGCGGCGGAAGCAGGCGAGGGAGGTCATGGCATGGGGGTCTACCGCGTAGCGCGGGGGATGGTCTGCCGGAACAAAGCCCGCCAGCACGCCGCGGCACCAGCGCAGCCGCCAGCCTGACGACGCCATCTCATTCAGATAGGCCTCCATCTGCCGGAAATGCTCCGGCCGGAAGGCAAACAGACAAACCTTGGATCGTTTCACAGTGGTCTCCTTTCCCCGGGAAACGGTGAGCGCTTTTCAAAAAACTCTGGCGGACAACGGGAACGGCCGCCTCCTGAGCGGGGAGATCAGGGAGGGGGCATCCACGTTGGATGAAATCGGATCTCTCCGCAAGTGCCCGCTGCATTTGCGCGCAAAGCGGGCGGCTTCCGGGAGGGAACGGCTGAGCGGCTGCCCCCACGCGATCCGCGCAGAGGCAGCCGTATGGAGGGACGGATCAGGCGGTTGCTTTCTTCTTTTTCTCGTTTTGATAGAAGACATACCCCAGAACCATGCTCAGGAGGATGGCGCCGGGGAACTTGGTAATGGAGGGAATGGGCAGGTACTCGATGATCAGGCACAGGATGAAGATCACCGGCACGAAGAACTTCTGCTTCTTCCAGTACTGGGCCAGCACGCCGCCCAGGATGGCGGGGAGACAGAAGTCAAAGGCGTTGATGACGAAGGGGGGCAGGATCTCCAGGATGTACACGCCGGCCACGGCGGCCAGGGTGACGAAGAACAGGTTCGTGAACACGGAGACGCCCATGGCGATGACGCCGACCACCTCGCCCCGCTTGGTGCCGGCTTCCGCATTGGTGGCCAGCTGGGCGGAGAGCATGGCGGGAAGACGGACGGAGGGCACGTTGCCGGAGAGATAGCCGATGTAGAGGCCCGTGGTGCCCATAGCGGGGTAGTAGCCAAGAGGCTCAAAGATGTAGATCAGCAGGTAGGACGAGAGGATGATCCCCCAGCCGGCCAGGATCTGGCTCCACTCGGGGCGCAGGCCCAGGCCCAGCCACAGGTACAAAGGCGGCGCGAAGGTCAGCAGGGCCGCAACCAGGGTGGTCAGACGGCCGGAGCGGATCATCTTGACGGAGTATTCGTCGTGGAAGCGCTGGTCCAGCTCAGCGGCGGACAGATTCTCAGTTCCCATTTTGTTAACCTCCCATCACTCGGAACGCCTGGGCAATGAAGATCGCCGCCAGCATGGCGAGGCCCAGGGCAAACTCCTTCAGCTTCGGCGCCTTCTCGGCGAGCTTCATCAGGAGCAGCATGATGACGAAGCCGGACACGCCGGCAATGATCTTGGGCAGGCCGCCCACCATCTGACCGGTCATGAACTTGGTGATGCAGCCGGTCATGATGCACGCGCCCACGGCGTCGAACATCTTGGTGTCATAACGGTCCACCACGCCCTTGATCTTCTCGATCTTGTGGAAGAACAGCAGGTCCACGATGAAGAAGCCCCAGGTATTCAGGGTAATGACCCACACGGAGTTGCAAAAGCCGATGATGCCGTACTCCGGGCCGCCCAGGGACATGCCCAGGGCCGTGGCGCCGGCGGTAGCGCCCAGCATCTCCGTGGTGATGGTGCCGATGATGGAAAGGCGTAGCCAGGCGAAGGGGCCGCCCATGATGCTCATGAAGGCGATCATGACGGTGAACATGGACATGCCGGGGCCGAAGGAGGAGAAAATACCGGCCTGAATGGCCACCTTGGTGTCCTCCTTGGTCAGACCCACCAGGGGACCGGCGTTTACCGCCGTGCGGATAAAGGAATAGGCCTGTACGCACATGGCGATGACCGTGGGAATCACCATGACCCACAGCATCGGCATATTGGCGATGGAGAGGTATTCCTTGTTTGTCATGGTATCAACAAACATGATTTCTTTGCACTTCCTTTCTCTTTGATTCCGGCGTTCCCGGGGATGCGCGGAGATGGGTCCCCGGGGAGTTCAGGGGGGTGCGGCAGACCGGGGCCCGGAGCGGCGCCCCTGCGCTCCGCCGGGGCCGCCCCGGACTCCGCGTTTTTTTAGATCCGTGAAAACGCTGCTCAGTCCGCCTGGTCCAGCTTCAGCACGGCGTTGAGCATGACACTGGCGCCGGCAGTGCAGATCTCATCGCTGGTGTGCTCCGGCTCGCAGTGGCTGAGACCCTTCTCGGAGGAGACGAAGATCATGGTGGTGGGGATCATATAGGAGATGTACTGGGCGTCATGACCGGCGCCGGAGTGGATGTCCATGTGGCTGACGCCCAGCTCCTGGGCGGCCTGGCGGACATAGCCCACCAGCTCCTGATCCCAGTACACGGTGTCGCGGTTCCAGCCCAGGACCACCTCACACTTGCAGCCCTTCCACTCCCGCTTTTCCAGACTGAACAGGATCTCCCGGACCTGGTTCAGCACGTCGGGATTTTCGTGGCGCACATCGATGGAGAAGTCAAAGAAGTCGGGGATAACGGTGTTCACGCAGGGGTGGATCACCACCTCGCCGGTGGTATACACCAGGTCCTCATAGCCCAGCTTGTCGATCTCGTCGTGGAGATAGCACAGGGCCTCGGCGGCGGCGTGGAAGGCGTCGTGGCGCTTCTTCATGGGGAAGGTGCCGGCATGGGCGGCGAAGCCGTAGAACTTCACCCGATAGATCATCTGGCCCAGCACACAGGTGACGATTCCCACGTCCTTGCCGGCGTCCTCCAGGATGGGGCCCTGTTCGATGTGGGTTTCAAAGAGGGCCCGATACTTCTCCGGGGTCATCCGGTTTTTCTTGTCGCCCTTGTAGGGGAAGGCCGCCAGCCGCTCACCGAAGGTGACCTCCGGAGTCAGGATGGACCGGGAGGCCATCATTTTGCTGTACTCGAAATTGTTCTTGAACCGCTCGGGCATGTAGTCATAGGCCATGGTGCCGGAGCACATCATGCAGGGCGGGAACTCGGAGCCCTCCTCGTTGGTGAAGATCATGGCGGTGAGGGGGTGCTTGTGGGGGATCTTCTCCGCGGCCACGGTCTCCAGTACCTCCATGGCGCTCATGACGCCCAGGATGCCGTCGTAGTTGCCGCCGTTTTTCACGCTGTCGCAGTGGGAGCCCATGACGATGCGCTTGGCATTGGGATCACTGCCGGGCAGAGTGGCGTACATGTTGGCCAGGTCGTCCATCTCAATGATGGCGCCGATGGCTTCCATCCGCCGGACCCACTCGGCACGGGCCATCTTGTCCTCCTCGGACAGGGCATAGCGGGTGATGCCGCCGTGACCGGCGTCGCCGAACTTACTGAAGGTGTGGATCTTGTCGCTCATTCTCTCCAGACTGCACTGATACATAGACAACATTCCTTTCTCTTTTCAGCGTGATATGTGGGATTTGCGGGACATGCGCATGTCCTGACGGATCTCAGACAGGCCCCATGAGGACAGCGGTGCCATGAAACACATTTGCTGTGCGCACCCCTCCCGTCATTGTCCTTTTTCTCCCAAATTGAATCAATGCCGGGGATGGGTTTTGTGCAAACCACACAAGACCTGCGATACCTTGACTATAAAGGAAGGGCCCTGCAAAAAGCAAGGCCCTGGCAGGAATTGGACAAAATCTGGCGTTATTTGGCGGAGGGTGCCCGGTCATTCAGGAGAATCCGCCCGGTGAAGACCTCCCCCTCCTGAAAGAACTCCGTGTCGCCGGCATAGCTGGCGGCGGCGTCTGTGATGCTGGTGATGCCGATGCCGGTCCGTCCGACGGCCTGCGGCCGCCCGCCGGAAAAGCGCAGGTTCTCCGCGCAGCTGTTCCGGCACTGGATGATGAGCTTGTTTCCCTTGTGGAGGATGTTCAGGTCAATCCAGCGGGCGTCCTTTGACAACAGACAGCCCTTCACTGCGTTTTCCAGGAGATTGGCCAGGATCGCCACCAGATCCGTGTCCCGGACGGAGGTCTCCTCCCGCATCCGGATATCGGTGGTCATGCGGATGTTCTGCTCCTGGGCCTGCTTTAAAAAGGCGGTGACGATGCTGTTCACCGTCAGATTGGCGCAGACCTTGCCGCCCAGCTTCTTCTCCGCGGAGATCTCGTATTCCTGAAGATATTGGATGATGGCGTCGCAGTCCCGGTTTTTGGCGTACTCCAGAATCAGCAGGTTGTGGTGGCGGAAGTCGTGGCGGTACTTGCGCTCCTCCCGCTCCAGCTGCTCAAAGCTGCTTAGCTGATGGGTCAGAAACTTCTTCTCGATCTCCAGCTGACGCTTCTGGTTTTCCTTACTGAGCGCGCTGAGGGTTTTGAAGATGACGATGTAGGCCGAGGCCATGAGGATCAACAGCACAACCAGCATGATGAGAGTCTGGTGGTCGAAGGTCAGGAACATGTTGGACAACACCGCCACCGACAGAAGGCACCCGCAGAAGATGCACACCAGTACCGTCAGCGCTCCCCAGCCCGAGGGGATGTTGTCCGCCGCCCGGAGAAAGGCCGGGCGGATGTCGTACACCAGCACCACGCAGAACACGGAGATCAGGATCAGCCGGAACTCGATGATTGCCACGGGATCGCTGTTGACGAAGTTGAAGGCCAGCGCCTGGGAGATGGCGATGGAGAAGAGAAAGAAATTGATGTAGGAGGCGAAGATGAAGAGGTTCCGCAGGAAGTTCCCCCTGGAGGTGATCAGAAACACCAGGGCGCACATGGCCAGGGAGGCCACCTGCCCTGCCAGGGAGGCATAGGACGTCAGCACTGTGGCGGCCACGGCGGCGAAGACGGCGGAGGCCGCGAACACGCTGGACCAGATGACGACGCTCCGCTTCAGACTGTAGCGCCGCGTGGACATCAGCAGCAGGGAGACCGAGTGTCCGGCAAATACCAGCAGTTCGCTCATAAACTCGATTCGGGGAATCGCCGTCATACCTCTGCCGCCTCTCCATCGCAGTAATAGTCAAAATACTGGCGCTTCAGATCTGCCAGGGCCCGGCGGGGGATGTGGAGCACCCGCTCTCCCGTCAGTTCCACGCTGTCCGAGGCCACCCGGACCACATAGTCCAGATTCACCAGGAAGGAGGCACCCACCCGGATAAAGCGCTTTTGGGGCCCCAGAAGCTCGCACAGCTCCGCACGGGTCATCCGGGTGCGCTCCATGGTGCCGTTGGCCAGATACAGCGCCTGATAATGGCGCTGGGTTTCGGTGTACATCAGGTCCTTCAAAAAGATCTTCACAATCTGGTTGTTGCAGTAGACGCTGATAAAGCCGCCCTCCCGGGTCTCCTTCAGCAGCAGGTCCATGGTCTGGGAGAGGCTGGCATAGGTGAGGGGCTTGACCAGGTACTGGGAGGCGTTGACGCCGAAGGCCTCCAGAGCGTGCTGAGGGGAGGTGGAGAAGAAGACAATTTTGATCTTGGAGTTATGGCTTCGCAAAAGGCGGGCCAGCTCCACTCCGTTCAGGGACTCCAGATAGATGTCCAGAAACAGGACCTCGTACAGCTCGCTGCGCTGGAGCTCCCGCAGGATATCCTCCCGCTGGGTGCAGGCGGAGGTCCGAAAGCTGATGCCGGTCCTCTCGCTGTACAGGGCGATGAGATGGTCCAGCTTCTGGGCCTCCGCGGTGTCGTCATCGCAAATCAGTACTCTGATTGCCACAGGGAACACCTCTCTTCGGTTTGCCGACGCGGTTTGGCGCAGGACTTAATCCTTTACATTATAAGGCAAGTGCCGGGAAATGGTCAAGCTCTACCTGGGTCATGGCGGAAAAAAGCGCAGCCTGTCCCGCCGGACGGCGGCTGGGCGTCCTCGAAAAATTTCCGGGCGCATCCCTTTTTTCAGGAGAGGGAGACCTCCCGGACAGCGGGCGGAGCAGATGCGGCCCATCGCTCCGGGCCATCTCCGGCAAAGGCGTTTCCGGCATGGCTGGGGCCTTCCTTTGAGGCGAGAGAGGCGGTGTGAGCGTGCAGCCGCGCCTTTGGGAAAGGGACCTGTGCCGTATGCGGGTCTTTTTGCGGGGAGTGCCCGCCATCTCTGAATTTTCCGCCTGATCAGACGCGCCCGCGGGTACGCCGGTGCTTTTTTGCGGAGGGAACCGCCTTTCAGCAGCCGTTTTAGCAGTTGTATTCTGTTTTCACTTGTGCTAAACTAAGAAAGATTATAATATGGATCATTATGTGCATATGCGCTGTCCGGGGCGAAGGCGGAGGCCGCCGTCCCAATCTGAGCGCCGGAGGCACCTGGAGGAACGCATGAAAATCGTTGTATTGGCGGGGGGGCTCTCCCCGGAGCGGGAGGTCTCCCTGGTTTCGGGCACCGGAATCTGCCGGGCCCTGCGGAAGCGGGGCCATCGGGCCGTGATGGCGGACCTGTTTTTGGGGCTGGAGGACGTGCCGGCGGATCTGGAGACGCTGTTTGACGCGCCGGACGGACTGTGTCCGGAGACGGCCATCGGGGCCGCGGCGCCGGATCTGGAGGCGGTGAAGCGCCGGCGGCGGGACCAGGGGGCCAGCCATATCGGCCCCCACGTACTGGAGCTGTGCGCTTTGGCGGACCTGGTGTTCCTGGGCCTCCACGGCCGGGAGGGAGAGGACGGCCGGATTCAGGCGGCGCTGGAGCTGCTGGGGATTCCCTACACCGGCAGCGGGTATCTCAGCTCCGGCATGGCCATGGACAAGGCCGTGGCCAAGCGGATGATGGACACCGCCGGGATTCCCACGCCGGAGTGGCGGATGCTGTCGTACACGGCGGAGGAGACGGGGCGTCTGGCGGCGGAGCTGCCCATGCCCTGCGTGATTAAAAACACCACCGGCGGATCCTCCCTGGGGGTGTTCCTGCCGGAGACCCGGGAGGCGCTGGGGGAGGCCCTGGAAAAGGTGCGCTCCTTCGGCGGTCAGGTGCTGTGGGAGCGGCGGATCTTCGGCCGGGAGCTGACCGTGGCGGTGCTGGGAGACCGGACGCTGCCGGCGGTGGAGACCCTTCCCGCCGGGAAGGACTTTGACTACGAGGCGAAGTATCAGGCGGGCGCCGCGGAGGAGATCTGCCCGGCGGAGATTCCGCCGGAGATCGCGAAGGCCGCCGGAGACCTGGCCC
Organism: Clostridiales bacterium; assembly: GCA_019423635.1. Taxonomy (GTDB): domain Bacteria; phylum Bacillota; class Clostridia; order Oscillospirales; family Oscillospiraceae; genus Oscillibacter. The sequence goes on from JAHZBA010000005.1 coordinate 52,876, forward strand.
TGCGGGTCCACCGCCTGCTGGGGATGGAGGTCTACTCCCGGACGGATATGATTCTGGACGGGGAGAACCGGCTGTGGTGTCTGGAGGTCAACTCCCTGCCGGGGATGACGCCCACCAGCTTTGTTCCCCGGGAGGCCCGGGCGGTGGGCATGAGCTATGAGGAGCTGTGCGAGGAGATCGTCCGGCTGAGTCTGGATGTAAAGAGGAGAGAAGACTGATATGGTGCCCATGACTGTGCAGGAGATCGCCGACGCGGTACACGGCGAGTGGATCAATCCCAGAGAGGGCGCGGCCGCCGTGACGGAGGTCTGCACCGACAGCCGGAAGGTGGTTCCCGGCAGTCTCTTCCTGCCCTGGGTGGGCGAGAAGTTCGACGGACACGACTTCATCGACAAGGCCCTGGACGGCGGCGCGGCGGGGTGCCTGTGCGCCCGGGTGCCGGAGACGCTGCGGCCGGACAGATTTTACATCCGGGTGGAGGACACCCGCCTGGCCCTGCGGGACCTGGCCTCCGCCTACCGGGGGCGGTTTGACATCCCCGTGATTCAGATCACCGGCAGCGTGGGCAAGACCACCACCAAGGAGATGCTGGCGGCGGTTCTGGGGGCGAAGCTGCGGGTCCACAAGACGCCGGAGAACTATAATAACGACATCGGCACCCCCCTGGCGCTGCTGGGCCTTGGCCCGGAGCACCAGGCGGCGGTGATTGAGACGGGCATGAACCACGCCGGGGAGATCCGGTACCTGGGCGCGATGGTGCGGCCGGACATCGCCCTGATCTCCAACATCGGCGACGCACATATCGAATTTTTGGGCAGCCGGGAGGGCATTCTCCAGGCCAAGTGTGAGATTTTTGAGCATCTGCGGGAGGGGGGACTGGCCGTCCTCAACGGGGACGACGCCCTGCTGGATACGCTCCATCTGCCCTTCCGGACCGTGCGCTGCGGCCAGTCCGAGCACTGCCAGGTGCGGATCACGGAGATTGCCGACCACGGGGTGGAGGGCATCACCTGCACCGTCGCCACGGAGCGGGATGTCTATCACCTGACGGTGCCGGCGCCGGGGGAGCATATGGCCTATCCGGCCTCCATGGCGGTGGCCGTGGGGGAGGAGCTGGGGCTGAGCCGGGAGGAGATCCTCCGGGGGGTTGCGGCCTTTGAGCCCACGGGCTCCCGGATGCGGGTGGTGCGGCTGCCCCAGGGGCGGATTCTCCTGGACGACTGCTACAACGCCAACCCCCAGTCCGTCACCGCGGCGCTGGAGGTGCTGGCCAAGACGGACTGCGAGCGGACGGTGGCGGTGCTGGGCGACATGGGCGAGCTGGGGGACCTGACGGATCAGGCCCACTACAACATGGGCGCGCTGGCGGCCATGCTGGGCATCGACCTGGTGGTGGCCGTGGGCACCAAGGCGGACCGGATTGCCGACGGGGTGTCCCTGAGCGGAGGCACGGTGCTGTGCTTTGACACGGCGGAGGAGGCCCTGCCGGCCCTGCGGGAACAGCTGGAGCCCGGCACCACCATGCTGGTGAAGGCGTCTCACGCCATGCACTTTGGACAGCTGGTGGATCAGCTGAGAGGAATTTATGAGAAGGTATGATTGAGATACAGGTAAACGGCCTGGTGAAATCCTTTGAGGTGGGGCACAACGTCCTGGACGGCCTGACCTTTCAGATTGACCAGGGGGAGCGGGTGGGCCTGCTTGGCAAGAACGGCGCCGGGAAGACCACGCTCTTTAAGATCTTGACCGGGGAGCTGGAGTGTGACGAGGGAACCGTCGCCGTGGGGCAGGGCCGCCGCCTGGGACTGATCTCCCAGATCCCCGTGTATCCGGCGGGATACACGGTGGAGGACGTGCTCCGCTCCGCCTTTTCCCGGCTGGAGAGTTTGTCGGAGGAGATGCGGTCCCTGGAGCGCCGCATGGCGGCGGGGGAGTCGGACCCCGCCCTGCTGCGGCGGTACGGGTCCCTGAGCGAGCGGTTTGAGGTCTTCGGCGGCTATGACACGGACATAGCGGTCAACAAAATTGCCAACGGCCTCTCCATCTCCCAGGAGATGCGGGCTCAGCTCTTTGACAGCCTCTCCGGCGGGGAGAAGACCCGGGTGAACCTGGGCCGCCTCATTCTGGAGGACACGGACATCCTGCTGCTGGACGAGCCCACCAACCACCTGGACCTCCATGCCACGGAGTGGCTGGAGGAGTATATCCGCTCCTTCCGGGGCACGGTGGTGGCCATCTCCCATGACCGCTACTTCCTGGACCGGGTGGTGACCCGGGTCATTGAGATCATTGACGGCAAAGCGGAGTTCTACAGCGGCAACTACAGCTTCTACGCCGTGGAGAAGGAGCGGCGCTACCAGGAGCGCCTGAAGCAGTACCAGAAGGAGCAGGCCAAAATTGAGCAGCTGGAGAAGGCGGCGGAGCAGCTGCGCCTCTGGGCCTTTATGGGCATGGACAAGACCTACCGCCGGGCCGTGAACATCGAGCGGCGGATTGAGCGGATGCGCACCACCGAGAGACCCACCAAGGCGAGGAAGATGGACGCCCGATTCTCCACCGCCGAGTTCCACGGCGACGAGGTGCTGGGCCTCCGGAATCTGGCAAAAGCCTACGGGGACAAGCACCTTTTTGAGGGCATCACATTGAAGGTGGAGGGCGGCGAGCGGATCGCCCTGATCGGGGACAACGGCACGGGAAAGTCCACCCTCATCAAGATGATTATGGGGGAGGTGTACCCCGACGACGGCCGGATCAGGGTAGGCCCCCAGGTGAAAGCGGCCTACCTGCCCCAGATCATCCACTTTGACCACCCGGACTGGAACCTGGTGGAGAACATGATGGCGGCCAAGAAGGGCCTCTCGGCTCAGTCCGCCCGAAACCGCCTGGCGGCCTACGACTTCCGGGGCGAGGACGTGTTCAAGCCGGTGTCGGTGCTCTCCGGCGGGGAGCAGAGCCGTCTCAGGCTCTGTATGCTGATGGACGACGAGGTGAACCTCCTGATTCTGGACGAGCCCACGAACCACCTGGACATCGCCTCCCGGGAGTGGATCGAGGAGGCGGTGGAGGCCTACGACGGGACGCTCCTCTTTGTCAGCCACGACCGGTACTTCATCAACCGCTTTGCCACCCGGATCTGGGAGCTGGAGGGGGGGACCGTCACAGACTACCCCATGGGCTTCACCCAGTACCGGCAGGAGAAGGCCAAGGAGGCGGCGGAGAGGGCCGAGCCGCCAAAGCCCGCGAAGGAGAGGGTGGAACGCCCCGTCCGGGGCAACCGGGCCCAGCAGAACGCGCGGCGGCAGCTGACGATCTGCGAGCGGGAGATTGCGAAGGCGGAGGAGCAGATCACCGCCCTGGAGCGGGAGATGGAGGCGGCCGCCTGCGACTATGAGAAGCTGACCGCGTTGACGGCAGAGCGGGAGACGGCGCAGGCGGCGCTGGACGCGCTGTATGAGAAGTGGGAGCAGCTCAGCGAGGAAGCCGGAGAATAAAAAGTTTCGGTCAAGCCTTTTCAAAGGCTTGCGGGGTCCAGGGGCAGAGCCCCTGGGGATATGGGGCGAAGCCCCAACGTCATCGTGGAGAAGCAAGGCGAAGCCGATGCTTCTCCCGGAAAACTCCCAAGAGAAGACCCAAAAGAGGAACCATGAAGAAAAACCTACCCTATATTTTTATTGCCGCCCTCATCCTGGGAGGCCTGGCGCTGATCGTCATCCCCAACGGAATGCGCTTTACCGGCTGCCTGCTGCTGTGGGCCGCGGCTCTCTGGATTGTCTGGCTCCTGCTCACCCGCTGGGCCAGAAACTCAAAAGCGGGCCGATGGTGCCGCCGGCTCTTCACCATAGGGCTCACCGCCCTGCTGACGGTGCTGTGCGCCTTCGAGATCGCCATCGTCTCCCACGGCGAGGCGGACCACTCCGCCCTCCCCGTGGACGCGGTGATCGTCCTGGGGGCCGGCGTCAACGGCGAGACCCCCTCGGCGGCGCTGTGGAGCCGCATCCGGGCCGCGGCGAACTACCTGCAAACCCATCCGGAGGTCCCCGTGGTCCTCTCCGGCGGCCAGGGCCCCGGGGAGGAGATCACGGAGGCGGAGGCTATGCGCCGGGCGCTGTGGACCAACAGCGCCGAGGAGAACGCCCGCTACCTTCTGGAAGAGCGCTCCACCAGCACGGCGGAGAACTTCCGCTTTTCCAGAGAGCTCCTGGAGGAGCACGGCCTGGACACGGACACGGCGGTCATCGCCGTGGTGACCAACGACTTCCACTGCTTCCGGACCCACCTGATCGCCCGGCGGGCGGGATTGAACACCGTCGACGTCCCGGCGGAGCTGCCCTGGTGGTGGCTGAGCGCCAACTATTACCTGCGGGAGTCCTTCGCACTGGTGAAGACCCTGCTGTTTGATTGAAGGAATATCGTTCGCGGAGCGCCGTGCCGCTTCGCGGTTTCGTCAGAAGAGGTGGATATATGAGCGAGATATTATGTGTGTATTACTCCCGAACGGGACATACCAGACAGGCCATGGAGGAGATTGCCCAGGCCCTGGACGCGGAGCTGGTGGAGATCAGCGACGGCAGGGACCGCAGCGGCGCCCTGGGCGTTCTGCGCTGCGGGCTGGACGCCATGAAGCGGACCACCCGGCCCGTCAGGGCCTTCCAGACCAAGCGGCCTCTGGAGAGCTACCGCCTGGTGATCGTGGGGTCCCCCATTTGGGCGGGGCGGTGCAGCAGCGTGGTCCGGGGCTTTATGAAGCAGTACGGAAAGAGCATTTCAAATGCGGCCTATGTGGTCACCCGGGGCAGCGAGGACCGGAACGAGGAGGTCTTTGACCAGATGGACCTGTATGCCCCCTGCGGCCACCAGGCCGCCGTGTCGCTGCGCAGCGGCTCCGTGGGCTATGCCTTCTGGCAGGAGGAATTTTTGCGGCAGGTGCGGGAATTTTTGAAGTAGGGGCACCGTTTTTCAATGTTTGATGAGAGGAGCCGGCGGATGTTGGACAAGATAAAGGCGCTGGCACTGCGGTATGAGGATCTGCAGGCTCAGCTGGCAGATCCGGACGTCTACGGCGACGCCGCCCGGCTGCGGGATCTCAACCGGGAGCTCAAGGAGCTGGAGCCGGTGGCGGCGGCCTGCCGGGCCTGGCAGGAGGCGTTGGGGAGACAGGAGGAGGCGGAGTCCCTGCTCCACGACCCGGAGTTTCGGGATCTGGCCCAGGAGGAGCTGGCGGCGGCCCGGACGGAGCTCCAGCGGCTGGAGGGGGAGATCCGCCTGCTGCTGCTTCCCCGGGACCCGGACAGCCACCGGGACGTGGTGATGGAGCTGCGGGGCGGCGTCGGCGGCGAGGAGGGCGCGCTGTTTGCGGCGGCCCTTCTGCGGATGTACACCATGTACGCCCAGAGCCGGGGCTGGCGGATGGAGATGGTCAATCTCAATGAGACGGAGCTGGGGGGCGTGAAGGAGTGCAGCGTTCTCATCGAGGGCGAGGGCGTCTTCTCCCGGCTGAAGTTTGAAAGCGGCGTCCACCGGGTCCAGCGGGTGCCGGAGACGGAGTCCGGAGGCCGGATTCACACCAGCGCCGCCACCGTGGCGGTCCTGCCCTCGGCGGAGGAGGTGGACGTGGAGATCAACCCCAGGGATCTCCAGATCGACACCTACCGCGCCTCCGGAGCCGGGGGACAGCACGTCAACAAGACGGAATCCGCCATCCGGATCACCCACCTGCCCACAGGCCTTGTGGTGGAGTGCCAGGACGAGCGGAGCCAGTATAAAAACAAGGACAAGGCTATGAAGGTCCTGCGGTCCCGGCTCTATGAGATGGAGCGGGAGCGCCGGGCCGCGGCGGAGGCCGCCCAGCGCCGCTCCCAGGTGGGCAGCGGCGACCGCAGTGAGCGCATCCGCACCTACAACTTCCCCCAGGGCCGGGTGACGGACCACCGCATCGGTCTGACGCTCTACAAGCTGGACGCCGTGATGGACGGCCAGCTGGACGAGATCATCGACGCCCTGGTGACGGCGGAGCAGGCGGAGAAGCTGAGAGGCGGCGCGGCGGAGTGAGGGAGTATTGGAAACCGGCGGGGAATCCCCCGCAAGAGAGATAGAGGCGAACACATATGATGCAGACGATCTATTATGACTTACGGGATATCAAGGGACCTCAGAAGGAGATCCGGGACAAGGTCAGCGCCGCCGCCAAAATCCTGCGGGAGGGCGGTCTGGTGGGCCTGCCCACCGAGACGGTGTACGGCCTGGGGGCCAACGGGCTGGACGGCGCCGCCGTCCGGAAGATCTTTGAGGCCAAGGGCCGTCCCCAGGACAATCCGCTGATTCTCCACGTCACCGGCCCCCAGTGGCTGCCCCGCTACTGTGCGGAGGTGCCGCCCATGGCCTATGTGCTGGCCAGAAAGTTCTGGCCCGGTCCCCTGACGCTGATCCTGAAGCGGGGCCCCGGGATTCCGGACGAGACCACCGCGGGGCTGGACACCATTGCCGTCCGCTGCCCCAACCACCCGGTGACCCTGGCCATCATCCGGGAGGCGGGGGTGCCCATCGCGGCGCCCAGCGCCAACCTCTCCGGCCGCCCCAGCTGTACCACGGCGGAGGATGTGCTGGAGGATATGAACGGCAGAATCCAGTGCCTGGTGGACGGCGGCCCCTGCACCGTGGGAGTGGAGTCCACCATTCTGGATTTGACCTGCGAGCCGCCCCGGCTGCTGCGCCCCGGCGGGGTGTCCATGGAGACCCTGGAGCAGATGATCGGCCCCATCCTGCTGGATAAGGCCGTCAGCAGCAGCCTCTCGGAGGGAGAGCAGCCCCGGGCCCCCGGGATGAAGTACCGCCATTATGCGCCCAAGGCGCCTGTCACGGTGATTACCGGCGCGCCCGGAAACTCCGCCCGGGAGATCCTGCGGCGGGCGGGGCCGACCTCCGGCGTCATCTGCTTTGAGGAGTACGCCGCCCGCTTCACAGGGCAGAAGGTCCAGTCCCTGGGCCCCAGCCAGGATAAGCAGACCCAGGCCCAGCGGGTCTTTGACGCCCTGCGGTTTTTCGACAGCCAGGACGTGACGGAGATCTACGCCCAGTGCCCCGACAACCAGGGTCTGGGCCTGGCCATCGCCAACCGGCTGAAAAAGGCCGCGGGCTTCCGCATCATCGACGCCGACAGCCCCCGGGTGGTGCTGGGCATCACCGGCTGCACCGGCGCGGGGAAGACCAGCGTGCTGGAGGCCCTGCGGAGCATGGGGGGCACGGTGGTGGACTGCGACGCCGTGTACCACCGGATGCTGGAGGAGAGCGACGAGCTGCGCAACGCCATCAACGTGGTCTTTCCCGGCGTGTTCACCACGGAGGGGAAGCTGAACCGGCAGAAGCTGGGGAAGGAGGTCTTTGCCCAGCGGGACCGGCTGGCCCGGCTGAATGAGATCGTCTTTCAGTATGTGGTGCCGGAGGTCCAGCGGCAGATAGGCAGCGAGGCGGGACTGTACGCCGTGGACGCCATCAATCTGCTGGAGAGCGGCCTTGCGGAGCTGTGCGACTGCACCATCGCCGTGACGGCTCCCACGGAGCTGCGGGTCCGGCGAATCATGGCGCGGGACGGCATCTCGGAGCAGTACGCCCGGATGCGGGTCACCGCGCAGAAATCCGATGAGTACTACCGCACCAAGTGCGACTATGAACTGGCCAACGCCGGGGACGATCCCCAGGCCTTCCAGGCGGAAGCCCGGGAATTCTTCCGGCGGCTGATTGAGGCCATCAAGGAGGAAAAAGCCCGTGGAAAAGAATGAGTTCAAGGAGTGGAAGGAGAAGCTGTTCTCCGGAAAAAAGAACGGCTACGACAAACTGACGGCGCAGGAGCTGGAGGCCATGGAGGCCTACTGCACCGGCTACAAGGCCTACCTGGACGAGGGAAAGACCGAGCGGCTCTGCGCCGCCGAGAGCATCCGCCTGGCCGAGAGCGCCGGCTACCGGCCCTACACCCGCGGCATGGCGCTGAAGGCGGGGGACAAGGTCTACCGCTGCAACCGGGGCAAGGCGGTGATGCTGGCCCACATCGGGGAGCGGAGCCTGGCGGAGGGCGTCCAGATCGCCGCCGCCCATATCGACTCCCCCCGGCTGGACTTGAAGCCCAACCCGCTGTATGAGGACAGCGAGCTGGCCTACTTCAAGACCCACTACTACGGCGGCATCCGCAAGTACCAGTGGGTGACGCTGCCGCTGGAGCTCCACGGCGTGGCGGTGCTGAAGGACGGCACCCAGGTGGCGGTGCACATCGGCGCCGCGCCGGGGGAGCCGCGGCTGGTGATTACGGATCTCCTGCCCCATCTGGGCCAGGAGCAGGCGAAAAAGCCTCTGGCCAGCGCCATCCCCGGCGAGACGCTGAACCTGCTGCTGGGCAGCCGCCCCATCGGGGAGGAGGACGAAAAGGGCCGGGTGAAGCTGGCCGTCATGAAGCTCCTCTATGAGAAGTACGGCATTGTGGAGGACGACTTCACCTCCGCGGAGCTGGAGGCGGTGCCGGCGGGCACAGCCTGCGACGTGGGGCTGGACCGCTCGCTGATCGGCGCCTACGGCCACGACGACCGGGTGTGCGCCTACGCCGCGCTGCGGGCGCTGCTGGATCTTGCAAAGACGCCGGAGAAGACCGCCGTCTGTATGCTGGCGGACAAGGAGGAGATCGGCTCCGACGGCGTGACGGGAATGCAGTCTGCGGCCTTTGACACCTTCCTGGAGGACCTGTGCGACAGCCAGGGCGTTCCCCTGCGGGTGTGCTTTGAGAACTCCTTCTGCCTCAGCGCCGACGTGACGGCGGCCTACGACCCCAACTATCCGGACGTGTTTGAAAAGCGGAACGAGGCAAAGGTGAATTACGGCATCAGCCTGTGCAAGTATACCGGCTCCCGGGGCAAATCCGGGGCCTCCGACGCCGACGCGGAGACGGTGGCCTATGTGCGGCGCCTGTTCGACGGGGCCGGTGTCATCTGGCAGATCACGGAGCTGGGCAAGGTGGACGCCGGCGGCGGCGGGACGGTGGCCATGTATATGGCAAACCGGAATATCGCCACGCTGGACGCCGGCGTGCCGGTGCTGAGTATGCACGCGCCCTTTGAGACCGTGGCCAAGCTGGACTGCTATGAGACGTACCTTGGCATGAAAGCCGTCTATCAGGCGACGTAAGAAAAAAGTTTCGTCCGCCTTTTCAAAGGCGGCGGGGGTCCAGGGGGCGGCGCCCCCTGGGGAGACGCCGGGACAATACCTCTGCAAAAAACGGGCGCCCGGGGCGAGAGCCCCGGGCGCTTCTTCGCCTTGAAAAGGGTTTCCAGAACACCTCGTAGGGGCGGCTATTAGCCGCCGGTTTCCCAACGATATCCGGATCTCCACTGGTACTCCGCCAAGCTGAAACATTGCATTTGTCTTTGGGCCGGATTTCCGCATGGCTTCATTGTCCCCGCAAGGAGGATGCCGCATCCGCAAGGCGACAGAGCTGCCAGCGGCTGCGCAGTTGTCCTTAGTGGGCGTCAGCCCATCGGCGTCCTCCACCTCGCCCTGCAAAAATCCTGCTCCAAATCCAATCTGCAATTTCTAACTTGGCAGAGTACCAGGGCCTGTTCATAACCGCCCCTGCATACCGGATCTCCCGCAGCCAGGCAGAAAAAGATCCCCTGAGATGGTGTTTTTCTATTTTTCAAACACGGCCTAATCTGTCTTCTCCCATAAAAGCTCCGGCAGCAGCTTCCCCGTTTGGAGGTAGCATTCCACGCACGCCGCGGCCGCCCGCAGGTCCTCCTGTGCCAGGGATTTGGGAACAGGGGACTGTCCCCCAATTTTGGGCGGAGCGGGGCTGTCACAGTCTGCGTACCGCGGATTTCGCGGCTGATAACAGGCGCCGCACTCAAAGTCCTGCAGGGCCAGGGCCGCCCAGCCGTCCCGGATATCCGCCGTAAGCACCAGGTGTTCCAGATCCTGATCCGCTGAACAGGCCAGGGTGCGGAGTCTGCCCGCTTTGAGATCGTTCAATAGCCTCCGCACCAGCGCCTTGGTTATTTTCTCCCCCCGGCAGATGCGGCCGTTTACGGCTACAGCCTGTGCATAGAAGCCGTTTCTGCCCACTGGCAGCGTTTCCTTTGAGAAATAGCAGGCGGGGCCTGAGGGCTCCTCCGCCTCCGGCTCCTCCGTGCGGACGCTGGCCGCAAGGCGGTCCAGAATCTCATGGTGCAGCAACACGCATTTGGGAGGCAGGGATACCGACTGCAGTGCAGGCAGTTCCTCAAGCAGGGAACAGTCCCGGAAATTGCTCTTGCTGACATCCAGATGGACAAGGTGCCTGCATGATTTTAAAAAGGAGAAATCCCGCAGCTCCGAGGCGGGGAGGATCAGCGTTTGCAGCTGTTCCAGGAATACCAGATCCGAACCGTCATAGAAGCTGGATGCGCTGAGGTCCAGGTATTTCAGCTGCCGGCACCGCAGCAGAAAGGAAAAATTTTCAATGCAGACGCGGGGAAATTCCAGAAGTTCCAGATGCGGCAGATGGCCCAGAATGCGCCAGTCCCCAGGCGCCGGGCGCAGCCAGCCGGGGCAGGCGGGAGTCCCCGGCGTAAAGTCCGCTGCCGCCAGCCGAGTGATCTCTGTAAGATCCGCGGGCATCCGGATCTCCCGCCCCAGTGCGCTGCAGAGCCATTGCAGCAGATCCGGGTCCACAGGCAGCGCCTCCGCTGAGACCTCTTTGTGCAGGCCGTTTTGCAGGAAGTCCAGCAGGAAGTCCGCGGCCTCCCGGCAGGTGTGGAAGATCTGCCAGCCGGTTTCCTCCAGGGACTGGCTGGTCTCCGCCGGGGGCGGGGAGGAGGGCTTCTTCGGACGGATGCTGTGGTAGAGCAGAGCACTGCGATAGGCGTCCAGGACCGCTGCCCCGCACCCGCTGGCGTCCCATCCGGAGGGAAACCGGGCGTTTAAGGAGCGAAAGGCCTGGAGCTGCTCAATGCCGACGGGATCGTTGGGGAAGGGAGAGAGGTAGAGCGAGAGTACGCCGCCCTGCCGGAGTACCTGCCTCAGGGCCTCTTTTTCCGCGGCGATGACCCCGGCCCCTCTCAGCTGAATGGAACAGCGGTTCCCGCGGCTGACGGCATACGGCTGCAGGGAGGCAGGAACCACCTGGCGGCCCTCCAGAGAGAGGACCACAAGCTGTGCATAGGGCTGATTCATAGGGGATTCCTCCAAAATCAAGGGGGGATTTGACATTGAAGATTCGTATGGAACGGCTCCGCTGACAAAACCGGCGGAAGGAAAATCATGTCTCCTTTTCTCTTTATCATCATATCAGGTCCCGCGCCGGACCGCAAGAGTTCCCCTCCGGGTTTCCCTCCATGGACAAATCCCACGACAGACCACGGCAATTTCCGCAAAACTTCCCCAATTCCACCAAAAGAAATTTCCCAGATTCAGTTGCGCCGACGCGGGGGAGTGTGGTACTATGATAGACAGACAAATGACCACAGGAGGCGGACGTATGGCAAAGGTGACCAAATATTACATCGTTGCGGCGGACGCTTTGCCGGAGATCTTCATCAAGGTGGCGGAGGCAAAGCGGATGATGCAGACCGGAGAGGCGGAGACCGTGGGCGCGGCCACCCGCCGGGCGGGGATCAGCCGCAGTGCGTTCTACAAGTACAAAGACGCCGTACAGCCCTTCAACGACATGAAGGCGGAGCACATCATCACCTTCTATGCCATGCTGAAGGACAACACCGGCGTACTGAGCCGGGTGCTGTCGGTGTTTGCCTCCTCGGGGGCGAACATCCTCACCATCAACCAGAGCATCCCCACCAACGGCTGCGCGGCGGTAACCATCTCCGCCGGCACCAGCGAGATGGAGGAGAGCCTGGAGCAGCTCCTGGCGGACGTGGCGGCCCTGGAGGGTGTGGTCCGCTTCGAGATCCTGGCGGGGTGACTTTTCTTGTAAGAAAAGTCACCAAAAGAACTTTAACACGCTGCGGGCTCTGGGGGTTGCGCGGGCTTGCCGCCCGGTGACGGGAGATGTGCCAAATGGCAGCGGGGCAGCAGCGGAGAAACGTGCTGACAGAGGGAACTTTATGCGCAGATGCCCATGGTATTTGCGGCAGATGTTTTGTGCAAGCCATAGAGAGGGAGAACCATGATACAGATTGCAATTTTGGGCCTGGGCACGGTGGGAACCGGCGTGGCCAGGATCGTGGCGGAGAACGCCAGGCAGATTGAGCGGAAGCTGGGGGAGCCGCTGCAGGTGAAGGCCGTTCTGGTGCGGCACTTCAAGGACGGGCCCTGCCGGCAGCTGATGACGGATGACTTCGCCCGGATCGAGGAGGACGAGGACATCCGGGTGGTGGTGGAGACCATCGGCGGCGTGGAGGCGGCCTATGAGTACACGAAGCGGGCCCTGAACGCCGGAAAGCATGTGGTCACCGCCAATAAGCAGCTGGTGGCGGAGCGGGGCTGCGAGCTGCTGGAGCTGGCCCGGCGGAAAAACGTCCGCTATCTCTTTGAGGCCAGCGTGGGCGGGGGCATCCCCATTCTGCATCCGCTGACCCAGTGCATGGCGGCCAACCGCATCGACGAGGTCTATGGCATCTTAAACGGCACCACCAACTATATCCTCACCCGCATGGTCCGCACCGGGGCCTTCTTCACCGACGCCCTGCGGGAGGCCCAGGCCAAGGGCTACGCCGAGGCGGACCCCACCGCCGACGTGGAGGGCATCGACGCCGGGCGGAAGATCTGCATTCTGGCGGATCTGGCCTTCGGCCACCAGGTGGACCCGGCCCAGGTGCCGGTGGAGGGGATCTCCCGGCTCAGCCTGCGGGATGTGAAGATCGCCCAGCGGGCGGGCTACCGGATCAAGCTCCTGGGCCGGGCGGTGCGGCTGCCCGGCGGCGGCCGGACGGCCTATGTGGCCCCGCACCTGATCCCCGAGGACAGCCCCATCGCCAACGTGGAGGATGTGTTCAACGCCGTGGTGGTCCGGGGAAACGCCACCGGCGAGGTGATGTTCTACGGCCGGGGCGCCGGGGAGATGCCCACGGCGTCGGCCTGTGTGGCGGATGTGATGGAGGCCCTCCAGCAAAGTCCCAGGCAGGAGGCGATCCGCTGGGAGGCCGGGACGGAGGGCTTTGAAAACCCCTGGGAGCTGGAGACCCGGTATTACTTCCGCATTGAGGGGAGTCTGACGGACGCGGCCATGGCCTTCGGCCAGGTGGAGGTCCTCAGCGAGGACGGCGAGACGGCCTTTTTGACAGACCGGATCAGCGGTATGGCCGCGGAGCAGCAGTCCGCGTCGCTGAATGTGCTGTCCCGGATGCGGGTGCTGGCGTGAGATCGCGCCGCTGCGTATAATGGAAGGGCGGCGAAGCCGCAGTAAAAAGTTTCGCCAGCCTTTACAAAGGCTGCGGGGTGCAGGGGCAGAGCCCCTGCCGGGGCCAGGGCGGAGCCCAGGCAAGCGCGCGAGGGCGAAGCCGAGCGCGCATCCATGATTCATAAGCCCGTCACTGCACACCGAAGAGTTAAATCCCGTTATTCGAGATTCACCTGAAAAGCACCAAAGGGCAGAGCCCTGTATATTTCAGCAGCGGCCCTCTGTCCTATTGCGCGGCGCGAACCGCCGCATGTTCCTGAAACCAATCTGAGGTAAAGAAGGAAACACTATGAGTTTGATTGTACAGAAATTCGGCGGCAGCTCCGTAAGAGACGCCGAGCGCATCCGGAATGTCGCCAGAATCATCGCGGAAACATACTTACAGGGCAATGACGTCATCGTGGTCCTCTCCGCCCAGGGCGACACCACCGACGAGCTCATCGCCAAGGCGGAGGAGATCAACCGGCACCCGTCCAAGCGGGAGATGGATATGCTGCTGTCCACCGGGGAGCAGATCTCCGTGGCCCTGTGCGCCATGGCCCTGGAGGCCATGGGCCTGCCGGTCGTGTCCCTGACCGCCTGGCAGGTGGGGATTCACTCCACCTCCGTCCACTCCGACGCCCGGATCAAGAAGATTGACTCCGAGCGGGTGCAGATGGAGCTGGACCAGCACAGGATCGTCATCGTCACCGGCTTCCAGGGATTGGACCGGGCCGGGGACGTCACCACACTGGGCCGGGGCGGCTCCGACACCAGCGCCGTGGCCCTGGCGGCGGCCTTCCGGGCAAACCTCTGCCAGATTTACACGGACGTGGACGGGGTGTACACCACGGACCCCAGGATCGTTCCCAATGCCCGGAAGCTGGAGGAGATCACCTATGACGAGATGCTGGAGCTGGCATCCCAGGGGGCCCAGGTGCTCCACAACCGCAGCGTGGAGCTGGCCAAGAAGTTCAGAGTGAATTTGGAAGTCGTGTCCAGCCTGGAGCGCAAGCCCGGCACGAAAGTGAAGGAGGTCACCAAAGTGGAGAAAACCAACATTGCCGGCGTTGCCAAGGATACCAGCATTGCCCGGGTCGCCCTGATCGGCCTGGAGCACAATCCCGGCGTCGCCTTCCAGGTCTTTGACCTTTTGAGCAAGCACAACATCAATGTGGACGTCATCCTCCAGTCCATCGGCCGGGAGGAGACCAAGGACATCACCTTCACCGTCCACAAAAAGGACCTGGACGAGGCCCAGGATATTTTGAACCAGCACAAGGAGGCCCTGCGCTTTGACCACATCGAGGCCGACGACAAAATCGGCAAGGTGTCCATCGTGGGCGCGGGATTGATGAGCAACTGCGGCGTGGCCGCCAGGATGTTCGAGGCCCTCTACGAGGCCGGGATCAACATCCAGATGATCAACACCTCGGAGATCCGGGTCTCCGTGCTGCTGGATGAGGAGGACGTGAACCGGGCCGTGAAGGCGATTCACGGCAAGTTCTTCGACGAGGGCTGACGGGGAAATTTGGAATTAGAAATTAGGAATTAGGAATGAGGAATTAGGAATTTAGGGCTTCGGAATGGGAGTTTGGAGTCAGGCATTGGGAGACAGGCGTAAAGCCAGGAGTTGATTTTGAGCGAAGAGCTCTCAATATCCCTTAATTCCTAATTCCTAACTCCTAATTCCTAATTCCTAATTCATGCAGCGTCTATTATACAGAGGAGGTTATCCCATGAACGCCATTGTCACCGTTGTGGGCCAGGACCGGGTGGGCATCATTGCCGCCGTCTGCAACTGCCTGGCCGCCAGGAACGTCAACATTCTGGACATCTCCCAGACCATTTTGCAGGGCGCCTTTACCATGGTGATGGCCGTGGACATCGGACAGGCCACCGCCTCCTTCGGGGAGCTGGCCGCCGCCCTGGTGGAGCTGGGCGAGGAGATGAAACTGTCCATCCGCATCCAGCGGGAGGAGATCTTCGACGCCATGCACCGGATCTGAGGGAGGGAGGACCATGCTCAATCAAAAGGATATTCTCTCCACCATTGAGATGATCGACCAGCAGCACCTGGATATCCGCACCATCACCATGGGGATCTCCCTGCTCAGCTGCTGCGACGAGGACCCCGGGCGGGCCTGTGAGAAGATCTACGAGAAGATCTGCCGCTGCGCCGAGCATCTGGTGAAAACCGGGGAGGACATTGAGGCGGAGTTCGGCATCCCCATTGTCAACAAGCGGATCTCCGTCACCCCCATGGCCATGGTGGCCGGCGCCAGCGAGACGGAGGACTATGTTCCCTTCGCCCAGGCCCTGGATCGTGCCGCCAGGACCTGCGGCGTCAATTTCATCGGCGGGTACTCCGCCCTGGTGCAAAAGGGCCTGACGAGGGCGGATGAGCGCTTGATCCGCTCCATCCCCGAGGCCCTGGCCCGGACGGAGCTGGTGTGCTCCTCCGTCAATGTGGGCTCCACCCGGGCGGGGATCAACATGGACGCCGTCCGGCTCATGGGCCGGATCGTCAAGGAGACCTCCCAGGCGACGGCGGACCGGGACGGCCTTGGCTGCGCAAAGCTGGTGGTGTTCTGCAACGCCGTGGAGGACAACCCCTTCATGGCCGGCGCCTTCCACGGCGTGGGCGAGGCGGAGAAGGTCATCAACGTGGGCGTCTCCGGCCCCGGCGTGGTATGTACTGCTTTGAAAGCGGTGAAGGGCCAGCCCTTTGACGTGGTGGCGGAGACAGTGAAGAAGACCGCCTTCCGGGTGACCCGCATGGGCCAGCTGGTGGCCCAGGAGGCCAGCCGACGCCTGGACACCCCCTTCGGCATCGTGGACCTGAGTCTGGCGCCCACCCCCGCCGTGGGGGACAGCGTGGCCCGCATCCTGGAGGAGCTGGGTCTGGAGACCTGCGGCACCCACGGCACCACGGCGGCCCTGGCGCTTTTGAACGACGCGGTGAAAAAGGGCGGCGTCATGGCGTCCTCCTCCGTAGGCGGGCTCTCCGGGGCCTTCATTCCCGTCAGCGAGGACGAGGGCATGATTGCCGCCGCCCGGTCCGGAGCGCTGTGCCTGGATAAGCTGGAGGCCATGACCTGCGTGTGCTCCGTGGGCCTGGACATGATCGCCGTCCCCGGCAGCACCCCGGCGGAGACCATCGCCGCCATCATCGCCGACGAGGCGGCCATCGGCATGGTGAACAACAAGACCACCGCCGTGCGCATTCTGCCGGCCCCCGGCAAGGAGGTGGGGGACACCATCGAGATGGGCGGTCTCCTGGGCAGTGCGCCGGTGATGCCCGTCCACGGCGAGTCCAGCGCGGACTTCATTGCAAGGGGCGGCAGAATTCCCGCCCCCCTCCACAGCCTGCGGAACTGAGGGCGGGAGCGTTCACGGAAAAAGACAGGAGGGAGCATCCGTCGGACGGATGCTCCCTCCCTTTGTCGGGCGGCGGAAAATGGAATGTTTCACGTGAAACATTTGTTCGAATCCGGCGCGGGGACACGACCTTCCGGAAAAAAGTTTCCCCCCGCGCGCAACATCTCCCCGTCCCTTGCCGACTATAGAGGTGAAAGCCGCTTTCAAAGGAAGTGATCCCATGGAGGACAGAGAGATCATCCAGCTGTACTGGGCCCGGTCCCAGAGCGCCGTGGAGGAGACCGCCCGGAAGTACGGAACCTACTGTTCCGCCATCATCCGCCGGGTGCTGGGGGACGGCCGGGACAGCGAGGAGTGCCTGAACGACACCTGGCTGGAGGCCTGGAACGCCATGCCGCCCCAGCGCCCCCGCCGCCTGCCCCCCTTCCTGGGCCGCATCGCCCGGACCACCGCCCTGGACCGCTATGCTTACAACACCGCCCAGCGGCGAAACAGCGGCTTCGAGGCGGTGCTGGAGGAGCTGGCGGAGTGCGTGGGCGGCGCCCCGGTGGAGGAGGCGCTGGATGCCCGGGTACTGGGGGAGGCGATCTCCCGGTATCTCTCCACCCTGCGCCCCGCGGCCCGGCAGGTGTTTTTGCGGCGGTACTGGTACTGCGACTCCATTGAGGAGATCGCCGCGGGGTTTGGGTTTACCCGGTCCAAGGTGACCGCTCTGCTCCACCGGGCCCGGAAGGGGCTCCGGGCGTATCTGATTGAGGAGGGCTATGACCTATGACGAGAGAGGAGCTGTTCCGCGCCGTGGGAGAGGTCCGGGAGGACCAGATCACGGAGGCGGAGGCCAAAAGAAAAAGCCGCCCCCGGCGGCGGTACGGCCTGCTGACGGCGGCGTGCCTTGCCCTGGCGGTGACGGCGGTCTCCGCCGCGCCCTGGATCAGGGGGCAGCCTCAGTGGAAAGCCATCATCTATTCCTTCAACCCCGCCGTTCAGACAGACCGGAACGATGGCGGTGATCTGGACGGCAGCGACTACCGGACGGACGGGGAGACCCGCCCCGCCGCCCACTACTCCACCGGCGTGGAGATCGGGGAACTGGCAGGGCCGGGGAATGGCGGGGGAATGGCGGCCGCCTCCTGCCTTGCCTGGCTGTCTCCGGAGGAGATCTTCGCCCGGGACTCGGAGATCTTCCGGGGCACCGTGCGGAGCCTGCGGTATTTCCAGGTGGACATTATTGGAGAGTTCTATTATACGGTGGCCAATGTGGAGGTCACGGACCCCATCCGGGGCGGCCTGGAGGCGGGGGAGACCTGCACCGTGCTCTACCCGGGGGCCAGGGGCTATATGACCACCTCCATCTCCGGTCCCCTGGAGGATCTGGACGTGGGAGACGAGGCTATTTTTATGCCCATCCGCACGGACGAGGGAACGGGCTGGCAGGAGGGCGGCAGTTACTTCTGCTACGCGGATCTCGGGGAGTTCTACCTCTCCGAGGGTTTGCGGTTCGTGTTCGCGGACACGGAGGACGGCCTGGAATTTGAGCGGGGCGTCTATGAGGAGATCGCGGAGGCGGAGACGTTGGACGAGGTTGCGGATTATATCCGCAAGATGTTGGAGACAGAAAGCGCTCAGCCCGCCGCAGCTCCCGGGGAAACAGCTCCGGAGATCGACCCGGCCCTGGCGGACCCCAGCTATTTCCCGAAGGACCCGGCGAAAGCAGGGGAAGAGTAGAGCGCATCCAAACCGGCGGCAGCGCCGCCGGAAAGGTCTCACAGAGTTCGCGTCCGCAGGCGCGAAAAAATTGAAATCCGTTTTTGGCGGCGGCGTGTACGTCGCCAAAAACACCTCTCAGTTCTGGAGTGTGCGAAGCCCCCGTCTGCCGCAGGCAGACGGGGGCTGAGTGCATGGAAGAACTGCATCCTTCTCCCCTCGTCCAAAATCCGCAGATTTTGGACGACTCAAAGCAGATTTTGGACGACTCAAAAGATTCCCTGCGCCATCATGGCGTCGGCCACCCGGAGGAACCCGGCGATGTTGGCGCCGGCCACCAGATTGTAGCCCAGGCCGTACTCCTCCGCCGCCTCCACGCTCATCCGGTAGATCGTGTCCATGATCCCCCGCAGACGCCGGTCCACTTCCTCCTCGCTCCACACCAGACGCTCGCTGTTCTGGGCCATCTCCAAGGCGGACGTGGCCACGCCGCCGGCGTTGACCGCCTTGCTGGGCGCCACGATCACCCCCGGCTGCTCCATCAGGAATTTCAGCGCGTCGTTGGTGGTGGGCATGTTGGCCACCTCAATGTAGTATTTCACCCCGCTGGCCGCGATCTTCTTCGCGTGCTCCAGATAGACGTCGTTCTGCATCGCCGAGGGCATGCAGATGTCCACCTTCACGCCCCAGGGCTTCTCCCCGGGGAAGAACTCCACGCCGAACTTCTCCGCGTAGTCCTGCACCCGGTTGCGGCCCGAGGCCCGCATCTCCACCAGATAGTCGATTTTCTCCCGGGTGGTGACGCCGTCAGGGTCGTAGATGTAGCCGTCGGGGCCGGAGAGGGTCACCACTTTTGCCCCCATCTCCGCCGCCTTGCGGCAGATGCCCCAGGTCACATTGCCGAAGCCCGCGCAGGCGATGGTCTTCCCCGGCAGGCTCTCCCCCTGGTCTTTGAGGACGTTTTCCAGATAGTATACCGCGCCGAAGCCCGTGGCCTCCGGCCGCACCAGCGATCCGCCGGAGGCGAAGTCCTTGCCGGTGAGCACGCCGTTCTCCCACGCGCCCCGCAGGCGGCGGTACTGGCCGAAGAGGTAGCTGATCTCCCGGGTGCCCACGCCCATGTCCCCGGCGGGCACGTCCACGTCCGGGCCGATGAAGCGGTGCAGGGCCGTCATGAAGGACTGGCAAAAGCGCATGATCTCCGCGTCGGACCTGCCGGCGGGGTCGAAGTCGCTGCCGCCCTTGCCGCTGCCGATGGGCAGGCCCGTCAGGGCGTTTTTGAAGGTCTGCTCGAAGGCCAGGAACTTGATGATGCTGAGATTCACATTCTTCTGGAACCGCAGTCCGCCCTTGTAGGGGCCGATGGCGCCGTTGAACTGGCAGCGGTAGCCGGTGTTGGTGTGCCAGGTGCCGTCGTCCGCCATCCAGGTTACCCGGAAGGTGATGGTCCGCTCCGGCTCCACCATCCGCTCCAGCAGGCAGGCCTTCTCGTACTCCGGATGCCGCTCAATCACCGGCTCCAGAGAGGAGTACACCTCCTCCACCGTCTGCACAAACTCCGGCTCGTTCCCGTGCTTCTCCTTCACATCCTCAATTACTCGTTTTAAATAGGCGTTCATCTTGGAGTCCTCCTTATTCGCTGTTGTGGTCCTGTTCTCTCTGGAATCGCGCTGTGCGCGGACGCCTCTGCTGGATTCAACATAAACCTGCACAGCCGCTCTGTCAACCGGCGGGGCCGCTTTGGTGAATTTTGCGGGAAATGTGATGAAGATCCCGATGATTCCGGCGCCGGTTCAGAGGGCCCTCGCTGTCTTTCCAGATAGTTTATCACGTCCGGTGGAAAGAAACAAGAGGCCTTTTGCCGGTTCTTTTGCCGGAGGGAGCGCGGACAGGAATTGCAGGGCAAGGCGAAGGACGCAGGCGGGCTGACGCCCGTCAAGGACAACTGCACAGCCAAGCGATTCCTGGACCGCTGAACGTTTCTCCGTATTTTTGGGGATGGCTCTAAATTGCCTCCGGCACTTGCAGAAGGGCGGCGGGATGTGATATCCTATCACCGTGAAATTCAGGTCCCGGTCCGGCCTGCGTTTTGGATATCCGGGGAAAGCCCGGCACGGACTGGGGGCCGCACGGATGAGGAGGTTCTTTCCATGGGCGAGGTGTTGAAAGCAATCAGGGAGCGGAGAAGCATCCGCAGCTACCGGCCGGAGATGGTGCCGCAGGAGCTTCTGGACCAGATCATTGAGGCCGGTCTTTACGCGGCCAGTGGAATGGGGCGCCAGAACACCATCATCCTCCAGGTGACCGACCGGAAGCTACGGGATGAGATCTCACGGCTGAACTGCGCAACCGGCGGTGGGGGGGGGGGGG
>JAHZBA010000005.1:73688-107390 GCA_019423635.1 Clostridiales bacterium
CGAAATCGGCGGCTGGGAGGAGGGCTTTGATCCCTTTTACGGTGCGCCGGCGATGCTGATTGTGCTGGCGAAAAAGGACTGGGCAAACCGGGTGTATGACGGCAGTCTCGTGATGGGCAATCTGATGCTGGCCGCCCAGGACCTTGGCATCGGAAGCTGCTGGATTCACCGGGCGAAGGAGGAATTTGAGACGCCGTGGGGGAAGGCGCTGCTGAACTCCCTGGGAGTGGAAGGGGAGTATGAGGGAATTGGACACTGTGCGCTGGGCTATGCGGAGGGAACGCCTCCGAAAGCGGCGGAGAGAAAGCCCCACAGGGTCTTCCGCGTGGGATAGGCCGGCCCTGTCCTGACCGGGAAAGGGAGGGGGCGTGCCATGGGAGGACTGCTTTTGATCCCGCTGTTTCTGCTGCGCTTTGGACTGCTGGCCCTGCTGGACCGTGCGGCGCTGGCACGGGCGGCCCATTTTCCGCCCATGGAGGGCGGGGAGCGAATTTCGTACTGGGTCTATCAGCTCTCCAGCGGAGCGCTTTTGATCCTGCCCTTTTTCCTGCGCATCCGGACCTCTCCGGCGGCGCTCTTTTGGGCGGGAGCCGCCGTCTATGCCGCAGGCGCCGCGCTGCTGGCGGCAGCTGTCGCCGCCTTTGCGGCCCCGTCGGAGAGCGGTGTCCGCCGGGGCGGGATTTACCGCTGGTCCCGGAATCCCATGTATGCGGCCTATTTCCTGCTGTTTCTGGGCTGCGCCCTTTTGACCCAGTCCGTGGCACTGCTGGGTCTGGTGCTGGTTTTTCAGGCGGCGGCCCACGGGATCATTCTGGCGGAGGAGCGGTGGTGCCTGGAGCGGTTCGGGGAGGCGTACCGCCAATACTGCCGCAAAGTGGGGCGTTATCTGTGAAACTCCGCGGGGCACCGTGTTCCTGTGCCGCCCCGCGTTCAGAGAGTGTCATATAATGTGTAGCGAGTACTCCCGGCGGAGGCTTCCCGCTTGACTTTTTCCGGAGAACCGGTATAATAAATGCGGAAATTTCCGCACAACTTATAGGGAGGCGCATGTGATGCATACCTATCCGATCCAAATTGCGGGCCTGGAGCGTCAGCTGCCCATCTGCAGGGTGACGGACGATCTGTACATCGGCGCGTTCATCTGTTTTGGCGACGCGGAGCTCACCGTGGCCTGTGCCCGGGAGCTTTTGAAGCTGGTGCCGGCGGACAGCTACGACTACCTCTTCACGGCGGAGGCCAAGAGCATTCCCCTGATCCACGAGATGGCCCGCCAGAGCGGGGCCGCCAAGTACTTCATCGCCCGCAAGGGCCCCAAGGCCTACATGCCGGACCCCCTCCACGTGGAGGATCAGTCCATCACCACCGCCGGCGTCCAGAAGCTGTACCTGGGCCGGGACGACGCGGAGCTGCTGCGGGGCAGGCGCGTGCTGCTGATGGACGATGTGATCTCCACCGGCGGCTCGCTCCATGCCATGGAGGAGCTGGTGAAGCTGGCCGGCGGCGTGGTCACCGGCCGGGTGGCCGTGCTGGCGGAGGGCGACGCCCAGAAGCGGCCGGACATCCGCTTCCTGGCGCCCCTGCCGCTGTTCAACGCCGACGGCACCGTGAAGGGATAAGTCAAAACGGCGCACGGCCTTTTGGCTGCGCGCCGTTTTTGCCTGACTCAGGAGGGATTCATGAAAAAGAGAACCGTCTATTTCCTGCCCCGGCTGGGGCTGCCGGCGCTGGTGCCGGCGCTGCTGATGGCGTGCTCCGCCGCGCTGTGGATTGCTTGGGTCTGCGGGGAGACCGCCCTGACCAGGGGGTTTTTCTGGGCGCAGGTCGTCCTGCCGCTGGCGGCTAACGCCGCCTTTGTCATCATTGTGCTCCGGGACGGGCGGGACCGGCTGTACCGCACCGCCATTCCCGTGTGGCTGGGGTGCGTGTTCTTTGCGGTGAAGGCCCTGGGGTTTTTGTCCCTGGTACACACGGTGCTGTGCCTGGGGCTGTACGCCCTGGTGGCGGGGCTGTACACCGCCACGGTGACGGGCTTTGTTCCCACGCAGAAGCTGCTGTGGCCCCTGTTCGGCCTGCCGCTGGCCTACCACATCGCCGTGGAGGACCGGCAGAAGGCCGGCTGGCCGCTCCATGACTGGCTGCCGGAGCTGTCGGTGCTGCTTTGCATGGGGGCGCTGCTGTGCCTGTCTCTTGCCATGAGACGGCGGCAGGCGGAGGAGGGGGAATACCTCCGCCGCTTCGGGGACCGGAACGACGGCCGCCGGCTGCGGAGACTCTCGCCCATCTTCGCCGTCTCCCCCTACCTGATGAAGACCCGGAACACCTCCCAGAACTTCATTGAAGACCACATTGAGATCTCGGAGATGGAGCGCTACATCGCGGAAAAGCGCCGGGCGGGCCTGAAGAATTTCGGCGTGCTCCACGTGCTGCTGGCCTCCTATGTCCGGGCCTGCGCCCGGTATCCGGGACTGAACCGCTTCATCGCCGGACAGAAGATCTTCTGCCGGGACCGGGAGATCGAGGTCAACATGACCATCAAGAAGGAGATGTCCACCGACTCCCCCGACACGGTCATCAAGGTGACCTTCGACCCCGCCGATACGGCGGAGATCGTGTACCGGCGGTTCAACGACAAGGTGCAGGAGGTGAAGGACGCCCCGCTGAACACGGGCTTCGACCGCCTGGCGGGGGCCTTCAACCTGATCCCCGGCCTGCTGCTGAAGTTCTTCGTCTTTGTGCTCCAGACCATGGACTATTTCGGCCTGCTGCCGCGGTTTTTGACGAAGCTCTCCCCCTTCCACGGCTCGCTGTATATCACCTCCATGGCCTCCCTGGGGATTCCCCCCATCTATCATCACCTGTATGATTTCGGCAACGTGCCGGTGTTCTGCTCCTTTGGCAAGAAGCGGCGGGTCTTTGAGACGGCCCGGGACGGCAGCGTGGTCCGGCGGAAGTATATCGACTGCAATTTCGTCACCGACGAGCGGATTGTGGACGGCTTCTATTTCGCCTCCACCATGCGGTATCTCCACGGCCTGCTGGACGATCCCTGGCAGCTGGACGCGCCGCCGGAGGCCGTGCTCCGGGATCAGGACTGACGTGTTTTCCTCCGGTGAGGGCTCCACGCCTGTCTCATAAAATCAAAAGCTTCCCTTTTGTAGGGCGCGACGACCCCGGCGCGCCGCGATTTACGATGAAACCGCGGTAGAAATGCCGCGTCTTACGGTAGATTTCCGTAAATTTACGGCGCGCCGGGGTCGTCGCGCCCTACCTGCCAAATTTGTGAGGCAGACGTGTGTGAGGGCGCAGACAGCGCTTGACAGGACTTCCCCGCAACGGTATACTGATTCTGCTGAATCTGCGAAAAGCAGACAGGACTTTTCCAAAAAAACAGGAGGGCAAGCTCATGAAAAGAAGATTCCTCTCCCTGGCACTGGCTCTGGCGGTGTGTCTGAGCCTGACGGTTCCGGCCCTGGCGGCGGAGCGGACGATTTACCTGGAGGGCTACTCCATCCAAGCGGTTGACGGCAAGCCGGAGGTCATTGAGGTCACGGAGGGCGGACAGCTGAGATTGAAGGGTGATCTGACCAGGACCGGCGTGGTGGAGCTGCGGGATTTTGCGGATTCAGCAGACGTGTATACCTGTCCGGTCTACACCGCCAAGGGCCCTGTGGAGGTTGTCCTGAATGACGGCTACGTGGAAGGCACGCCCACCAGCGGCGTCGACGAAGACGGCGACTTCTGGGTGACGCTGTCCCTGGCGGTTGCCGGGATTGACACCGTGACCTATGACGCGGCGAAGAAGAGCGCCGAGACAATCAAGGAGGACGCCCTTTATTTCGACGGGAAGATCACCTATCTGGAGGGTGACAGCGAGGAGGGCAAGACCGTCACGCTGAAGGAGTTCTATGAGGACCCGGACATCTGGGACAAGATCGGCGCACCCCCCAGCATCCACAAGGGCGCCAAGGCGACGCTGACGGAGCCGGGTACCTACCGTGTTTACGCCTATTATGAGGCGCTGGAGGGCGGCTGCATCGCCTTTATCAATATCCCCGAGACCCAGAAGCCGGCGGAGGAGAAGCCCGCTGAGACACCTGCCGGGACCTCCGCGAACCCCTTCACCGACGTGGCGGAGTCCAGTCCCTTCTACAACGCGATTCTCTGGGCGGTGGATCAGAAGATCACCGCCGGAACCACCCCCACCACCTTCGCTCCCGGAACCCCCTGCACCCGCGCCCAGATCCTGACGTTCCTGTGGCGCGCCGCCGGTTCTCCGGAGCCTGCCAGCCAGGAGAGCCCCTACTCCGACGTGGTCTCCGGCAGCATCAACGGCGACTTCTACAAGGCCATTTTGTGGGCCGCGGAGAAGGGCATTGCCGCCAAGGGCGAGACCTTCGGGCCCAATGAGCCCTGCACCCGTTCCAGCACCGTGGTGTACCTGTGGAAGTACGCCGAGAGCCCCGAGGTGAAGACGGAGAAGGCCTTCACCGACGTGGCCGCCGACGCGGACTACGCCGCCGCCGTGGCCTGGGCCGTGGAGAAGGGCATCACCTCCGGCACCACCGAAACCACGTTCTCCCCCGACACCACCTGCACCCGCGGTCAGATCGTGACCTTCCTCAACCGGGATCTGGCCAAGGCTGAGTAAAAAAGCGAAGGGCCTGTGCCTTATGAAAACACCCTGCCGCTTACGCGGCAGGGTGTTTTTTTACCGTTTGTGCTCCGAAAAGGTCCAGGCCTCCTCCAGCCAGCTCAGAAGCTCCTCATCCACTTCCTCCTCTCCGGAGATCTCCAGATGGTGGGTCCAGCGGCCCGGATAGGGCTCCGAGGCCACGGCGATCCGGGGGGAGGAGAGGCGGCGGTTCAGGCCCAGCGTCACGACAATGCAGGGCTCCGGGAGCTTTCTGCGGGGGAGAGACACGGCGGCGAAGAGATGACGGCCGTAAAAGCTGATCTGGGTCTTTTGAACCTTCACGGAGGCGTCGGGAAAGGCGGCCTCCAGGCGGCGGAACAGCGATTCATACAGCGCCAGTGCCTCGGGCCTGCGGTCAAAGAAGAACAGGAGATCGGCCTCGTAGTGTTCCGGGAGCTTCATAGGGCATCCTCCTTCTGTGCTGCGTCGGTCCGGCGGGGGGAGAGACCGGTACCCAGCAGAGGGATCACATTGATGACCGGCTCCTCGTAGGGGTGAACCCGCCTCACCGCCTCCACTGTGAGCGCCACCTGCTCTGTCCGGCAGGTGACCTCCACCTTGAGCTCCGGCTCCGTGCTGAGCCGGCCCGGGACGCCCAGGAAGGGGGCGGCCCCTGTCAGCGGCCGCCAGCAGCTGGTGACGGGACTGTAGGAAAGGCAGCTGTCATAGGCGCCGATGTGCCCGGCGTCCGCCTCCCGCAGCGCCTGCTGCAGCGGAGCCAGGTGGGATGCGGGGATGAAAATCTCCAGTTTGCAGAAGGGGAAGTGGTCCATGGCGCGCCTCCTGTTCGGTGCGGTCTCAAAAGGGCGGGCGGTTTCCGGAATGGGAGCGGTCCGCCCGGAGAACCGTTTGCCGGGTTTCCGGTGCGTTGACTATATCACACGGCACGGGCAGCGTCAAGGGGACGCGGCGCTCCGCCACGTCCTACGGCAAATATCCGTAAATTTACGGCGCGCCGGGGTCGTCGCGCCCTACAAAAGGGAAAATTTTGATTTTATGAGCTGGGCGCGGGCGCTCCGCGGTGCCCGGGGCCGGATCTCTCCGCGGACTATGTGAAGAAAACGTCAAAGGTCGACAAAAAAATTGTATAAAATGACAAAAATCGACAAAGCAAATCGAATAAACTACCGGAGGACTTAGCAAAATCGACCAAAAGTGACCGGCTTTTTCGACAGGAGGCGGCTTGACGCGTTTTCCAGGAAGCGGTATAATAAATCATCATATCCCGTTTTCAAAAATACGAAGGACCCGCCCGCCGGAGTCCGGCGGCGGGGAGAGGAGCAGGTTATGGCGGAAAAGTTTCAGGCTGAGCAGTTCCACGCCGGTACCATGACGGACGGCTGGCGCTGGTTCGGCGCCCATCCGGCAAAACGGGGGGGCAGAGAGGGCTGGGAGTTCCGGGTCTGGGCCCCCCACGCGCAGAGCGTCTCCGTGGTGGGAGATTTCAACCAGTGGGATCAGGCGGCCCATCCGCTGGAGAGGAACGGCCAGATCTGGGAGGGCTTCCTCCCCGGACTGGAGCAGTATACGTCCTATAAATATGCAGTACAGGGCGGAGACGGCCAGTGGCGCCTGAAGGCGGACCCCTACGGCTTTCACACGGAGACCCGGCCTGCCACGGCCAGCAAGCTCTATGACATCTCCGGGTTTCACTGGACGGACGCCGTGTTTCAGGAGCGGCAGCGGCAGCACCCGGTGTACGACTCCCCCCTGAACATCTATGAGGTCCACCTGGGCTCCTGGAAGAAGCGGGAGAACGGAGACTTCATCGACTACCGGGACCTGGCCAGGGACCTGGCGGCCTATGTCAAAGAGATGGGCTATACGGCCATTGAGCTGCTGCCGGTGACGGAGCACCCGCTGGATGACTCCTGGGGCTATCAGGGCACGGGGTACTTTGCCCCCACCTCCCGCTTCGGAAAGCCGGAGGACTTCATGTGGTTTGTCAACCACATGCACAAAAACAACATCACCGTGATTCTGGACTGGGTGCCCGCCCATTTCTGCAAGGACATCCAGGGCCTGTACGAGTTTGACGGCGCCTGCTGCTACGAGTACTCAGACCCCAACAAGTGGGAGCACGCCAGCTGGGGCACCCGGGTCTTTGACTACGGCAGACCGGAGGTCAAGAGCTTCCTCTTCTCCTCCGCCCGCTTCTGGCTGGAGGAGTACCACATCGACGGGCTGCGGGTGGACGCGGTGGCCTCCATGCTGTATCTGGATTACGACCGCCAGGGCGGCGCCTGGACGCCCAACCGGTACGGCGGACATGAGAATCTGGAGGCCATTGACTTTTTGCGCCAGCTGAACGCCATGGCCTTCCAGGTAAAGCCTGAGGTGCTGATGATCGCGGAGGAGTCCACCGCCTGGCCTCTGGTCACCCGGCCTGCCGACGTGGGGGGCCTGGGCTTCAACCTCAAGTGGAACATGGGCTGGATGAACGACATGTGCCACTACCTGAAGCTGGACCCCTGGTTCCGGCAGGACCACCATAAGGACATCACCTTCTCCATGATGTACGCCTTCTCGGAGAACTTCGTCCTGCCCATGAGTCACGACGAGGTGGTCCACATGAAGGGCTCCGTGGTGGGCAAGATGCCGGGAGATTATGTAAACCAGCTCCGGTGCGAGCGGGGCTTCTACGCCTACCTGCTGGCCCATCCCGGCAAGAAGCTGATGTTCATGGGCGCGGAGCTGGGGCAGTGGCATGAGTGGGACTCCGACGAGCAGCTGGACTGGTACCTGCTGAACAACGAGGAAAACCGCAGGCAGCATCAGTTCTTCAAGGACATCAACGCCTTTTACAAGAAGCAGCCTGCCCTGTGGGAGATCGACTTCAGCTGGGAGGGCTTCGAATGGCTGGTACCCGACGACAATCACAACAACGTGGTGGTCTTCCTGCGCAGGGACAAGAAGGGCCGCGATCTCCTGTGCGCGGTGAACTTCTCCCCCAATACCTATGAAAACTACCGGATGGGCGTTCCGGCCCACCGGAAGTATACCCCCGTTTTCAACACGGACGACGCGGCCTACGGCGGCGACGGCTTCGGCGATCAGGAACCGGTGATGGTGGAGGCGATTCCCTCCCACGGCAAGGAGCACTCCACCGCCATTAAGATTCCCGCCTTCGGCGCGGTGTTCCTGCGGGGGGAGGGCACGTTCCCGAAATCCAAACCCAGGGCCAAAAAACAGGCAAAGGAGCTTGTGGAGAAATGAAAAAAGAGTGTATTGCAATGCTGCTGGCCGGAGGCCAGGGCAGCCGGCTGTACGTCCTCACCGGGGATATGGCCAAGCCTGCGGTTCCCTTCGGCGGGAAGTATCGGATCATTGATTTCCCTCTGTCCAACTGCTCGAACTCCGGCATTGACACCGTGGGCGTGCTCACCCAGTACCGCCCTCTGGAGCTGAACAGCTACATCGGCAGCGGCCAGCCCTGGGACCTGGACGGTTCCACCGGCGGAGTCCATATCCTGCCCCCCTATCAGGGCAGCAAGGGCGGCACCTGGTACAAGGGCACCGCCAATGCGATTTATCAGAATATCGGCTTCATTGATCTGTATGATCCCGACTATGTGGTGATCCTCTCCGGTGACCACATCTACAAAATGGACTACTCCGACATGGTACAGCGCCACAAGGAGGCCGACGCCGCGTGCACCATCTCCGTCATGGAGGTGCCCTGGGCCGAGGCGCCGCGGTTTGGCATCATGAGCGTGGACGGCAGCGACATGATCACTGAGTTCGCCGAAAAGCCGAAGGAGCCCAAGAGCAATCTGGCCTCCATGGGCATCTATGTGTTCTCCTGGAAGAAGCTGCGGCAGTACCTGACGGAGGACGAGGCCAACCCGGCCTCCGAGAACGACTTCGGCAAGAACGTCATCCCCGCCATGCTTGGAAACGGCGAGAGAATGGCGGCCTACCGCTTTGCGGGCTACTGGAAGGACGTGGGGACGCTGGAGTCCCTGTGGGACGCCAATATGGATATGCTCTCCCCGGAGTCCGGCCTGGATCTGCGGGACGAGTCCTGGCCCATCTATGCCCGGTCCGTCAATGCGCCGCCCACCTTTGTGGGCCGCAGCGCCCATCTGAGCCACAGCGCCATCAACCGCGGCAGCGTCATTGAGGGGACCGTGGAGAACTCGGTGCTCTCTCCCAGCGTCACTGTGGGCGAGGGGGCCAGGGTCAGCTATTCCGTGTTGCTGCCGGGCACCGTGGTGGAGCCCGGCGCGGTGGTGGAGTACGCCATCCTGGGCGAGGGCTGCCGCATCGGCCGGAACTGCCGGGTGGGCGGCACGCCGGAGGCCACGGCGCCCGCGCCCTGGGGCCTGACGGTGCTGGCTCCCGGCTGCCAGGTGGCCGAGGGCCGGAAAGTGGCGGCCGGCATTATGCTGGACCGCAGCGGTGAGGAGGTGTCCAAATGAACGGACTGCATGGAATTATCTTTTCCTATGAGGAGCGCGGCGACCTGCGGGAGCTGGCGGAGATCCGCTCCGCGTCCTCCATTCCCTTCGGCGGCCGCTATCGGGCCATTGACTTTGCCCTGTCCAACCTGGTAAACGCCGGCGTCACCGACGTGGGTGTGGTGCTCCACGGCCGGTATCAGAGTATTCTGGACCACCTGGGCACCGGCAAGGTCTGGGACCTCAGCCGCAAGCGGGGCGGCTTGCGGGTGCTGCCGCCCTTCAACTCCCGGGATGATTGGGGCATTCTGCCCTTCCGGGGCAAGATGGAGGCTTTGGCGGGAGTCCGGACCTATCTCGACACCATCCGGCAGGACTATGTGGCGCTGATGGACGGCGATCTGGTGGTCAACCTGCCCCTGTCGGAGATCTATGAGAGCCACATGAAGTCCGGAGCGGATATCACTGTGGTCTGCGGGAACGACAGCTTCCAGACCGCCGACGGCACCTACTTTGAGTTCAACGCGGAGGGCCGGATCACGGATGTGCTCTTCAATCTCCAGCACCCCAGAGGTTACCGGGGACTGGATGTCTATATCCTCTCCACAAAGCTGCTGCTGGAGCTGGTGGACAGCTGTGCCGCCAAGGATCAGGTCAGCTGGCGGAGGGATGTGCTGCTGGCCAGGAAGGACCAGCTCCGTATGCGCAGCTACATCTGGAGCGGCTTTGCCGCCCAGATCCGCTCCGTGCAGGAGTACTATGACCGCAGTATGCAGCTGCTGGACCCGGCGATCCGGGCGGATCTGTTCACGCCGGCCCGCCCGATCCGGGCGAAGGGCGCCGACAAGTCCTCCACCTATGTGGGAGCCGACGGGTGCTGTATGGATTCTCTGGTGGCCGAGGGCTGCCATATCGAGGGAACGGTGGAGAACTCCGTTCTGTTCCCCGGCGTAGTGGTGGAGGCCGGCGCAGTGGTTCGTAACTGTGTGCTCTTCAAGGAGACGATTGTCCGCCGCGGCGCCTCCCTGGCCTATGTCATCGCGGATAAGGATGTGGAGATCCTGCCGGAGCGGACGCTCATGGGTCACGCCACCTATCCGCTGGTCCTGGCCAAGGGCAGCGTTGTATAACCTTGTCAGAAAGGGGGGCGGGGCCCCCCTTTTTCCCCGGCCCTGAGGCGCCGGGACTCCCCGTTTTTTCTCAGGGTCCGTTGGAACATGCGGGAAAGCCTTCCTGCCGGCGGCGGTGTCCGCCTCCGGTGTGCGGGAGGTGCAGAGCTCCCCGGCGCTTGAGGCGGAGCTCCGGCGGTTTTCCGATTCGGACGGGCCCCGGCAGTATATTTTTCCGCAATCACGGAAAGGAGATTTGATGAGATGAAGATTTTGTATGCGACCAGTGAGGCAGTACCGTTCTGCAAGACCGGCGGTCTTGCGGATGTGGCGGGTTCTCTGCCGCCGTCCCTGGCTGCCGAGGGCGCCGAGGTGGCTGTGGTGCTGCCGCTGTATCAGCGGGTGCGGGAGCGCTTTGGCTCTGAGCTGGAGTTTTTGTGCTATGACTATGTGGACCTGGCCTGGCGTCATCTCTACTGCGGCCTGTTCTCCCTGGAAAAGGACGGGGTGACCTGGTACTTCCTGGACAACGAGCAGTATTTCAACCGGCCGGATCTGTATGGCTACGCCGATGACGGCGAGCGCTTCGCCTTCTTCTCCCGGGCGGTGGTGCGGATGCTGGATCACCTGAAGTTCTGGCCGGAGGTCCTCCACTGCAACGACTGGCAGACGGCCATGGTGCCCGTGTACTTAAAGGACGACGGTGTGCGGGAGGACCGCTACCGCTCCATCCGTACCGTGCTGAGCATCCACAACATAGAATATCAGGGCCGCTTCAATCCCTATGTCCTGGGCGACCTCTTCGGCCTGGACGCCGGCTGGGTGAAGGACGGCACGCTGCTGATGGACGGCGATCTGAACCTGCTCAAGGGCGCAATTCTCTGCGCCGACGCCGTCAACGCCGTGTCCCCCACCTACGCCAATGAGCTGAAAATGCCCTACTTCGCCCACCGGCTGGACGGGATCATCCGCCAGTGCGAGTATAAGCTCTACGGTGTGCTCAACGGCATTGATATGGACCTCTATAATCCGGCAACAGATCCCCGGATCACCACCAATTACTCCCTGGAGCACCTGGCAGGGAAGGATGAGGATAAGGCGGCTCTCCAGAAGGTCATGGGGCTGCACCAGGAGCCCTACACGCCGATTCTGGCCGTGGTGAGCCGCCTGGTGTCTCACAAGGGTCTGGACTTGATTTGCGAGGTGCTTCATGATATAATGGGGCTTCCGGTGCAGCTGGTGATCCTGGGCAAGGGCGAGAGGAAGTACGAGGAGTTCTTCCACTGGGCTGCGCAGCAGTACAACGGACGGATGGCGGTGCGCCTGGATTACAACGAGGAGCTGTCCATGGCCATTTATGCCGGCGCGGATCTGTTCCTGATGCCCTCCAAGAGCGAGCCCTGCGGCCTGAGCCAGATGATCGCCATGCGCTACGGCACCGTGCCCATCGTCCGGGAGACCGGCGGCTTGAAGGACACCGTCCAAGCCTATGAGGCCCAGTGGGATTCCGGCAACGGGTTCAGCTTTGCCAACTATGCCAGCGGCGACATGCTGTATGTGATTCGGGAGGCCGTGTACCTGTACAAGGACTATCCGGACGTGTTCAGCCGCCTGCGCAAGCGCGCCATGGACTGCGATTTCAGCTGGGCCCGCAGCGCCAAGGAGTACCTGCGGATCTATGCCAACGTCACCGGCCAGCATGTGGCCCTGACGGGGCCGTCGGAGGAGACTGCGGCGGAGCCGGCGGCGGAAGAGGCCGCTCCCGCGGCGGAGATTCCCGCGGACACGGCTCCGGAGGCCGCTCCCGCAGCGGAGGTTCCGGAGACCGCGCCTGCGGCGGAGCCGGCGGCAGAGGAGACTGCGCCTGCGGTAGAGGCTCCGGCGGAGGCCCCGGCGGCGGAAGAGACCACGCCTGCGGCGGAGGCTGAGAAGCCTCAAAAGAAGGCTGCTGCGAAGAAGCCGCGGAAGACCACAGAAAAAAAAGCTGCTGCGCCGAAGGGAAAGAAGAAGGGTGCGGCAAAGTAGGGGAGACACATGACAGAATTTACGACAAAAACACTGGAAGAAGCCATTACTGCCAAGCTCATGCTGAATTTCAGCAAAATGCCGGAGGAGGCCACCGAGCAGGAGATGATGAAGGCCTGCGCCCTGGTTCTGCGGGACGTGATGTCCCTGCGCCGGGGGGAGACCCGGAAGAAGATCTATCGGGAGCAGCAGCGGCGGGTTCACTATCTGTCCCTGGAGTTTTTGATGGGCCGGAGCCTGATGAAGAACGCCTACAATCTGGAGGTGCTGCCGCAGCTGCGCCAGGCGCTGGAGAACCTGGGCTTCAAGGCGGCGGACATCTTTGAGCTGGAGCCGGACGCGGCTCTGGGCAACGGCGGCCTGGGACGCCTGGCTGCCTGCTATCTGGACTCCATGACCACGCTGGAGATTCCCGCCACGGGCTATTCCATCTGCTATGAGCTGGGCATCTTCAAGCAGAAGATCGTGGAGGGCCAGCAGGTGGAGCTGCCGGACGACTGGAAGGACCTGGGCTCCGTGTGGCTGCGGCCGCGGCTGGACGAGGTGGAGGAGGTCCGCTTCGGCGGCACGCTCCGGGAGTTCTGGGACGGCGGGCACCTGCACATCGTCAACGAGGGCGCCACCACGGTGCAAGCCGTGCCCTGCGACATGGTCATTGCCGGCTACGATACAAAGCATGTCAACATCCTGCGCCTGTGGGACGCCCGGGCCACCAAGCCCATCGACATGCATCTGTTCTCCCAGGGCGAGTACCTGAAGGCCGCCGAGGAGGAGGCCATGGCGGAGACCATCGCCAAAGTGCTCTATCCGGAGGATAACCACTACGAGGGCAAGTCTCTTCGGCTCAAGCAGCAGTATTTCTTTGTCTCTGCCACGGTGCAGTCCATCGCCAAGAAGCACCTGAATCTCTATGGCACGCTCCACAACTTCCACGAGAAGAATGTGATTCAGATCAACGACACCCACCCGGCCCTGGTGATCCCGGAGCTGATGCGGATCTTTATCGATGAGGCGGGCATGGACTGGGAGGAGGCCTGGAACATCACCTCCCATTCCGTGGCCTACACGAACCACACCGTTCTGGCGGAGGCCCTGGAGCGCTGGCCCCAGACCCTGATCCAGGACCTGCTGCCCCGGATCTGGCAGATTCTGGTGGAGATCTCCGGCCGCTGGCAGAAGAAGGTGGAGGACTTCTATCACGACATGGCCAAGACCGAGCGGATGGCCATCATCTGGGGCGGCGAGGTGCGCATGGCGAACCTGTGTATCGCCGGCGGTATGGCCGTCAACGGCGTCAGCGCCCTCCACTCCGACATTTTGCGCAATGACGTCTTCAAGGACGCCTGCGGCATGGAGCCCCGGAAGTTCCAGAACGTCACCAACGGCGTGGACCACCGCCGCTGGCTCAGTGAGATCAACCCCGGCCTGGACAGCCTCATCAAAGACCTCACCGGCGGGGACGACTACCTGATGCATCCCCTGGCGCTGCGGAAGCTGGATGATTTTGCCGGGGACCAGGCGGTTTTGGACCGGCTGGCAGAGATCAAGTATCAGAACAAAAAGAGCTTTGCCGATCATGCAAAGCGGACCCGGGGCGTGGAGCTGAACCCGGACGCCATCTTCGATGTGCAGGTGAAGCGGCTCCACGAGTACAAGCGGCAGCTTTTGAACGTGCTGCACATCATCGCCCTCTACCAGCGGCTCCAGGACGACCCCAATGCCATCACCCATCCCCACACCTTCCTCTTCGGCGCCAAGGCGGCGCCGGGATACGCGGTGGCCAAGCGGATCATCCGCCTCATCAACTCCCTGGCGGACCAGATTGAACACGATCCCATCTGCAAGGACAAATTACAGGTGGTGTTCCTGGAGAACTACCGGGTGTCTCTGGCGGAGAAGCTGATGCCCGCCAGCGAGGTCAGCCAGCAGATTTCCACCGCGGGCAAGGAGGCCAGCGGCACCGGCAACATGAAATTCATGATGAACGGCGCCCTGACGGTGGGGACCCTGGACGGCGCCAATGTGGAGATGCACGAGGTGCTGGGAGACGAGAACATGTTCCTCTTCGGCCTCCGGGCGGAGGAGGTCAGCCAGGTCAAGCGGGAGGGCTATGTGCCCCAGCGGCTGTACACCCGGGATGAGCGGCTCCGCCGCTGCCTGGATGCCCTGCGCGTGGGCTTCCGGGACGGGGTGGCCTATGAGGATCTGTACCAGCGGCTGCTGTTTGGCGGCGGCGGAAGCCCTGCCGACGAGTATCTGCTCCTGGCGGACTTCGAGGCCTACTGCGATGCGGAGCGGCGCATGGCGGAGACGTACCTGGACACGCGGAAATGGAATGAGATGAGTCTGCACAATATTGCCCGCAGCGGAATTTTTGCCGCCGACCGGGCGGTGGCGCAGTATGCCGAAAACATTTGGCATGTGCCCCACAAGTAAGAGCCAGAAAGGGGCCCGGACAGATGTCCGGGCCTCTTTTTGAGTACTTCTTTAAAAAAATTTCCCCGGCCGGCGGGATTTTTTCCCCGGCTGAGGGATATTCCCAATAGAAAGATCTTTCGACCCTGACACGAAGCGAGGTGAGACGAAATGACGGACGCGGCCTTTGAAGCGGCGGTGGAGCGCTATAGCGACACCGTGTTCCGGCTGGCCTACAGCTACCTGAAAAACCGGGCGGACGCGGAGGATGTGATGCAGGAGACCTTGCTGAAGCTCTATGGTGAGACCTTCGACAGTCCGGACCACGAGCGGTACTGGGTGATCCGGGTGGCCGTGAACGAGTGCAGAAAGCTGCTGCGGGCCCCCTGGCGCCGGAGAACCGCCTCCCTGGAGGAGCTGCCGGAGGCGGCGGTCTTCGACACTCCGGCCCAGAGCGGGCTGTTCCAGGAGGTGATGGCCCTGCCGCCGAAGTACCGGGCGGCGATTTACCTGCACTACTATGAGGGCTATGCCGTCCGGGAGATCGCCGCCATGATGCGGGCGAATCCGTCCACCGTCCAGACCTGGCTGATGCGGGCCAGGGGACAGCTGAGGAGTAATTTGAAGGAGGCAGAGAGCCAATGATCGACAAGCGACTGTATTGCGAGACCTTTTCCAGGCTGTGTGCCTCTGAGGAAGCCAAAAAGGAGGTCTTTCAAATGATGAACGAAACAAAGCACCGGGCGCGTCTGCCCGGAATTCTGCGGGCGGGCGCCATTGCCGCCGCCATGACCATGGCCCTGGCGGTCACCGCCGGAGCGGTGGATCTGGCCACAGGCGGGGCGTTCTTCCAGAGTCTGCGGGAGGTCTGGTCCGATGGCTATGAGACCCGCTACGAGGCCGTGGACCGGGACGGCAACCCCTTGACGGTCAGTGTGAGCCAGGGGGCCACGGTGCATACAACAGAGGACGGACATCTGCTGCTCCGGGCCGCCGGGGAGGAAGTGGACATCACCGATGCTATGGCAGAGGAAGGCGCCTATCACTTTGAAAAGGAGACGGAGCGCCGCACCGTGGTTGTGGACATCGCCGGCACTCTGGAGGACTGGACGCTGACGGAGACCGTCACCGGAGAGGACGGCGTGATTTACAGCTCCAGCTTTACCAGCGACGATATGCCGGGGGATATTACGATCTCCAGGTCCGACGCTGTGGGAGAAGGACAGGAGGATGGCAGCGTGAATCAGAGCTTTGTGACGGTCACCGACGATGGGGAGGACGGCATGACTGTGACGGTTGAGGAGAGCGGTGCCGCTTCGTATCCTGGGACCTCCCATGATTCCCACGCCAGTGTGACACGGAAGCCCTGAAAAACGGCGGAGAGAACTACTCAACGCGCCGCGTATCGCAAAAAGCGGGGACAGGAATTTCCTGTCCCCGCTTTTGGTTACCGTTCTTTTGTGAGTCCAAGCAGGTAGTCCGTCGAGACGCCGTAGTATTTGCTGAGTGTGATTAGATGGTGGATGGGCATTTCGTTGGCCCCGCGCTCGTAGCGGGCGTACATGGTCTGGGAAGTTCCCAGAACCTCGGCAATCTGCGTCTGTGTTTTATCCGCGTCTTCCCGCAGATCCCGCAAAATACGTACATAGTCCATCCCGTTCACGTCAGTCCCTCCCATCTGTTCCATAAGATTCTACACATAGAATTTATCATAAAAAGCGGCATATACGCGCAAGAAATACACAATTTTACTATATAAAAGTTGGGTTTTCTTCAAAAATTAGAAATAATATCCAAAAAAGCGGGGCCGGCCCCGGGGCGGTGGATTTCTGCCGCGGCCGGAAGTGTATTTTCCTTTACAAGTGACCTCATTCCGGGTATAATACGAAGCAGAAGCAATTTCTGGACAAAAGAGGAATGAAACCATGGAATTTACACAGGGCGTCCGGTTTGACAGTTTGGAGCTGTCCCCGGAGATCTTACGGGCCGTGGAGCAGCGGCAGATTGAGGTGTCCACCCCCGTGCAGGCGGGCTGCATCCCCCCCATGATGCAGTGGCAGGATGTCATTGCCAAGGCACCCACCGGTACGGGCAAGACCTTTGCCTACGGCATCCCCATCATTGAACACATTGACCCCCAGGACGAGAGCGTCCAGGCGGTGGTCCTGGCGCCCACCCGGGAGCTGGCGATTCAGATCACGGAGGAGTTCCGGCTCCTCTCCGCCTATAAGCCCGGTGTCCGCACGGTGTGCCTCTACGGCGGCGCCCCCATCGGCCGGCAGATCGACACGCTGAAAAAGCACCCCCAGATCGTGGTGGCCACGCCGGGACGGCTCAGCGACCACATGAAGCGCCGCACCGTCCGGGTGGATACGGCCCGGACCGTGGTGCTGGACGAGGCGGACCGAATGCTGGACATGGGCTTCATCCACGACGTCACCCGCCTGCTGGACAAGATGAACAAGCGGCGGAACCTGGGGCTCTTCTCCGCCACCATCTCCCGGGAGGTCATGGACATTGCCTGGGTCTATCAGCGGGATGCCGTGGAGATTACCGTCCGGGAGGACGAGGAGAACAAGCCGGACATCAAGCAGTTCCGCATGGACGTCAGCTATGACGGAAAGGCGGATGCCATTGAGAAAATCCTAAACGAGACGGGCTTTGACCGCTGTATGGCTTTTTGCAATACAAAAGGCACTACAGAACGTATTACAAAATTTTTGCAGATGCGGGGCATCGACGCCGAGTGCATCCACGGCGACATCCCTCAGAAAAAGCGGGAGCAGGTGATGAACAAGTTCAAGGAGGGCCGCCTGCGGGTGTTTGTGTCCACGGATGTGGCGGCCCGGGGCATTGACGTGGACGATGTGGACATCGTGTTCAACTGCGACGTGCCCGATGAGAACCAGGACTATATCCACCGGATCGGCCGCACAGGCCGGGCCAAGCGGCAGGGCGTGGCGGTGAGCCTGATTGCCGATTATCCCTCCAAGATGCGGATTGACGACATTGCAAAGCACACCCACAACGAGATTGTCCCGGTGAAGTTTGACGAGGATGGCCGGCTGGCGCCGGTGTGATTCCAAAAGGGCGGTACTTGCCGGCAGGAGGCCGGAAAACAGCAGGGAGGGGGTTGCCCCTCCCGCTTTTGTTTTGGGCAGATCAGAGCTTCCGGCGGCCTGGTCCGGCGGCAGGTGGAGAGGGCCGGAGGCCCTGGGGAGACAGCCGTGCCGCCGATCTGTGAACAGTTTTGAAATTTTTGTCATCAATTTGTTACTTTTTCCCCGCTGAGCCTTTACAAGTCCGACGAAATTTTTTATAATACGAGGGAATCTGTTTTGAATGCGGCCGGAGGACGGCCGGTTTTCTCTGGAAAGGAGACGTTCTATGCGAGTGCGTTTCATGGCGCTGCTGCTGGCGGCGGCGCTTTGTGGTTCCCTGGCAGGCTGCGGGCAGCAAAAGAGCAGCACCACTCTCTCCGTGTGCGTGGGGGAGGGGGTTTCCACCCTGGACCCCATCTACGTCCAGGACACTACCAGCCAGACCGTGCTGGCCCACCTCTATGAGAATCTGATGCGGGTGTCGGCGGAGGGGACCGAGGCGGCGGTGGTCAACGGCATGGCGAAGAGTGTGGAGACGGAGGAGAACCTGGACGGCACCGTGACCTACACCTTCCAGCTCCGCACCGCCCGGTGGTCCGACGGGGAAAAGGTGACAGCGGAGGATTTTGTCTACGCCTGGCGGCGCCTGGCGGACCCGGCCAGCCACTCCCCCAACGCGGCGCTTTTGAGTGTGGTCAGCGGGTATCAGGAGGCCCGGCGGGCCAAGGATATGAGCCTCTTGCAGGTGAGTGCCAGAAACGACACCACCCTGGAGGTGACCCTCAACGGCAATTACGACTGGTTCCTGCGGGAGGTCTGCACCTCTCCCATGACGGTTCCCCTGCGGCAGGATGTGGTGCAGCGGCTGAAGGAGGCGGCTGCCGGCGAGGAGGGGATGTCCTGGTGGGGGGTGCCCTCGGCTCTGGTGACCAATGGGCCCTATGTGGCCGGGGAGTATGCGCCGGGGAGCCACCTGACTCTCACCGCCAACGAGCGCTATCAGAGCAGTCAGGCCGGCCCGGAGACGCTGACCGTCCAGTTCGCCGCCACGGCGGAGGAGGCCCAGGCGCTGTATGACCAGGGACTGGTGGACGCGGTGTGGCCCCTGACGGAGGAGCGCCTCACCGAGCTGGCGTCCCAGGAGGGGTGGACGCCCCTGTCCCAGTTGGAGACCTACGCGGTGGTGTACAACTGCAGCCATGAGCTGCTGGCCGACGGGCTGATCCGCAAGGCGCTGGCCATGACTGTGGACCGGGTGGAGCTGGCGGAGCTGGCCGGCGTCACGGCGCTGCCGGCAGAGGGGCTGGTGCCCCCCGGCGTGCCGGAGAATGAGGAGGGGGACTTCCGCACCCGGGGCGGCGCGCTGCTGGACAATGACACGG
The DNA here is from genome assembly GCA_019423635.1 of Clostridiales bacterium. Classification (GTDB taxonomy): domain Bacteria; phylum Bacillota; class Clostridia; order Oscillospirales; family Oscillospiraceae; genus Oscillibacter. The sequence continues at coordinate 92,814 of JAHZBA010000005.1, forward strand.
AGACCTTCCTGGAGCGCTGCCAACAGGCGCGGGAGGCGCTGAACGAGGCCGGCTACAGCGGCGGAGCAGAGCTGGGAGAGCTGGAGTACCTCTATGTGGAGGACGGCGTCAGCGGCGCCGTGGCGCAGGCGCTGAGCAGGCGCTGGCAGGATCTGCTGGGGGTGACGGTGACACCGAGGGCGGTGGCAGACCGCCAGGAGCTGTGGGCCGCCCTGCGGGCCGGGGAGTATGCCCTGGCGGGGGTAGAGCTGGACGCCTGGGGCAACGATGCGGAGTGCTTTTTGATGTCCTGGACCTCCGACAGCCAGGACAACGTGGCCGATTACGAGAACAGCGCCTACGATACGCTGATGTCCATCATCGCCCACGCCGCCGACGGCACCGCCCGCATGGGCTGCCTCCATGACGCGGAGGCGCTGCTGCTGGAGGACTGCGCCCTGACCCCCCTGTACACCAAGGGCACCGCCTGGACGCTGCGGGAGACCCTCACCGGCGCCTGCCGGGACGGCCGCGGCTGGTTCAATTTCTCCAACACCATCGCAAAGACGAATTAAAGACAGCGCACCCCGGACGCCGCAGGCGTCCGGGGTGCTTTTTGTCTGGGGAAGAGAACGGCTGCCTTTTATTTCACCAGCCCGCCGGCGTAGGGGGCCATCTCCAGGCGGAGGAAATATCCCTGGTCATGGGTGCAGACGGGACAGACCTTCGGGGCCTCCAGGCTCTCCTGGATGTGGCCGCAGTTGAGGCACATCCAGCCGCACTTGACGTCGGAGACGAAGAGCTTGCCGCCCTCCAGCAGGTCCGCCAGACGGCCGAAGCGGTCTCCGTGGCTGCGCTCAATGGGGGCGATCTTCCAGAAGGAGGCGGCGATCTGGGGGAAGCCCTCTTTCTGGGCGGTGTCTCCAAAGGACTTGTACACCGGGTCGAATTCCTCATATTCGTTGTGCTGGGCCCGGCGCAGCAGCTCCAGCACGTCGTTGGTGAGATCCACCGGATAGCCTCCATCGATCTGGACAGTGCCGCCGGCCAGCTCCTTCATGTGGTTGTAAAAGATCTCCGCGTGCTCCAGCTCCTGTCCGGCGGTGAACTGAAACACCGCCTCCAGGGCCTGGAGCTTCTGTCCCCCGCACAGGGCGGCGGCATAGGTGTAGCGGTTTCGGGCCTGGCTCTCCCCGGCGAAGGCCCGCATCAGGTTTTTCAGTGTCTCGCTGCTTTTGAAATCCACGCTCATCAGAGATTCCTCCTGTCCGGGATGATCTCCTGAGGGAAGGAGCATCCCGTTTGATTTGGGTTGGTTTGTGCGCTGCTTCGAGGCGGTCCGCCCCTCTCCGCCCTGCGGGAAGCGATTCCTGCGGCGGCACCGGCAGGCAGGGCGGTGATCCCTCCCGGGCGGTTCCCCTGGGGGATATCCTGATGGAGAGGATTTCCTGTTTCCAGCGGTTTATACATGAACGCACCGGACCGGTGCGTTTTCTCTGGTCCCGCACTTCGACAGCTTTCGACAAACTTCTTGTTTTTTCGGCAAACCTCTGGTATTCTGTTGGTGCCGCAGGCAGGCTTTTCCTCGTGTGGAAGAACCGTATGCGGCAGATGATACATAGGATGTCAGACAGGGCCGGCGCCAAGTAAGGACGCGGCGAAGGGCCGGGAGGGATGTTTCATGAATTCAGAAAAAGGCGAGCTGTTGGCGCTGCTGCCCGGGATTGCGTCACAGGCACGAAGCGCCTTGACCAACCTTCGTATGGCGGAGCTGCAGCTGGTTCCGGCAGAGGCCCGGGAACGGGACCCGGCACTGGACCGGCAGGCGGCGCTGATGGACCAGAGCTATTACCGCCTGCTGCGGCTGGTGAACAACCTCTCCCTGGCGGCCTCCCTGGCGGAGGGCTGGCAGCCACAGCTCCGGGACCGGGAGCTGGTGGAGCTGGTGGGGGAGCAGTGCGAGCAGGCGGCGGGACTGGCGGAGGCCATGGGATTGCAGCTGCGCTTCGTCTGCACCATGGAGCGGCACCTGTGCGCGGTGGACGGCGACGCGCTGGAGCAGATTCTCTACCAGCTGCTGTCCAACGCCATGAAGTTCACCTCCGCAGGGGGCGTGGTTGCAGTGGAGCTGCGGGCGGCGCCGGGGAGGGTGCTGCTGTCGGTGGAGGACACCGGCTGCGGTATCCCGGAGGAGCGGCTGGGGACGCTGTTTGAGAGCGGAAGCCGCGGCAGCCAGCCGGAACTGCCGGTCTACGGGGCGGGGCTGGGTCTGGCGGTGTGCCGCCGTCTGGCAGAGGCCATGGGCGGCGCCATGCTGGCGGAGTCCCGGGAGGGGAAGGGGAGCCGTTTTACCCTCTCCCTGCCGGACCGCCGGCTGGGCGGAACCGTCTCCGACGTCCGCTTTGACTACAGCGGCGGGTTCAACCGGACGCTGCTGGGATTGGCAGACGCCCTGCCGGTCAAGGCATTTTTGCTGCGGAACCAGGAGTGAGTATCCGGAAAAAAGGCTGTGAGTTCCTTCACAGCCTTTTCTTTTTCCGAAAAAGCGTGTATGATGGTCCGGGACCTGTTTGAAACGCGGCGGGGAGCCGCAGGGAAGTGCCCTCCGGATCAGGGCGGATCTTTGCAGGCGGGCCGCCGGTTTCAGATCTTTCAAACAGGACCGGCGATTTCCAAAAGGGAGGTGAGGCGGATGCCCCATACGTTTGTGGCGATGAGCGGCGGGGTGGACAGCTCCGTGGCCGCGCTGCTGCTGGAGCAGGCAGGACACCGGCTCTCGGGAGTTCACCTGCGGCTGCTGCGAGGCGAGGAGACGGAAGAGACGGGGAGCCGGCGCTGCTGCAGCCAGCCGGACGCGGAGGACGCGGGTCTGGTGGCCCGGCGGCTGGGGATTCCCTATTATGTATTTGATTTTTCCGGGGTGTTTCAGGAGACGGTGATGGAGGACTTCATCCGGGAGTACCGCCGGGGCCGAACCCCGAATCCCTGCATCGTGTGCAACCGGGCGGTGAAGTTCGGCGCCCTGCTGGACCGGGTCCGTACGCTGGGGGGAGACTATCTGGCTACCGGCCATTACGCCCGGGTGGAGCGGGATGCGGCCTCCGGGCGGTATCTCCTGAAGCGGGGGCTGGACCGCCGCAAGGACCAGAGCTACTTCCTCTATTCCCTGACCCAGGACCAGCTGGCCCACACCCTCTTCCCTCTGGGCGGCCTGGACAAGGCGCAGGTCCGGCGGCTGGCGGAGGAGCACAACCTGGTGAACGCCCGAAAGCGGGACAGCCAGGACATCTGCTTTGTGCCGGACGGGGACTATGCGGGCTTTATTGAACGAGCCTGGGGGCAGGCCGCCCCGGCGGGGGATTTCCTGGACCGGGAGGGCCGCAGGCTGGGCAGCCACCGGGGCCTGATCCGCTATACGCTGGGCCAGCACAAGGGGCTGGGCCTGTCCACCGAGGAGCCCCTCTATGTGCTGGAGAAGGACCCGGAGACCAACACCATCCGTCTGGGACCCGACAGCGCCCTGTGGAGCCATACCCTGACGGCAGAGCAGGCCAACTGGATCGCAGTCCCGGCGCTGGAGGCGCCTATGGCGGTCACCGTCAAAACCCGCTACAGCCAGCGGGAGGCGGAGGCTGTGGCGGAGCCCCTGCCGGGCGGGCGGTTCCGCGTGACCTTTGCGGAGCCCCAGCGGGCGGTGACCCCTGGTCAGGCGGCGGTGCTGTACGACGGAGACCAAGTAGTAGGCGGCGGCGTCATCTGCGGGCCTTAACCGGGTAGCGCTGAGAGAGGCGGAACCGCCCGGACGTCCTTTGCGGCGTCCGGGCGGTTCAACGGGAAAGGCGGCGGCCGCGCATCGGCGGTCACCGGTCGCTGGCAAGCCAGCAGTCCTGGAAGATCAGATCGTCAATATCCCCCGGGGGGAGCGTATGTTCTTTCATAACAGCCTCCTGTTTTCGCATTTCTCCAGTATATGCGCCGGAGGCAAAAAGATGCACAGAAACATCGGCCAGATGGGTGGGACCTCTCTGGCCCGGCAGGACGAGGTGCGCGCAGAGAGCCTCTGCGGATTTTCCTCCTGTGTGCTCCATGAACCCCACCGCACCAAAAAGAGAGACACGCCTTAGCGTGTCTCTCTTTTTGGTGCGCGAGGCGGGACTTGAACCCGCACGTCCGTAAAGGACACTAGAACCTGAATCTAGCGAGTCTGCCAATTCCACCACTCGCGCATAGCGTGGTTGGTCTCCTCAAGGGAGGACCTGGTGCGGCTGACGGGACTTGAACCCACACGTCGATTTGACACCAGCACCTCAAGCTGGCCTGTCTACCAGTTCCAGCACAGCCGCAGATTTGTGTATCCCCTGGAAAAGACTGCTTGATCATTATAGCGAGAAATGCCCGCTTTGTCAACCCATAATTTTTGCTTTTTCGAAAAAATTTCCCCTGCCGGAGGAAACCCGGCAGGGGAGGGAGATTCAGCGTTTTTCCATCGGGATGTAGGAGCGGGTTTCCTCCACGCACTCGTAGCGGGGCCGGATCAGCTTGCCGCCGGAGGACAGCTCCTCCATCCGGTGGGCGCTCCAGCCGGCAATTCTGGCCACGGCGAACAGCGGGGTATACAGCTCCATGGGCAGGCCCAGCATCTCGTAGACGAAGCCGCTGTAGAAGTCGATATTGGTGGAGATGGCCTCCCGGCCCTGGCGCTCCAGCAAAAGCCGCTTGCCCACCTTCTCCACGTTGGTGTACAGCGCCATCTCCCGCTCCCGCTGCTTTTCCGCCGCAAGACGCCGCACGTATTCCCGGAAGACCTCGCAGCGGGGATCGGATTTCGTGTAGACGGCGTGGCCGAGACCATAGATCAGTCCGGTGTGGTCAAAGGCATCCTTGTCCAGCATCCGCGTCAGATATCCGGCAACCTCCTGCTCATCCTGCCAGTTCCGCACGTGGACCTTGATGTCGGCCATCATCTCCATGACCTTGCTGTTGGCGCCGCCGTGGCGGGGGCCCTTCAGGGCGGCCATGGCCGCCGCAATGGCGGAGTAGGTGTCCGTGCCGGAGGAGGTGACCACGTGGTTGGTGAAGGTGGAGTTGTTGCCGCCGCCGTGGTCGGCGTGGAGCACCAGCGCCACATCCAGTACCCGGGCCTCCAGCTTCGTGTAGCCCCGGTCCTCCCGCAGCATCCGCAGGAAGTTCTCGGCGGTGGAGAGGGCCGGCTGGGGCACATGGATGAAGAGGCTCTCCCCCTGGCTGTACCGCCAGGCCTGGTAGGCGTAGATCGCCAGCACCGGCATGTTGGCGGTGAGCTGGAGGTTCTGCCGCAGGACGTTTTCCAGCGTGATGTCGTTGGGCTTGTCGTCGTAGCAGAAGAGCGTCAAAATAGCCCGCTGCATGGTGTTCATCAGATCTTTCGGAGGCGTCTTCATGATGACGTCCCGGAAGAAGTTGGTGGGCAGCGTCCGGTAGGAGGCCAGCTGGACGCAGAAGTCCTGGAGCTGCTCCTTATTGGGCAGCTCCCCGAAGAGGAGCAGGTACGCCGTCTCCTCAAAGGCGAAACGTCCCCGCTGGGCGGAGCCCCGGACGATTTCCCGGCAGTCGATCCCCCGGTAGTACAAAACGCCGTCGGCCGGGCGGATGTGCTCCCCGTCCGGGCCGGAGGAGACGCGGTAGGACTGGATCTCCGCCACGCGGGTCAGGCCCGTCAGAACGCCGCGGCCGTCCTCGTCCCGGAGCCCCCGCTTGACGTTGTACTCCCGGTACAGCTGCGGGTCGATGTAGTTCTTCTTCTCCCACTGCTCCTTTAAGGCCAGCAGGGCAGGGGTGATCTCACAGTAGGCGTTTTCACGGTTTTCATTCCAGATCATAGGCTGCTCCTTTCCAGACAGGTTCCACGATGGTGCAATATTATCATAGATATCCTTCATATTCAAGGGGGAAATATAAAAATATTCCCAGAAATTTACGTAATTTTGCATAAAAAATATTTTATCCTGCATTTTAAAGGGCGGCCTTTGGCAAAAGCGGCGCCGTTCCGGTCGAACGGCGCCGCAGATGGGGTTCGGATTTGTCAGAACTTACAAAAATTACAGCTGGGCCAGAACCTGTCCGATGGGATCGGTGATGACCAGTCCGGCGTTCAGATCCTGTCCCACGGCGGATTTGTTGATCAAAACCAGATCCTGCCCGCCGTAGTAGTGGATCAGCCCGGCGGCGGGCCAGACGTTCAGGGAGGTTCCCCCGATGATCAGCAGGTCGGACTCCGACAGGGCCTGGACGGAGCGGTTCAGGAGCTCCTGATCCAGTCCCTCCTCATAGAGGACCACGTCGGGCTTGATGATCCCGCCGCAGGTGCAGCGGGGGACGCCGGTGGTGTTCAGAATGTGATGGAGATCATAGAATTTCCCGCAGTGCTCGCAGTGGTTGCGGTGGACACTGCCGTGGAGCTCCAGGACGTTTTTGCTGCCGGCGGCCTGATGGAGCCCGTCGATATTCTGGGTGATGACGGCGGTGAGCTTTCCCTCCGCCTCCCACTGGGCAAGCTTTTTGTGGGCGTCGTTGGGCCGGGCGTCGGGGGCCAGGAGCTTGGCCCGGTAGAAGCGGAAAAATTCTTCGGGGTTGCTTTTATAAAAGGTATGGCTTAAAATCGTCTCAGGCGGATATTTCCATTCCTGGTGATATAACCCGCCGGTGCTGCGGAAATCCGGGATGCCGGACTCCGTGCTGACCCCGGCCCCGCCGAAGAAGACGATGCGCCGGGCGTGGTCCACCAGGTTCTTGAGCTGCTTCACTGCGTCGGTCATGGTAAGCGCTCCTCTCTCAATGTTATCTCAATGTTGGATGTTTGGAAGGTACAGATGGACGTCTATTGATCTCCCGCGCCGCGGGAGGTCCGGATTCGTTTGGCGTGAACGGGAGATGCGCTCAGGTCTGGTAGGCGTCCCTGCTCACCGGGTGGAGCTCGACCTCCCAGAACGCAAAGGGCGGGTCCGCTTTGTAGTCCGGGTCAAAGTAGCACCGGATGTACTGGGCGGCCCGGTGTTCGCAGTGGGCGTAGTTCCGGACGCTTCCGTCCTCATCCAGCTCCAGGTTGTTCATAAAAATGGCAAAGGCCTGCTCTGCGAAGGAGCTTTCCTCTTTCAAAATTTCACCGATGTAGTCAATGTCATCCAAGAGCGGATGGCCCAGGGTTCCGTGCGCAAACCAGTAGGCGAACTGCCGGACTGCGCCGCTTATATATGTGTTGACTTTCATTCCCATGCCCCCCATAATCAAATGATTGAAAACGCGGCCGCTCGATCCGGTCTTGTGACGGCAGGCGCTGGCGAAAGCCTGTTTTGGCAGCCGGCGCGGACGCTGCGGACTACTCAGGAGGATTTTCTATGAACATTCAGATTTTCGGCTCCTCCAAGTCCTTCGACACCAGGAAGGCGGAGCGGTGGTTCAAGGAGCGCCGCATCAAATACCAGTACATTGATGTTCCCTCAAAGGGATTATCGCCCCGGGAGTACCAGTCTGTCAAGCAGAAAGTGGGCTTTGAGGCCCTGGTGAACACGAAATGCCGGGCCTATGAGGCGCTGTACATGCCCTACATCACCCCGGAGGCTCAGGAGGAGAAGCTCCTGGAGCACCCGGAGCTGTTCCAGACGCCCATCGTCCGCAACGGCAGAGAGGCCACGGTGGGCTATTGTCCGGAAATTTGGGCAAAATGGCAGTAAACAGGCGGGAAACCGGCGCTGGCCGAGATCTGCGCCCTTTTTCCGCCGGTCCGGGCGAGTCAAAAAAGACAGGGAGGTGAAAGCCTCGTGGAGTTCCATCTTCCCCGCAGCCGCTTTCTGCGCGGAATCTATCTCATGGTCCGGCGGTATCTCCGGCACAATGTGGCGATTCAGAGCGCCGCGCTGGCGTTCTACCTGCTGTTTATGATCTTCCCCTTCCTGATCTTTTTCAGCGCCCTGCTGGGCCTTTTGCAGCTGGATGTGGCGGGGATTCTCCTGGCCCTGGAGGAGATTCTGCCCCGGGACGTGGTGGGCTTGATCGGAATGTATCTGAACTATGTGCGCAGCGCCCCCAGTCCCCACCTGCTGTTTTTCGGGCTGTTCTTCTCCATCTATTTCCCCATGCGGGCCACCAATACCCTCATGCGGGCCGTGCGGACGGCCTACCATCTGGGCCCGCCCCGGGAGACCTTCTCCCATCTTCTGAAGACGCTGCTGTACACAGTGCTGCTGATTGTCACCATCGCTCTGAGTTTGGCGCTGATGACCGTGGGAGAGCACCTGCTGGGCTATGCGGTGGAGCATCTCCGCCTGCCGGCCTTTTTCGCTGAGACCTGGACCCGGCTGCGGTTCCCGGCGGTGGCGGCGGTGTGCTTCTTCGCCCTGTTTTTCCTCTACGCCCTGGCCCAGGATGCCCGCCAGCCCTGGCGGAACATCTGGCCGGGGACTCTGGCCGCCCTGGCGGCCTGGATGGGGCTGAGCTGGCTGTACGCCTTCTATGTGGACAACGTGGCCAATTACTCCCTGGTGTATGGCTCCATCGGTACGGTGATTGCCCTTTTGATCTGGCTGAACATGAGCGCCGTGGTGCTGATTATGGGGGCGGAGCTCAACGGCACCATCATCAGCCTGCGGCGGGACCGGGAGGCGGTTTGATCGCCGGGGCCGGCCCCTGCCGCCTGACGGGCGGATGCGGGAACCTTTTTGGAATCCTGCCCCGCACCTCTTTACGTTCTCTCAAAAAGCGCGCATATTGATACCAAACTGGAAAGGATGATTTCATGGAAGAGAGATTACAGGAATACGCCCGGCTGCTGGTCCGGGTGGGCCTGAATGTCCAAAAGGGCCAGCGGATGGTGATCTCCGCCCCGGTGGAGTGCGCCGCCTTTGCCCGGCTCTGCGCCCGGGAGGCCTACGGCGCCGGCTGCTGCGAGGTGGTCATGAACTGGAACGACGACGCCATGACCCGTATGAAGTACCTCCACGCCGGCGAGGAGGTCTTTGACCACGTGCCCCTGTGGCGGCGGCACTTTTTCAACGACTACGCCCTGGAGGGCACGGCATATCTGGCCATCTCCGCCAGCGACCCGGAGAATCTCAAGGGGGTGGACTCCCGGCGGATTATCCGGGCCCAGCAGGCCAGCGGCAAGGCCCTCAGGGACTTTGACCGGCTCCAGATGTGCGGAGGCTTTCCCTGGTGCATCGCCTCCATCCCCATCCCCAGCTGGGCGGTGCGGGTCTTCCCGGACATGGGGGACGAGGAGGCGGTGGAGGCCCTGTGGGACGCCATCTTCGCCGCCGTCCGCATCACCGGCGACGGCAAAGCCGTGGAGCGCTGGCAGGACCATCTGGCCACGCTTCACCGGCGGGTGGACCGGCTGAATGCCCTGCGGTTCCGGTCCCTGCACTATAAGAACGCCCTGGGCACGGACCTGACGGTGGAGCTGCCGGAGGGCCATATCTGGGAGGCGGGGAACGACGTGACCCTCTCCGGGCAGGAGTATATCGCCAACATCCCCACGGAGGAGATCTTCACCGCCCCCCTGAAAACCGGGGCCAACGGCGTGGTGATGGCCTCCATGCCCCTGGTCCACGACGGAAACGTCATCGAGAATATCCGCTTTGTGGTGAAGGACGGCAGGATTGTAGAGGCCACGGCCCGCCTGGGAGAGGAGACCATCCGGGCCGCCATCTCCGTGGACGAGGGCGCCGCCTATTTCGGCGAGGTGGCCCTGGTGCCCTATGACAGCCCCATCTCCAACTCGGGGCTGCTGTTCTACAACACCCTCTTTGACGAGAATGCCGCCTGCCACATCGCCTTCGGCGAGGCCTACCCCTGTCTGGAGGGCGGCCAGCAGATGACCAAGGAGGAGCTGAAGGCCCGGGGCCTCAACGACTCCATCACCCATGTGGACTTCATGATCGGCACGCCGGATCTCTCCATTGTGGGCACCACCCAAGACGGGCGGGAGATTCCGGTGTTCCTCGACGGCAATTTCGCGCCGGAACTTTGAGCGTCCTTCAGGGCGGAGGGACTGACCGGCAGAGGCGTCCCCCGCCGACTTCATACAAAAGGAGAACGATTATGACATATCAACTGAAAAAGACCGATGAGAATGTGGTGATCTGTGAGGGTGCCGTGGTGACGGAGGAGCATGTGACCCTGGGCCGGGGCGTGAACGTGTGGTATCACGCCGTGCTCCGGGGCGATGAGGGCGAAATCGTCATCGGCGAGGACACCAACATTCAGGAGGGAGCCCTGCTGCACGCGGCGACGGTGGTGGGCCGGGGCTGTACCGTGGGCCACCACGCCATTCTCCACGGCTGCACCATCGGCGACAACACCCTCATTGGCATGGGGGCCATTGTGCTCAACGGCGCGAGGATCGGGGACGACTGCCTGGTGGGCGCCGGGGCCCTGGTCACCGGCAAGATGGACGCCCCGGCGGGGTCCATGATCCTGGGCAGCCCCGCCAAGGTGGTGCGGGCACTGACGGAGGCGGAGATCGAGGAGAACCGGGTCTCCGCCCGGGAGTACCTGGAGTTTGCGGAGCAGTACCGCCAAAACCACTGACCGGAGGAACCTATGGAACGGCAGAAAATCAAGGACCTGCTGGTGGTGGTCTGCGGGGGGATTGCCTTCTACTGCGCCCTGCAGAACCTGGGTGCCGTCTTTTTGGCACTGCGGTGGCTGCTGGGGGTCATCAGCCCCTTCCTGCTGGGCGGAGCCATCGCGTTTGTGCTGAACGTGCCCATGCGGGCCATAGAACGGCACCTGAACCTCACGGGGCGGCGGGCGGCCCGGCTGCGCCGGCCTCTGGCCCTGGTGCTGACCCTGGCGGCGGTGATCGGGGTACTGGCCCTGGCCTCCGGCGTCATCGGCCCCGGCGTTGCGGAGGCGGTTCTGTCCATTGCCCGGCAGATCCCCGGGGCGCTGGAGCGGGTGCAGCGGGAGGTGGAGAGCCTCAGCGGCTACCTGCCTTTGCTGCAGGAGCTGGCGGGGAACCTGGAGATTGACTGGCAGGCGCTGTCCCAGAAGGCCATTGCCCTGGTGCAGAGCTGGGGCAGCGCGCTGCTGTCCACCGGCGGCGGAATGATCGGCGGGGTCATCAGCGGCGTCAGCACCTTTGTGATCGGGCTGATCTTCTCGTTTTACATCCTTTTGCAGAAGGAGGCCCTGGCCCGCCAGGGGCGGCAGGTGCTCTATGCCCTTCTGCCCGCCAGGGGCGCGGACCGCTGCCTGGAGATCCTGCGGCTGGCGGGCCGGACCTTCTCCAGCTTCCTCTCCGGCCAGTGCCTGGAGGCCTGCATCCTGGGGGCGCTGTTTGTGGTGTCCATGACCATCTTTCGGATGCCCTATGCCCTGCTGGTGGGGGTCCTCATTGCCCTGACGGCCCTGATCCCCATCGTGGGGGCCTTCATCGGCTGCGCGGTGGGGGCGCTGCTGATCGCCGTCACAGACCCCTGGAAGGCGCTGATGTTTATCGTCCTCTTCCTGGTGCTCCAGCAGGTGGAGGGGAATCTGATCTACCCCCATGTGGTGGGCTCCTCCGTGGGTCTGCCGTCCATCTGGGTGCTGGCGGCGGTGACCCTGGGCGGCAGCCTCATGGGCATTGCCGGGATGCTGTTTTTCATCCCGCTGTGCTCGGTGCTGTACGCCCTCTTCCGGGATTTTGTAAAGAACCGCCTCCGGCAGCGGGCGGTCCCTGTCAGTAAATGGCGGGACCCGCCGCCGGACCCGAGGCGAAAATAGCGGCAGGGGACCTCCGGAGTTTCCGGAGGTCCTTTCCTGTTTTTTGACTTTTCCTCTTGACAACGATCCTTGTCAGTACTATCCTATAATTGACAAGGATCATTGTCAATTTGACAGCAAAAATTGTCAGAAAGCGGGGCGATGAGATGCCACTATACAACCGGCTGAAGGAGTACCGGGCGAGGCTGGGCGTCAACCAGCAGGAGATGGGCCGCCTGGCGGGGGTTTCCCGGCAGACCATCAGTCAGATTGAGCGGGGGGACTATTCCCCCTCGGTGACGCTGGCGCTGAAGATTGCAAGGATCTGCGGCGTGACGGTAGAGGACATTTTTACGTATCAGGAGGACGAGGACCATGAAGGAGAGAACTGAGAGGAGCGAGAACCGCAGAGCGCTGCCGCGGTTTCTGCTGATCATGCTGGGGGCGGCCGTCGGCGGCGGGGTCATCGGGTTTTTCACCGGGATCAGCGCAAATATCGGGTTGGGAGACCGGCTGACCGTGTGGCTGGATGTGCTGATGACTGCCATTGCGCCCTGGGCCATTCCGGTCACCACAGCGGTGACCATGGGGGCGGCGCTGCTGCTCTATGCCGCCGCCAGACGGCAGTATCTGGGCTGGGACGGGGAGGATGAGGTCCCCATGGACCAGGCAGAGGAGAAGCTGAGCTGGGTGCTGCTGCTCACCGGCCTTCAGATGGCGCTGAGCATGTTCTTCTTTGCCGCGGCCGTCCAATACCTCTCCAGCGGCGCGATACTGGCGGTGGTGGCGGAGTTCCTGGTCTCCTGTGGACTGGTGATCTTTGCCCAGCAGAAGGCGGTGGACCTGACCAAGCGGATGAACCCGGAGAAGCACGGCAGCGTCTACGATACGAAGTTCCATCAAAAGTGGATGGACAGCTGCGACGAGGCGGAGCGCCAGCAGATCGGTCAGGCGTCCTATCATGCGTTCCGAATCGCGGGGAGCGCCTGCGTCTGGATCTGGGTGGTGCTGATTGTGCTGGACTTTACGTTTGACATCGGGATTCTGCCCGCCTTCGTGGCGATGCTGCTGTGGGGGATTTTGCAGATGAGCTACGCCCTGGAGTGCATCCGCCTGGCAAAGCGAAGCAGGCGCGGTTCTTAAGGCCGGGTACGGTCAAAGGATTCCCGGGGTTCCGGAATGCCGCGCAGAGACACGCCCTGGAGGAAGCGGCCGTTCCGGCTTTGGGCAGAGCCGGAACGGCCGGGATGGTCCGGAGAACAGGCAGCGGGATTTTTGGCAAAAAATTTGAAAAAAGCCCTTGACAAAGAGAGACTTTCCTGTATAATGGACCTGTTCGCAGAACTGAGCGGATATAGCGGGTTTGTGTAAAGGTAGCACAGCAGACTCTGACTCTGTATGTGAGGGTTCGAATCCTTCACCCGCTGCCAGTTCAGAAATTCTCACCACTGTTCCGTTTCCGGCTTCGCCGAAAACTGCACTCTGGTGAGAATTTCTTCGCTTTCGGCCGAAATCCGCTCCGCTGGGTTTTCGGCCGAGGGGAGACGGGGAAACGGGGCGGAATATCCAAATTGTCCGACCATTTCAGGAAAAGGCTTGAATCCCAGTGGATTCAAGCCTTTTATCATGCCTGCGTGAGGACCCTGTGCGCGTCCGCCGCCCCTTTGCCATCCGTGTTGGTCCATGCTGATAAAAATTTCCCTTTGTCAAGCTGACAGAACGGGCAGTGATTCCTCCGGAATCACTGCCCCTAAAATATGAAACTACCTTTTCCGTTTAGGAACCACTGCCTTCAGCGTCAATATGATACCTGCCATCACGGCAATTTGCGCGGAGGTAAAGAGGATTGCAAGACCCCGTGATTCATAATAGAGGAAGTTGTCCCAGTTTATCATCACTTCCACCAGCACGGTCAATAGGATGCTGAACCAGACAGATTTGTGATTGATAAAATACCATACCACGGGAAGAATGACGGTCAGGATAAAAACCATGGGCGAGAGCAGATACTGAATCACCACTGCCAACATGAGAATCCTCCTCAAAAACGCGGATCTGTTGATTAGATTTTATCATATTGGCCAGTTTGGCACAAGCGGGAAAGCGATAAAATTGCCGAAAGGATGATCCATCGGTGCGAAGGGAAAAAAGCCGGCGCCGCCGGGCCTCTTGACATTTCCGCCCCGGCGTGATATCATACGCCCATTCAAATGCGATGACGGAGAAGAACCCGCAAAGCACCGTCCAGAGAGGGGCCCGGCTGGTGGAAGGGCCCTGCGGAGCGCGGCGGCCGTACCACTCCCGAGCGGCCCGGGACGACCGGGACGGGCCCTCCCGTTACAGAGGACACGAGCGGTACCCGTTTCAGGGTGCAAGCAGGGTGGAACCGTGGGAATACGCAGCTGTATCCCACCCCTGATTTCGTCAGGGGTGGGATTTTTATCACCCCTCAATACAAGGAGGAATTGCAATGAGCGAAGAAAACAAGCAGTATACGTTTGAGGACGAGACCTACCGCAGAACCTACTGGCACACCTGCTCTCACGTGCTGGCGCAGGCCGTGAAACGCCTGTACCCGGAGGTGAAGCTGGCCATCGGCCCCTCCATTGACGAGGGCTTCTACTATGACATGGACTCCCCCTTCCCCTTTACCCCGGAGATCATGGAGCAGATCGAGGGGGAGATGCGCAAGATCTGCAAGGAGAAGCTGAAGCTGGAGCGGTTCGAGCTGCCCCGGGCGGAGGCCGTGAAGTTCATGGAGGAGAAGGGCGAGCCTTTCAAGGTGGAGCTCATCAACGACCTGCCGGAGGACGCGGTCATCAGCTTCTACAAGCAGGGCGAGTTCACCGACCTGTGCGCCGGCCCCCATCTGGACTC
>JAHZBA010000050.1 GCA_019423635.1 Clostridiales bacterium
GGCCAGGACGTGGTGGATATGAACCACAAGGCCATCGACGCCGGCGCCACCGCCTACCGCAAGTTCCAGGTGCCCGCCGACTGGGCCGGCGCCCAGGATACTCCGGACACCACCGTCCTCTCCGGCAAGCCCGAGCTGGTGGAGCAGGTGAAGACCATCCTCTTCCCCGTAGGCAAGATGGACGGCGACAGCCTGCCCGTGTCCGCCTTCTCCAAGCACGTGGACGGCCAGTTCGAGCTGGGCGCCGCCGCCTATGAAAAGCGCGGCGTAGCCGTCAGCGTTCCCACCTGGATGCCCGAGAACTGCATCCAGTGCAACCAGTGCGCCTATGTCTGCCCCCACGCCACGATCCGTCCCTTCGCCCTGACTGCGGAGGAAGCCGCCAAGGCCCCCGCCGCGGCCAAGCTGGTGGACAAGACCGGCAAGGCGGAGTATAAGTTCACCATGGCCGTTTCTCCTCTGGACTGCATGGGCTGCGGCGTGTGCGTGAGCATCTGCCCGGGCAAGAAGGGCGAGAAGGCCCTGAAGATGGTCGCCCAGGAGGCGGAGAGCGCCCAGCAGGAGGTCTTCAACTACTGTGTGGCTGAGGTCTCCGAGAAGAAGGAGCTCCAGACCAACAACGTCCCCGGCAGCCAGTTCCGTCAGCCCATGCTGGAGTTCTCCGGCTCCTGCGCCGGCTGCGCCGAGACCAGCTATGCCCGCCTCGTGACCCAGCTCTTCGGCGATCGGATGTATATCTCCAACGCCACCGGGTGCTCCTCTATCTGGGGCGGCCCCGCGGCCACCTCTCCCTACTGCACCAACAAGGACGGCCACGGCCCCGCCTGGTCCAACTCCCTGTTTGAGGACAACGCCGAGCACGGCCTGGGCATGTATCTGGGCCAGAAGGCCATCCGGGACCGGCTGGCGGACCGCTCCAAGAAGCTGATTGCCGTGGAGTGGGCACTGCCCGCAGTGAAGGAGGCCGCTCAGAAGTGGCTGGACACCATGGAGGACAGCGCTGCCAACGGCGAGGCTGCCAAGGCCTATATCACCGCCCTGGAGCAGAGCATCTGCACGGTGGATGAAGTGGTTGCCTTCACCTCCAGCCCCGAGGCCAAGAACGTCTTCGGCGACAAGGCCCCTGAGATGGCCGCCCACGCCAAGGAGCTCAAGGCCGCCGGCAGGCAGTTCTGCGACTGCGACGCCTGCGCCCTGTGCGAGGAGATCCTCAAGGACAAGGAGTATCTGGCCAAGAAGTCCATCTGGATCTTCGGCGGTGACGGCTGGGCCTACGACATCGGCTTCGGCGGCGTGGACCACGTGCTGGCCAGCGGCAACGACGTGAACATCTTCGTCTTCGACACCGAGGTCTACTCCAACACCGGCGGCCAGGCCTCCAAGGCCTCCAACATCGGCCAGGTGGCGCAGTTCGCCGCGGCCGGCAAGGAGATCAAGAAGAAGTCCCTGGCGGAGATCGCCATGAGCTATGGCTATATCTACGTGGCCCAGGTGGCCATGGGCGCCAACCCCGCCCAGACCCTCAAGGCCATTCAGGAGGCCGAGGCCTATCCCGGCCCGTCCCTCATCATCGGCTACTCTCCCTGCGAGATGCACTCCATCAAGGGCGGCATGGTCAACTGCCAGGTGGAGATGAAGAAGGCCGTGGAGTGCGGCTACTGGAACCTGTTCCGGTTCAACCCCGCCGCGGAAGGGTCCAAGTTCACCCTGGACTCCAAGGAGCCCAAGGGCGGCTATCAGGAGTTCCTGATGAACGAGGCCCGGTACAGCCGTCTGACCCGGGAGTTCCCGGACCGCGCCGGCGAGCTGTTTGAGCGCAACGAGAAGGCGGCCATGGACCGCTACGAGCACCTGCTGAAGCTCAAAGCCATGTACGAGGCATAAAGTCGAGCGGCAAACAAACGTGGAAGCGGCCCGCGCACGGCGCGGGCCGCTCTCTCTTTGGGACTGCGGCCCCACGGATGGGGAGAGCGGAGCACATCCGGTGCGGGCGCCGTCCTTTTTTCCTGCGGCGCTCAAATTTCTGCGGTCCGGGAAAACTTTTTTCCGCGCTGCTCCGTCTATCCTGTGAACGCCGCACAAGGGCCCTGGCGGCGGGAGGTTCCTATAATTTGCCGATCTTGTCAACGCACCGGAAGCCGATGGACGGGTTTCCACTGCGGTGACGCGCCAATCCCGGCCTGAGGCCGCCGGAAGGGAGGGATTCTATGAAAAAGAGAGAGGAATGTCTGACTGCCTTCCTGGCGGCAGAGCAGGCCCGGTGCTACCGCCTGGCCTACAGCTATCTGAAAAACAGGGAGGAGGCCCTGGACGCGGTACAGTCCGCGGCCTGCCGGGCCCTGGAGCGGCAGGACACCCTGCGGGACACCGCCGCGGTGCGGAGCTGGTTTTTCCGGATTCTGGTGAACGTCTGCACGGATACCCTGCGGCAGAGGAGCCGCACGGTGCCCTTCCCCCAGGAGGGGGCCGAGGAGGCCGTCTGGGACCCGGAGCCGGAGGACGAGTCCCTGGCCCGGCGGGTGGAGGCGCTGCCGCCGGAGCTGGGGACGGTGATCCGCCTGCGGTTCTATGAGGACCTGAGCCTGAAGGAGATCAGTGCGGTCACCGGCTGGAATTTGAACACCGTGAAGAGCAGGCTGTACAGTGCACTGAAAAAACTTCGTGTTTCCATGAAAGGAGCAGATGAGGAATGAAGGAATTTGAGGAGGCCCGCAGGGCCTATGAGCAGACCCCCATCCCGGAGGAGCTGGACGCGCGGGTTCAGGCGGGCATCCGCCAGGGCCGTGCCCGCCGGCGGCAGAGGACGCTGCGAACCTGGGGCGTGTCTGCGGCAGCGTGTTTTGCCGTGTTGGTGGGCGTGCTGAATCTCTCCGCCCAGGCGGCGGCCGCCGCGGCCCGGGTTCCCGTGCTGGGGGGATTGTTCCAGGTGCTGACGGTCCGGGACTACACCTCCTCCCAGGACGGCATCCACTACGATGTCTCCGTGCCGGAGGTGGACGCCGGGGACAGCGAGACCGCCCAAAAGGTCAACGAGATGATCCAGGCCCGGGTGGACGCCCATCTGGCCAGGGCCCGGCAGGACTGGGCGGACTATCAGGAGGCCTTCTTCGCCACCGGCGGCACCCAGGAGGAGTGGGGAGACCGGGAGATGGACGTCATCATCGACTATCAGGTGACCTATCAGACCGACACCCGGGTCTCCTTCGTGGTCACCTTCGCCGAGGGCTGGGTGGCCTCCATGGAGGAGCGGTACTGCTACAACCTGGACCTGGCGGAGGACCGGGACATCACCCTGGAGGAGCTCCTGGGTGAGAACTGGGTGGAGCGCTGCAACGAGTCCATCCGAAAGCAGATCGAGGAGAGCCGGGACGAGGACGGGTTCACCTACTTCTTCGAGCCGGAGATGGGCGGCTTTACCACCGTGGATGAGAGCACCGCCTTCTACCTGCGGGAGGACGGAACGCCGGTGGTGGTCTTCCCGGAGTACGCCATTGCCGCCGGCGCCGCCGGTTTCCCGGAGTTCCCGATTGCCTGAGCCTCGTTTTTTCAAAAGAGCGGCAAACTTTCCCGGTTGAGAAGAGACAAGGCAGACCAGAATGGTCTGCCTTGTCTCTTTTATATGGGAGGATCTGCGATGACATGCCTGGAAAACGCACCCGTGAGCGCGCAGGGAGCTCCGCACTTTCCGCTTTGGACGGTTCCGGTGATACGCCGGACGCTTTCACCCCTTCTTCCGCGTCAGACAGATCCCAAGGACGGACCCCGCCAGGACAACCGGCGCGATTCTCACAAACAGCCACTCAAAGGCGTGAAACGCCACGCCCATGACCGCGGTTTCGGGCCGGCTGTAATCCCAGCCCAGGTAAGGACTGTTTAAGAGGTGCAGGACTGCAAGCAAAGCCGCGGTCCCCGCGCACAACAAGATCCAAAACCAGTGAGCCGCCGTCTGCCGCGCGGCTTTTCGGCGCGCAAGCTGCAAATTGAGGACCTCCAGCTTCTCGGAGATGATCCGCAGATCATCGGCCCGCGTCTCCGCAACGGTCTCTCCCAGCAGTGTGCTGACCGGCGTTTCCAATTCCTCCGATAGGGAAATCAGCATGTCGGCGTCCGGAACCGACAGCCCCTGCTCCCATTTGGAGATGGTCTGCCGCACCACATGCAGCTTGACGGCGAGCTCCTCCTGGGAAAGGCCTTTGGATTTTCTGAGGGCTTTCATGTTTTCATTCAGCATTGAGAACGGCCTCCTTTCCCTGCGAGCATAACAGAGAAGCGCCCGTTGCGGCAAGCAACGCAGGTGCACATGACCGCCTTCCGCCGGCAAGGGGCTGTGGACCGGTGGAATCATGGCGCTCCCGAACGCGCGGAGCCCTGGGGGAGTGGTTGATGGGCAGCTGCCGGCCGCTTCGCGGTCTGCGGTGACAATCAGGAAGCACCCGCTGAAAAGAGCGCGTCCTTTCAGCGGGTGTCAGGCTTTCGGATGGCGGGCCGCTTTTGGCATCCGCGGGGAGGCCGGCGGTGTTTCGCCCGCCGCCGTCAGGCGCGCTGCCGGGCCCGCAGCTGTTCCTCCGTCACCGCGTAGGCCTTCTCCGCCCAGGGGTCCGCGGGCCGTGTCTCCGGCCACTCCGCCCCCCGGCGGGCACAGACCGCCTTCGCCAGGACCTCCAGCAGCCGGGGGTTCTTTACCAGAATCGGCCCCGTCAGCTCCGAGGCAAAGACGTTCTTCCAGTGGAACCCCTCCGGACAGCGGGCGCCCTCGTTGCCAAAGCCCAGGGCGAGCTCCGTCAAAAGCGGCGTCTCCACCCCGGAGATCACCCCGCACTTGTTCATGAAGCCCACCACCGCCTCGGGGAAGAGGTCCGTATGGCCGTAGACGTCCTCCGTGATCCGGCGGGTGCTGTGAACGGTGGTGAAGGGCGCCAGCGCGATCCCCTCATAGGAGGACCCGTCCGCCTCCGTGACGGACCGGCCCAGCAGCTCCATGGCGGTTCCGGCAAAAAGCATCACCCCGCCGTCCTCCGCCAGGGCCCTCACCGCCGGGCCCAGCCGGGCAAAGTCCTCCATGGCGGCCCTGGCGGCCCGCTCCGTCCCCGCGCCCATGTAGAGGACGTCCGCGCCGGAGAGGTCGATCTCCCCGCCGGGCAGTACGGGCTCCAGGACCACGGTATGGCCCAGCCCCTCCAGATACCGCCGCAGCACGGAGAGGTTGGCGTAGCTGCCGTAGAGATTCATGAGATCCGGGTAGAGATGGAGAAATCGAAATTCCATGCTCACACCTCCTTTTCCACGTGGGCCAGCACCTTGTCCCGGTCGGAAAAGCACGTGACCACATACACGTCCTGGTCCCCGGCGGCCCTCAGCTCCGCCGCCGCGGCGGCGATGTCCGGCTGGACGCGCCAGGTCTTCACCCCCGTGAAGGAGAGCCGCTCCGCCAGGTCGCTGCAGTACCGCCCGGAGAGGACCACCTCCTGCACCTGGGGGACAGCCAGCTGGTCGAAGTCGATGTCCCACAGCCAGCTGGTCTCACTGGTGAAATACTTCCGGCTCACCGCGTCCACCACCACCAGCACGGAGCACGGCTGTTTCTGCCCGGCGATATAGCGCAGATTCGTGTCATAGGCGATGGAGTTTTCATGCTTGCTGGTGAGGAGGGTTCCGTGGTGCGCGCCCAGGCGGAAGGTCTGCATCCGCCCGTTTTTCAGCAGATAGCTGCCAAGGACGGCGGCGCAGGTCTCAGAGGGCACCCCCGCCTGACGGCAGGCGGCGTAGGCCGCCAGGATATTATAGATGTTGTAGATGCTCCGAAAGGCCAGCGCCACCGGAACGCCGCCGTCGATGGTGATCTCCGCCCGGTCCAGATCCACCGCCGTCACGGTGTAGTCAGTCTTGGGCTTGCAGTGGCCGCACCGGGGATTGGTGCAGCGGTAGGCGCCGATGTGGTTGTAGTGTACGTAGTCGTAGGTCATGGGCGCGTGGCACAGGGGGCAGTAAGCCCCGTCGTGATAGGTCCCGGAGGGGGCCTCCGAGGAGACGGCGCAGCGGTCCAGGCCAAACCACTTGACGTTCTCCCGCCCCTGAGCAAAGCAGGAGGACAGGGGATCGTCGGCGTTTAGGATCAGCTCCGTATCCGGGTGGATGGCGGGGAGAATGGCGTCATAGACCCACTCCGGGTGGCCGTTGCGGGTCAGCTGGTCCCGGTAGAGGTTGGTGATGACGAACTCCGTGGGATGGAAGAAGCGGAAGCTGTGGCGGGCATAGCGCTCGTCGCTCTCCAGCAGCAGCACGTCGGCCCGGACCCGGCCGCCCAGGGTGGCGTGGGTCAGAATCAGCGTGGTGACGCCCTCAATCTGATTGGAGCCCTCCTCGTTGTAGACCACGTGCTTTCCGTCGGCGCGCAGAATGGCGGCGATCATCTCCACCGTGGAGGTCTTGCCGTTGGAGCCCGTCACGGCGATGACATGGGCGGGCAGGGTGACCTGGGAGAGGATGTCCGGGCAGATCTTCAACGCCAGCTTGCCCGGCAGGGAGCTGCCGCGGCCAACCAGTCCTCCCACGAAACGGCCCAGCTTGCAGGCCAGGATTGCAAGGGTTTTTCTCATGGTCATTACCTCCTGGAGACGCGGCCCGGGGCCGCGGGTGGTGTGGGTCCGGCAGGCGCCGCCGCTGATAGGATTCCCGGATTTTTCATGGGGAAGTCACCGCCTACCCCCGCAGCGCGCGAATCCGCCCCGGAATGTCCTCCGCCGAATAGACGGCGCTTCCCGCCACCAGCACGTTGGCCCCGGCGGCAATACAGGCCCCGCAGGTGGCCAGGGAGACGCCCCCGTCCACCTCCAGCTCACAGGCGGGATTCTGCGTGTCAATCAGCCTGCGCAGGGCGGAGACCTTCGGCATCTGGTCCGCCATGAACTTCTGGCCGCCAAAGCCCGGCTCCACCGTCATCACCAGAATCAGGTCCACCTTTTTCAGGTACGGCAGCGCCGCCTCCGCCGGCGTGGCGGGCTTGAGCACAATCCCGGCCCGCTTCCCTTTGGCGTGGATCCTGTCCAGCGCCGCCTGGAGGCTGGCCTCCGTGTCGGACTCCACGTGGACCGTCACCAGATCGGCTCCGGCGTCGCAGAAGGCCTCCACATACCGCACCGGCTCCACGATCATCAGGTGGACGTCCAGGGGCAGCGCCGTGGTGGGGCGGATGGCCTTGACCACCGGGATGCCGATGGTGATATTGGGGACAAAGACGCCGTCCATCACGTCCACATGGACGTAGTCGGCGCTGGAAATTTTCTGAATATCCCGCTCCAGGTTGGCAAAATCCGCGGAGAGGATGGAGGGAGAGATCTTAACCATGACAGCAGCCTCTTTTCTTTCATGTTTCCGCCGCCGGCGGCCGGGATGGTGGCGGTGACGGCGGGACAGCGGTCCGCATAGGATAGTGCAAGCGGCCGGCTCGCCCCCAGTCAACCGCCCCGCGCAGCGTCCGCCCCCTGGGTTTGGCGCCGCCGCTTTTTTGATATAGAGCCGGCGGGATCACCCGCCGGCTCCCCTTTTGCCCTCAGGGGGAGAAATTCAGGTGCTCCGGGTTGATGGGCAGGCCGCTGAGGTAGCGGCGGACCACGTCGAAGGCGTGGTTGGCGGCAATGCCCCGAATCCGGTCCCGGCGGGTCCGGCCGGAGTCCGTCCTCCGGCAGAAGGTGCCCTCCGGGGTGGAAAGACCGATGTACACAATGCCCACGGGGACGCCCCGCTCGTCGCACTCCGGACCCGCCACGCCGGTGACGGACACCCCCAGGTCCGCTCCGGTGATCCGCCGGACACCCTCCGCCATGGCCCGGGCGCAGGCCTCGGAGACAGGGCCCTCGGCATCCAGAATCTCCTGGGGCACCCCCAGCACCGCGCCCTTCACCTCCGTCCAATAGCTGACCACGCCGCCCCGGTAGACCTTGGAGGCCCCCGGCAGGGCGGTGATCTTCTCCGCCACAAGCCCCCCGGTGCAGCTCTCGGCCGTGGCCAGGGTCCACCCCCGGCGCAGGAGCTGGGCGGAGCAGGCCTCCGCCAGATCCGCCACGTCCACGCCGTAGATCACGTCCCCCAGCGCCTCCCGCACCAGCTCCTGCACCGGGGCCAGCATGGCCTCCGCCTCCGCCTCACCGGCGGCCTTGGCCGTGGCCCGGAGGCGCACCTCAAAGGGCTTGGCGTAGGTGGCCAGGGTGGG
The DNA here is from genome assembly GCA_019423635.1 of Clostridiales bacterium. GTDB lineage: Bacteria > Bacillota > Clostridia > Oscillospirales > Oscillospiraceae > Oscillibacter. Next base: position 8,210 of record JAHZBA010000050.1, read on the forward strand.
GTTGGTCATGCGGCTCATGCGCTCGTGGAGCAGCTGGTCCACGGCGGATTCCCCCATGCCGAAGGTCATGATGTCGTGGGAGACGATGACCTCAGAGGACAGGCCCCGCAGATAGGGCACGGCGCAGCGGCGCAGCATGGTCCGCATCTCGTGGGGCGGACCGGGGAGCATCAGCACATGGACCCCCGCCTCCTCAAAGGCACAGCCGGGGGCGGTGCCCACGGGGTTGTCGAAGACGGTGCAGCCCTCCGGCAGCTCCGCCTGCTGGGCGTTGTTGGCCGGCATGGGCATGTGAATGGCGGTCTCGTAAAAGGTGCGGATCTCCTCCAGGATCTCCGGGTGCGGCACCAGCCTCCGGCCAAAGGCCGCGCAGATGGTCTGCTTGGTGAGATCGTCGTAGGTGGGCCCCAGCCCGCCGGTGGTGAGAAGGATGTCCGCCCGCTTTCGGGCGATCTCCAGGGCCTCCCGGAGACGCTCCGGGTTGTCGCCTACGGTGGTGTGCCAGAAGACATTGATGCCCAAAGTGGACAGGGCCTCGGAGATCTCCCGGGCGTTGGTGTTGGCGATATTGCCCAGGAGCAGCTCCGTGCCCACGGCGATGATTTCTGCGGTATGCGACATCGGCTCACCTTCCTTTTCTGTGCGGCAGAGCCGCAGCGCGGGGATGGTACCCCTTTGTAAATGAGGCGCGGCCCGGCGGCCGCCCATCACAGCAGTCATCAAAATTCCTGCCGGTCATGCTTTAGGGGGGCGGGAGTGTAAATTGGCCAAACGGGCCAGGGAAAACCAGCCTGGGCCGCGGCGCGGCGTGTTGTGATGCCGCAGTGCGCCCGCGGCGTACCCCACGCCCTGCGGGCGGAGATCAATCCCTTGGAACGCCGCTGTTGTCAGAAGCCCTCACGCCTTGACCCGGACCCAGGTCTCTCCCGCCAGGGCCTCCGCCACCAGGGCCTCCACGTCCAGCGCGGCCTCCGCCGCCCGGACGTCCTCCACCCTGGGCCGGATGGCGGGATGGCGGGGCGTGAACACGGTGCAGCAGTCCTCATAGGGCAGGATGGAGGTGTCATAGGTGCCGATGGACCGGGCCATGCGGATGATCTCCACCTTGTCCATTCCAATCAGCGGCCGCAGAACCGGCAGGGTGGTCACATCCTCCGTGGACCCCAGGGCCAGCATGGTCTGGCTGGCCACCTGTCCCAGGGACTCGCCGGTAATCAATGCCCCGGCGTGAATGCGCTTTGCTACCGCCTCCGCCAGGCGCATCATGAACCGCCGCATAATCAGGGTGAAATACTCCTCCGGGCAGTGCCGGCGGATCTCCTCCTGAATCTTCGTAAAGGGCACGATGTGTACGATCATCCGCCCGCACCAGGGGGTCAGGAGATGGGCCAGCTCCAGCACCTTGTCCTGGGCCTGCTGGGAGGTATAGGGCGGGGAGACGAAGTGGACCATCTCCAGCTGCACGCCCCGGCGGGCCATCATCCAGGACGAGACCGGGGAGTCCAGACCTCCGGAGAGGAGACTCACCGCCGTGCCGCCGGTGCCCACCGGCAGTCCGCCAGCGCCGGGCACCGCGGGGCCGTGGACGTAGGCGTGCTTCTCCCGGATCTCCACGTGGACAATCAGGTCCGGGTGGTGAACGTCTACCGCCACCTGGGGAAAGGCCTCCGCCAGATCGCCTCCCACGGCCTGGGAGATCTGAATGGAGTTCATGTGGAACTGCTTGTCGGAGCGCTTGCTCTCCACCTTGAAGGTGCGGGCTTTGGCGAACTCGCCGGCCAGGTACTCCCTGGCCGTGGCCACTATGGCCTCCACCGTCTTCTCGCAGGGCACCGCCCGCACCACGGACACCACGCCGAACACCTGCCGCGCGGCGGCCCAGGCGGCCTCCATGTCGCAGTCCTCCCCCTGGGGCTCGGCGTAGATGGTGCTCTGGCGGAGATAGACCTGGAAGCTGCCACAGTGCCGCAGCCGCCGCCGGACGTTGGTCACCAGGCGGTCTTCAAAGGTGCGGCGGTTCAGGCCCTTCAGGACCACTTCGCCCAGCTTCAGCAGCAGCATCTCGTTTTGATTCATGATGGTTCCTCCGGCTCTCGTTCGTAATCACCGGTATTATACTCCAGTTTTCGGAAAAGGGGAAGAGTTTTCTCGGCGGGGGGAGTGTCCAAACGTGCAGTTTATTACGTCCGCATATTCATGAAACGCTGCTGTAGGGGCGGCTATCAGCCGCCCGTCTCCCCACGAACACCGGACCTCCCCTTGGACGGGCATTGATCCCCCATACCGGTTCTCCCGCGGGACGGGCGGATGATATCCGCCCCTACAAAATATCTCCGAATCGGACACTCCCCTCGGCGGGGGCGTGTCTGATCGCGCATCTTATGAGGTCTCCTGCAGGCCCTGCCGGGGCCGGCGTCCTCGCCGGCCTGGCTCCCCGCAAGGTCCGATCACCATGAGGGCTGCGGAGCCTACCCCCTGGCCAGGCCAATTTCTCCCCCCGCAGGGGCGGCGATCCGCCGCCCGTCTCCCCACGAGATCCGGACCTCCTTCGGACGGGCGGTTGATAACCGCCCCTACGGACCGGATCGCCCATAGGACAGGCCGCGCCCCTCTCAGCCGCCTCCGAGATTTCCGCCGCCGCTCTCCCGTCAGAAAATCTTGCAAAAGATATTGATTTTTGTGATCTTTTATCGTATTCTCTTGGTATGGAAAACCGCCGAAACCGTTGCAGTGCAACGGTTTCATCTGTTTTTAGGGCAATATTGAAATGTGCTCTATAGTTGTACCAAACAGCAGATTTTCCCTTTTGCCATTTTTCGGATCTGACCGAAGAGAGACCGTTGGGCAGGAAACATATGGAAGTCATTTATGTGATCCATAGTTGTAACATGAAAAGGAGCCGGCCATGCAGGAATACGTCGTCAACCGACCCGATGAAGACGCCATGATCCGCATTTTGCAGCAAAATTCCCACAATGCCGCCGGGACCATTCTGCGCCTGAGCTGGCAGGCGGGGCTGATGCGGGACGAAATTCAGCGCCTCACCTGGGCGCAGATTGACTTCCTGGACCAGCGGATCGTGCTGGTGGACCGCTCCATCCCCATGCCGGAGGAGCTGAGCGCCTGGCTGGAGGCCCTGCGGGACAGCCGGGACCGCCGGGAGGAGGCCGTGGTGCTCTCGGACCGGGACCAGCGCCCTCTGACGCCTCAGTCCATCTCGCGGCTGGCCCGGCTGGCCCTGGACCGGGGAGGGCAGACCTCCGTCCGCCTCATTGACCTGCGCCATGACTTCCTCCTCCGTCAGCTGGAGGAGCACGACTGGCAGTATGTCTCCCGGATCACCGGTGTGGAGGCGGCGGCGCTGAACGTCCACTTTGCGGGGCACCTGAAGGAGAAAAAGGTCTCCACCCGCATCTGCCGGGAGGAGCCGGCCCCTCTGGATGAGTTCGCCCTGTGGAAGCTCCTTCAGACGGAGAAGACCTCCCCGGCGGGGGTGGCGCTGTGGCTCACCTGGCAGCTGGGCCTGCGGCTGGAGGACATCGTGGTCCTGCGCTGGAAGCAGCTGGAGGGGGAGACCCTGCACCTGCGGGAGCGGGCGGTGCCCCTGCCCAGCGGCGTGCTGGCCGTGCTCCAGGAGCTCCGGGACCGCACCGCCCCGGAGCCGGAGGACTTCATCCTCCGGGCACCCCGCAGCGGGCAGCCCTACGACCGGACCCGGATCTCCAAGGTGGTGCGGTCGGCCCTGATCCGGGGCGGCCTGGACAACGTGACGCTGCGGGATTTGCGGATGGACTGCTCCATCCGCTCCAGCGGGGAGGGGCAGGTGGTGGCCCACCTGCGCAAAAACGGCTCCATCACCCGCGCCGAGGCCATGGAGCTGATGCACGTCTCCAGGACCACCGCCTACAACCGCCTGAAACAGATGGTGAAGCGGGGCAAGCTGACCCAGGTGGGGGCCAAATACTACTTAAAAGACACCGTGGTGCCGCCGGAGCAGCAGCGGGAGGCGATTCTGGACTACCTCTCCAAGGAGGGCTTCGCCTACCGCCAGGACATTGCCCGGCTGCTGAAAATCGACCCCCGGCAGTGCCGCCCCATCCTCCAGAAAATGATCGCCGACGGGGAGATCATCCAGCAGCGGCAGCGCTATGTCCTCAAAAAGGATGCCTAGATTTTGTTACAAGTATTTTGCACATTTTGGCAATAAAAATGCGCCGTTTATCACTTGAATTACAACTAATCCGAATCTCTGGACAAAAAAGGGCGGGTTTGGTAGGGTGTTCCTGCAAGGCGGAGCACGCAAGGCCATGGCCGGAGCAGATACGGATTCGGCTAGCCACGGTATGTGCGCCGGGCGGGCGGACCGTGGGACGCCTTGACAAAACTGGCGGCAACCCCGCCAAATTCTAAAAGGAGGAAGACCCAAATGA
>JAHZBA010000051.1 GCA_019423635.1 Clostridiales bacterium
GCGCCACCCAGTACGCCTCCCGGTACATGGACGTCACCGTCTGGCGGGACGGGTTTGAGTATGCCCTCCACTTTGAGCGGGGGGAGCTGGCAGGGGAGCTGGAGAAGCGGCCCCTGCCGAAAAACCAGGCGAAAAAGACCGGCACCCGCACCCGGTGGCTCCCGGACCTGGACGTCTTTACGGACATCGCCATCCCCCTGGAGTATTTCGCCGACGTGTGCAAGCGCCAGGCGGTGGTCAACGCCGGCCTCACCTTCCGCCTTCTGGACGAGACCGCCCCGGGGGAGTTCTCCGAGACGGTGTTCCTCTATGAAAACGGCATCGCCGACTATGTATCGGAGCTGGCCGGGGAGGGTAGCCTCACCTCGCCGGTCTGCTGGCAGGCGGAGAAGACGGGCCGGGACCGGTCGGACAAGCCCGACTACAGGGTGAAGCTCAGCGTGGCCGCCTGCTTTTCCAACCGGGTCAGCCTCACGGAGTACTACCACAACTCCAGCTACCTGGAGCACGGCGGCAGCCCGGAGAAGGCGGCGAAATCCGCCTTTGTCTCCGCCGTGGACAAGTACCTGCGGGATCAGGGCAAGTACCAGAAAAACGAGAGCAAGATCACCTGGGCGGATATCGAGGACTGCCTGGTGCTGGTCTCCAGCAGCTTTTCCACCCAGACCAGCTACGAAAACCAGACGAAAAAGGCCATCACCAACAAGTTTATCCAGGAGGCCATGACGGAGTTCCTGCGGACGAACCTGGAGATCTACTTCATTGAAAACCGCTTTGACGCGGAGAAAATCGCCGAGCAGGTCCTTTTGAACAAGCGCAGCCGGGAGAAGGCCGAGGAGGCCCGGCTGAACATCAAAAAGAAGCTCTCCGGCTCCATCGACATCGCAAACCGGGTGCAGAAGTTCGTGGACTGCCGCACCAGGGACGTGGAGAAGCGGGAGATCTACATCGTGGAGGGCGACAGCGCCCTTGGAAGCGTGAAGCAGGCCCGGGACTCGGAGTTCCAGGGGATCATGCCCATCCGGGGGAAGATCCTCAACTGCCTGAAGGCGGACTACGCCCGGATCTTCAAAAGCGAGATCATCACGGATCTCATCAAGGTCCTGGGCTGCGGTGTGGAGGTGACAAACAGGCATGTCAAGGACGTGTCGGCCTTTGACCTTAATAACCTCCGGTGGAACAAGGTGGTGATCTGCACCGACGGCGACGTGGACGGCTTCCAGATCCGGACCTTGGTTTTGACCATGCTCTACCGCCTGACCCCCACCCTGATCCGGGAGGGGTATGTGTATATCGCGGAGACGCCCCTCTTTGAGATCACCTGCGGGGAGAAGACCTGGTTTGCCTACTCCGACAGGGAGAAAAACGACATCGTGAAGGAGCTGGAGGGGAAAAAATACAAGATCGACCGCTCCAAGGGCCTGGGCGAGAACGAGCCGGACATGATGTGGCTGACCACCATGAACCCGGCCACCCGGCGATTGATCCGGGTGATGCCGGAGGACGTGGAGCGGACGGCGGCGGTCTTCGACCTCCTCCTGGGGGACAACCTCCAGGGGCGGAAGGACCATATCGCGGAGAACGGGTGGAAGTACCTGGAGATGGCGGATATTTCGTGAAAAATTTTACGAGAAGAAAAGGAATCCGTTTGAAAAAATACGATTACAGCCAGGCGGGATACTACTTTGTGACGGTCTGTACAGCCGTGAGAAGGGAAAACATCCTCGCTGAGATCCTTCCCGATATACCCGCCGTAGGGGCCGCCGCCCTCGGCGGCCCGTCCCCCGTAAACGACCCGGTACCGAAAGTCGTTCTGACCGCCGCCGGCGAAATCGTGGAGGGATTGATTGGAAATATTGACCATGTCTATCATGGACGGGCCGGTGTGGATTGCCATGTCGTTATGCCGGACCATATTCATATGGTGATCTGGTTGCGCGGCCGGGAGGACGGGCCGCCGAGGGCGGCGGCCCCTACGGCGTCATTGCCGGGCATTATCAACACATTAAAAGGATTGTCCAGCAAGAAAATGGAATGTCCGATTTGGCAGCGCGGTTATTATGAGCATATTATCCGCACCGAAAAAGATCTCCAGGACATCCGCCAATATATTCAAAACAACCCCCTGCAATGGCTCCTCAACCAGAATCAGGACGTTCCCGCTCTCTGAAATGCCAGTGCAAGAGCCAGCGGAGATAGCCCGCCCGAGTCCTCTGGGTTTTTTCTGCCAAAGCAGATAAACGTGCATCGTCCTGCTGTGTAACAGACAGGGATATCTGTCTGCTTTTCCGTTCTTGTTTCATCATCAAGATCACCTCGACCCCAATATAAACTCCCAGGCCCAGGTGGAGGGGGATTTAGATGATGTTTATCTAAAAAAAGCGAACCATAGACACCCCGCGAAAAACACGAATAAGGAACCAACGCCATGCCGAAGAAGAAAACCGAAAACAAGCCCAAGGTCAATAATCCCAACGTCCTGGGCCTCCAGCCGGCGGTGGTGGAGCAGTCCATCACCGACACCCTGGAGACCAACTACATGCCCTACGCCATGAGCGTCATCGTCTCCCGGGCCATTCCGGAGATCGACGGCTTCAAGCCCTCCCACCGGAAGCTGCTGTACACCATGTACAAGATGGGGCTGCTCACCGGCGGGCGCACCAAGTCCGCCAACATCGTGGGCCAGACCATGCGCCTCAACCCCCACGGGGATCAGGCCATCTACGAGACCATGGTGCGTCTGGCCAAGGGAAACGAGTCGCTGCTGCACCCCTTTGTGGACAGCAAGGGCAACTTCGGCAAGGTCTATTCCCGTGACATGGCCTATGCCGCCAGCCGGTACACCGAGGCAAAGCTGGCCCCCATCTGCGCCGAGCTGTTCCGGGATCTGGACTGTGACGCCGTGGACTTCGTGGACAACTATGACAACACCACCAAGGAGCCTACCCTGTTGCCCACCACCTATCCCAACATGCTGGTGTCGGCCAATCAGGGCATCGCCGTGGGTATGGCCTCCCAGATCTGCGGCTTCAATCTGGCGGAGGTGTGCGACACCACCATCGCCCTGCTGAAAAATCCCGACCACGACATCGCCTCCACCCTGCTGGCGCCGGATTTTCCCACCGGCGGACAGCTGGTGTGTGACCCGGCGGAGCTGGCGGAAATTTACCGCACCGGCCGGGGCGGCGTCAAGGTTCGGGCCCGCTGGCGCTATGACAAGAAGGAGAATCTCATCGAGATCTTCGAGATCCCCTACTCCACCTCCATCGAGGTGATCCTGGACAAGGTAGCGGAGCTGGTGAAGGCCGGCAAGGTCAAGGAGATCAGCGATATGCGGGACGAGTCGGACCTCAGCGGCCTGAAGCTCACCATCGACCTCAAGCGGGGGGTGGACCCGGAGAAGCTGATGCAGAAGCTGTATAAGCTGACGCCTTTGCAGGACACCTTCAGCTGCAACTTCAACATCCTCATCGCCGGGATGCCCCGTGTGCTGGGAGTCAAGGCCCTGCTGGAGGAGTGGATCGCATGGCGCACGGAGTGTGTGCGGCGGCGGGTGTACTTCATCCTCTCCCGCAAGAAGGAGAAGCTGCATCTGCTGCTGGGTCTGAAGCGCATCCTGCTGGACATCGACAAGGCCATCGCCATCATCCGGGAGACGGAGGAGGAGGCCGAGGTCATCCCCAACCTGATGATCGGCTTCGGCATCGACCAGATCCAGGCGGAGTACGTGGCGGAGATCAGACTCCGCAACATCAACAAGGAGTACATCCTCAAACGGGTCAACGAGACCGCCGCCCTCCAGGACGAGATCGAGGACCTGGAAGACATTTTGAACACCCCCCGGCGGGTGAAGAAGATCATCGCGGACGAGCTGAGCGAAACCGCCAAAAAGTACGGCGAGCCCCGCCGGACCTCCCTCGTCTACAGCCACGAGATCGCGGTCTACGACGAGACCGAGTCCGTGGAGGAGTACCCGGTTCATGTCTTCCTCTCCCGGGAGGGGTACTTCAAGAAGATCACTCCCCAGAGTCTGCGGATGAGCGGGGAGCAGAAATTCAAGGAGGGCGACGGCCTCCGCCAGAGCTTTGAGACCACCTCCGCCGCGGAGATCATGTTCTTCACGGACAAGTGCCAGGTGTACAAGACCCGCCTCAGCGAGTTCGACGACGCCAAGGCCAGCGTCCTGGGGGACTACCTCCCGGCCAAGCTCCACATGGACGCCGGGGAGAGCGTGATCTACGCGGTGCTGCCGGGGCCGGACTACGCCGGGGCGCTGCTGTTCTTCTTTGAAAACGGCAAGGCGGCCCGGGTGGACCTCACGGCCTACAAGACCACCTCCAACCGCCGCAAGCTCACCGGGGCCTACTCCGACAAGTCCCCCCTGGTGTGCATCTGCCGGATTACTCAGGACTGCGAGCTGGCGGTGTACTCCACGGAGCCCCGGTGCCTGATTATTCACACGTCCATGCTCTCGCCCAAGGCCACCCGGTCCACCCAGGGCGTGGCGGTGCTGAACCTCAAGCCCAAATTCCGCCTGGCGGCCGCGCGGCCGCTGGAGGAGACGGAGATCACCAATCCGGGCTATTACCGCGCCCGGGCAATCCCCGCTGCCGGAGCGCGGCTGCGGCAGGAGGACAGTGAGGAGCAGCAGTTGGAACTGCCGAATAATTAGGAATTAGGAGTTAGGAATTAAAAATTAGAATTGGGGCGCAAAGAACAATTCCTAACTCCCAATGTCATTCAGTTAAGCCAACCCTCTCAGTCTGGCCTGCGGCCAGACAGCTCCCCCAAAGGGGGAGCCAAGGGGAGGTGCGTATACCGCTTGCGTCTCCTTTTAGGGGAGGACGTATCCCTCTTGCCTCTCCCTTTGGGAGAGGTGGCACGGCGAAGCCGTGACGGAGAGGGTCTTCTGCTTAACTCAATGACATTAGCCTAACTCCTCATTCCTCATTTCTAATTCTCACAGACAGGAGGGACCATGAAGAAGCTGCTGCGGAGTTATGGAATCATTTTCGCCGGGTCTGTGCTCTACTCCCTGGCGTTCGCCGCGTTTTTCGAGGTCAACCAGGTCGCCGTGGCCGGCGTGACGGGCCTTGCCCAGGTGGGCAGCGTGCTGTGCCCCGTGCTCTCGGTGGGGATCTGGGCCTTTTTGCTGAATGTGCCCATCTTCCTGGTGGGGTGGAAGCTGCTGGGGTTTCACCTGCTGGCCTCCTCCCTCTTTTCCATGGCGGTGAGCTCCGCCGCCATGGACCTCTTCGGCCTGCTCTGGCACTTTGCCCCCATGGACCCCATGCTGGCCTCTCTCTGCGGCGGGGCCCTGATGGGTCTGGGCCTGGGCATGGTCTTCACCCAGGGGGCCACCAGCGGCGGCACGGACATCATCGGACGGCTTTTGAAGCTGAAATTCCCCTGGCTGCCTCTGGGGAAGCTGATTCTGGTGCCGGATCTGGCGGCCCTGGTTCTGGTGGCCCTGGCCTTCGGCCGGCTGGAGACGGCCCTGTACGGCGGCGTCGCCATGTTTGTCTCCAGCCAGGTGACGGACACGGTGCTCTACGGCCTGGACCGCTCAAAGGTGGCCTACATCGTCTCCGACCGCTGGCAGGAGATTGCCCAGGTCCTTATGAACCGGCAGGGCCGGGGCGTGACCATCCTCCGGGGGGAGGGGGCCTACACCGGCGCGGAGAAGCAGGTGCTGATGATTGCCTTCCGCCAGCGGGAGATTGTGACCATCAAGCGCCAGGTCCACGAGCTGGACGAGGGGGCCTTTTTGATCGTCTGCGACGCCAGGGAGGTCCTGGGGGAGGGCTTCGGCACCTACCGGCGGGATGAGATCTGAGCGCAATACGGAACTCGCGGACACGCAGGTCCGCCTCTCCATGTCCACATGATCCATAATCAACAGAAGGGAGTTTGTATCATGGCAGTATTTGATGCGGTGAAAAAGAATCTGGAGGACCGGGGCTTTCAGGTGAAGGTCTTCGCCTCCGGCCGGGAGGCGGCGGCCTACCTGGATGAGAGCATCGACGGCGTCTCCGTGGCCTTCGGCGGCTCCGTCACCCTCCAGCAGCTGGGGGTGCAGGAGAAGCTGGCCGCCCACAACCGCGTGCTCTGGCACTGGAGCGACGGCAAGGAGGTCCTGCCAGAGGCGGCCGGGGTCCAGGTGTACCTCACCTCCGCCAACGGCCTGGCCGAGAGCGGCGAGATCCTCAACATCGACGGCGCGGGCAACCGGGTAGCCTCCACGCTGTACGGCCATGAGCGCCTGATCTTTGTCATCGGCCGCAACAAGCTGGCCCCCACCTATGAGGAGGCCCTGTGGCGGGCCCGGAACATCGCCGCGCCGAAAAACGCCCAGCGCCTGGGCGCCAAAACCCCCTGCGCCGCCAAGGGAGACCGCTGCTACGACTGCAAGAGCCCCGGCCGCATCTGCCGGGGACTGGTGGTGCTGTGGGAGCCCATGATGGGGAAGGAGCAGACCACGGAGGTCTTGCTGGTAGACGAGGACCTGGGCTATTGAGGCCCTGAAGGCGGGAAAAAATCCGCGCCAAATCGGCGCGGCGGAGCCGGGGAGGTTTTTATGAAGTGGAGAGCAGCGGCGGCCACGGCCTTGCTTTTGTGTCTGCTGAGCGGCTGTACGCCCCTTCTTCTGGAGCGCACCTATACCACCGTGGAGCCCCACAGCAGCCGCTTCTGGGAGAGCGGCTCCGCCGACACGCTGCGGGCGGAGAACTACCAGGACGTAGTCAATGACCTGCTGATCCTCATCGGCCAGCACACAGAGACCGCTGCGCTGCGGCTCTACGGCGTCTGGGAGGATCTGGAGGTGTCGGACCTTCTGGAGCGGGCCGCCGCGGAGATCCAGCAGGAGACGCCTCTGGGGGCCTACGCGGTGGAGTACATCACCTCCTCCCTTCAAAGCCAGCGGGGCTACTACGAGGCCACCATCCAGATCGGCTACCGCCGGACGGCGGAGCAGATCCAGGCTCTGGTGAACGCCACCAGTCCCGAGGCGGTCTACAGCCTGCTGGAGGCGGCCCTGGACGCGGAGAAGACGGAGATGGCGGTGCGCATCAGCTACTGGGGCCCGGACGGCTTTGAGCGGGTGGAGCAGACCGTGGCCCAGCTCCGGGAGGAGCGGGGCCTGGAGGAGAGCCCCCTGTGGCAGGTGAACTACTACCCCGCCGGGGAACAGGTGGGGCTGGTGGAATTTCTGCTGGACCCGCCGGAGGATGCGGCAGCACCGGAGGACCTCCCGGCGGATGGGGAGGCAGCGCTCCCGGCAGACGGGGAGACAGCGCTCCCGGAGGACGGAGAGGCGGCGCTCCCGGAGGAGGCCGGAGAGGCCGCGCCGTAACGCCGTCGGAGCCGCTGTCCGTCCGAAGGATCTTAGGGTCTGTTCCCATAAGCCCAGATACGCGTCTTTCCGGCAAATTCTGCCGTCTGCCGCGTTAAAAATTTTTGACGTACGTCAGTACGCCTGCAAATTTTTGCCTTGCATCCGGCGAAAATTTGCTCGAAAATCCGCATATTTGTCTTATGCGAACAGACCCTAAAAAACGGCACCCGGCGGAAACCGGAGGAACACAGGGCTCCTCCCATCTCCGCCGGGGGCCGGAGGCCTGCGCCGCCCTCAGAGGGTGGCGTAGGCCTTTTCATAGCGCGCCTCCGCCTTGTTCCAGTCCAGAAGGGAGAACCAGGAATCAAGGTACTTTTCTTTGTTGAACTGATTATCCAGGAAGTAGGCGTGCTCCCACATGTCCAGGATAAAAATGGGCTGATCCGTCTCCAGATTTACCACATCGTTGTTCTCCGTGACCACGATATGGGGGCTGCCGCCCCGCTCCGCCGCCAGCCACACCCAGCCGGCACCGGGCAGGCTCTCGGCGGCCTCCAGCAGCAGACGCCGGAAGGTCTGCATGGAGCCGTAGACACTCATCAGCACGCCCACCAGGCGGTTCAAAGGCGGCGGGGCGGCGGTGTCCTGGACGGAGTTGAAGTAGAGCTCGTGGTTATAGACGGCCCCGGCGGCGTTTTTGACCCTGGCCTCCTGAACCGTGGAGAGGCTGAGGTCCTGGGAGAGCAGGTCCGTCAGGGTGAGGCCGGTCAGGCGGTGGCGGTTCACCAGCTGGTTGAGCTCCCGCACCATCCTGGTATAGTACTGGCCGTGGTGAAGGTACAGCGTGTCCGGGTCGCAGTAGGGCGTCAGGGCGCTGAGCCCGTAGGTCAGGCTGATGGGCTGAAAGGGGTATTGCTGATTCATATGGGTTCCCTCCTGTACAGGATGAAATGCCGGGACAGGGAAGCGGAGCGATCCTGCGCCGCCCGTGATCCCAGAGCCAAGATCCTCCGGCAGATATTCCAGTATATGTCCGTTCCCCGGGAAGGAAACCGGGGAGCGGGCATGTTTCTGCCCGCCGTTGCATAGCGTGTGGGGGGAAAGGGGGCGGCCGGACTTGCTGGAGCGGATCAACAATCTCTTATGGGGTCCGGGGACCCTGGCGCTGCTGCTGGGCACGGGGCTGCTTCTGACGGTTCGCCTGCGGTTTCTCCCCTGGCGGCGTCTGGGCGATGCCCTGCGCTCCGCCCTGGGCCGGGAGGCCCGCCGGGGCGGCGCCCACGGGGTCTCCCCCTTCTCGGCCCTGATGACCGCCCTGGCGGCCACGGTGGGCACCGGAAACATTGTGGGGGTGTCCACCGCCCTGGTGGCCGGCGGGCCGGGAGCCCTCCTGTGGATGGAGCTGTCGGCGCTGCTGGGCATGGCCACCATGTTCACCGAGAGCCTGCTGGCCGTGAAGTACCGCCGCCGGGGAGGCGACGGGAAGTGGACCGGCGGGCCCATGTACGTGATGGAGGCGGCCTTTGGCCCCAGGGCCGGCCGGGCGCTGGGCACCGCCTTCTCCCTGGCCGCCGTGGGCACCGCCCTGGGGGTGGGGGGCATGGCCCAGGCCAACGCCATCACGGAGGCCCTGGGGGACGCCTTCGGCCTGCCGGCGGAGCCCGTGGGTCTGGTCGTGACGGCCCTGGCCCTGCTGGGGATTCTGGGGGGCCTGGGCACCATCTCCCGGGTCACCACGGTCCTGGTGCCGGTGATGGCGGCGGTGTACCTGGCGGCAGGCGGCGCGGTGATTCTGGGGAACCTGGAAAACCTGCCGGCGGGACTGGTTCTGATCCTCCGCAGCGCCCTCTCCCCCCGGGCGGCGGCGGGCGGCGCCGCGGGAATCTGGGCCGCTGTCCGGTGGGGAGTGGCCCGGGGCGTGTTCTCCAACGAGGCGGGCCTGGGCTCCGCCGGCATCGCCGCCGCCTCCGCCGACACCCCCGACCCGGTGCAGCAGGGGTACATCAGCATGACCGGGGCCTTTTTCGATACCATCGTCATCTGCACCGTCACGGGGCTGGCGGTCTGCTGCTCCGGGGTGCTGGGGACCGTGGACAGCCTGGGCCGGCCGGTGAACGGCGGGGCCTTGACGATTCTGGCCTTCCGCACCGTGCTGGGGGACCTGGGGGCCGGGTGTCTGGCCGTGTCCGTGACCCTCTTCGCCTTTTCCAGCATTCTGGGCTGGGCCTTTCAGGGGGAGACGGCCTTCACCTACCTGACCCGGGGCCGCTTCCGCCGGCTCTACCGGCCTCTCTTTCTGCTGGCGGTGCTGTGGGGGGCGGATCAGTCCGTGGAGGCGGTGTACCTCCTGGCGGACATCTGCAACGCCGCCATGTGTATCCCAAACCTCCTGTGCCTGGCCGCCATGAGCGGCGAGGCGGTCCGCATGGCCGGGTGCGGCGGGGGACTCCGGGGAAAGGCAAAGGGGAGGGCGGCCCCTGAGAGGGCTCCTGCAAAGGGAAATTGACGGCGGGGAGGACCCGTAGCGGCGGCCTGGGGGAGTTCCCGTCAGGCCGCCGGTTTCTTTTGGGCATACGGGGCGTGAATGGGCATGTCCTTCTCTTTTCCCCCACGTTTGGCCCCTCTCTCCGGCCACACCCATCTCATAAAATCAGCTGCTCTCCTTTTGTAGGGCGCGACGACCCCGGCGCGCCGGGGTCGTCACGCCCTACGGATCAAATTTGTGAGACGGATGTAACTCTCCGGCCAGGGAAATCAATTTTGAACGCAGGTATTTTTGATTCCAAAGAGTCCCTTGCAGAGGCGCGCAGTGTGCGCCCCTGCACAACGTCACCGGCAAATGCGCACTCTAACTGCTGTTGCCCGGTCTCTCCGGCGGGAGAGTGTCCGATTCGGAGATATTTTGTAGGGGCGGTTATCAACCGCCCGTCCCGCGGGAGAACCGGTATAGGGGATCAACATCCGTCCAAAGGGAGGTCCGGTGTTCGTGGGGAGACGGGCGGCTGATAGCCGCCCCTACGGCAGCATTTCATGAATATGCGGACATGATAAACTGCACGTTTGGACACTCCCCTCCGGCGGATTCCTCTTGCAAAGCGCCGCAGTTTGTGATAAATTATCCAAGTTATCCCGATCAACGCAAAGGAGGCGCCCCTATGCCCACCCTGCAAGAAGAAATCTCCCGGCGGAGGACCTTCGCCATCATCTCCCACCCCGACGCCGGCAAAACCACCCTGACGGAAAAATTCCTGCTCTACGGCGGGGCCATCGCCCAGGCCGGAGAGGTCAAGGGCAAGCGGGCCCGTGCCGCCACCAGCGACTGGATGGAGATCGAAAAGCAAAGAGGCATCTCCGTCACCTCCTCCGTCATGCAGTTCCAGCACAACGGCTTTTGCATCAACATCCTGGACACCCCCGGCCATCAGGACTTCTCCGAGGACACCTACCGCACCCTCATGGCCGCCGATTCCGCCGTCATGGTCATCGACGGGGCCAAGGGCGTGGAGCCCCAGACCCGCAAGCTCTTCAAGGTCTGCGCCCTGCGGCACATCCCCATCTTCACCTTCATCAACAAGATGGACCGGGAGACCCGGGACCCGCTGGAGCTGTGCGAGGAGGTGGAGCGGGAGCTGGGCATCGACACCTACGCCGTCAACTGGCCCATCGGCTGCGGCAAGGAGTTCCAGGGCGTCTACGACCGGGAGAAGGGGCGCATCCTCTTCTTCCAGGCCGAGGAGCGGGGCAAGAAGGTCCGCTCCGCCGAGGTGGCCCTGGAGGACCCCGCCCTGGAGGACATGATCGGCCAGGCCAAGGCCGCCGCCCTGCGGGAGGAGGTGGAGCTGCTGGGGGCCGGCCGGGAGTTCGACCTGGAGGCGGTGCGAAACGGCACCCTCTCCCCGGTGTTCTTCGGCTCCGCCCTCACCACCTTCGGCGTGGAGCCGTTTCTGGAGGAGTTCCTCCGCATGACCACCGCTCCCCTGAGCCGGGTCTCCGACCAGGGCGAGGTAGATGTGTTCTCGGAGAACTTTTCCGCCTTCGTCTTCAAGATCCAGGCCAACATGAACAAGGCCCACCGGGACCGGCTGGCCTTCCTGCGGATCTGCTCCGGCAAGTTCCAGCGGGACACGGAGTATTTCCACGTGCAAAGCGGCAAGAAGCTGCGGCTGAGCCAGCCTCAGCAGATGATGGCCGCGGAGCGGGAGATCGTGGAGGAGGCCTACGCCGGGGACATCATCGGCGTGTTCGACCCCGGCCTCTTCGCCATTGGCGACACGATCACCGTACCGGGGAAGAAGTTCCGCTACTCCGGCATTCCCACCTTTGAGCCGGAGCACTTCATGCGGGTCAGTCCCAAGGACACCATGAAGCGCAAGCAGTTCATCAAGGGCACGGAGCAGATCGCCCAGGAGGGCGCCATCCAGATTTTCAAGGTCCCCGGCGCGGGACTGGAGGAGGTCATTGTGGGTGTGGTGGGCACGCTGCAGTTTGACGTGTTCCAGTACCGGATGCGGTCGGAGTACGGAGTGGAGCTCTTTATGGAGGGTCTGCCCTATGACCACCTGCGGCTCATCACCGCCTGTCCCTGCAAGATCGAGGATTTGGTCCTCTGCACCGGCTCCGCCGTTCTGGAGGACTTCCGGGGCCGGCTGCTGGTGGCCTTCGGCGGGGAGTGGAGTGTGGGGTTCCTCACCAAGCACAACCCGGGGCTGGTTTTGGCGGAGTCTTTGTCGGTGTGATTCGGCCTGCGGCCGGGGGGTGGATTGCAGCTATGATGATAGCTGGCAATGCACCCCCCATTTTCTTTTTGGTCTTGCCAAAAAGAAAACGGGCCGTGCACGGTCCAAAAGAAAAAAACGCTGTGGCGAGAATTTGACCTCCGGTCAAATTTCGCCAATGTACGGGGGTCGTTCCCGCCCGGCTTGGGCAGAGATATGGAAGCCCCTGCCGGCGCGCGCCGTTCCGCTCAGTGGAAGGGGTCTTGACCCGCGTGTTGATACTTCCGGCGGAGGCTGTTGGGTGGTTGACGGACGGTCTCTACTCCTAATTCCGCGCTTTCCGCTTCGCTAAGCGCTGCCCTGGAGTTCTGTGAGGCTCTTGTCCTCCTTCGTAGGGCGCGAGGAGGTGAATTGGCCCAACGGGCCAAGAGAAGCTGGCCTGGGCCACGACTCGGCGCGCCGCTCTATGAGGCCTGCCCCTGATCGGCCCGTCCCCCTTGCCTCTCCCTCTGGGAGAGGTGGCGC